>NZ_JBKGGV010000008.1:0-272503 GCF_052041965.1 Pseudomonas sp. SMSB3 | reverse complement strand
CAATGGCAAAGATAGGGCTTATGAAGATTTATCCCTGTCTATTGGAAGCCAACCACTTATCGCCGAACTTGCTTCAATGTCTCGGCAATCAAAAACGCCAACTCAAGCGATTGATCGGCGTTCATCCGCGGATCGCAGTGAGTATGGTACCGGTCCGACAACCCATCTTCAGTAATCGGCCGCGCCCCGCCAATACATTCCGTCACATTCTGCCCGGTCATCTCGATATGAATCCCCCCCGCATGGCTGCCCTCAGCCTGATGCACTTGGAAGAACTGCTTCACCTCATCGAGAATCTGCGCAAAGTCCCGCGTCTTGTACCCGCTGCTCGCCTTGATCGTATTGCCGTGCATCGGATCGGAACTCCACAGCACCTTGCGCCCCTCGCGCTCGACCGTGCGGATCAACCCCGGCAGATGCGCGCCAACCTTACCCGCCCCCATCCGCACGATCAGATTCAGCCGCCCCGGATCGTTCGCTGGATTGAGCGTGTCGATCAGCCGGATCAACTCCTCCGGATTCATGCTCGGCCCCACTTTGACACCGATCGGATTGTGCACCCCGCGCAGAAACTCCACATGCGCGCCCTCGAGCTGGCGCGTGCGGTCGCCAATCCACAGCATGTGCGCTGAACAGTCGTAGTAATCGCCAGTCAGGCTGTCCTGACGCACGAACGCCTCTTCGTAATTCAGCAACAGTGCCTCATGGGCGGTGAAGAAACTGGTTTCGCGCAATTGCGGCGCACTGTCCAGGCCACAGGCGCGCATGAATGCCAGGGTTTCGTCGATGCGATTGGCCAACTGGTGGTACTTGTCGGCCAGCGCCGAGTTGGCGATGAAGTCCAGGTTCCATTTGTGCACCTGATGCAGGTCGGCGAAACCACCCTGGGCGAAGGCACGCAGCAGGTTCAGACTGGCCGTGGCCTGGTGGTAAGCCTGCAGCAGACGCTCAGGGTCCGGCACCCGGCTCTTTTCATCGAAACCGATGCCATTGACGATGTCGCCGCGGTAGGCCGGCAACGTGACATTACCCAGGGTCTCGTTACCGGATGAGCGCGGCTTGGCGAATTGCCCCGCCATGCGCCCGACCTTCACCACCGGACAGCCAGCGGCGAAGGTCATGACAATCGCCATCTGCAACAGCACCTTGAAGGTGTCGCGGATTTTCGCTGCCGAAAATTCGGCAAAGCTCTCGGCACAGTCGCCGCCCTGCAGCAGAAATGCCCGGCCCTCGGTGACCTCGGCGAACTGTCGGCGCAGCTCGCGCGCCTCGCCCGCGAACACCAGCGGCGGATAGCTCGCCAAGGTCTGCTCGACCTTGCGCAGGTGCGCAGCGTCAGGGTAGGTCGGTTGCTGCTGGATCGGCAGGGCACGCCAGCTGTCAGGGCTCCACGGTCGGTTCATCACAGGCTCGGTAATGTAGGTTTAGGCTGATGGTCATGGTATCAGCTGCCGCCGCGCTTGTTGCATCCGAGGTGTTGGCGGACAATGCGCGTTTTGCCCAAGTGGATGCAGGTCGATGACGACGCAGCGGGAAGAGAAGCTGTTGGCCCGGGTCGAGGACGCCTTTGGCGTCATCAGCGTGTATGAGGTCGAGGATTACCGCTTCCTTGAATTCGGCGATGCCATCGAGCAAAGCTGCGTGTTCACCGCCGACCCCAGTTGGCTGGAATATGACTACACCCGCGCCATGCTGGTCGGTGCCCTGTGCCATGCGCAACCAGAGAGCGCGCTGTTTCTAGGATTGGGCGCGGGCACGCTGACCCAGGCGTGCATGAAATTCCTGCCACTCGAAGACATTGAAGCCATCGAGTTGCGCGCCGATGTGCCGCGCCTGGCCATGGACTATATGGGCCTGGACGACGATCCGCGCCTGTACGTGCGCATCGGTGATGCCCTCGAGTTGCTGCCGACGGCCGAACCCGCCGACCTGCTGTTCGTCGACCTGTACACCGACCATGGTCCGGGGGTAGGGCACCTGGCGTGGAATTTCCTGCAGGGCTGCCAGCGCCAGCTCAACCCCGGTGGCTGGCTGGTGATCAACCAGTGGGCGAACGATGACGGCAAGCCGCTCGGGGCGGCGCTGTTGCGTGGGCTGTATCACCGCCATTACTGGGAGCTGCCGGTGAAGGAGGGCAATGTGATCCTGCTCGTACCTGCGGACCTCGAGCAGCAGCTCGACCTCGAGGGCCTGCGCGCGCGGGCCCAGGCGCTGGCGCCGCGTCTGGGCTATAGCCTGGAAGGGCTGATCCGCGAGATACGTCCCGCCACCTGAAAGCCTGAGCGCTGAGGGTCGCTTCATGGTGGGCAGGTAAACCGATTCAGCTACAAGCGCGAGATGGCTTGATGCTGGCCGCCTGGACAGAAAAATTTCCTCACGCCCCTGCATTAATTCGGGTATAGTACGCGCCGGTCTTTTAGCGGACCTCAAAAATCAGGTGGTGCAAATCCCCCGAGTCCAGCTTCGGCTGCACGTCCGCTAGGCGGACCTTTCCCACGTTTTCTTTTTCAATCGTTTTCGCAAATCCCCGCCGCCAAAGCTGCCTGGGTGACCGTTCCGGTCTTTCAAGGCATGTGCAGCTTTGGAGCATGGGTCTTTGCGGATGCACATAGAGGCAGACCCATGACCCAGGAAACCGGCGGCTTCGCCGCTCTCGATCTTAATCCGAACATTGTTGCTGCCGTTCTGGCGACCGGCTACGAAGAGCCGTCCGCCATTCAGCAACAATCGATCCCGATCATCCTCGCCGGTCACGACATGATCGGCCAGGCGCAGACTGGCACCGGCAAGACCGCTGCCTTCGCCCTGCCGATCCTCAACAAGATCGATGTGAGCAAGCGCGAACCGCAAGCCCTGATCCTGGCGCCAACCCGTGAGTTGGCGCTGCAAGTCGCTACCGCTTTCGAAACTTACGCCAAGCAGATGCCGGGCGTTAATGTCGTGGCCGTCTACGGTGGTGCCCCGATGGGCCCACAGCTGCGTGCCATTCGCAACGGCGCGCAAATCGTCGTCGCCACTCCTGGCCGTCTGTGCGACCACCTGCGTCGTGACGAAAAAGTCCTGTCGACCGTGCAGTACCTGGTGCTGGACGAAGCCGACGAAATGCTCAAGCTGGGCTTCATGGACGACCTCGAAGTCATCTTCGATGCCATCCCGGCCAGCCGTCAGACCGTGCTGTTCTCCGCCACCCTGCCGTCGTCGATCCGTTCGATCGCCGAGCGTCACCTGCGCGAACCCAAGCACGTCAAGATCCAGAGCAAGACCCAGACCGTCACCGCAATCGACCAGGCACACCTGATGGTCCACGCCGACCAGAAGATTCCAGCTGTGCTGCGTCTGCTGGAAGTCGAGGAATTCGACGCCCTGATCGCCTTCGTGCGCACCAAGCAAGCCACGCTGGACCTGGCCGCCGCACTGGAAGCCAAGGGCTACAAGGCGGCCGCGCTGAACGGCGACATCGCCCAGAACCAGCGTGAGCGCGTCATCGACTCGCTCAAGGACGGTCGCCTGGACATCGTCGTCGCCACCGACGTCGCTGCCCGTGGTCTGGACGTGCCGCGCATCACCCACGTGTTCAACGTCGACATGCCGTACGACCCAGAGTCCTACGTGCACCGTATCGGCCGTACTGGCCGTGCCGGCCGCGATGGCCGCGCGCTGCTGCTGGTCACTCCGCGTGAGCGTCGCATGCTGCAAGTCATCGAGCGCGTCACTGGGCAGAAGGTTGCCGAAGCCCGTCTGCCGAACGCCCAAGCGGTGCTGGATGCGCGCATCAAGAAGCTGACCAACAGCCTCGCGCCATTGGTCGCCGAAGCCGAAGCCACCCACGGTGAACTGTTCGATCGCCTGACTGCGGACTTGGGTTGCAGCGCACGCGCACTGGCCTCGGCCCTGCTGCGCAAGGCTACCAACGGCCAAGCGCTGGACCTGGCTGCGGTAGAGCGTGAGCAGCCGTTGGTGCCTAGCTTCGCCCCGCGTGGCGAGCGTACCGAGCGTGGTGAGCGCAGCGACCGTGGTGACCGTGGCGACCGCGAGCGCCGCGCGCCGCTGCCACTGGCTGAAGGCCGTGTGCGTTGCCGTACCGCCCTGGGCGCCCGTGATGGCATCGCCGCCAAGAACCTGCTGGGCGCGATCCTCAACGAAGGTGGCCTGGCCCGTGATGCCATCGGTCGCATCCAGGTGCGCGACAGCTTCAGCCTGATCGAGCTGCCTGAAGATGGCCTCGAGAAGCTGCTGTCCAAGCTCAAGGATACTCGCGTTGCCGGCAAGCAACTGAAGCTGCGCCGTTATCGCGAAGATTGATCCCTACGCGATAAAAAAGTCCCCGGCCCAGGCTGGGGATTTTTTTTGCCTGTGCTCGCGAGGGGGCGCCAAGCGCCACCGGTAATGTTCAGTCGAACCGGTAGATGTCCATCCCCAGAGCCCCGAGGGTAAAGCCCTGGTGCACAATCCCGAACCTATCCCCAGCCCCGAGGGCAAAGAACAGCGGCAGCAGATGTTCATCGCTGGGATGATTGCGCGCTGCAAACGGCGCCTGCTTGCGGTAATCCAGCAGCGCCGCCTGGTCATTTGCCTGCAACCGCTCTACCACCCAGTCCCGGAACGTCAGCGCCCAGGGCTCGATTACCTCAGGCCCGGCCTGCCAGTCCAGCTCGCCCAAGTTGTGGGTGATGCTGCCAGAACCGATCAGCAGCACGCCTTGCGCTCGCAGCGCTGCCAATGTTTGCCCGACTTGCAACTGCATGGCTGGCCCCAGACGGCTGGGTAACGAGACCTGAACGACCGGAATATCTGCGTCGGGGTACATCAACGACAAGGGCACCCAGGTACCGTGGTCGAACGGGCGTTGCGCGTTCAGGCGAGCTTGCAGCAGGTCGGCGATCCGGCTGGCCAGGGCCGGGGCGCCCGGGGCGGGGTAATTGACCGCATACAGCGCCGGTGGAAAGCCGCGGAAATCGTGCCAGGTTTGCGGTTGTGCGGCACTCGATACCTGCAGCTCATCGCTTTCCCAGTGAGCTGAAACCACCACGATTGCAGCGGGTCGCGGCAGGGTAGCGGCCAGGGTTTTCAAGGCAGGCCCGCTGGCGCCGGGTTGCAAGGCAAGCATGGGCGAGCCGTGGGAGATGAACAGACTAGGCAGCATGATCGGTTCCTGAAGGTTAAGATGCGTTCATCTTCGATCAAGCATCAATCGAAATCCAAACCAACTTTTGCCCTGAAATCATCGAATAACTGGGAGTGATCATGGAGCCAGCGTTCTGGCAGCAGCGATGGGCCAACCAGCAGATTGGTTTTCATCAAGCCGAGGTGAACCCGTACCTGAAGCGCTATTGGCCGCAGCTGCAATTGCCGGCGGCAAGCCGAGTGCTGGTGCCATTGTGTGGCAAGAGTCTCGACCTGGCCTGGTTGGCCGGGCAGGGGCATAACGTGCTCGGCGTCGAGCTGTCCCGGCAGGCAGTGGCAGATTTCTTTACCGAACACGGCCTTGAGGCTGAGGTGCGCCAGCAAGGCGCCTTCGAGATCTGGCGCACTGCCGGGCTTGAGATCTGGTGTGGTGATTTCTTCGCCCTGCAGCCACAAGACACCAGCGATTGCGTGGGTTTATACGACCGTGCCGCCCTGATAGCCCTGCCGCCGCCGATGCGCAGTGCCTACCTGCGGCAGCTCTGCGCGGTGTTGCCGGAGCAGTGCCAGGGCATCGTGGTGACGTTGGAGTACCCGCAGTCACGCCTGCCAGGGCCGCCGTTCTCGGTCAATGAGCAAGAAGTTCGCCAAGGCTTTGCCGGCTGGCAGGTGGAGGCGTTGGACGCGGTCGAGCTGATCGAGCACAGCCCCAAGTTTGTCCAGGCCGGTGTGGCGAGCTTGCTCGAGCGGGTCTATCAGATAGGCCGCTAAGCAGGCACAAAAAAGGGCGACCGCAGTCGCCCTTGCCATAGCCAGCGGATCAACCGCGACGGCGCAGCGCTTCGATACGTTCTTCCAGTGGCGGGTGGCTCATCAGCAGGCCGGCCAGGCCTTGCTTGAGGCCACCGTTGATGCCGAAGGCCTTCATGGTATCCGGCATGTGCACCGGCAGGCCTTGTTCGACACGCAGGCGTTGCAGGGCGCCGATCATGGCCTGGGTGCCGGCCAATCGCGCACCGGCTTCGTCGGCGCGATACTCGCGGCGGCGCGAGAACCACATGACGATCATGCTGGCAAGGATACCCAGGATCAGCTCGGCGACGATGGTCGCCACGTAGTAGGCGATACCTTGGCCTTCTTCGTTCTTGAAGATCACCTTGTCGACGAAATTGCCGATGATGCGGGCGAAGAACATCACGAAGGTGTTGACCACGCCCTGCACCAGCGCCAGGGTGACCATGTCGCCGTTGGCCACATGGCCGATCTCGTGGGCCAATACTGCGCGCACCTCATCGGGCGAGAAGCGCTCCAGCAGGCCCTGGGACACGGCGACCAGGGCGTCGTTACGGTTCCAGCCGGTGGCGAAGGCGTTGGCCTCGTAGGCGGGGAAGATACCCACCTCGGGCATTTTGATGCCGGCTTCGCGGGACAGCTCTTCGACCGTCTGCAGCAGCCACTGCTCGTGGCGAGTGCGCGGCTGGGTGATGATCTGGGTGCCGGTGCTCATCTTCGCCATCCACTTGGAGATGAACAGCGAAACCAGAGAACCTGCGAAGCCGAACACCGCGCAGAAGACCAGCAGGCTGCTGAGGTTAAGGTCAACCCCATTGGCGGCCATGAACCCGTTGAAGCCGAACAGGCTCAGGGTAATGCTTGCAACCAGCACCACCGCGAGGTTGGTGGCTACAAACAACAGAATGCGCATCATGGTTGTTACGTTCTCCTGACGGATAAGTCGTTGCGTACTGCGGGGTATATAAGGTGCCGGCCGCGCCGATTCAATCGGGCGACTATTTCAAACTGTGTACGGCGCATTATGGCAGAGCATTCGACGCGGGCTGTGAGGTAGAGCGTTGCAGGATGTAAGAATCATCCGGTGCGAACGCAGGGGCCATTTTACAGCCCCGGCGTGCAGGTCGACCGGCGCCAGTGCGCCGATGCTTATTGCGAATAGGTGCGCAGGAAATTCCCGATCCGCCCGATCGCCGCCTCGAGATCATCCACCCGTGGCAAGGTGACCACGCGGAAGTGGTCCGGCCACGGCCAGTTGAACGCTGTGCCCTGGACGATCAGCAGTTTCTCCGACAACAGCAAGTCGAGGGCGAATTTCTCGTCGTTGAGAATCGGGCAGACCTTTGGGTCGATCCGCGGGAAGGCGTACAAGGCGCCCATCGGCTTGACGCAGCTGACCCCTGGAATGTCGTTGAGCAATTCATAGGTGCGGTTGCGCTGTTCGAGCAGGCGCCCGGGTGGCAGCACCAGGTCATTGATGCTCTGGTAGCCGCCCAGCGCGGTCTGGATCGCGTGCTGGGCCGGCACGTTGGCGCACAGGCGCATGTTGGCCAGCATGTCTATGCCTTCGATGTAGCTCTGGGCATGGTGCTTGGGCCCGGAGATGATCAGCCAACCGGAGCGGAAACCTGCCACTCGGTAGGACTTGGACAGCCCATTGAAGGTCAGGCACAGCAGATCGGGTGCCAGCGAGGCGGTGCTGATGTGCACGGCTTCGTCATAGAGGATCTTGTCGTAGATCTCATCGGAGAACACCACCAGGTTGTGCTGACGCGCCAGCTCCAACATGCCCCGCAGCAGTTCCTTGGAATACACGGCGCCGGTAGGGTTGTTCGGATTGATGATCACCAGTGCCTTGGTATTGGGGGTGATCTTGGCCTTGATGTCGGCCAGGTCCGGGAACCAGTCGGCCTGCTCGTCGCACAGGTAATGCACCGGCTTGCCCCCGGCCAGGCTCACGGCGGCGGTCCACAGCGGGTAGTCAGGGGCTGGAATCAGCACTTCGTCGCCGTTGTTGAGCAGCGCCTGCATCGACATGACGATCAGCTCGGAAACACCATTGCCGAGGTAGATGTCCTCGATGGTGACGCCTTCGATCTCTTTTTGCTGGCAATACTGCATGACCGCCTTGCGCGCGCTGAACAAGCCCTTGGAGTCGCTGTAGCCCTGGGCGGTCGGCAAGTTGCGGATCACATCCTGGAGAATCTCGTCGGGCGCCTCGAAGCCAAACGGCGCCGGGTTGCCGATGTTCAGCTTGAGGATGCGATGGCCTTCCTCTTCCAGGCGTTTGGCGTGCTTGAGCACTGGGCCGCGAATGTCGTAGCAGACATTGGCGAGCTTGTTCGATTTGCTGAACTGCATGATGGGATCCCGATTGAGAATACGCGCCGCCCTTTGGTCGAAAGGTTTGAAAGGGCAGAAAGCGGGTGCCAGACTTGAGGCCTTGCACACCAAGCCAACTAATATACGTGCCACCCGCGCCAGGGAAAAGCCGGCGCGAGGTGAAATTCAGCCTGCCGAGGTTTACTCATGCAAAAGATCGACAAGACACTGGAACAATGGCGCGAGATGCTCGACCCCGAGCAGTACCAGGTGTGTCGGCTGAAGGGGACCGAGCGGCCCTTCAGCGGCAAGTACAACAGCGAACGGCGTGACGGCATCTATCACTGCATCTGCTGCGAACTGCCGCTGTTCGACGCCCGCACCAAATTCGACGCCGGCTGCGGCTGGCCTAGCTTCTACGCGCCGATCGAAGAGGGCGCGATGATCGAGATCCGCGACACCTCCCACGGCATGATCCGTACCGAGGTCACCTGCGCCCAGTGCGATGCGCACCTGGGCCATGTCTTTCCCGATGGCCCGCCGCCGACCGGCCTGCGCTACTGCATCAATTCGGTGTGCCTGGACTTCAAGCCCCGCGACGGAGCGCAATGATGGCTGAAACGATGCTGGACATCACCTGCATGACCCTCGGCGGCGAGCCGAAGAAACTCGGTGACTTCCCCGCCAAGGCACTGCTGGTGGTCAACACCGCCAGCCAATGCGGTTTCACACCGCAGTACAAGGGTCTGGAGCAGCTATGGCAGCACTACCGCGAACGAGGCTTGGTAGTGCTCGGCTTTCCGTGCAACCAGTTTGGCAAGCAGGAGCCGGGCGATACGCGCGAGATCGCGCAATTCTGCGAGCGTAATTTCGGCGTGAGCTTTCCGCTGTTTCGCAAGGTCGAGGTCAACGGACCCGGCGCGCATCCCTTGTTCGCCGCGCTCAAGCAGCGCGCTCCTGGCCTGTTGGGTACCCAGCGAATCAAGTGGAATTTCACCAAGTTCCTGATCGACCCTGCCAGCGGCCAGGTCACGCGTTATGCGCCAACGACCAAACCGCAGGCCTTGGAGGCCGACATCGAGCGTCTGCTCAGCCGCTGAGCGGCACCCAGTGATCGATCAGCGCCAGCAGCTCTTCGCGGCGAAAAGGCTTGGCCAGGTAGTCGCTCATACCCGCGGCGCGGCAGCGCTCGCGCTCCTCGGGCATGGCGTTGGCAGTCAGGGCGACGATGGGCAGGTCCGACCAGCGCCCGCTCTGGCGAATGCGTCGGCTGGCCTCGTAGCCGTCCATGACCGGCATGTTGCAGTCCATCAGCACCAGGTCGAAGTCCTCGCGCTCCAGCCAGTCCAGCGCCTCCAGACCCTGGGTGGCCACCTGCACCTGGCAGCCGAGCTTGGCCAGCATGCCCTTGGCGACCAATTGGTTGACCGGGTTGTCTTCGACCAGAAGGATGCGCGCGCGCCCTGCGGCGGAGCCTGGCGGAGGGGTCGCCAGTGGATGTTCCGGCGCATGGCCCTGAAGGGTGCGGCGCAGGGTTTGATAGAGCGCATTGCGTGCCAGCGGGCGGGCCAGTTGGTGCAGCGGGGCCAATTGCGCCGATTGCTCGCTGGTCAGGAAGTTGCCGTAGGCCGTCACAAGCAGGATCGGCGCCTCGAGGGCCGGGCGCAGTTGGAACAGATGCTCGAGATCGTCGGTGATCAACAAGTCGATGGCGGCAGGCAGCGCGGCGCTGCTGTCATGCCGCTGATAGTCCAGCCCCCAGGTCGGCAGCAGGGCCTGCAGCAGCTCGCTCAGGCCGCTGCCAGCGTCGCTGATGGCCACGACCTTGCCTTTGAGGGCTGGCGCTGCCAAGGCCTCGGTATGGGCAGTCAGCGGCAGCTCGGCGCTGAAGCGACTGCCAAAGCCCGTCTCGGACTCGATGTGCAGGCGTCCCTGCATGGCCTGGCACAGGTTGCGGGTGAGCGCCAGGCCCAGGCCCGTACCGCCGTATTGCCGGGAGATGCCGGCACCGGCCTGGGTGAAGGGTTGAAAGATGCGCGTCTGGGCGTCCACCGGGATACCGATGCCGGTGTCGCGCACCTCCAGGCGAACCCCGCCAACGATCTGGGTCAGGCGCACGTCAACGCGGCCGAAGCGGGTGAATTTCAGTGCGTTGGACAGCAGGTTACTGATCACCTGGCGCACCCGCATGGGGTCACCTAGCACCGAGCTTGGGAAGCCATCTGCGATCAGGCAGGTGAGCTCGACACTTTGCGCGGCGTTTTGCGAAAGCAGATTGGCGGTGTCTTCGACCATCGCGCCCAGGTCGAAGGGGATGCGCTCGAGCTCCAGCTGCCCGGCATCGAACTTGGACAGGTCGAGGATATCGTTGAGCAATTCCACCAGCACTTTGCCCGAGTCATGGGCAATCGCCAGCTGCTGGCGCTGTTCGCCGGCCATGGGGCTGTCCAGCGCCAGGGCGATCATGCCCAGCATGCCGTTGAGCGGGGTGCGGATTTCGTGGCTCATGTTGGCCAGGAACGCAGCGCGCGCCTGGGCCATGTCGAGCGCGCGTTGGCGCGCCTCTTCCAGTTCCTGGTTGGACTGGCTCAGGCGGCTGTTGCTGGCCTTGAGCTGCTCGGTGCGCGCCGAGACGATGTCTTCGAGTTCGTTGAGGTATTGCGTCAGACGGTTCTCGGCATTACGCCGCTGCTGGATTTCGGTCGCCATGCTGACGAATTGCTGGTTGGCCACCTTGACCAGTACGCCGATCTCGTCCAGTTCGTGGCCTGGGGGGCAGTCGACACGGGTTTGCCCGGGCTGGCGCGGGTCGCGTCCGGTCAGGGCGCCGATCACCGTCACCAGCGGCTTGGTCAGCATCATGTAGAACAGCGCGAGCAGTATGCCGGTCAGCACCAGGCTGCGGGCGAAACCATTGAGCAGGGTGACGCCGGCACGGTTGAGAAAACGCCCGCCAAATGCGTAGGTGTCGACATCCAGGTACAAGGTGCCGAGGTATTCCTCGGGCATGTGGGTCAGGTACAGGCGTTCCTTGAACTGGCGCTCCTGGCCGAACAGAAAGTCGCTCAAGGGACGCAGGCGGTCCTGCAGGCGCGGACGCTCGACATCGGCGAGCACCGTGTCGTTGTTGTCGATCAGGCGCGCGTGGATGATCGCCGGCGATTCGAGCAAGCCTCGGGTCAGCTCCAGCGCCAGTTCCGAGTCGATGTTGTAGGCGATCCGCGATGCCGGGTTGTGGCTGATTTGCAGCAGTGCCTGCACTTCGCGGTTGATGGATGCGTCTTCACTGGCATAATCGATGCCGATCTGGATGAGACTGAGCAATGTTCCCAGGATGAAGCCTACCAGGACTGTCAACCGGGCTTGCTTGTAGGACAGGCGATTGGTGAACTTGATATCCATGAGTCCCGAGCCGGTTTCACATTCCTTGCGCTGCGCAAGCATAGCCGATCCACCCCGGCTACTGGTGGCCTTGTCACACATTCAGCCTATACCTGAATCCGTAGGAGTCGTCATGGACGCCCGTTTGAACACTTTCCTCGACCGCGCCGAATCGGTTTTGGCGCGCTTGGAGCCTCTGCTGCCTGCCGCACGCCCGGCAATCGACTGGGATACCAGCCTGGCTGCCCGCTGGCAGCGTGATGGCCGCAGTGGCTACCTGATGCCGCTGCAGGTGAGCCTGGATATCCGTTTGAGCGACCTGATCGGCGTCGATCAGCAGCGCGAGCAACTGGGCCGCAATACACACCAGTTCATCAACGGCATGCCGGCCAACCATGCGTTGCTCTGGGGCTCGCGTGGCACCGGCAAGTCTTCGCTGGTGCGTGCCCTGCTGGCCGAGCACGCCAGCACCGGGTTGCGCCTGATCGAAATCGAGCGCGACCACCTGGCCGATCTACCGCGCGTGGTCGAGCAGCTGCAAAAATTGCCGCAACGCTTCATCTTGTTCTGCGATGACCTTTCATTCGAAGCCGGGGAGGGCGACTACCGGGTGCTCAAGAGCGTGCTCGATGGCTCGCTGGAGCAGGCCCCGGACAACGTGCTGCTGTACGCCACGTCCAACCGTCGTCACCTGGTGCCGGAAAAGCAGAGCGACAACGAAAACTGGAAGATGGTCGACGGCGAACTGCACCCGAATGAGGCGGTGGAGGACAAGATCGCGTTATCTGACCGATTTGGCTTGTGGCTGTCGTTCTATCCGTTTAGCCAGGAACACTTCCTCGACGTGGTCGAACACTGGATCGGTCAACTGGCGAGCGCCGCCGGTCTGTGCTGGCAGCGTGACGAAGCGTTGGACATTCTCGCCGTGCGCTGGGCAACTGGGCGCGGCAACCGTAATGGCCGTTGTGCCTATCAGTTCGCCCGCTATTGGGTCGGGCTGCAATTGCTGGAGCAAAAGTAAATGATCGACCTCAATGCCAGTGGCACTGGCCTCGACGGCTACGACCTGCTGGCGGCGCAAGTGCAGGCGCTGTTCAGCGACGAGCGCGATTTCATCGCCAATGCCGCGCAGTTTTCGGCGTTTCTCTACCACCAGGTCGAAGACCTCAACTGGGCGGGGTTCTACCTCAATCGCGATGAACAGCTGGTGCTCGGCCCGTTTCAAGGCCAGGTTGCCTGTGTACGGATCGCCTTCAGCAAAGGCGTGTGCGGGGCAGCTGCAGCGACCCGGCAAACCCAGCGGGTCGAGGATGTACATGCGTTTCCCGGGCATATTGCCTGCGACAGTGCGTCGAACAGCGAGCTGGTGATCCCGTTGGTGAAGGAGGGGCGCCTGATTGGCGTGCTGGACCTCGACAGCCCGAAGCTTGCGCGCTTCAGCGAGGCCGATCAAGCCGGGCTGGAGCGTCTGGCGGCGATTTTCCTTGAGCTGAGCGACTGCT
The DNA here is from genome assembly GCF_052041965.1 of Pseudomonas sp. SMSB3. NCBI lineage: Bacteria > Pseudomonadati > Pseudomonadota > Gammaproteobacteria > Pseudomonadales > Pseudomonadaceae > Pseudomonas > Pseudomonas sp. SMSB3. The sequence goes on along the minus strand of NZ_JBKGGV010000008.1, from coordinate 259,382 downwards.
GATCACTGTCGTCTTCATTGGCGCCTGTGCAAGCACTCGGCAAGACCGCTTTGCACAGGGCCAGAACCGGCCTGGTATCAATCGTAGATAACGCGCTTTTTCCAGGTTTCGTCTTCGTCGGTCTTGAGCCCCTCGGTCAATTCGTTCTGTTCGTCCTGCGCCGGCTCCATTCGATCCATCACCTGGGCATTGGCCCGGTTCAGCAGTTTTTCCAGGTAGGTCAGCTGCTCTTCATAAAGCTTCGGCTCCGGCTGCTTGCGCAGGTATTGCACGCCGCGCTCGAAGGCCAGACGCGCCTGCCCCGGCTGCTCTTGCTGCAGGGCCTGCTGGCCCAGATTGTTGAAGAACTCGATGTGCAAGAGCACCAGGATGTGGCGGATCTCCTTGACCCATTGCTTGCCCTCGGCAGTCGGTATGACGTTTTCCTGAGTCGCCTTGACCACCAGGGTATGCAGCGCCTCGAGCAGAAAACGCACATCCTTGGCCTTGGCTTCGGTCTGGATCGGGCAGGGCGGATTGTTCAGCGCGATACCAGAGCCCTGGGCGACCAGTTCCACCAGTTCGGCGATACGGCCCTTGAGCTCGGCATTGTGCTTATCCAGTGCCAGGCGCCGCTGCTCGAGGTTGAGTTCCAGTCGTGCCAGCAGCAGTTTCAAGGCCGGGGTCATGAACTGGCCGGGGAAGGATTCGCTGATCTCCCCACACCGCCGCACCCGTTCGGCCAGCTCGATTTTCAAGCGCGCGCGTTCGAGCTTGCCGTTCTCGACCACGTTATTGAGGTAGCCGATCACGATCAGCAATGCGATCCCGGCCACGATGAGCAATGTGATCAGAAGTGGGGTCACCGTTAACGCCTCATGAAAGGGTGTACTTATTGAGTGTAGGAGCCAGCTTGCCAACATGAGGCCCGGTTGGGTGCATCTGTTTTGCTATCGGCAATCCGCATCGAGACATGATGCTGGCATATTGATAGTGAGCTTGCCCGAGGTGGCGCCAGAAAATCAACGCCATTCACTCGGCGCGTTTCATCTGTGGGCCCAATAAGGCGCGAAGTCATTGATTTAAATAAATTTCTACAAAAGGGTTGACGGCCCTTCCTGGCATACATAGAATGCGCGCCACTTGCAGCGTAAAGCACACAGCGAAACGCGGCAGGCAGTGAAAGCAGGCAGCGATGCCAGCAGTGTGTCCCCTTCGTCTAGTGGCCTAGGACACCGCCCTTTCACGGCGGTAACAGGGGTTCGAGTCCCCTAGGGGACGCCATTATGCGGGAATAGCTCAGTTGGTAGAGCACGACCTTGCCAAGGTCGGGGTCGCGAGTTCGAGTCTCGTTTCCCGCTCCAAATTCTCCGGCAACGCTTGACGGCGGGGCAGGAAATAGAAATCCAGTCTGAATCGTGAGGTTCAGGTCCTGGTGCACTGAAAAGTGTAGTGTGTCCCCTTCGTCTAGTGGCCTAGGACACCGCCCTTTCACGGCGGTAACAGGGGTTCGAGTCCCCTAGGGGACGCCAAATGCGGGAATAGCTCAGTTGGTAGAGCACGACCTTGCCAAGGTCGGGGTCGCGAGTTCGAGTCTCGTTTCCCGCTCCAGTTTAAATACTGTGGCGTTCGCACGGTGCAGTGGTGGTGAGGGTCGTAAAGGCGCTTCACGCCGATTAGCGGTAAAGCTTCACATTGCGGGAATAGCTCAGTTGGTAGAGCACGACCTTGCCAAGGTCGGGGTCGCGAGTTCGAGTCTCGTTTCCCGCTCCAAACAGTAGACTGCCCCTTCAACCTGAGGGGCAGGCACACGAAAAAAGACGCTTAGGCGTCTTTTTTCGTTTCTGCATTTCGTCCGTCGCGGTCTATCCAGGAATGTCTACCAGCGTTGCGGAGGTGTGTGGGAATGTCAGCCAGCTCTGTTTATCGTCAAAACTCACTCTGACCTTCACCTGGAATTGATACCCAGACTCAAGCTGCTGCAATTGCGCTTTGGTCAATGAACCCACCGGCATGGCGCTATTTTCGCCTGGCACCGGCGCTTCGCTAATCAGCGGCAGCGTCACCTTCTCCCTGGGTGCACCACGCTTGACCCCCTCGAGCCAAACCGTGACGAACTGTGATGTGGCCATGTGTTGCCAGGTTGGCAGGGAAAAGTTTGCTCGGTCACCCATGGTACTCAGCACCAGGAGGTGATCGGTGATCTTGTCGCATTGCACCACGGGCAAGCCGGTCAGCCATTCCACCTGCAGGCGATGGATTTGCGAGTCGAACAGCTCATCGGCGCGGGTCTTGACCTGATATCTAACCTCTATCGCCTTGCCCATGTGCGGGGCGATGTTGGCCTTCGGCACCTGGAAGCGGCGCCCACCGGGTGTGATGGGAACGTCGCTGCTGTAGGCGCCGACCGTGCCCGGCTCGCCCCAGAACACCGTGATCAGGTCGTCGTCTTCCAGCACGGCATCACTGGGTATCTCCAGCGTGGCGCCGTTTAGCGCGTCGCGCGGCTTGAGCGTGCTGAAAAACGCCGTACCGATAGCTTGCACGACTTTGATCGGAGGCAGGTTGCGGGGAGCGGGTAGCACCGCCGCACCGATGCCAACGGCCAATGAACGCTGAATCGCGGTACCGGCACGGTCCTGCACTTCGTAGCGGGCGAAGCGCGGTCCGTCCTTGGATTGGCGGATGAAATCGCCAGGGATCGCCAGCGTCAGCGGCGTATCGAGGTCTGCCTTGGTCAGCTCGCGAATGCCTACCAGTTCTTTGCCCACTGGGCTGGCGCTCCAGTACCAGCGCACCTTGTCGCCCACCGCCGCGCCGGTGTATTTGGGTACTTGGCCGAGTAACTGGTCGCCGTTGGCTTCCAGATAGCGCTCGGTCACCCCGTTGCGTATCACTTCCGGAGGGTAGACAAGATCATCGTTTTCACCCAGATAGGGTGGGGTTTTATCGATGATGATCCGCAGTTTTTCTGAAGGCACCGTCTCGCCGTAGTGCACCGTTACCTGGTAATGGATGTCGTGATGGCCTTCGATCAGAAAGCGCGCCTCGACATCGATGAACAATTCCACGTCTTTCACTGGCGCCGTCCATTGGCGTTTGGCGACGGGCCTCTCATTGATGAACAGTACGAGCGTCTCCGGCTCTTCAGGCGAAGGGTCGGAATGGCGCCACATCGGGAACTCGACACGCAGAGGGGTGAAGGTTGCCTTGAAGGGCAGCAGATTGAGTTCCCCGTCAGCAATGTCCGGCAACAGGGCAGGAATGCTGGGGGGGAGGTAAGTGGCGGCGAAATCCACTTTCCGAACGGTTCGCAGCTTCACAATGGACATTGTGCTCCTCCAATGAGAAGGGGCCGTGGCCGGCCCCCCTGAGTGATTACCAGTTATAACGAACCCCGAGATTCACGCCCCAAGGCTGTTCCAGTTTTCGGCCATGGCTGTATTCAACTTCGGCGTGGCCCTGCCATTTGTCCGCCCAGCCAAGCGTAACCCCACCCCCAACTTCGCCGCGGGTACCGGACAAGTCATTGTTGAAGCGGTTGTCATTGACCTTGACCAGGTTATTGTCGGCAAATTCGTGTACCACCGCGGCCCGCAGGTAGGGTTGCACCGTGCGTCCATTGCTCGCTTTGAAGGTGCGGCCGAGCGTAGAACCCAGCTTGGCTTGCAGTGAGCGGGTGGTGCCGCCTTGCGCCTGCATGCCGTTGTCCAGCTGGTAGTCTTTGCCTTCGATCACCAGCGCCGACAGTTGGGCGAAGGGTTCGAGGAAGTAATCGTCTTCGAGCCGCAGGTGACGGCCCGCCTCGACGGCAACGCCGACGCCATGGTTTTCATAGTTGCCTTTGGTCTTGCTGCCGTCGCTCAAGCGCACGTCAGCGCTGTTCTGATAGCGGTTGACACGGGCGATAGCGTCGAAGTAGTAGCCGCTGCGCGGATCCGTCCAGGTGGTATAGGCGCCGACGTGGTAGCTGTCGATATCTGCCGAAGCACCCTGTTTGAGATCAACGTCCGAATGGCTGTAGCCCGCCATCACACCCGCCAGCCAGCCACTGTCAGCGACAGGCCAGTCGATGCCCACGGATACTCCTTGCTGGACTTGCTGGTAAGTCACGTCGCCCGCCGCCGATACATTGTACTTATTGCCGAAGGTGCGTACCCAGGCGCCGGAACTGGCACTCTCACGGCGTACCTCGCCCATGCGGCTACGCAGGATGCCGAGCTCGCCGTACCACACGGTCGGCGCGCTGTTGAACAACGCCAGCACCGTGCCTGCGCCTGGGCTGACCACGCGCTTGGTCAGGTCCAGATACCAATCATTGGCATCCTCGCGCACCAGGTCGTAGGAATAGGCGCCCAGGTCAACCGGGCCGCCCGCCAGGCTGAAGCTGGCATCGCCGCTGGCGGCGTGCACCATGTGCAACCTGCTGTCGCCCTTGGGGTCGGTACCCGTGGCCGTGATGCTGAGCGTGTGCTCGCCGGTGGCCTGCCCGGTGATTTCCAGGAAGTCAGCCTGGTCATCGTCGAAGTTGGCCTGCATGAGGAAGTTGCCGTTGCCGGAAAGATTGGCCATCGACAGCGTGTAGAAGCTGCCCGCTTCGCCTAATCGAATGTTGCCGCCGTTCAGGCTCACATTGCTGGCCTGGGTATCGCCGATCAGGTTCCACTGAGCATCGCTATTGATCGCAACCTGCTCGACGTTGCGCAATTCCCCGGTAAAGGTTGCCGCCTGTTCCAGCGTAACTGCAGCACTGCCATTACCGTTGACAACGACATCGCCGTCCAGCCGGGTGTTGCTGCCGCTGACCAGCAGCCGAGCATCGGCCCCATCGGCAACCTCCAGCAATACTCCGTTGCTGCCCCGCAGCAGGGCGCCGTTCTGCACCTGGATGTCCGCCGAAGCCAGCCGACCATTACCGCGGCCGACAACGATCGCTGCGCCATCGCGGCCTTCGACCAGGCTATCGTCCAGCACCAGGCGGGACGCACCAGGCGTTGCGAGGTCGGAGACCCGAATGCCGCTGGTGCCGCCGCTGATCACGCTTTTCTCAGTCGCGACCAGGGTGCCGTTCAACATCTCTGCGCCGCGGCTGCCACTGTCGGTCCCGTTCAGCGTCGTGCGCTGCAGTTCCACCACACTGCTGTTGACTTGCGCGCCTATAGTTCCGCCCTCGATCACGCTGTCACTCATCGTGGCCTGGCTGCCACCCGCGGCGATGAAAGCGCGGCCGCTGGTGCTTACAGTGGTGTTGCGCACAGTGATCGCAGCCTGTTGCAGACCGATACCCACCGCGCTGCTGATGCCTGGCAGTATCTGTACATTCTCGAGCGTCGCGGAAGAGCCCCTGTCGACATCCAAATACAACAACTTGACATTGCTCGCCGTCAAGTTCGCGCCATTCAAGACTCGGTAATTATCAACGGGGCTGCCTGCGCCAATAACGGTATCTTTGGTCACATTGGTCTGGGCGAGGGCTGATGTTGCCAGCAGCAAACTGGCTGGAACCAGGGCGCACAGGGATAACGCAGCTTTCAATTCTGCTGGGTAGAAAATAGTCACGACCGTCTCCTCGGTGAAGTAATACCTCGAATCGATCTCCATTCAATGGCGATCCTTCGCACACGGTAGTCTGGAAAATTCTCTACTTATGTAGGAAACGCCCTACAAATAATGGTAAAAATTCAACATCTGATCAGTGACATCGAGGCCCAATCGATGTCACTGATCTCCTCCCTGGTTGCGCTCAGCTCACGACGCAGCTGTCGTTGCCCTCACCAAGACTGATTCTTTGTACCGCCCATTCTGAGCTGGGCCCGCCGACTATTTCATAACGCACCCGTGCACGTGCACGGGTACTGTTGGGCCAATCATAGATAGGCAGCAGGCGCTCATCGTAGGGCTCGATCCTGTGAGTAAAGCCTTTGATATTGTTGGCGTCGATATCAATAGTCCACTCGGCCCTGGCGCCCGGCACAGGGTCTGAACCATTGGAGTCTGAGCTACCAATATAGGGGTCCCAATACACTCTCACTTGGCTGCCCGGATGGGTTTCGTCGGTAAGATCGGGAATAGTCACACGCAACGCAAGCGCTTTACCGGCCTCTCGCAGCGAAGCGCACACTAACCAGTTACTGCTGTTGATACCCTCATAGGCAGGGAGTGGCAGTATTTTGGTAACGGCATCTGCATCGACAAACTGCACCACTGATTGTTGAACGTTAGTGGCATCTACTGAAGCACGGATGGTGTAATAAAACGGCAGCTGAGGGTGGTTACCCGCGGCTTCGATATACTTCCATGGGAGCGTAACAGTAATGGGGTCTAGGTCCGAAAGATTCACTGTATAGCGGACGTCCTCGGCCAATTCACCATTCCAGTAAAAATCCACGACCTGGCCGTCTGCGGCGTTTGCATAGCGTGGGAAGGTGAAAGTTGCGTCAAGATTTCCATCATCGCGTCTCAATATGTTGATTGGGTTATTGCCACTCCCGCCCGTGACATCTGGGGCCAGCAACTCGGCATTGATAGGGTCAGGCCAATCCGGGTCCGGGTCCGGGCGGACTGGGCCGATGACACTGAAGTCTACACCCACGTTGATCGACTTGGGGCCAAAGGGGACATCGCCACGCAACACCTGATAGCTGACAAGGGTGTCCTTGAGCCCGGTGAAGTTGCCGTATTCCAACCGCAATACGTGTTTGGGCACGATGATGGAAATGGGAAATTGCTTACCGCCAACAGGTTCGCTAATCAGTGTCGTTCCACCCCATGTCACCTGTAGGTGGTCGGTAGCGCGAGCGTTGTCGTAATAAGGGATTTCAACGGTAATCCCCTGGATTGCATCTTCCAGGTCGAGCAGATTGTCCCCGCGTGCCAGCGGTACCTCGGGGTCTTGCAAGTTCTCTGGCAGCGCGCCGAGGGTCACATGGATGGTAGAGGCCAATGACAGTCGGCTTTTATTCCCAGCCTTGTCGAACAGGTAATAAACCACGTAGTACTGCCCATCCGAATGCGTTTCGATCAGGTCTTTTGGCAGTAAGATATCGCGGTTCGCATTGAGTGGGCCTTCATGGGCGGGGGTGGTGTAGTCGTCGTGTTCATCTGGCCAATGGTTGAAGTAATAAATCTTGTAAAGGTCTTTACCGGGTTCCTGATCGTTAAAAGCTGGCAATGTGCCGAGCAGGTCGCCATGCGTGGCGAGGTAGGCATCATCTATCGGAGTCGCGGGCAACAGCGGAGCAGCGGGTTGGATGTCAAGTCCCCACGGTGGTGTGCTGTCACATATCAAGGGAACAGATACAGACTCTTCGGGCTGGCCAACGGCATTGCGCATGCGATAACGCAGCCAAACGTTGCCATTAGCAGGGAGCTTCTTATTATCAGCCGTAATTTGTAAGGGAAAGTCGCCGCTTTCCATCGGGCCCGCGAATGTCATGCCGGCACTGATGTCATGATAGTTTTCTTCAATGTCACCCTCGCTGGAAAGTTGCACCCATATGTCCACGTAATCTCCCTCTTCTGGGAGGTGGCGAAATACTGGAATATCGACCTGTAGCGGTTCATGCAGCGTATCGCGCAGCAATGTGCCATCTACCGGGTCGGCAATACCGAGCACTTCGGGTTTGTCCAACAGGTTTTCCGCGGCATCTGGCAATACCTGCATATGCGGTTTGCGAGCCCGGCGTTGGGCCAGGTTAGCGGCTTGGGCTTCGTTTTGAGTAGACGACAGTTGTTTCATGACTACCGATCTCCGTAGCTTACCAGCGAATGTGAGTGTTTGACTTTGCTTCCCATCCTGGAGCGTTTTTATCAAGGTAAGCCGTGACACGTCTCATGACCGGCCAGGGATTAGGCGGGGGAGGGTTCTTTCTGAATACCGTTGGCGAAAGATCCCTTGTTATTGTTCCTTGAGGCGGTTCAATTCCACCCGATATCGTTGACGTGAGACTTGTGGTTGAGGGCTTGCGGGAGGATGGGCCAGCTAATCCTTTAACTGCCTTGCCAACCGAGCTTCGGTTAAACCGCTTGGCAATCTTGCCTCGGAACTTCAACCCCCCACTGAAAAGCCCGACAGCCGTGGCAGCAATCCCGAGGTACATGGCAAGTTGACCCGCCGTCTCATTTTGCGGATTCACCGTATTGACGATCTGGGATACTGTCGACGCCACGGTGAGTGACAGTGCAATGGTCGCCGCCACTGCCTCGCCAACCACCGCAGCGGCAGCGGTGGCAGTCACGGTGCCTGCCGCAGCGCCAGCCACTGCACCCTTGACCCCGGCGAGGGCTGAGCCAGCGAACACCCCGGCAACGATCACGCCCAGCACCGCCAGGCCCACGAACACCCAACCCATGACCTTGCTGCCGGATCCGCCTCCTCCGCCGGGGGAAATCTCGTTGTCGTAGCGACTGCTCTGGCGTCCGCTCCAGCCAATGGCGGCTTCACCCGTCGGGTCGCGGAAACTGATGGGGTTACCGCGGACGTAGCTGTAGTAGTTCAGCCCGGCTTCACCAAATGGGCTCTGGTGCTGAGTATCGGGGCTAAGGAAACGCATCAGCGTGGGGTCATAGGCGCGGTATCCGTTGCCCAGCAGATACCAGCCCGTGGCCGGGTCAAGGGCTTCGCCGTTGTAACCTAGACCACTGCCTGGAGGGTTGTCGCTCGCGTGGGCGCCGTAGGCGGTGTACACCACGTCGCGGCGGGTGCTGCCCAGGCTTTCGGCGACGATGCTGTGGCTGGCGGTGGTCTGCAGCAGCACCGGCACACTGCCGTCGTCGCGCTGCTGGCTGAGCGGCTGCTCATCCTTGTAGCAGTAATGCTGGTACACGCCACCGTGCACCGCCAGGCTCAGGCGGTCGCCTTCGAAGTACAGGTTGGCGCGTTCACCGGCGGCGTCTTCGCGGGCTTGCAGGTGGCCATGGCCATCGTAGCGATACTGATGCTGCGCCACGCCCAGCAGGCGGTTGTGGCTGTCGTAGCGCAGCGTGCGGCCCTGTGCGTCGCGGGTTAAGTTACCGTTGGCGTCATACGTGAATTGTGGGTTGCCGGTCGATCGCGCAGGGGTGTATTTGATGCTGCGCAATTGGCAGGGATCATCATAGGCATACTGGTATTGGGCACGCTCTGTTCTGGATCCATCGGCGAACTGGGTGACCGTGATGCTGATGTTGTCGTAGGCATCGAACGAAAAAGTCTGCTGCTTGAGCGTGCGCCCCAGCTCATCGCGGGGCAGTTGGCTGCCCGTGCACTTGTATTCGGTGAGGCGGTTGTTGGTGTCGTACTTGAAGGTTTCCTTGAGCAAGGTGGTGCTGCCTTGGCGCAGTTCACGCCACTCCAACAAGTCTTCGGTGAGCCATTGCAGTGTCAGCGTTCGCTCGGCCTGGCCAGCCTGGCGCCAAGTGCGTGTGATCTCGCGGTCTTGATCGTCGTAACCGATCTCCGTTTCAAGGCTGTTTCCCTGGCCGTCGCGTGTGGCGGTCAGATAATGCCGGCCAAGCCGGTCATACACGAACCCGGCCGACAGTTGGCCTTGAGTCGTGGAGGCCTGGCGGCCAAAGCCGTCGTATTCCACGACCGTGGACCCGCCTTTGTCGTCGAGCGTGCCAAGCAGGCGATCGTGCACCGAACTCTGGTAGGTGCGGCTGTGGCTGTTGCGTCCGGTAGCGTCGTCCCAGTGTTGGGCGACCAATTGGTTGGCCGGGTTGTAATCGTAGCCTCGACCGCTCCCGCTGGTATTGGCACCGGTGATTCGGGCACTGACTTTGTTGAAGGCGAAGTTGGCTTCGCTGTCCTCGGCCAGACTGTGCTTGGGTTCGGTGGTCAGCGCAAAGTCATAGTCATAGGCAATGGTCTTGCCAGCAGCGGTGATGCGCCGCCGCGGTTGCGATTCGCCGTCCTGGTATTCGAAGTGCTCGACCCGCGGCCCGCTACTGGCAATGATCAGGCGATCGAGGCCGTCGTAGTAACGGCTGCCCAACTGATGGCTGGCCAGCGAGGTGTTGCCGGGCGTAACGAAAACCAGGGTAGGCAATTCGGCATCGGTGTGCGTTGCATAGTCGCGTTGCACGCGCGTCTTGTCTGGCAGCGTAGTGCTCAGCATTCTGCCGAAACAGTCGTACGTGAACTCGGTTCGCAGGTTGCGTTCGTCCGTTTCGCGCAACGCTCTGCCGAGCCCATCGTAGGCATAGGCGCGGCTGGCCAGGCGCACGCCATTGGCATCCAGACGGTGCACCTGATCTGGTTTTTCGAACGGGTTGAGCCAGGTTTGCGTGGCCCCGCTGATGAGCTTGGCGCTGCCGTTGCCAACTTCACTCCACTCATTGAGCACCGGGCCTGTGCGGTGCTCGCTGTTGCCCAGCGGGTCGGTCTGGCTGTAGTGCCGTACACCGTCCGGGCCAATGAGGCATTGCTGTTGGCCCCATTCGTCGTACTCCAGGGTCTGGGTCACCGCCAGCGTGCCGCGCTGGCCCATCCAGTCCACGTCGGTCTGTTGCTGTTGCTGGCCGAGCGCATTGAATTGCACGGCACTGATCCGCTCCATGCGCTGCGGGTCTTGCGTGTGAATGTGGTCGCGCCGTTCTTCGACCACCCTGGCCAGGCCGTCGAGTACCGTCAGCGTCTTCACGCCGCGCGCGCTGATGACGGTCTGGCTGGCGGGCTTGGCTTGCTCGTCGTCGTTCTTGGGCGTGTAGAAGGCATACTGGTAAGCCCTGGACGCTTCGAATTCCGTGCCGGGAGCAACGGTGGAGCGGATGACCCGCGCCAACGCGTCGTACTCAGTGCGGGTGTACACCCCATGCTCATCGGTCTGGCTGACGAGCTGGCCATTGAGCATCGATTGTTCAGCCACGGTGCTGCGCTCGCTGCCATCGTAGCCAATCACTACCTGCCGGGTCTGCAGCACTTCCCGGTCGATGCCGCTGCCCGGAACTTTCGCGTGGTAATACTCCGTGGCGGTTTCCAGCCCGTTGAGGGTCTGCACCTGCAAGTAGCGGCGGCCATGCAGGAAGGCGTCGGTTTTCGAGTTGATGTGATTGATACGGGTGTAACGTACGGTCTTCTCTTCATTGCCCTTTTCGATCAAGGCCTCGCTGCGTAGTACGTGCCAGGGCTGGTGCTTCCAGTCCTGGTCCGGGTCGTTCTGATCATGGCTGGAGTCGTCCAGGCGCGGCAGGGTGGTGTAGCGATAACGCTCGATGAGCGTAGGTGCTGCAGCCAGAATCACACCGTTGGCCGGCGCCGGCGTGGTGGTTTTCTGTTTCAGGTGACGGCTGAAGCCTTCTGGATCGGCAGGGCAGCCGTCTTCACCCGCAGGGTCATACCACTCGCTGGTTTCCACAACCTGGTTGGGCGCTTGTCGCGTGCGTACATTGCCGTCGCCATAGTAGCTGTTGACGCTTTCTTCGCTGCGCGGCGGGCGCAGGCCGTCACGCTGTCTCCAGCGGCGAAGCACGCGAATGGGTTGCTGGCAGGCATTGACCTGCTTGGCGAACGGCCCGTCGGTGATCGGGTAGGTGGTGATCTCCTCAAGTACGGCATTACCTTGGCTGGTGACCTGCTCCGTCAGCAAGTGGAAGCGGTTGAAGGTGCGAGCGACCGAGCGCACGGGCTGGTTGTCGACGTACTGGGTTTCTTCGCTGCCGTACTTGTAGTCGCCTTCAATTTTGTAGAGGTTGTCCAGGCCCGATTCATCCCAGCTGATCCCACTTCCTGCGCCCAGGAAGTTGTTAGCCTGGCCGGCGAGTTCGTAGCCGTAGCGGGTGTCGAGCATCGGCTGCCCTTCGCCGGGTTCGAGGGTATGGCGGGTGACTCGCGGTAGCGGCCGGCGACCGCTGCCAGCGGGAAACTGATGACCGCTGTCAAGGTAATAGAGCGTTTCCCATGCGCCGGCAGGCGAACGCACGCCGCTGATGCACTGCAGCCCCAGCACCGACTGATAGCGCATCTGCCATTGCCCAGGATGTTCACCCGGGAGGGTAATTCGAGTTACCAGGCGGTTTTCCAAACCCAATTGATAGCGTGCCAGGGGTTCACCGTCCTCGCCGGTGAAAGGGCGTACCAACAAGTCGATGGTGCTGTCGCCTATCCGCTGCACTTGCAGCAACAGCGTGCCCAGCCCATCGGTCACTGTGTCCAGCAGCCATTGGTCAGTACCGAATGCTGTGTAGTCGAGCAGCAGCTTTTGGCCCTGTGGGGAGTAGATCTCTGTCGGCAGCGCTACATTGCCCTTGAGCTTGAGAATTTCTACCAGGCCTGAGCGGTGCATGACGCGAAGGCCCGTCAGGGTATGCAGGTTTTTCCCGCCCATGGGGTAAACATTGAAACTGGCCAATTTTTGTTCGGGCACCGCCAGGCGGCCGCTGGGGTGGTTGGAATCCTCAAGTTTGAAAGATTCGCCGGAGTGCAGGCTTAACACCTGGTTATCGCCGGTATATTGGGAAAGGTTGAGATTCCAGCCGCTGCCGTAACCCGAATCCCCCACGTTCAAAGGGTTGAAGTTCAGCTGCAGCTTGAAGTCTGGACTTTGCAGGTCGTTACCCAGTAAATCTGGCAAAGCGATGTGCAACGTATATTGCCCGGTTCGCGGGTCAACGCCATGTTCAAGAAAACTTAGAAAGCTGGTGGCGTTGGAATGCAGGGAATGTTGGATAGACACGAAGTTCACCCCTTTCAAAGGCTTCAAAGCAGTACCGTCACCCCGCGTGGATGCTGTTTCAGTACTGTAATTCGCGTAACGATCAAGCGCAGGTTATCGAGGTGGATTGCTGCAGTCACCTAGCATTTCTGTCAGTTACACCAATGCGCAGTACTCGCTATAACTTCTCCATCCCGTCCCTCGCTGTAGGTTTGGAGGATCAGCAAAATGGCGATGGAAGTACCTTTCATACCGCTCCTGGACTTGGCCACGGAGTCTGTCGAAGTCGATAGCGTGGGGCCTCAAGGGCTGGAGACTTATCTGCCCATCCCAGGCTTCAGCCCAGGTGACTTCGCTCACATTAATTGGCGCAGCCGCATGGCCAGTGGAGAGCCGCTGGATATCGTTGACCGCGTAAGGATTTTTGAGACGGACGATGAAGGGCGCGCCCTTTACATTATCTCTCAGGCCGATATGCAGGCACTCGACGGTGGCGATGTGTTCTTCTCCTACCATGTCGACACGGCCGACGGGTCAGCGGGTGAAGAGTCGCTGCGCCTGCATTTTCATGTCAGCCGGCCGATGGGCGGTGCGCTGCCACTGGGCGTCGCACAAGTCATGGAGTGCCATGATCGGATCATCGATATAGAAGAAGTCGAAGGCGCCGGCGCATTGGTAGTGACGCCCCCTTACCAGTCCATGGCCTTGGGGGATGTGCTGGAGTTGAGTTGGACCGGCTATTTTGACGATGACTTCAGTCTTGGCCCGGTCACCCAGGAAATCACCCTCATGGACGAGGCCCAGCTTGGCAGGCCGCTACAGTGGACGTTGGACTACTCGGATATCGCCCTTTATGTAGATGGCTATGCAGATCTCGAGTACAGCATTACCTATGCCAACGGCGAGACCACCGCGTCTCCCCGCCAGCGTTTTCATATCAAGCAAGGCGAACCGTCCGGGCTTCCTCGCCTGGCCCCGCCACTCATTCCTGGGGAAACCAGCGATGCGGTAAACCCTGTTGCCTACCCGAACGGTATCAAAATCGAGATCCCCGCCTACCCAAGCCTGCGTACCGGGGATCAGGTTGTGCTGTACATCACCGGTTCATTACCGGTGGTGCATGCCCTGCGCACAGACTTGAGCACGGTAGACAGCGGCTACATGGCGCTGTTGGATACTCAGTGGATCACCAACCAGGCCAACGTTGGCAAACGCTTCGACCTGAGTTACCAGTTCAGCCACGCCGGCGCCGCCATGCACTCGATGCCGCTGTCGGTGACGCTGCGCAGCCCGCTCAGCCTGCCATGGCCGACCATCCAGGACGCCGTGCCAGAAGGCGGAGACGAGGACAATCAGGCGACTGTCCAGCCGTCTCAGCTCACAGGTGGCGCTCAGGTTCGTATACCCGATACCGCAGAGCTTGGCGGCGGCAAGGTCAAGGTGCACTGGGAAGGCCATCCCGGTTCTGGAAACGTGGTCGTGGACGAACCGATGGCAGGCCAGGAACGGGTGTTCCTGGTACCCCGCGAGGCTGTGCCGGCGAACATAGGTAAACGGCTCGATGTGCGCTATAGCGTCACCCTGGCAGGTGAGCAGCCCGAGTTTTCAGAAGCCTTCGACCTGAAGATCGCTGATTACAACGCGAATCGCTTCAGCCCCATCCAGGGCACGCAGGTCAGCGACAATAAGTTGTCGCTCAGATTATTGAATTATAACAATGCGCACTTCACCCTGTCGCAATGGCCGTTCATGGCGCAGGGGGATTGGCTGGAGATAAAAGTCGTCGGTTTGGGCAATAAAGTTGAGTTTATGCGCGAGGCCAAGGCAGGCAGTGCAATCACCGAGCAAGAGTTTCGCAATGGCAAAGTGGACGCCTATCTAAGCTATCCGTTCGTTTCGCAATTACCGCTTTATCAACCTTTTAGTGTGCAAGTGCGCATCAGCTTCGATCAAGGCGTTTCGTTTAAAGTCTACAACCCTGTGGAAATTACCTTAGTTAATTGAGCCCTGCGCTCTCGGCGAGGTTGGTCATGTCTGAACTCACTCAGGAAAATTTACTGAACTGGTTGCGTAGTCGAAGCCGTCTATTGGGATGGGACGGTATTGTGGCGATGGACCGTAGTAAAATCAACGGCGTCCTGTCACAGGAATATATCGAACGATTCAATACCCAGGCGTACCTGGAGCCGGTGAGTGGTGATATTAACCTCGGTCCCTCGGCCAAGGTTTTCATTCATGACTTCACGCTCGATCGGCCGAGGCTCTCGTTCGAAAATGCCGATTTGAACGACTCCAAGGCGCGCTTGCGCATGGCGGTGATCGGCGGCAATCAAGTGAACTTGCGCAAGGATGTCGACCACTGGTATCCGCAACGGCTAGACCGAATCGGCCCGCTGACCGGCCCGCAATTATTGCTGAACCTGCGCTTGCCGGATGTGCCCGGTAGCGTTTCAGGCAGTGGGGCGATCCTGCTTGACTTGAGCAGGAGTGATGACTTCAGCCTGACCTTCTCCGACCAGCAGGACGAACGTGAACTGGGCGGTAATTTTTTCAAGGAACTGTTCAATCGATTACCGCCAGAGCAGCGAGTATGGTCGCTGGGGCAAGTCGAGGCGAGCAGCAACGATCACATCCAGGCTGAAGCCTTCAGGCTGAGAACCCAAGCCAAGCCTTGGCCCAAGAATGTGCCGACACCCCTGATCGGTAGCGACGTCGAGGGCGATGGGGCGCTGCTGGTGTTCATCCGTATGCACGGTGGGCGTGACGGCAGTTTGCCGGACGCCAACTCGGATTTTCGCTACCTGATCGTGGATGACCGCAGCGAGGGATCTTCTGCGACTGCCTTGTACGACAGCGGTCGCCTGCTGATGGTGCAACTGATCGGCAGGTTGTCGAAGGTTTTCATCGACCTGGGTTTCCGTTTGAACGCCAACAGCAACGGTAACTACATCAGCGCGACCGCCCAGCACGGCCATTACTATTCGCCACCCCAACAATTCAGCCTCGAAAAGCCCCTGTGGTGGGTGACGTGGGAGGAGCCTCACCCGAATCCAGAAGTCGAGCCTTTCTTTACCTACTATGTCGACCTGTTGGCGGAGACCGAGGGCAACGGCATGGTGCCAATCGCCTCAGGGTTCGGCATCAATATCCGCAACCGGAAGACTGTGGAAATTCGCCTGGCCTTCATGGTCACCCAATTGGTCGAGATGATCGACTACTGGGACGATAAGGGTTTGTTCAGCAAATCCGATTTCAAAGACTGGAATGTCAATGAGGTCGCGTCGCCAATCGCCGTAGAAATCGACTACAGAATCGTCGATAGGGCGGGTGGTGTGCTCGAGCTCGAGCGGTTCACCGTCAATGGTATCGACGCCAGTGTGGACTTCAGCGCTTCTTCATTCGAACAGGCCAGCGAAACCCTGCGCCAGTACGGTAGCGGTTTGCAAAACGAAATGGAGGACCAGAAAAAATTCTGGTATGCGCTGGTGGTCGCCGGCCTCGCTCAAACGGTCTTGAACACCATCAGCACCATGCAGTACGAATCGTTTGCCGGTCCGCTACGCGAGGCCTTGGCCAAAGACTTGCCAGTTTCCGATGTGGTCGAGCCCTTGGTCAAAGAAACCATTCGCCTCGCCTTCGGCCAGTCCATCCACAGCGATGAGGTACGCATCCCCAACGATATCGTGGCGTTCGGCCAGGTCAAGCCCGATAGCGGTCGTTTTCTGGTCACCCCCCTGGAGCCTGTGATCAGTGCGGGCGGTACCCAGCGATTTGCCGTCGAGCCAGCCGATGCCGAAGTGACGTGGAGTGTCGAGCCCCTGCAGGGCTTTGCCAGTTCGGTCGAGCGCATCGATGACGATGGTCTTTATCACGCCCCTGGCGCTGAGGAGTTTCAAGGCAGCTTCCTGCGTAGACGGGTGATCGCGACCCACAAGTATTCGGGTGAGCGCAGCATGGCGCTGATTACCATCATGCAAAACAGCATCGACCTCAGCCCACTGGTGGAAATCTGCGCGCCCAATGCCGAAGTCACCCTCAAAGGTGGAAGCCCGGGTGTGGGTGAACTGCAATGGTCGTTCATCACCACCAAGCCGGGTGGCCGCTTGCTCACGACCACTGGGGCCCAGGTCACCTACAAGGCGAGTCCTGAGCAAACCGGCAAGGCCTACAGCATCGATGAAGTGCAGGTGCGCAATGGCAGCAGTGGCGAATCACGCAGTGTTTGCCTGATCACCCGCATGGCGAAAAAGAAGCCGATGCCTATCACGCTGGAAGAATACGGCACCGAGGCGGGCAAGGACTGGGTGCGCCTGGCGCTGAGGGTCAATGGCCAGATTCAGGAAAACGTGCAATGGAAAGTGCTGAACGGCCCCGGTGACTTCGTCGGTGGCGTGTACCAAGCCAACCCCGACAGTGACGCGCGCTTCGCCGTGGTCGAGGGTCGGGTCGAGCAAAAGCCCTGGGGCTGGATGGAAGGTTTCATCATCTTGCCATTGCCGCTGGAAAGCGCCACGTCGACGTACCAGGTACTTGCCAGCGACGCCAGCCGCGCCAACGCGAGGTCCGCACGCAGCGCCACGGCCTGGCCAGTGCAGATCACCCAGCTTGCCAGCGAATCTTGAGGAGCGAACACCATGGCGGATAACTCACTTGGATCATTGCTCGATGCAATGAAAGTCAACGAACGCTTACACCAACTTGACCTGGTGGTCGCGGTGCCTCCCGAGCGTGTCGATGCACTGATCGCGCAGGCTCACGTCGCCCAGCTTGGCCAGGGCGGAAGTATCTCGGTCGATGGCGAGATCAAGATCCGCAATACCACGCTGACCCATACGCTGCGTGGCTACTATCTTGGCGCGCCAACCGTTGACCTGGGCGAGGCGTACTACGATACGCCGCAGGTCCGGCAGCAACAGAGTGTGGAGGGCGGTACGCAGGTCATCAGTGACGATTATGATGGGGTGCTCGGCCTGTATGCCCACGATGCACTCAACAGCTTGCAGCTACGTCAGCGGACGCGTTTCGACAGCGATGCGTTGCGCGTAAGCCTGGATATCAAAGAGGGCGAGAGCGACAGCATGGAGCTCGACCTGGGCACTGACATGCAATTGCGTCTGGCCGGTGGCGCATTCATGAAGAACGTGCTGAAGGGGCTGGACAAGGAACAGGGCAAGTACGCGCTTTTGGGGTTTGCCGAGCAGGCGACTCGCAACCCCTATCTCAAGGTTGACACGCTGGGCGTGCGAACCCACCGCAGCGCCGACGACCAGCAAGGCGCACTGATGATCTTCGCGGGTTTTGAAAAGGGCACGCCTGTGGTGTACCCCCCAAAAGGCGCAATTCCGTTTCTGTTGCCCGATGAAATGGCCGAGCAGGCGCCGGTTTCCATGACGCTTTCCAGCCAGCTGCTGCACCGGGCGGCGTTTGCCCACGGCCTTGAGGGCATGCTGCAAGGCGGTGGTTTTACGTACCAAAATAATGCCGTTGGCGGTCTGCGCCAAATCACCGCGACCAAGGGCGCCTTGGCGTCACCGGCCATCGAGTACAACGGCGTGAAGTATGCCTTCAAGGCCGATGCCTTCAACCTTGAGGCCTCGCACGGGACGGTGCCGCTGCGTGCCGAGTTCGATGCCGACCAGGCACATTTGCGCTGGCAGGCGCAATGCAAAGTGCCGTTCTATTACAAGCCACTCACCGGTGGCGGTTGGCAACTGCTCAATGGTGATTTCGCTTTCCAGCTGTCGCACCGCTTCAACCTGTTCAAGCCCTTCGCTGAAGAAGCTGAGGACAGCCTGCTCATGGGCCAGGTGTTCTGGCCCTGGGCTGACGAGCCTGAGGTAAGCACGGTGGGCGGGGTCGCCAGTCAGTTGCCGGATGAACTTCAGCAGGAGCTGGAAACATTCGTTGCGCTGCTGCTCAAGCGCTCGCTGCTGGAGGGCTTGTCGCACAACTTGAGTGCGTTGATCCCTGAACAGGTGCTGGCCGGTTTCAGTCCCGCCAAGGGTAGCGTGCCGGCGATGCGCCATAGCGAAATGCCGCACGGTATGGTCTTGTTCGGCGATCTGGGCTGCGGCGCGGACATGCGCATCACCGACCAAGGTCTGCGCCTGGCGGCCAACGGCAAACATACCTTTGAGGTTCAGCCCGCGACGGCAGGGGTAACCTGGAGCTTGGCATCCGTGGCTGGCAACCCTGGCGCGATCGGGTCGATCGACCCGCGCAGCGGTGAATACCTTGCACCGCCGGCACATGCCCTGGAAGGCCGCCAGGCCCGCGTGCTGGTGATCGCCAGCAAAGGCACCCAGCGCAGCATGGTGCAGCTCACCGTATTGCCGCAGAGCCTGACGGTCAACCCGTTGATCTACGTCTGCGCGCCGGGCGACGAGCTGACCTTCGCAGCCGGTAGCCTGGGCGCAGCGCCAGTCTGGAGCATCCTCGACCAGCCCGCCAGCGGGCATTTGCAACCAAGCGCAGATGGTACCCGCTGCCTGTACCGGGCGAGGGAGGCGGAGGTCGAAGGGACGTACGTGCTCGATCAGATTGAGGTACGTGAACCCGACAGCGGTTGCACGCGTACCGTGCATGTACTGGTCAAGCATGTGGTACCTGCACTGCTGATCGAAGCCACCCCAGGCGCTGGCGGTTTACAGATGACGGCCTACTTCAACGGCGAGCCCCTGGGGGAGGAGTTTGGCCTGCAATGGGCACTGCCTTTAGGAGGGCCGGGCACGCTGGATGAGAGTGGTTGGTATCAGCCTGTCGAAAACCCAGAGCAACCCTACGTGTTAGTCACGGCCTCGATCGAATCACCCTGGGGCATGCTCGAAGGGCACCTGATACAGCCGCTCGCAGGGCTGTAGGCCACATTTTCCAGCGATACCTATTTTTCATCGCGAGGATGAATCAATGTCTAATTCATTGGAACAAATCCTGTCCGTCATGAAGCAGGGCAGGGCCACCCTTGGCTGGAGTGCAGTGGCGATCTATAGCCGCGAACGCCTGAACCGTCTGCTGCAACAACAGTATAACGAGCGTTTGCACGAGCTACGTTACCTGCCGCCGTTCACCACTGAACTTGCCACTGCCAGTGAAATGCTTGCAGCGCGCATGGCGCAACAGCAGCCTCAGGTGATCAACGCGGTGCAGGCGCAGCAAGTTGAGCAAAGCAAGTTCCGGCTGACCGTGGATATCGATACCGTCGGTGCACAGCCCACTGCTCGGGCCAGTCAGGCTGGGGCCAGTGTGAAACTGCAGGCCATCGAGTTCGGCACCCCGGTACTGTCGTTCAGCAATGCGTCGGTCAGTAACTCCAGGGCTCGTCTGAGCATGAATATCGTCGGCGGTTCGTGCACCGCAGGTTCTCGCGCCGACAGCCGCATGTTCTCGGTATTTACCTTGAACGAGGCCATGGGCTACTCACTGGAGATGGATATTGACCTGGCGCTGGTACGCGGCTCGGTCGACCACACGGGGCGGGTGACGCTCGATCTATCCAGGGGCAGCAAGTTCAGCTGCAGCCTGTTCGCTGAGGATGCACAACTCAATGTTGCGCTGCTCAAGGCTTTGCAGGCGTGGTTCAGACAGATGCCCAGCAGCCGTAGCCGATTCGAACTCGGTGTACTGGACCTCGACGGCCATAGCCCGCTGAAGCCTCAGGAATTCATCATTCGTACCCAGGCTGCACCGGGTGCGGGCCTGCGCAATGCGCAGAACTACGGTGACGGTGCCGTGCTGGTGTTCATCCGGGTGCAAGCTGACGCCGCTAATGGTGGGTCACCCTCACTCAATTACCCTTACCTGTTGCCCGATGGGAATTACTCCGCCACTGTCGTGCTGGCCAAGCGTCATCTCGATTATGCAACCGAGGAGCGCCTGGTACTGCTCAACAGCCTGCTGTTTCCTGCCGACTACGAGTTCATCGAGCGGTCGCGCTACACCCCTCACGACTTGGCGATTTTCGGCAACATCAACCCGCAGCGTACGCGCTTTACCGTAGAGCCGAACGGGCAGGTGATCGGTGCCGATGAAAAACTGCAGTTCAAGCTGCTCGATGGAGAGGGTAGAGAGGTCTCGGCCCATCGCTGGCGAGCGGTTGGACTGAAGAGCCACACGGCGGCCAGCCAAGGCGTGATCAGCCCTAATGGCCTGTATAGAGCAGCAAGCCACGAAAACCTTGGGCATGAAGTTCTGCCCGTGGTGGTTACCGCCGAATATGACGAAGCCGGCGAGACCTACCGGGCTTCGGCGCGGCTGCTGGTTTCGTTCGAGCGCCTGCAGATGATGCCGCGCGTGATCAGCCTGCCGCCAGAGCGCGAGCAGGTGCCTCTGTCGGCATGGGGGGCTGGGAATAAGGTGCAGTGGCAGCTCGATGGCGTGGTGGCAGGTGCACTGACCGTGATCGATGACCAGTCAGCCGCTTTCCAGCCAGATGCCGAACGGCGTAAACGCACCTTGTTGGCCCAGCATGTGGTTGCCAAGGACGGTGACGAGGGGGCGGCCGCATTGCTCATGGTCAACGCCCAGCAGTTGCTGGGGGTAGAGCCCAATTTCGTGTCCCGCCTGAAAAGCACCACCAGCTGTCAACTTGGTTTGAGCGGCACGATGTTGCCGAACATGCGCCGGCGCTGGCGAGTGCTGTCAGGCCCGGGCGAGGTCGATCAGCACGGGCGCTTCACCGCTTCAGCTGAACGCACCACGCGGACCAGCGCGGTGGTCTGTGAAGCGGTGCATAACGGGGTCATCTTTGCCACGGATTACAGCCTTGTGGAGCAATCGGAGCTTGTGCCTGAAAAGACCTGGCAGTCGCTCGCCAAGCATGGCATCACCGTTCCCGGAGGTGCTGAGAACGGAAGCAAAGGCTCGCTGTATGGCAATGGCTTCCAGCAGATGCCGGTAAAAATCACTGTGCAGACGTCTCGAGTGGGTGGCGAGTACTTTCCGCTGAGTGTCAACGAGCTGGCCAGTATCGTCATCGCCGACAGGGTAAATAAGCAAAACGTCAAAATGATGCCGGAAACCAGCGAAGGGCTGGAGGATGGAGTGGTGGGCGGGGTGGCATGGGCACTGCGCGCTACAGCCAACCAATTTCAATCGAGTGTTGGCGCTCTGGCTGAGGCAGCGCAGGAAGACATCCTGGCAGATGAGCAATTTCAGGCGTTTTATCTGCATGGCCGCTCCCGCTCGAGCCAAGTACGCGAGTTTGTGACATCGCTGCAAAAGGACAGCGGCGAGTGGTTTTCCAGTGATGAGAAAACTGGACTCGATAACAAAATTGAAGTCACCACGCGAGAAGTTCCGTCGTTCAGCGACAGCGATTATCGCTTCATTGGCTATCGGGTGGATGGCGGCGGCCAGGGCGAGGAAGTGCCGGCGAGGCCGGACGATGACGAATTCTACTTGCATCCCAAAACAGTGGATTATTGGAAGCTGCAATACCCTGGCTCACCCTTCATGTCGTGCGAGGTGGTTTCGGACTCTGTCGACGACCCGACGCCAGCGTTGAGTACGCTGGCCTGGGAGAGCGAGCACGACTATGAAGAATATTGCAGTTACACCGGTTTTATTTTCGAAGCACCGGGCGCTGCACGTCAGCAGAACATTGCATTCCACGGGCAATTAAGTAAAGCCCTGGGTGTGCAATCGTCACTGCTGGCGGGTATTCGCGTTAACCGCAATGTTTATTCCCCCGGTTCATTGGTCATAAGCAATCACCGTACTGACAATATTTCTTTCGCTAAAAGCGATCCGAAGACCCGTGAAAAGTTGAAGGACGGCATTCAATTGGCGCTTCGCGACAAGTTAGGAAATCCACACTACCTGCGCGTCTCCTACTTGTCCGAAAGCACCGTAGGCCACCGCAACCGTTTGCGCCATGTGGCGACTCCAGCGGCGTACCTGCGCGCCTGGGCAGAGCCCGAGCGTTCCGATCAAGACCAAGAGCAACTTGGAGGTACCGATCATGAAACGAATCAATAAGCGTGTTTGGATGTGCACGGCAATGTTGGCGGTGGCGCTGTTACAGGGGGGCACGCGGTCGCTGGCAGCGTCGACCACTGAGGAAAATGTCGCGACCATCAAATTCGCTAATAAAGGCTCGAACGACGCGCCCGGCAAAACCTGTACGAAAACGGTGTCATGGAACCACACGGGCAGCTACAACCTGGCTGACATGGACTGCAAGAATGACGAAGCGTATTTTTACATGTTCGAAAACGTGCCCTCTGCAATGAAGATCATGTTGAGCTCAGAAAAGGACTGCAACAAGAAAAAAAAAGACTGGGAGTTTGAAATGATCACCTACAAACACCCCCTGACGATGGATAACTGGAAACGCATTTCTGATCTCAAAGGGATGGTGGCCGGCCAGATTATCGTCCCGGGGTTGAAACTCACGCGAGAGGATTATGACCACGGCAACATCGACGGAAAACTGTCCTGTTTCACGATCGACCGACCTTGACCTCGGGCAGCCCTCTATGAGTGTTCAAGTCCAGGAGTGTGTGTGATGACTCAAGCCACGTCAGTTCATTCCAATGCGTTCAATTTCATGAGTTTCATTCAGGGCGGCGTCGACCCCAGAACCGGGCAATACACGGTCGCCATCGACTTGCCGGAACTCAAGGCCAACGACCTGCAAGGGCCAGGTTTTGCCCTTCGCCTGGCATTCAACCCGTTGAACCTGGTCGACTCGGGTTTCGGTAGGGGCTGGGACCTGAAGCTGTCGCAGTACACGCCGCACAATCAGGTATTGGCCTTGAGTACTGGCGAAGCCTTCCGGGTCAACGATACCAACCGTGAGGACCGACGCCTGTTCATGCCAGAGCAGAAGCTGGCGAGCTTTCATGTCTACAAAGTGGGAGAGCAACCACTGAGTGGCATTACCCAGCTACGAGTGGTGCACCGTTCGGGGCTGGTGGAAATACTCGAGCGCATGCAGGTCGGCAACACATGGATTGCCCTGCCGGTGGAAATTCGCTCAGCGCTTGGGCATCACGTGAAGTTGCGCTATAGCGACTTCAACCAGGCTTACAAGTTGCTCGAGTGGGTAGACGATGCCCAGGGCAACCCGCTGCTGAGGCTTGTGCGCACTAGCACCCAGGTAGCCATTCAAGAGTACCCGTATGAGGGGGATGGTGGGGAGCCATTGGCGAAGTTCGTGATGCATCTGGGCAGCGACAACCGGGTCGACGCTTTGGCCTTGCCCACCAGCAACCAGGCCAGCTGGCGGTACGAGTATGGGTTCGAGGACTACATGTACATCACCCGGGTCAAGACCCCCACCGGTGCCCAGGAAGATCTCTACTACGAGGACGAAGGTCACCGCTTCCCCAGCAGTGCCAGGCGCCCCAACTTGCCGCGGGTGACACGCCATGTCACCAGACCTCGCTTCGACCAGCCGGAAATGGAGGTCAGTTATTCCTACCAGTCCGATGCACCGGGTGGGTGGGGCAAGCGCAACTTCCTAGGCGATGATAGCGTCGCCTGGCATGAGGATGACGGCCAGGACAACCTGTATCGCTACAACGGCCGCTACTACTACGGCTCCATCCAGCAGCATTGGGTAGATGGCAAGGTAGTGCGAACCATTGAACGCCAGTTCAACCGCTTTCACTTGTTGGTCTCCGAGGTCACCCGCCAGGGCGACGCCGTGTCGGAAACCCTGCAGGATTACGGTGGGGACGAGGAGCAGCCGTTCGAAAACCAACCTCCCAACTTCCAGCTGGTAACCAAAGAGCGGCGCCGCTGGCGCGACGCCGGGGGCGTACGTACGCCACGGATGGAGGAGGTGAACAGCGTTTATGACAACGATGGCAATCTTACCGAGCGTACGTTGGCAACCGGTGTTCGGGAAGAAAGCCTGTGGTACCCGCCAGAAGGGGAGGGCGAAGACTGCCCTCCAGATCCTTTTGGTTTCAGGCGCCACCTGAAGCAAAAGACCGTGCGACCGGCCCAGGCCGATGGCCAGGCCCCCGTCCTACGCCAACATTACACCTATAAACTGTGCCCAAACCTGGATGACCCGCTGTACGACCCAAGCGATCCCGATCATGACTGGCGGGGCGCTGGGGTGCACATGGTCGAGGACGAAAACCTCTACGAAGGCGAAGACACCCTGCTCGAGGCAACCCATTTCGAGTACTACCAAACGCCTGCCGATGCGTTTGAACATGGCCGTCTGCAGAGTCAGAAATCGGCACATGGGAATGAGCAGACGCCGCCAATTACCACCACCACCTTTACCTATTGCATAGAAAATGACAGCCGGGCCGGTGAAACCGTACTCAAGACCGTGCAAACCCTTACCGGCTTCGATGGCGAGAGCAAAGTCATCACCTTGCACCATTCGATCCTGCTCGACCAGCCACTGCTCAACCGCGATGACAACGACGTCGAGATCCGCTATGAGTACGACGCCCTGCGCCGTGTGACCCGCGAGACTGTGGCGCCGGGCAAGGACTCGGAAGCGTCGCGCAGGTACCAGTACTTCCTCTGTGGCAACGATTACGAGCAGGCCCACCAGTGGGCCTTCGATGTGAAGCAAGTGAAGACGGCAACGCATTTCGACGGCCTGAACCGGGCCATTCATGAAGAGCGTGATGATGTCGACAGCAAGGTGTTCGCCGGTGCGCCACGGCCGATCTATCGCGCGGCGTACGATGGCTTGGGCCAGTTGGTGGAAGAAACGGAAGTCGATTGGCTGGGCGAGCGCCTTCTCGAGCTCAAAAGCACGTACCAGTACGACGACTGGGGCGAGCAGTGCTGTGTGATCGGCCCGGATGGCGTGCAGACCCATGAGCAGATGGACCCGATCGGTACCCGAGAATCAGCTGGGCCGATCCAGTTCAACTGGCGGGTAGGGGATGATGGAACGAGCAGCGGGGTCACTGAAACCTGGTTCAACCTGTTCGAAAAACCGACGCGTGTCGAGCGCTACGTGGAAAAGGAAGACCGGGTTCGCGAACAAGAGAGCCTCAAAGTGCTCACTTATGATGGCTTGGGGCGGTTATTGAAGGAAATCGACGGCAAGGGAGCAAAACCGCGAATCAACAGTTATGAATACGATGCCTTCGAGCGTCTGGTCGAGCATACCCTGCCAGGCAACGTCAAAGTGGTTCGATCGTTCGCCAGCCATAGCCGTGAAGATTTGCCCGTGAGTATCAGCGTCAACAAGATTTTGTTGGGCGAGCAGACATTCGACGGCCTTGACCGGCGCACCAGTGCCACCACGGGTGGGCGCAAACAGACGTTCCACTACCACTCGGGGCAGAACCAGCCTTATGAGATGATCGTCCCGAGCGGCGAGGTGGTCACTTACGAATACGACCTGAGCGTGGGCGAAGAGCCTACCCTGCGCAAGGTGGCAGGCGAGCCTGCCAATTTCGGATTCGACAAACACAATGCACGCCTGCTGGATTGCGATGTACCTGGGCAGGCCACCGCCCGCACTTATTTCAGTAATGGGGATGCCAGGACCGAGACACGTACCGTGGATGGGCAGGTCTACGCGATGCTTTACGACCACAGTTATCGCAGCCGTTTGCGCAGTTATACCGATGTGACGGGGCAGGTGCAGCAATACGATTACAACGCCTTCGGGCAGCTGGAGGAAACCCGCCTGCATCCCGAAGCGCCCTCTACTAGGACGAGGGCCAGGGTGCGACGAATGGCCGAAGACGATGAGGTACTTATCCGCTCCAGCTTTGTTTACGACAGTTTCGGCCGTAGTGAGTCCATCACCACCTGCGATGAGCAAACCGGTAATACGTTGAAAACCAGCCTGGAATACGATGCGTATGAGCGCGAAGTATTGCGCACATTCGATTTTGGCAACGTGGTTCAGACCTTGGAGCAATGTTACGACGAATACGACTGTCTGAAATGGCGCACGCTCAAGGAAGATGGCCGTGAATTGCGTCACGAGACCTATGGTTACGACCTACGCGGACGGTTGGTGAATTACACCTGCAGAGCAGCAGAAAGTGCTGACCCAGAGCAGCCCGATGCGCACTATTGGCCGGTTGATCCCTATGGCAAGAAAATCAAGGGGCAAATCTTCAGCTTCGATGACCTGGACAACATCAAGATTGTCGTCACAACATTCGAGGGGGGAAGCAATCGGGCCGTCTATACCTGTGGCGACCCTGCAAAAGGTGAGGATCCGGCGCAACTGAGATCCTTTACCAACACCCACAAGGACTACCTGCCCAAGGTGGTGAACCTGGATTACGACGCCAATGGCAACATGGTGCTGGACGAGGCGCAGCGCATGTTGAAGTACGATGCCTTGAACCGGCTGGTCTCGGTAACGCTGCCAGCGCGCAGTGCCAACGAACCCGGAGAACAGGTGAGCTATCACTACGATGCTCAGGATGTGCTTAGCGGTACCTCAGGCGACTAGCTCGACAGGCTACTGGGAGATGCGTGCATCTCCCAGTGGTCAGCTCAGCGATAGCGTACGGTGAAGTTCAGTGCGCCATTCGCCTTGCCTGCTTTGACGCGGTGCTCGGTTTGAATGTAGTGGGCCTTGAGCTTCATCACGGTGGTGCCATTGCTCAAGGCGACCATCGATTGCTCCTTGTCCAGTGGCATCGGGGTTCCGTCTTCCTTCAGTAGCTGAATGCCGACCCCTTGGGCATCGGAATCAGTGGTCAAGCCAAGTACGCCTTGATCCCCTGGACCGATGGGCGTTGAGCCGTTCTTGCCGGTGAGCTCCAGCGTGGCGACGGCGTTCTGGTCCGGATCGGTCTGGCAGGCCGACAAGGTGATCTGGAAGGCAGCCGGTGTGGTCGTGAAACCTGGGCCGGTAAACGCCGATTGCTCCCACTCACCCAGGTCGACAGGATTAGGCATGACCGCATCGTGGCCAATGCTGCACTGAGACTGGATAACGGTCCCGCGCAGGCGGTACCTCAAGGCCAACCCTATGTTGTTGAAGTCCAGATGACCCGTGAACATCTCGGCATCCACATGATGGATGCCAGGGGGCAGCTCGCCGGTTTTCACCAGCGTCACGAAATGGTACATGCCGTACAGTTCGAAATGGCTAAAGTAATGCCGTTCCTTTCGCTGTGCCACGAACGGTACATAGGTCGAGCCAGCCACCGGCAAGAAGTCCGAAGTGCCATCCCCACTGAAGGGGGACTCGAGCCGCAGGACTGCACCGATACCGGGTACGTTGGTGGGGATGATCGGGTTGCTGGTTGCGCTGTGCCCCAGCACGATAGGTGGACGGCTGGCGTTCAGCGTGAAGGTCATCACCACATCGCCTTCGTTACGGCACTGAAGCTTGTATCGCTCGTTGTTGACGATGGGCACACCCTTGTCTGGCGGGCCGATGAAGTCCCCCACCCTGGCGTTCAGTGGAACGTAGCGGGTACCGAGGTTGTATTCCATGGTCATCGGCGAAGAACCTGGTAGCCACCGGCAGTAGCTTTGTGGGTCCGCATCGGCCAGGGCCTGGCTCATCGGTCCGGCAAGGCACAGCAAAGCGGCCAGGACGCTGCGTGGAAATAGGGTCATGTCGCTTCCTCGAAAGCTGGCTGGCTGCAGGTCAAGTCCTGCAGGTAGTAGCCTTGGTTGAGCTGCAGGGCTGCAGGATCCAGTTCGACCTGGCATTGTTGGTCGCCGCGCTTGCCCCACCTCAAGGTCAAGGTCTGGGCACGCAAGGTGGTTTCCATGGCCGCTTGCCCCGCCTGGCCGATCAAACCAAGTTGTTCACCCTTGGTATCGAGTACCAAGGCACCGAAAGGTAGCGGGCTGCCGTCGGCATGACGCAGGGTAAGGACCAGGCGGGTAATGGTGCGGGCGTCGAATGTGCTTTTGACGATCGCCCCACGGCGCGGTATGACCCGAGCAGTACCGTTGTCGATTTGCACGTCTGGGCCGAGGGTGTCGGTTTGCAATA
Source organism: Pseudomonas sp. SMSB3 (assembly GCF_052041965.1). Taxonomy (NCBI): domain Bacteria; kingdom Pseudomonadati; phylum Pseudomonadota; class Gammaproteobacteria; order Pseudomonadales; family Pseudomonadaceae; genus Pseudomonas; species Pseudomonas sp. SMSB3. The sequence goes on along the minus strand of NZ_JBKGGV010000008.1, from coordinate 230,867 downwards.
ACAACGTGTTGTAACGATAGGGTTGCAAGGACGGCACGATGGTATAGCCCCGCGCATTGGTCGTGGCGCTTGCGCTGTTCTGCACCCCCACACCTGCAACGCCGGGTACTTCGACAAGTCCGGCGGTGTCGCCAATCCATGTGCCGAATTCGACGCCTTGCGCATGCCACAGCATCGCGCCGCTGGCATTGAGCGAGACGCTGCGATAGTCGGTACCTTGGCTGATGCCGGTGCCGACACTGCCGTACGCCCCTTGGTAACCCAGCGCGAGCGCGCCGCTGCGCTGGTGGCGTTCATTCTGGCTCAGGCTCGCGTTGTAGCTCAGTTGGCCATCATCGGCGGTGCCACTCAGGCCAGCCCGCTGGCTATAGCCCTGGCGCTGTTTCTGCCAATCCAATGTGGCATTTGCGGAGCGCCCGAAGTCCAGGGGCATGGACACGCTCAAGCCGAACTGACGATCGCTGCCATAGTTGTCGGTCAGCGATTGAGAGGCGAACAGGTTGTAGGTGAGCCCGGCGTGGTAGGTGCTGAAACTCAGTTGGTACTGACGCTGGGTGCTATTGCGTTGCCAGTAGTCCTGCTGTGAAAAGCTCAGGTTCAGGCTGTGCCGCTGGCCCAGGCGCTGATACACCGATGCCTCGAGGCGGCTGCGGCGGCTGCCCTGGAAATTGCCAGGTTGGCTGCGCTGGCGCACGGCCTCGCTGAAGTCTCGGTAGCCTTGCGTGGAGTAACGGTAGCCGGCAAAACGCAGGTTGGTACCGAAGTCGAACGATTTGCCATATTTGAAGGCATAGCTCTGGCCCTGGGCCTCGGTCTGGTCGGCCGCATCGATCTGGCTGTCGGCGTGGGTCATATCCAGCGCAACCGCTCCCAGGTTGCCCAGGTTCTTGCCGATACCAAGGTTCGCTGCCCGGTAGTGATCGCTGAGCATCAAGCCGCCGTATAGCGTCAGGTCCCACTCCATGCCTGTGCTGAACGTGGCCTGTGCCAGCATCGGCTTGTCGTGACGCGCCGCCGGGTTGTAGCGGCCGATGGTCGCGTTGTAGCGCCATACGCCGGGGCGTAGCAGGTTGCCCAGTGAGGCGTAGGGTTGTACGAATCGGCGTACCTGGCCATCGGCTTCGGTCACCACCACTTCGAGCTCACCGTTGCCGGCGACATTGAGGTCATCGATGGCGTACGGGCCAGGACTTACGTAGGTGGAGTAGATCGGATAGCCGTTTTGCCACACCTCGAGCTTGGCACGTGTTTGCGCCACGCCGCGGATGACCGGTGCATAGCCCTGCTGGGTATCTGTCAGCATGCCCATGTCCGAGGCCACCTGTAGACCGGTGATGGGAACGCCGCTGAAGATATCGCTGTCGGTGAAGCTTTCGCCAATTGTGAGGTTGGCACGCGTGCCGGGCAGGTCGCGCTGGGCGTAGGTGCGGGTGCGCGTCCAGCTACGGTTGCCGTCGCTGTCCTGCCTCCAGGATTGGTTGGTGCGCAGGCGCCAGTCCCCCAGATTGATCCCACTGTCCAGATAAAGGTCGTCGTTGCTGTGATGGCCCTGCTGGCGATGGTGCATCCGCAATGTCGAAACGGTGTAATTGATGAAGGCAGCATTGATACCGCTGTCCCAGCGGGACGGGTCGCTGCTACCGTCAGCGGCGCGGCGCATGGCAATCTGCGGGATCGAGATAGCCAGGCGCAGGCGCTCCGGCTTGAAGTCAAGCTGAGCGCCGGGCACGGCTCGCGGCAGTTGCAGGCAGGTTTTCTGCACGGCTTCGCCGTCCTGCAGCGCCTCGAGACGTAATCCCCACTCAGCGAGCAGGGTTGGCGCCAGGCAAGGCTGGAGCTTGCCTTCACTGTCCGCATGAAAATCCAGGGTATGCCGGCCGACAGGTTCCAGGTTGACCAGTACGGTTACGTCATAACGGCCAGGTGGCAGGGCCGATTGTTGCAACAGCTTCAAGGCCTGTTCACCGGCACCGATGGCTCGGCCAGGCATGGTGCGCAGAAAGCCTGCATCGAATGCCACTTCTTGAGCGGCGGTGTGCAGGGGGATGGCCATCAACCCGGCCACAGCATAAGCCAGACGCCATGAAGCGGTGTGCTTGCTGCAGATCAAGAGCAAGCGCTTTGAAGAGAAAGGCATGTGTCGACTCCTTGCTTTGCGACGATGCCGGGCATCAGTGAGTCGTGGCGATGGGCTGGGTGAGGGGTTCGGTATGGCCGCCGAAGTCATTGATCACGGAAAACCGCACTGTCGAATCGGCGCTCAGAGGCGTTCCCGCCAGCGCATGATCGTGCTCGGAAAGTGGTGCCACCATGGGGGGAGCGTCGAGCTTGTACGTCTGCCCCTGCGTGGAGGCTGCCAGGCCAATGAAGGTGATGTAGAACGGCGAAGGGTTATGAATGCGTAGCCACTTTTCGCCTTGCTTTTGCACCACCGAGAACCTCAGGGTTTGCAACTGCTCAATCGGCGTGCCCTTTAACTGAGCCGGCCGATAGAACAACTTGATTCGCGTGCGCAGGGCGATATTGAGCTGGTTTCCAGGCTGCTCGCTGACGTTGGGTATCTCCTGCATGTTGAAAAAGAACAGCGATTCGCGGTCTTGCGGCAACGTGTTGGGCAGGCTGTTTATCTGCACAAGCTGCTCGCTGGTGGGTACGATGCTGAACAAGGGCGGGGTGATGATGAAGGGAACCGGGGTGGTCTCATCGTCGGCCTCGGTATTGATCCAGGCCTGCACGGCGTAACGACTGGTCGAAGGGTTCTTTACAACGACCGAAGTGCTGCGTTTGTCGCTGTCAAATACAATGCGCGTGTTGTTGAGTGTCAGTGCGCAGTGGCCTGTAAGGGGGGCAGTCAATAGGATTGCTGCCAGGCAAGCGCGCACAACAGCGCGCGCTGGCGCGATCGCGCAACGTGAATTATTCATATAGAAAGTCCATGGAGTCCGGGCGTACTGCATACGCCCGGATGTACCGGCAAATCGCTAAGGCAGGAGTGCTACCGGTATTTAAAGATAATCAACGGTGTAACGTACGTGGGCCGAAGCGGGGCCCGCAGTCACGGTGGCGGCAGTAGAGATATAGGCGGCGCGGAACTTGAGGTCGGTTGCGCCAGTGCTGTTCAGGTCGTAGTCAGTCGATTTGCCACCTGGTGCAATGGAGGCGTTGGTGATATCCCGGATCACGATCGACACGCCCTTCGCGGCGCCCACTACCGGCGCGACTGCAAAGTAATTACCGGAACCATCGGGATCACCCTCGAAGGTGACATTGGCTTGGTCTTCAGTAATGTTGCAGCTGGCCTTGTCGGGAATGCGCACGGCAAACGTCGGTCCGTTGACTTCCTTACCGGCAGCGGTGAAATGGCCTTGTGGAACTTCACCCATAGCCAGGCGATTATCGACGCTGCCGTCTTCTGGATTGACAATTTCGATGGGGCACGTTTCCGGAGTAATGCGGCCCTCGAAAAACACCGAGCTTGCAAATGCCGAACTTCCAATCAGACCGGACAGCAGGCCGATTGTCACTGCGATTACAGACTTTTTCATGGCTGAACCTGATGAGTTGATAAGTATCATTGCGAGTCAGATAGACGCGGTTTTCACGTTATATGAAGACACGTTTATTGTTCTCGGCGCTCATTCTAGGTAGGGGTGCAATGCGGAGCTGTAGGAATAAGTTACACAGTGAACGGGATAAGCATTTTACATTTTGTTGAGTGGCGGGGTATAGGCGCAAGTCACAAGCGCCCCTCTGCTGCGGGGCGCTTGCTCGGTGTCAGTGCTGCTGCTGGGTCGCCAGGCTGAGCTGTTGCTTGGCTTGCTGCCAATCGAACGCTTCGCCAGCCTGCTCGGCCTCATGACGCAGCTCTTCCAGGCGCTGGTACAGGTCCAGTTCGTCGTCTGGCATGAAGTGCAGGCAATCGCCAGCGAAGAACCAGAGCAGGTCACGTGGCACCAAATGAGCGATTTGCGGATAACGCTGGATTACCTGGCAAATCAGATCCTGGCCCAGGTATTGGCTTTCCAGCGGCGCCTGCGGCAACAGCGTCAACAGTTCGTCGAAGCGTTCGAGGAACAGGGCGTGGCTTTCTTCCGGCACTTGCTCCGCCTCGCCCAGCGCCACCAGGATGGTGCGCAGGTGCTGAAGCAGTAGCAGGTGATATTCCAGGTTGGGGTTGGCCATGGAATGGGTCCTCGGTATGGCTGAAACGGGGTGCGGAGTATACGCCGCACCCCGTCGCTAGCGAAGGGTCAGCGTACCTTGCCAGGTTCGCCGAGCAACTGCGCCTTATCGAAGGCATCGACATCGATCACCTTCCTTCGCGCTTGCTCGGCCGCATGCAGCCGCTGGGCATCGCCGGGTTGCAGCACACCTGCCTCGACTGCGGCGTCGATGCTGGGCTGGCCGGGTGCTGGCTGGACTTTGCCTTCCTTGATGGCCTGGTGCAGGGCCTTGCTCAGCGTAGCGGTGTCGGCGAGCAGGTCGCTGGCCCGCTGCAGTGCTGCGACAGGGTCGCTTTCTGAAGCAGGGCGGTAGCAACCGCTTAGCAATTCCTCCAGCGCAGGATCTCCTTTGCTGCGGCCAATCAGTGCCGCGACTTCGGCATCCAGTTCATCGCTCGGCCCGGTATGGCGGCGGCCGAAGGGGAACACCAACACGCGCAACGCGCAACCGACGAAGCGGTTGGGGAAGTTGTCCAGCAGCCGGTCCAGGGCTTTCTCCGCCTGGCCCAGGCTTTCTTCCATGGCCCAGCGTAGCAACGGTTGCATGTGCTCGGGCGAGCCGAGGTCGTGGTAACGCTTGAGCGCGGCGCTGGACAGGTACAGATAGCTCAGTACGTCACCCAGCCGCGCACTCAAGCGCTCGCGGCGTTTGAGGGCACCGCCCAGGAGCATCATCGACAGGTCCGCCAGCAAGGCAAAGGCTGCCGCCTGGCGGTTGAGCGCGCGGAAATAGCCTTGGCTCAGGGCATCGCCCGGTACGTGTTCCAAGCGCCCCAGTCCCAGGTTCAACACCAGCGTGCTCGCCGCGTTGCCAGCAGCGAACTTGATGTGCTTCATCAGCAGGCCGTCGAATTCGCGCAGCGCCTGGTCATGGTCTTCTCGACCGGCCAGGGCCATTTCCTTGAGCACGAACGGGTGGCAGCGGATAGCGCCCTGGCCGAAGATCATCAGGTTGCGCGAAAGGATATTCGCCCCCTCGACCGTGATGAAGATCGGCGCCCCTTGCCAGTTGCGCCCCAGGTAGTTGTTCGGGCCCATGATGATGGCCTTGCCACCGTGCACGTCCATGGCGTGCTGGATGCATTCCCGACCACGCTCGGTCAGGTGATATTTGAGGATCGCCGAGAGCACCGATGGCTTCTCGCCCAGGTCCACCGCCTTGGCGGTCAGCAGGCGTGCGCTGTCCATCAGCCAGGCGTTGCCGCCAATGCGCGCCAGCGATTCCTGGATACCTTCGAAGGCGGCCAGCGGAACATTGAATTGCTCGCGGATGCTGGCGTACTGACCGGTGACCAGGCTGGTGTATTTGGCAGCACCCGTGCCCACGGCCGGCAAGGAGATCGAGCGGCCTACCGACAGGCAATTCATCAACATCATCCAACCCTTGCCGAGCATGGCCTGGCCGCCGATCAGGAAGTCCAGCGGTATGAACACATCCTTGCCACTGTTGGGGCCGTTCATGAACGCAGCGCCCAGCGGCAGGTGGCGTTTACCAATGTCGACACCGGGGGTATCGGTGGGGATCAGCGCCAGGCTGATGCCCAGCTCTTCTTCCTCGCCCAGCAGATGTTCCGGGTCGTAGGCTTTGAACGCCAGGCCCAGGAGGGTGGCGACCGGGCCGAGGGTGATGTAGCGCTTTTCCCAATTCAGGCGCAGGCCAAGCACTTCTTCGCCTTGCCATTGGCCCTTGCAGACCACCCCGGTGTCGGGCATGGCGCCGGCATCGGAGCCGGCCAGCGGGCCGGTTAGAGCGAAACAGGGGATGTCCTCGCCGCGCGCCAGGCGTGGTAGGTAGTGGTTGCGCTGCTCATCGGTACCATAATGCAACAGCAACTCGGCAGGGCCCAGGGAGTTGGGCACCATGACAGTGGAGGCCAGGTCGCCGCTGCGGGTGGCCAGCTTCATTGCCACCTGGGAGTGGGCGTAGGCAGAGAAGCCCTTGCCGCCGTATTCTTTTGGGATGATCAGGGCGAAGAAGCCGTTTTCCTTGATATGCGCCCAGGCCTCGGGCGGCAGGTCGAGATCCTGGCCGATCTGCCAGTCACTGACCATGGCGCACAGGGCTTCGGTCGGGCCGTCGATGAACGCCTGTTCTTCCTGGGTGAGCGTAGGCGCTGGGTAGCTGAGCAAAGTGCGCCAGTCGGGACGGCCACTGAACAGCTCGCCATCCCACCAGACGGTGCCGGCGTCGATCGCTTCGCGTTCTGTCTGCGACATTGGCGGAAGGGTGCGCTGGAACCACTTGAAGATAGGCGCCGTGAACACCTTGCGGCGCCATTGCGGCAGCGCGACGAGCGCAAGGTTGACCGCCAGCACCGCCCAGATCAGCGCCAGCAACCAGCCGGGGACGCTGCTGAAGATACCCATCAACAGCACGTAAGCGGCGACGATGCCCAGTATCTGCAGGGACGGCAGGCGCCGGTGCATCAGGTACGCCGTGCCGATCACCAGCACTACCAACCACAACAGCAACATAATCGGTCCTCCTTGGAACCAGGGGCTTGAGCCGTCCAGGACAGCTTAGTCGCAACACTGAGAACGGCAGGGTCAGAACAGTGACAGGGTGTGGCAGCAGGAGTTTCAGCTCGGCAGGGGACGTATCGGCCTGTTCGTGGGTCAGTACAGACAAGCAGGCGCTGGAGTAGACTGAGCCACCTGTTGACTGAAAAGGACGTTGTCATGCTGAAGATCTGGGGCCGCAAGAATTCGAGCAACGTGCGCAAGGCGTTGTGGATTGCCCACGAGCTGGGCCTGGATTTCCAGTCCATCGATGCCGGTGGCGCCTTTGGTGTGGTCGACGAGCCGCAGTACCGAGCCCTCAACCCCAACGGCCTGGTGCCAATGCTGCAAGAGGGTGACCTTACGCTGTGGGAGTCCAATGCCATCGTGCGCTACCTGTGCGCCCAATACGGCGCGGAGCAGGGCTGGTACCTGGAAGACCCACGCCAGCGAGCCCTGGCCGACAAGTGGATGGACTGGACCACATCGGCTTTCGCCGCGCCGTTTCGCCCGTTGTTCTGGGGGTTGTTGCGCACCCCGGAGGATCAACGTGACTGGGTCGCCATCAATGCTGCCCACAAGCAGTGCGCGCAACTGCTGGCCATCGCCGACCAGACGCTTGCCACGCAGCCTTACCTTTCCGGCGAACGCATCGGCATGGGGGACATACCGCTGGGCAGTTTCGTCTACGCCTGGTTCGAAATGCCAATCGAGCGCCCGCCGTTGTACCACCTCGAAGCCTGGTACCAGCGCCTCAAAGCGCGTCCCGCCTACCAACGCGCGGTGATGACGGCGCTAACCTGATCGAACACCACAGCGCTTCGATAGTCACTATCAACATCCTTGACTGTACTTGTGCGGCCTGCGCTTGCAACATGGCCGCATCTCATGCGCCAGTGCTGCACCTGGCGTGTCCCGCACCTTATTTTTCGGTAAGTGACCTGCTATGAGTTCTGCCCTGTCCATTCGACAGTTGACCAAGACCTACGGCAACGGCTTTCAAGCCCTCAAGGGCATCGACCTCGACGTTGCCGAAGGCGATTTCTTTGCATTGCTTGGCCCCAATGGTGCCGGCAAGTCCACCACCATCGGCATCCTCTCCACCCTGGTCAACAAGACCAGCGGCACGGTCAACGTGTTCGGCCACGACCTGGACCGTCAGCCGGCGGCGCTCAAGCGTTGCCTGGGCGTGGTGCCGCAGGAATTCAACTTCAATCAGTTCGAGAAGTGCTTCGACATCGTCGTCACCCAGGCCGGCTACTACGGCATCCCGGCGAGGATCGCCAAGGAGCGCGCCGAGCAGTATCTGACCCAGCTAGGTCTGTGGGACAAGCGTGATGTGCCTTCGCGCTCGCTGTCGGGGGGCATGAAGCGACGTTTGATGATCGCCCGGGCGTTGATCCACGAACCGCGCCTGTTGATTCTCGACGAGCCCACTGCCGGCGTGGACATCGAATTGCGCCGCTCGATGTGGAGCTTTCTGACCGAGCTGAACCAGAAGGGCATCACCATCATCCTCACCACCCATTACCTGGAAGAGGCTGAGCAGCTGTGCCGCAACATCGGCATCATCGACCATGGCACCATCGTCGAGAACACCAGCATGCGCCAGCTGCTGGGCAAGCTGCATGTCGAAACGTTCGTGCTCGACCTCAACCAGGACTTGGCCGCAGCGCCTGTGTTGCAGGGCTACCCGTGCCGGCTGCTGACGCCGCACACCCTTGAGGTGCAGGTGGACAAGGACATCGGCATTACCGCGCTGTTCGGTCAGTTGGCCCTGCAGAACATCGAGGTGCAAAGCCTGCGCAACAAGACCAACCGTCTCGAGGAGTTGTTCGTGTCCCTGGTAGAAAAAAACCTGTCGAAGGTGGCGGTATGAGTGTGGAACTGCGCACCAACTGGGTCGCCCTGAACACCATCGTCTACCGTGAAGTGCGACGTTTTCTACGCATCTGGCCGCAAACCTTGCTACCCCCGGCCATTACCATGGTCTTGTATTTCGTCATTTTCGGGAACCTGATCGGCCGGCAGATCGGTGACATGGGTGGCTTCACCTACATGCAGTACATTGTGCCGGGGCTGATCATGATGTCGGTGATTACCAACTCGTATGGCAACGTGGTGTCGAGCTTCTTTGGCAGCAAGTTCCAGCGCTCGATCGAAGAACTGATGGTCTCACCGGTCTCGCCGCACACCATTTTGATCGGCTATGCGTTGGGTGGCGTACTGCGTGGGCTGGCCGTCGGGGTGATCGTGACCATCCTGTCGATGTTCTTCACCGATTTGCAAGTGCATCACCTGGGCGTGACCGTGATCGTGGTGTTGCTGACGGCGACCATTTTCTCGTTGCTGGGCTTCGTCAATGCGGTGTTCGCGCGCAACTTCGACGATATCTCGATCATTCCGACCTTCGTGCTGACGCCGCTGACCTACCTGGGCGGAGTGTTCTACTCGATCAACTTGCTACCGCCTTTCTGGCAGACGGTGTCCCTGGCCAACCCGGTGCTGCACATGGTCAATTCGTTCCGCTACGGCATTCTAGGGGTGTCGGACATCAGTATCGGGACGGCGATCACCTTCATGCTGGTGGCTACCGCCGTGCTTTATCTGCTGTGCGTTCGCCTGCTGGTCAGTGGCCGCGGCATGCGCGCCTGATAGCCGTTGCTTGCGCCGGCGCCATTGCCGGCCAATCCACCAGCGCCAGTACAGCAGGGTGGTGAAGTAGGCGGCGACGCCCAACACCACCGCGCACACGATCGAGCCCAGCAGGAACGGCTGCCACATCGTGCCAAGCTGGTCGGTGATCCACTCGAACGTGAGCTCTTCGGGCAGGCTGCGCGGCGGTATCTGCATCAGCCAGGCGCCGGTCATGTAGGTCACGAAAAACACCGGCGGCATGGTCAGCGGGTTGGTCAGCCAGACCAGGCTGACCGCGATCGGCAGGTTGCCCCTTACCGGAATCGCCAATGCAGCGGCCAGCAGCATCTGCATGGGGATCGGAATCAACGCTGCGAACAAGCCCACGCCCATGGCCCGGGCCACTGAATGGCGATTGAGATGCCACAGGTTGGGGTCGTGCAGCAACGTGCCGAAAAAGCGTAAGGACTTGTGTTCCCGAATGCTGGTCGGATCCGGCATGAAGCGTTTGAAGAGTCGGCGCGGCATGTGGGCTCCCGGGGCGTTGATCGGGGAAGTATGCCCCGATTCCCGGACTCGCTCGTTTAGAGTTTGTGACAATTGTTGAGCAGGCTCATGCGGCTTTTCAGCTATGCCTGAGTCAGCGATGACGCAGTGGAGCTCTAATGCATGCGCACAGGGATGTTCGCCCTCGCACTCGGGTTGGTTGCCCCGGTGTTTCTACCCGCCTTGCCGTCGGTCGGATGGCTGCTGGCGCTGCTCGTGGCCGGCAGTCTGTGCTTGCCTAGCCGTTACTGGCCGATGGGCATCCTGTTGCTGGGTTTTTGCTGGGCCTGCTGGTCAGCCCAGCGGGCGCTGGATGATCGGCTACCTGCCACGCTGGACGGGCGAACCCTGTGGCTCGAGGGTCAGGTGGTGGGGCTGCCGACGCGTACCGCGCAAGGTGTGCGGTTCGAGCTGGCCCAACCCCATTCACGCCGCGCCGAGCTGCCGCAGCGCCTGCAATTGAGCTGGTTCGATGGCCCAACCCTGCACGCGGGCGAACGCTGGCGCCTGGCGGTCACGCTGCAGCGCCCGGCCGGCTTGCTGAACCCCCATGCTGCCGACCGAGAGGCCCAGTTGCTGGCCAGGCGAATTGGTGCCACCGGCACGGTGAAAGCGGGTCGGGTGCTGGCGGCGCTGCAGCCAGGTTGGCGCGGTGCACTGCGCGAACGCCTGCTTGCGGTGGACGCCTTCGGCCAGCAAGCGGCCTTGGTGGCGCTGATACTGGGTGACGGGGCAGGCCTGGGGCGTGAGCAATGGCAGGCGCTGCAGGCGACCGGCACGGTGCACTTGCTGGTGATCTCCGGGCAGCACATCGGCTTGGTGGCAGGCCTGCTCTACGCCCTGATCGCAGGGCTGGCCCGCTGGGGGCTGTGGCCTGGCCGCTGGCCTTGGCTGCCGTTTGCCTGCGTTATCGCGCTTGGCGCGGCACTGGGCTACGGCTGGCTGGCGGGGTGGGGGGTTCCGGTGCAGCGTGCTTGTCTGATGCTGGCGGTGGTACTGCTCTGGCGCCTGCGTTTTCGCCAGCTTGGCGCAGGGTTCGCGCTGCTGCTGGCGTTCGATCTGGTGCTGCTGGCCGAGCCCCTGGCTGCGCTGCTACCAGGCTTCTGGCTGTCATTCTCAGCGGTGGCGGTGCTGATCTATTGTTTCGCTGCACGGCTGGGCGCCTGGCGGCCCTGGCAAGCCTGGACGCGGGCGCAGTGGGTGATTGCCGTGGGGTTGTTGCCGGTGTTGCTGGCCACCGGTTTGCCGGTGAGCGTGAGCGCGCCGCTGGCCAACCTGTTGGCGGTGCCGTGGGTGAGCGTGGCCGTACTGCCGCTGGCCCTGCTCGGCACGCTGTTATTGCCCCTGGGCGGCGTTGGCGAAGCGTTGCTGTGGATCGCCGGTGGTCTGCTCGAGATCTTGTTTCGCCTGCTGACGTGGATCGCGCACTGGCGCCCGGCCTGGCAACCGCCGGCATTGCCGCTGTGGAGCTGGATCCTGGTAAGCCTGGGCACACTGTTGCTGCTAATGCCTCGCGGGGTGCCACTGCGGGCACCGGGCGGCGCGCTATTGCTGGCTTTGTGGGTGCCACGCGACATGCCACAGTTCGGTGAAGCGCAGGTCTGGCACCTGGATGTTGGGCAAGGACTGGCGGTGCTTTTGCGCACGCAGAATCACAGTCTGTTGTACGACGCAGGCCCCGTTAGAGGCGAAAAAGACCTCGGTGAGCGGGTCGTTCTGCCCACCTTGCGCAAGCTTGGCATCGACCAGCTCGACCTGCTGCTGGTCAGCCATGCCCACGCCGACCATGCCGGCGGCGCCCGGGCCATTGCCAGCGGTTTGCCGGTGCAGCAGGTGCTCGGTGGCGAAGTGCTCGACGATCTGCCGATGCAGCCGTGCCGCAGCGGTCAGCGTTGGACCTGGGACGGGGTGCACTTTTCGTTATGGCGCTGGGCCGATGCCCGCAGCAGTAACGACGGCTCCTGTGTGCTGCTGGTGGAGGCGCAGGGCGAGCGCCTGTTGTTGGCCGGCGATATGGAAGCCGCGGCGGAGCGGGCCTGGCTCGGTGCCCACGACGCGCAGCGCATCGACTGGCTGCAGGCGCCGCACCATGGCAGCCGCAGCTCTTCGACCGAAGCCTTCATCGCTGCCACGGCACCCCGTGGCGTGCTCATATCGCGCGGGCGCAACAACAGCTTCGGTCATCCGCATGCGCAGGTGCTGGAGCGGTACCGACAGCATGGGCTGGCAGTACACGATACGGCCAGGGAAGGGGCGTTGCGTCTGTTGTTGGGTGCCGGCCAGAATGTCGAGAGCGTACGCCAGCAGCGGCGCTTCTGGCGTACGCCGTGACGCTGTGGTCGCCCGCCAGTTGCGCCGGCGCAGTCACATTTCCCTGATCTCTGGCAGATGAGCGGGTGGCGCGCCTATGGTAGAGTGGCGGCCTTTTTGCGAGGGGGCGTTTACTGTGTGGGAATTGGTCAAGTCCGGCGGTTGGATGATGCTGCCGATCATTCTGAGCTCCATCGTCGCCCTGGCGATCGTCGTCGAACGCCTGTGGACCCTGCGTGCCAGTCGCGTCACCCCGCCGCACTTGCTGGGCCAGGTGTGGATGTGGATCAAGGACAAGCAACTCACCAGCGATAAACTCAAGTCACTGCGCGCCGATTCGCCGCTGGGCGAAATCCTGGCGGCGGGCCTTGCCAATTCCCGCCATGGTCGCGAGATCATGAAAGAGTGCATCGAAGAGGCCGCCTCGCGCGTCATCCACGAACTCGAGCGCTATATCAGCACCCTGGGCACCATCGCCGCCATGGCGCCGCTGCTCGGCCTGCTCGGCACGGTGCTGGGCATGATCGACATTTTCAGTGCGTTCATGGGCTCGCAGATGACCGCCAATGCCGCTGTGCTCGCCGGTGGTATATCCAAGGCACTGGTAACCACCGCCGCTGGCCTGATGGTCGGTATCCCCGCCGTGTTCTTTCACCGCTTCCTGCTGCGCCGCATCGACGAACTGGTGGTCGGCATGGAGCAGGAGGCGATCAAGCTGGTCGAAGTGATCCAGGGCGACCGTGAAGTGGAAGTCGCCGGAGGCAAGGTGTGAAGTTTCGGCGCAACCGCCAGCGCGAGAACGTCGACATCAACCTCGCCTCGCTGATCGACGTGGTGTTCGTCCTGCTGCTGTTCTTCGTGGTTACCACCACCTTCACGCGCGAAACCCAACTGCGGGTCGAACTGCCCGAAGCGACCAGCGCCGAGCAGCCGCCGGCCGACCAGGCCAAGCTGGTGGAAGTGACCATCAGCGCCGATGGCGTGTATTCGGTGAACAACCACCTGCTGCCCAAGAGTGACTTGGCGACCCTCAGTGAGGCTATCGAGCGCGAGTCCGGCGGCGACAACACCTTGCCGCTGGCCATCAGCGCCGACGGCAAGACCCCGCATCAGGCCGTGATCACCGCAATGGATGCCGCCGGCAAGCTCGGTTTCAGCCACTTGCGCATGACCACCGTCGAGGCCGCCCAGGGGAATCCGTGATGGCCTTGGCCGATCGCCTGCTTGCCGCCTGGTACGCCGGGCATCCCGCCCTGATGTTGCTGCGCCCGCTCGAAGCCGTGTACCGGCGTGTGGTCATGCGCAAGCGTGCGCGGTTTCTCAACGGCGAAAGCAGCAGTTACCGTGCGCCGGTGCCGGTGATCGTGGTAGGCAACATTACGGTTGGCGGCACTGGCAAGACGCCGATGATTCTCTGGCTGATCGAGCACTGCCGCCGACGAGGGCTGAAGGTGGGCGTGGTCAGCCGCGGCTACGGGGCCAAGCCGCCTCGCTACCCCTGGCGCGTCACGGCGCAGCAGCCAGCCGAGCAGGCCGGCGATGAACCGTTGCTGATCGTGCAGCGCACCGGCGTGCCGCTGATGATCGACCCTGACCGGGCAGCTGCGGTACGGGCACTGCTGGCCAGCGAGCCGCTGGACCTGATCCTGTGTGACGATGGCATGCAGCATTATCGCCTGGCGCGGGATCTCGAACTGGTGCTGATCGACGCCGCACGTGGGCTCGGCAATGGCCGTTGCCTCCCAGCCGGGCCACTACGCGAACCGCGCGAGCGCTTGGCCGAAGCGGATGCTGTGTTGTTCAACGGCGCCGACGGCGACTGTCCCGAGGGTTTCGGCCTGCGCCTGCAGCCCTCTGCCCTGGTCAATCTGCGCAGCGGCGAACGCCGCGACCTCGACTTCTTTCCGGCAGGCCAGCGCATGCACGCGGTCGCCGGGATCGGTAATCCACAGCGTTTCTTCAACACCCTGCAGGCGCTAGACTGGCAGCCGCTGGAACATCCGTTTGCCGACCATGCGCAATTCAACGCCCAGAGCCTGGCATTCAGCCCGGCACTGCCGCTGGTGATGACCGAAAAAGACGCGGTCAAATGCCGAGCCTTCGCGGCCGACGATTGGTGGTATCTGGCGGTCGAAGCTCAACCTACGCCTGCCTTTGGCGCCTGGTTCGATGGGCAGCTGCGACGCTTGCTGCGCACGGCCTGAGCGGCTTTGCGCGTTTTCATCATTTGCGGCCATTTGGCCTATAGGAAGTTCTCATGGACACCAAATTGCTCGATATCCTCGCTTGCCCGATCACCAAAGGCCCGCTCAAGCTCAGCGCCGACAAGACCGAGCTGATCAGCAAGGGTGCAGGCCTGGCCTACCCGATCCGTGACGGCATCCCGGTGATGCTGGAAAGCGAAGCACGGACCTTGACCGATGACGAGCGTCTGGACAAATGAGCGTCGATTTCACTGTGGTGATTCCGGCCCGACTGCGCTCCACGCGTCTGCCGGGCAAGCCGCTATTGGCCATCGCTGGCAAGCCCATGATCCAGCATGTATGGGAACAGGCGCGCAAGAGCGGCGCCAGTCGTGTGGTCATCGCCACCGATGACGCGAGTATCGTCGAGGCCTGCCAAGCATTTGGGGCCGAGGTGCTGATGACCCGTGCCGATCACGAGTCCGGCACCGACCGCCTGGCTGAAGTCGCGGCGCACCTGGGCCTGCCGGTCGAGGCCATCATCGTCAATGTGCAAGGTGACGAGCCGTTGATCCCGCCGGTGATCATCGATCAGGTAGCGGCCAACCTTGCCGCCCACCCGCAGGCCAGCATCGCTACCCTGGCCGAGCCGATCGAGCAACCGCAGACCGTGTTCAACCCCAACGCGGTGAAGGTAGTCAGTGACAAGAATGGCCTGGCCTTGAGCTTCAGTCGCGCGCCCTTGCCTTGGGCGCGCGATGCCTTCGCCACTAATCGCGACGTGCTGCCGCAAGGCGTACCGTACCGTCGTCACATCGGCATGTATGCCTACCGTGTCGGCTTCCTCCAGGACTTCGTCAGCTGGGGCCCATGCTGGCTCGAGCAAACCGAGGCGCTGGAGCAGCTGCGGGCCTTGTGGCATGGCGTGCGGATCCATGTCGAGGACGCGATAGAGGCGCCGGCAGTCGGTGTCGACACCCCTGAAGACCTGGAGCGCGTTCGGCGCTTGCTGGAGGCCTGATGCGCATTCTGTTCGTCTGCCTGGGTAATATCTGCCGCTCGCCGACCGCCGAAGCGGTGCTGCGTCATCAGCTGCAAGCTGCCGGCCTGGCTGATCACGTGCAGGTAGCTTCTGCCGGCACTGGTGACTGGCATGTCGGCAAAGCGCCCGACAGCCGCACCTGCAAGGCGGCGCTGGCGCGCGGCTACGATCTGTCGCAGCAGCGCGCCCAGCAGATCAAAGCCGCGCATTTTGCCGAATACGACCTGATCCTGGCGATGGATGAGAGCAACCTCAGTCATCTGCGCAGTTTGCGCCCACACGCTGCTGCAGGCGAGCTGGACCTGTTCCTGCGCCGCTTTGGCGCGGCAGTGGACGAAGTGCCCGACCCTTACTACGGTGGCAGCGAGGGCTTCGAGCAAGTCCTTGACCTGATCGAGGCGGCCTGCCGTGAGCTGGTCGTGGAAATCAAGGGGCGACTATGACGGCGGCTTGGCAGGAGCAGGTCTCGCTCAAGCCCTTCAATACCTTCGGTATCGGCGTCAACGCCCGCTACCTGGCCCAGCCCAGCAACGATCAGCAAGTGCGCGAGGCCCTGGCCGAGGCGCAACAGCGTGGGTTGGCAGTCCTGGTGATCGGTGGCGGCAGCAACCTGCTGTTGACCCGTGACATCGACGCATTGGTGCTGCACATGGCCAGTCGTGGCCGACGAGTGCTCAGCGATGATGGCGAGCAGGTGGTGGTCGAGGCCGAGGCCGGCGAGGCCTGGCATCCGTTCGTGCAATGGACGTTGGCCCAGGGCTTCTGCGGCCTTGAGAATCTCAGCCTGATTCCGGGCACGGTAGGCGCCGCGCCCATGCAGAATGTCGGCGCCTATGGCGTCGAGATCAAGGACATCTTCGCCGGCCTCACTGCGCTTGACCGCCAGACGGGTGAGCTGCGCGATTTCGATCTGCAGGCCTGTGCTTTTGGCTACCGCGATAGCGTTTTCAAGCGTAATCCGGGGCGCTGGTTGATCCTGCGCGTGCGCTTTGCCTTGAGTCATACGCTGCGAGCACACCTGGATTACGGTCCGGTGCGTCAGCGCCTGACGGAGCAGGGGGTTGATGAGCCGAGCGCCCAGGCGATCAGCGATGCCATTTGCAGTATCCGCCGCGAAAAACTGCCAGACCCTGCCGAGCTTGGCAATGCCGGGAGTTTCTTCAAGAACCCGGTGGTGTCGGCTGAATGCGCAGAGCAGATTCGCAGCCAACATCCGGGCCTTGTGGCCTATCCGCAGGCACAGGGCCAAGTCAAGCTCGCGGCGGGCTGGCTGATCGAGCAAGCGGGCTGGAAGGGTTATCGCGAGGGCGATGCTGGGGTGCATCGTTTGCAATCGTTGGTGCTGGTCAATTATGGCCAGGCGAGCGGGGCGCAGATGCACGCGCTGGCGCTGAAAATCCAGGCTGACGTGCAGCGACGTTTTGGCGTTGAGTTGGAGATGGAGCCCAACCTCTACTGAGTGTCTGGCCCGACATCGCACTGTAGTGTGGCCGCTTGTCTCTTGATACGCAGCCAAGAAAAAGCCCCGCCAGTTCGCACTGGCGGGGCTTTTCATTCAGGCCTGGCTATCAACCGTGCTGAGGCTTTTGCTCATCGGCGGTTTCCAGCACTGGCTCGGCAGCGGCTTGGGCGGCTTTGGCGGCCGCTTCGGCTTCCCGCTTGCGACGGCGCACTTCACGCGGATCGTTCGGCGCACGGCCATTGGGCAGCATGACAGTGGCGGCTTCGGCGGTCTCGACTACCGCCGGCGCCGGGGTTGGCTCAGCGATCACCGGGGCCGATTCGATAGCGACCGGTGCAGGTTCAGCGGTTGCCTCTGGCTGATGGTCGGCCGCAGGTTGCGATGCCTCGAAAGTCGGCGCTTGCTCAGCGGCTGCCTGTGGCTTTTCCGCTTCACCCGCCTCGACCACCGCAGCTTCTGCGACTGCAACCTGCTCATCGGCAGGCGCTTGAAGGGCCGGTACTTCAAGCTGCGCCGGGGTGGCGACTTCAGGCTCGGCAGCGACTGGCGCTTGGTCGGCAGCCGGCTGCGGCACGACTTCTACGACAGGCTTTTCATTGGCTTCGACGGCAGCGACCGGCTCGCTGACTGGCTGCTCGACCACTGGCGCGATGACGAACTCCTCGGTCTGGGCGACGACTTCGGTACGCTCGGTTGGCTGGGCAACCTCGCTGTCCTCGGTAGTGACCGCGACAGCGCTGGCGCGTTCGGCCTGCTGGTTGGCCTGGGCTTCGGCATCGGCGCTGATGTTGCTGCTCGCAACAGCGGCGGTGACCGCAAGACCTGCAGCGAGCTCTGCGCCAAGCTCTGTAGCCTGGTGCTGCTGCGCGGACTCCTCGCTGCCTTCTTCCTCGCTGCCTTCGATCAGATCACCGTTGGCATTGCGCTGGCGCTCACGACGATTGCTGCGACGACGCTGGCCACGCGAGCGGCGACGCGGACGCTCGCCATCGGCGCCTTCGAGCTCCTCCTGCAGCGCTTCTTCGTTCGGCAGTTGTTCCTCAGCAAGCTCGGCAGCCTGTTCGGCAACCTGCTCGGCTGGGCGTGGCTGGCGCTCGTCGCGCGCTGGACGAGGCTGACGCTCTTCGCGAGGCGTACGCTCTTCACGCGGAGCACGTTCTTCACGCGGGGCACGTTCCTCACGCGCTTCACGCGGGGCACGTTCTTCACGCGGCGCGCGCTCTTCACGTGGTGCACGTTCTTCACGCGTTTCACGCGGGGCACGTTCTTCACGCGGGGCACGTTCTTCGCGTGGTGCGCGCTCTTCACGGGCTACGCGTTCTTCGCGCGGCTGACGCTCCTCACGCTCGGTAGGGGTGACGTCCAGCGGCTCGCGCAGCTCACGTACACGCTCTTCGCCACGGTTGCCGCGACGGTCTTCGCGCGGCTGGCGTGGCGCACGCTCTTCCCGCGGGGCACGCTCTTCACGAGGGGCGCGTTCTTCGCGAGGCGCACGTTCTTCGCGTGGTTGGCGCTCTTCACGCGGGGCGCGCTCGGCGCGGTCTTCACGTGGCTTGCGCTCTTCATCGCGGCGGCCGTTGCGGTTGCGGCTTTGCTGGCGACCGTTGCGACGCTCCTCGTTGCGCTGCGGACGTTCGGCTGCTGGCTTCTCGGCAGCGGCGACCACGGGTGCAGCAGGTTCTTCCTTGCCGGCGAACAGGCTGACCAGCGACTTCACCAGGCCCTTGAACAGGCTTGGCTCAGGGGCGCTTGGTGCCGGCGCAGGCGCTGCAGCCGGCTGCGCTTCTTCGTTCGAGGTCGGGACCGGGGCGTTGGCCCGAGCCGGTGCCGTCTTCACCGCAGCCTCCTGGCGAACCAGGGTGCGGGTAGCGGTTGGCTGCGGGGCTTCTTCGGCCTCGGAGGCGGCGATTTCGTAGCTGGACTGGTTGTTCAGCACTTCCGGATTGTCGTCGCGCAGGCGCTGGACTTCGAAGTGCGGGGTTTCCAGGTGGTCGTTCGGCAGGATGATGATGCGGGCGCGGGTGCGCAGTTCGATCTTGGTGATCGAGTTGCGCTTCTCGTTGAGCAGGAACGCGGCAACCGGAATCGGCACCTGGGCGCGAACTTCGGCGGTGCGGTCCTTCAGCGCTTCTTCTTCGATCAGGCGCAGGATCGCCAGCGACAGCGATTCGACGTCACGGATGATGCCGGTGCCGGAGCAGCGCGGGCAGACGATGCCGCTGCTTTCGCCCAGCGAAGGACGCAGGCGCTGACGCGACATTTCCAGCAGGCCGAAGCGCGAAATGCGGCCAACTTGAACGCGGGCGCGGTCGGCTTCCAGGCATTCGCGGACACGTTCTTCCACGGCGCGCTGGTTCTTCGCCGGGGTCATGTCGATGAAGTCGATGACGATCAGGCCGCCAATGTCACGCAGGCGCAACTGGCGGGCGATTTCTTCGGCCGCTTCCAGGTTGGTCTGCAGTGCGGTTTCCTCGATGTCGCTGCCTTTGGTGGCGCGCGCCGAGTTAATGTCGATGGAAACCAGCGCCTCGGTCGGGTCGATCACGATCGAGCCGCCCGACGGCAGGTCGACCACGCGCTGGAAGGCGGTTTCGATCTGGCTTTCGATCTGGAAGCGGTTGAACAGCGGTACGCTGTCTTCGTACAGCTTGACCTTGCTGGCGTACTGCGGCATCACCTGGCGGATGAACGTCAGGGCTTCTTCCTGGGCATCGATGCTGTCGATCAGCACTTCGCCGATGTCCTGGCGCAGGTAGTCGCGGATGGCGCGGATGATGACGTTGCTTTCCTGGTAGATCAGGAAAGGCGCGGCGCGATCCTGGGACGCTTCCTTGATGGCGGTCCACAGTTGCAGCAGGTAGTCGAGGTCCCACTGCATTTCTTCGCTGCTGCGGCCCAGGCCTGCAGTGCGCACGATCAGGCCCATGTCGCCTGGAACGGTGAGGCCGTTCAGCGCTTCGCGCAGTTCGTTGCGTTCTTCGCCTTCGATGCGGCGGGAAATGCCACCGGCACGCGGGTTGTTGGGCATCAGCACCAGGTAGCGGCCAGCCAGGCTGATGAAGGTGGTCAGGGCCGCGCCTTTGTTGCCGCGCTCTTCCTTCTCGACCTGGACGATGACTTCCTGGCCTTCGCTCAGGACTTCCTTGATGTTGACCCGGCCTTCAGGGGCTTTCTTGAAGTATTCGCGGGAGATTTCCTTCAGCGGCAGAAAGCCGTGACGTTCGGAGCCGAAGTCGACGAAGGCGGCTTCGAGGCTGGGCTCGATCCGGGTGATCTTGCCTTTGTAGATGTTGGCCTTTTTCTGCTCACGCGCGCCGGACTCGATGTCCAGATCGTAGAGACGTTGGCCGTCCACCAGGGCTACACGCAACTCTTCGGGTTGAGTTGCGTTAATCAGCATTCTTTTCATGTTGTACCGTCGGTTTCCGGGCTGCCGGAAACGGCGTGCGGCACACACGACTTCTCATGGTCGGTGCCAAGGTGCGCAAAGGGTAGCCGGGGCCACCCCCGTGTCGAGCGACGTTCGGCACCAGCCGGTTGCCCAGCCTGCCGTTGTCGCGACGACGCGTCCTGTTTGCTGCGGTGCCTACCAGGCCCCGGTGGCTTCGAATGGGTATCCGAATCAACCAAGCGGGCCTGGTGCACTCAGTCAGGAGGAGGAATCAACCGTCAGCCGTGGACGCCCGGGGGCATCTGTTCAGGACCTTATCCGCTCGCCGGCATGTTAATGGGCCGGTGGCCGGACGCGGTGCTACACGGTCCGAGGGCTGTGCATCTCCACCCTGCACGTATCCCTGATAATTCGGGTGCTGCCGCGCGCTGAATCCGCAACGGGTTGCATTTTTCGCCAGCTCCGATTCCAGAGCTGACGCCATTACATGTCCAAGGCAGGTATTTCCGAAGTATTCGCCGGGCGGTGCCGGAAGCGACGGGGCGGGCAGAGGTGCAGCGAAAAGAATCGGGAAGCAGGTGAACAACCACACTTGTCGTTTTTTTTCGGTCTTCTCTACACAGCGCTGGTGGCGATTCCAGGCAATTCGGTAAACTGGCGAAAACCCCGTAGGACGGCCTCGCGTCCTGCAGAATTGCGTAGGTCAGGAACCGGCCAAGGGCCTGGTTTCACTGGCCTGCCGCTTATGGCGGCGTTCGCGACTATAGCAGTAATGATTAAGTGCTTCAATTCCATAAAAAATTGTTATGATCCCGCCATGACGACCAATACCCCTCCGACTTCCGGCGTTCAGCTGATCGAAGTCGCGCCGGAGCTTGCCGGCCAACGCATCGATAATTTCCTCATCACGGCGCTCAAGGGCGTGCCCAAGACTTTGGTGTACCGCATCCTGCGCAAGGGTGAAGTGCGGGTCAACAAGGGCCGCATCAAACCTGAGTACAAGCTGCAGGCCGGCGACATCGTGCGGGTGCCGCCGGTGCGGCTCCCTGAGCGCGACGAGCCGGCCCCGGTGGCCCAGGGCCTGTTGCAGCGCTTGGAAGCTGCCATCGTCTATGAAGACAAGGCGCTGATCGTGATGAACAAGCCGGCTGGCATTGCCGTTCACGGCGGCAGCGGCCTGAGCTTTGGTGTGATCGAGGCGCTGCGCCAGTTGCGCCCCGATGCCAAGGAGCTGGAGTTGGTCCACCGCCTGGACCGCGACACCTCCGGGCTGCTGATGATCGCCAAGAAGCGCAGCATGTTGCGCCACCTGCATGCCGCCTTGCGTGGCGATGGTGTCGACAAGCGCTACATGGCCTTGGTGCGCGGTCACTGGCCGACCGCCAAGAAGCAGGTCAATGCGCCGCTGCTCAAGAGCAACCTGCGCTCCGGCGAGCGCATGGTCGAGGTCAACGACGAAGGCAAGGAGGCGCTGACGATGTTCCGTGTGCTGCGCCGCTTTGGCGAGTTCGCCACCATCGTCGAGGCGCGACCGATCACCGGGCGCACCCACCAGATTCGCGTGCACACCTTGCACGCCGGTCACATGATCGCCGGTGACAGCAAGTACGGCGACGAGGACTTCAGTCGCGAAATTCGCGAGCTGGGCGGCAAGCGCCTGTTCCTGCATGCCTACGCCCTGACCGTGCCGCTGCCAGACGGCGGCGAGTTGAAAATCGAAGCGCGGGTCGACGACGTCTGGGCCAAGACGGTGGAGCGACTCAGTGCCTCGTGACTATGAACTGCTGATTTTCGATTGGGACGGTACCTTGGCCGACTCCATCGGCCGCATCGTCGAGTCCATGAACGTGGCTGCCGAGCGCGCCGGCGAGTCACCCAGTGATGAGCAGGCGGTCAAAGGCATCATCGGTCTGTCCCTGGATGAGGCGATCCTGACGCTGTATCCCCATCTCGAGCCGGCGCATGTCGGCAGTTTTCGCCAGCACTACGCAGAGGTCTACACCACGCTCGACCAGGATCCCTCGCCGCTGTTCGATGGCGTGGTCGAATCGCTCGATGCCTTTCGCGCCCAGGGCTATCGCCTGGCGGTGGCGACCGGCAAGGCCCGCCGTGGGCTGGATCGCGTGCTGAAGGCCAATGGCTGGGAGCAGTTTTTCGATATTACCCGCGCTGCGGATGAAACCCGTGGCAAACCGCATCCGTTGATGCTCGAAGAAATCCTCCGCCATTGCCGTGTCGAACCGGCGCAAGCGCTGATGGTCGGAGATTCGGCATTCGATCTGCAAATGGCCAGCAACGCCGGGATGCACTCGGTGGCGGTGGGCTATGGCGCCATGCCGCTGCAGGCGCTGGCCGAGTTCGGTCCGCAGGTGTGCATCGATCATTTTTCCCAGCTGCGCGAGTGGCTGGCTGGTTCAAGGCAGGTCTGAATCCAAGGTAGGTAAAGCATGGCTGACGAGTGGAAAGAGCCGATAAACGAAACCGAGCAAGAGCGTCTTGCTCGTGAACGTCGTCTCGCCGAGGCCGAAGAGGCGCGGGTCGAGCGCAAGAGCTGGCACCTGCTGGAAAAGACCCTCCTGGCCGGTGTGCAGGAGCAGCGCAGGTCGCGACGCTGGGGGATCTTCTTCAAGCTGCTGACCTTCGTCTACCTGTTCGGTCTGCTGGCGCTGTTTTCACCCTTCATGGACATGGACAAGGCGGCGTCGCGCTCGGGCAATCACACGGCATTGATCGAGGTGCGCGGGGTGATCGCCGATCAGGAGTCGGCCAGCGCCGACAATCTGGTCAAGAGCTTGCGCGAGGCGTTCAAGGATGCCAAGACCAAGGCGGTGGTGCTGCGTATCAACAGTCCTGGTGGCAGCCCGGTTCAGGCGGGTTATGTGTATGACGAGATTCGCCGCCTGCGTGCCGAGCATCCGGATATCAAGTTGTATGCAGTGATTGCCGACCTCGGCGCGTCTGGCGCGTACTACATCGCCAGCGCCGCTGATGAGATCTATGCCGACAAAGCCAGTCTGGTGGGTTCGATTGGCGTGACGGCGGCGGGCTACGGGTTTGTCGGTACCATGGACAAGCTGGGCGTCGAGCGCCGTACCTACACGGCCGGAGAGCACAAGGCGTTTCTGGACCCTTTCTCGCCGGAAAAACCTGAAGAGCGTGCATTCTGGCAGGGCGTGCTGAACAACACGCACCAGCAGTTCATCGCCATGGTCAAGCAGGGCAGGGGCGATCGTTTGAAGGACAAGGAGCATCCAGAGCTGTTCAGTGGCTTGGTATGGTCGGGTGAGCAGGCCAAGGCGCTGGGCTTGATCGATGGGCTAGGCAGTGCCAGCTATGTGGCGCGCGAGATCGTCGGGGAGAAGGACCTGGTCGATTACACCGTGCAGGAATCGCCTTTCGATCGATTTTCCAAGCGTGTAGGTGCCAGTGTGGCTGAGCATCTGGCCCTGTGGATGGGGTTCCAGGGGCCGCAGTTGCGCTGAGTTCGCGATGCGTGTTGCGGCGCCCGGTGTCACGGGCGCCGCAACGCTCGAGCCAGGCTAAGGGATGACCACGCCTTCCTCGGTCAGCATGTCCACCAGTCGAATCAGCGGCAGCCCGATCAGGCTGGTCGCATCGCACCCGTGGGTGCTCTGAAACAGGCTCACGCCCAAACCCTCTGCCTTGAAGCTCCCGGCGCAATCGAGCGGTTGCTCTGCTGCTACGTAGCGTTCCACGCGCTCGCGGTCCAGCGCGCGCATCGTCACCGTGAACGGCACGCAATCGACCTGGCAATGCCCGGTCGACGTATTGAGCAGCGCCAGTCCGGTCAGGAAAGTCACCTGTTTGCCGCTGGCTTGGAGCAATTGCTCGCAGGCCCGTTCGGCAGTATGCGGCTTGCCGAGGATCTGCTCGCCGAGCACGGCTACCTGGTCGGAGCCGATGATCAGGTGTGCGGGGTGGCTCGTCGCCAGTGCCTCGGCTTTCTGGCGGGCCAGGCGGCGCACCAGGTCGGCGGCGGGCTCCTGGGCAAGGCGCTGTTCGTCTAGATCGGGGCTCGCCCACTGGAAGGGCAGGCGCAGGCGCGCGAGCAATTCGCGCCGGTAAGAAGAGCTGGAAGCCAGCAACAGAGGCAGCATGATAGACTCCTGATCAGTTGCACCGATTCTAACATGCAAGATGCCGCCTAATTTCCTTTGACAGGTGCGGGGGGCATCCCTAGAATGCTGCGCCTATGTTGAATGACCCGATTCCACCTCACGTTGACCCGCGCAAATTAGCCGATCGAGGCGTATCCATCACCGGTACGCTGCAACTCGCTGATTTGGAAAGACTCTGCGACCCGCTTTCCGACGATGTCGGTACGGTGCAGGCGAAGTTCGATTTTGAACGAGATGAACAGCACGTGGTGGTTATCCACAGCGAGCTGGATGTCGAAGTCAAAATGGTTTGCCAGCGTTGTCTTGAGCTGGTCACCCTGCCGATCCACAGCGAATGTACGTACGCCGTGGTGAAGGAGGGTGCGAATACCCAGTCGTTGCCGAAAGGCTATGACGTGCTGGAACTGGGCGAAGATCCATTGGATCTGCAGGCCTTGGTCGAGGAAGAGCTGTTGCTCGCCTTGCCCATCGTGCCTGCTCATCATCCGGAAGATTGCCAGCAGCCGGCGGGCGCAGACGAGCCCGACTCGAGCAAGGACGAGGTATCGCGGTCCAACCCGTTCAGTGTTTTGGCGCAGTTAAAGCGTGACCCAAACGTTTAGGAGTTAATCAATTATGGCTGTTCAGCAGAACAAAAAATCCCGCTCTGCCCGTGACATGCGCCGTTCGCACGACGCCCTGTCGGAAAACGCGCTGTCGGTAGAGAAAAGCACCGGTGAAGTACACCTGCGCCACCACGTATCGCCTGAAGGCGTATACCGTGGTCGCAAAGTGATCGACAAGGGCGCTGACGAGTAATCCTTGTCCGCTCAGATCATCGCGATCGACGCAATGGGCGGGGACTTCGGTCCCCGCAGCATTGTCCAGGCTAGCATTGCCTGCCTCACGGCTACACCCTCGCTGCACCTGACCCTCGTCGGTCAACCCTCCCTCCTTGAAGATCTTGTCGGCAGCCTTTCGGCGGCGGATCGCGCGCGCCTGCAAATCGTCGCTGCCTCTGAGGTGATCGGAATGGACGAGCGGCCCGCTCAGGCGCTGCGCAGCAAGCCGGACTCGTCGATGCGCATCGCCCTCGAACTGGTGCGTGACGGCAAGGCGCAAGCCTGCGTCAGTGCCGGCAACACGGGCGCGCTGATGGCCTTGTCGCGTTTCGTGCTAAAGACGTTGCCAGGGATCGATCGGCCGGCCATGGTGGCGGCGATTCCCACCCAAGCTGGCTATTGTCAGCTGCTCGACCTGGGCGCGAATGTCGACTGCAGTGCCGAAAACCTCTATCAGTTCGCGGTGATGGGTTCGGTGGCTGCGCAGGCCCTGGGCATTCATCGTCCGCGGGTGGCGCTGCTCAATGTCGGTACCGAAGACATCAAGGGCAATCAGCAGGTCAAGCTCGCAGCCACGCTGCTGCAAAACGCGCGTGGGCTGAACTACATCGGCTTCGTGGAAGGTGACGGGCTGTATCGCGGTGAAGCCGACGTGGTGGTTTGCGATGGGTTTGTCGGCAATATTCTGCTCAAGTCCAGCGAGGGCCTGGCGACTATGATCGGCGCTCGCATCGAGCGGCTGTTCAAGGCTGGGCCGTTGTCCCGCTTGGCTGGAGCGGTCGCCATGCCGTTGCTCAAGCGGCTGCAGGCCGACCTGGCGCCTGCGCGGCACAATGGCGCGAGTTTCCTCGGGCTGCAGGGCATTGTCATCAAGAGTCACGGTTCGGCCGGGGTCGAAGGCTTGCAGAGCGCCATTCAACGCGCGCTGATCGAAATCCAGGAAAACCTGCCTCAACGCTTGCACGGGCGGTTGGAGGATCTACTGCCCTAGTCGCCATGGCGGCAACAAAGCTTTTGGGCATTTCGCCGATGAAGTGCTTAAATGTGACCGCTTGGTCCGTGTTTCCATCCAAGTTCTCAGATTCAGCGCCGGGCCAAAGCCCGGTGCACACCATCCGACGACAAGATCATAAGGGCTTGTTCAATGTCTGCATCCCTCGCATTCGTCTTCCCCGGTCAAGGTTCTCAGTCCCTGGGCATGCTCGCCGAACTCGGCGCTGAAAAGCCGGTGGTCATCGAGACCTTCAAGGAGGCCTCCGAGGCTCTGGGTTACGACCTGTGGAAGCTGGTTCAGGAAGGCCCGGAAGAGCAACTCAATCAAACCGACAAGACCCAGCCGGCGATCCTGACGGCCTCCATCGCCCTGTGGCGCCTCTGGTTGGAAGAGGGTGGTGCGCAGCCCGCCTTCGTTTCCGGTCACAGCCTGGGTGAATACAGCGCCCTGGTTGCCGCTGGTGCGCTCTCGCTCAAGGACGCCGTGCGTCTGGTCGAGCGCCGCGGCCAGTTGATGCAGGAAGCCGTTCCTGCCGGTCATGGCGCCATGGCGGCGATCCTCGGGCTGGACGACGCCATTGTGGTGGGCATCTGCGCCGAAGCGGCCGAGGATGAAGTGGTCAGTGCGGTCAACTTCAACTCTCCAGGCCAGGTGGTCATCGCCGGCAACAAAGCGGCGGTGGACCGCGCCATCGAGCTGTGCAAAGCCAAAGGGGCCAAGCGCGCCTTGCCGCTGGCGGTCAGCGTACCCTCGCACTGCGCCCTGATGAAGCCCGCGGCCGAGCGTTTCGCCGATGCGGTCAACGCCATCGAATGGCAGGCGCCACAGATCCCGGTGGTGCAGAACGTTTCGGCAGCCGTGCCCGCCGACCTCGAGCAGCTCAAGCAGGACCTGCTGGCCCAGCTATACCAGCCCGTACGCTGGGTGGAGTGCGTACAGACCCTGGCCGCCGGTGGCGCGGTCAACCTGGTCGAGTGCGGTCCTGGCAAGGTGCTGGCTGGCCTGAACAAGCGTTGCGCCGACGGCGTGACCACCTACAACCTCAATACCCCCGACGCCATCGCCGCCGCCCGTGCGGCGCTGGCCTGATTTGGAGAAGCTCGCATGAGCCTGCAAGGTAAAGTTGCCCTGGTCACCGGCGCCAGCCGCGGTATCGGCCAGGCTATCGCCCTCGAGCTGGGCCGCCAGGGCGCAACCGTGATCGGTACGGCCACCTCGGATTCCGGCGCCGAACGCATTGCTGCCACCCTCAAGGAGCATGGCATCGCCGGCACCGGCATGGCGCTCAACGTCACCAGCCCCGAGTCGGTCGAATCCGTACTGGCAGCCATCGGCGCGCAGTTCGGTGCCCCGGCCATCCTGGTCAACAACGCCGGCATCACCCGTGACAACCTCATGCTGCGCATGAAGGATGATGAGTGGTTCGATGTGATCGACACCAATCTCAACAGCCTTTACCGTCTGTCCAAGGGCGTGCTGCGCGGCATGACCAAGGCACGCTGGGGTCGTATCATCAGCATCGGCTCGGTCGTCGGTGCCATGGGCAACGCTGGCCAGGCCAACTATGCGGCTGCCAAGGCGGGTCTGGAAGGTTTCAGTCGCGCACTGGCGCGTGAGGTCGGCTCGCGCGGTATCACCGTCAACTCGGTGACCCCGGGCTTCATCGACACCGACATGACCCGCGAGCTGCCAGAGGCGCAGCGTGAAGCCCTGCAGACTCAGATTCCGCTGGGTCGCCTGGGCCAGGCCGACGAAATTGCCAAGGTGGTTTCGTTCCTGGCTTCGGACGGCGCAGGCTACGTTACCGGCGCTACCGTGCCGGTCAACGGCGGGATGTACATGTAAAACCGCAACGCGATGTGACGGATTGCTTTAAAAAAGAGTCATACTGCGAGCCTAAAATCCGTTATAAAGCTGCAACCAGATTCCAGGCAGAGGGTCTGCCGACTGACCGAAGGTGCGTTCCGCTTGAAAAGCGAACGTCTTTCTATAAACTTGGTCACCGGCCAGCTGCCTGACATATGTCCATTAGGAGTGAAAACTAGGTATGAGCACCATCGAAGAACGCGTCAAGAAAATCGTCGCCGAGCAACTGGGCGTCAAGGAAGAGGAAGTGACTCCTGAGAAATCCTTCGTTGATGACCTGGGTGCTGATTCGCTTGACACCGTTGAGCTGGTGATGGCTCTGGAAGAGGAATTCGAGACCGAAATTCCTGACGAAGAAGCCGAGAAGATCACTACCGTTCAAGCTGCGATCAACTACGTCAACAGCCACCAGGCTTAAGACACTGTAGTCGACGCTTTTTGTCGAGAAGAACCGCACTGCCTTCGCTGGCGTGCGGTTTTTTCTTTGCCAGCCGCGGGTGTCGTTGCCCTCGCCGCGAGAGCTTGTTGCCATTTCATTCCGTTGCTTGGATGCAATGGCAAGAAACTCTGTGATTAGAAAAGGAGAGTACTGTGTCGCGTAGACGCGTCGTGGTCACCGGTATGGGTATGCTGTCGCCACTGGGTACCGATGTACCGAGCACCTGGCAGGGCATTCTGGCTGGCCGCAGTGGCATCGGTCCGATCGAGCATACGGACTTGTCTGCCTACTCCACCCGTTTTGGCGGCTCGGTGAAAGGCTTCGAGGTCGAGCAATACCTGTCGGCCAAGGAAGCCCGCAAACTTGATCTGTTCATTCAATACGGCCTGGCGGCCGGCTTCCAGGCGGTACGCAACGCCGGGCTGGAAGTGACCGACGCCAACCGCGAGCGCATTGGTGTGGCCATGGGCTCGGGTATCGGCGGTCTGACCAATATCGAAGAAACCAGTCGTACCCTGCATGAGCAGGGCCCGCGGCGCATCTCGCCGTTCTTCGTGCCAGGGTCGATCATCAACATGATCTCGGGCTTCCTGTCGATCCACCTGGGACTGCAGGGGCCGAACTATGCCATTGCGACCGCCTGCACCACAGGCACCCATTGCATCGGCATGGCCGCGCGCAACATTGCCTACGGCGAAGCCGACGTGATGATCGCAGGCGGCGCGGAAATGGCAGCCTGCGGCCTGGGCATGGGCGGCTTCGGGGCTTCGCGGGCGCTGTCCACGCGCAACGACGAGCCAGCGCGTGCCAGCCGTCCGTGGGATAAAGGCCGTGACGGCTTCGTGCTGTCCGACGGTGCAGGTGCCCTGGTGCTCGAAGAGCTGGAGCACGCCCAGGCCCGCGGCGCGACTATCTACGCCGAGCTGGTGGGCTTCGGCATGAGCGGCGATGCTTACCACATGACCTCGCCGCCTGACAGCGGTGAGGGTGCGGCGCGCTGCATGGCCAACGCCTTGCGTGATGCTGGCGTGCAACCTGAAGAGGTGAGCTACATCAACGCCCACGGCACCTCGACGCCGGCAGGTGATATTGCCGAGGTGGCAGCTATCAAGCGCGTGTTTGGCGAGCATGCCTACAAGCTGGCCGTCAGCTCGACCAAGTCGATGACCGGTCACTTGCTCGGCGCTGCCGGTGCGGTGGAAGCGATCTTCAGCGTGCTGGCGATCAACAGCCAGATGGCCCCGCCGACCATCAACCTCGATGAGCCGGACGAGGGCTGCGATCTTGACTTCGTGCCGCATCAGGCGCGCAGCATGCCGATCGAAGTCGTGCTGTCCAACTCGTTCGGTTTCGGTGGCACCAACGGCTCGCTGGTGTTCCGCCGGTTCGCCGGCTGATGCAGAGCTGGGTCGACGGTCAGCCTGCGGCGGCAGTCGCCTTGCACAACCGCGGCCTGGCCTACGGTGACGGGCTGTTTGAAACCATCGCCGTGCGCGGTGGCCGTCCGAGTCTGCTCGACGGCCACATGGCGCGCCTGGCGCTAGGATGTCAGCGCCTGGGCATCGACGCCGACATGGCGTTGATGCGCGATGAAGTACTGCGCTTTGCCAGCTTGCTTGGCGAAGGCGTTGCCAAGCTGATCGTCACGCGCGGCGACAGCCTGCGCGGCTATGCGCCGGTGCTGGACGCGGCGCCGCGGCGAATCCTGCAGGGCGCTGCGTTGCCCAGCTACCCGGCGCAGCACGCCGAACACGGCATACGGCTTTTCCCTTGCCAGACCCGCCTCGGGGAACAACCGCTGCTAGCAGGCCTCAAACACCTCAATCGCCTGGAGCAGGTGCTGGCCCGCGCCGAATGGCAGGACAGCGAGCACGCCGAAGGCTTGATGCGCGATAGCCAAGGTCGGGTGATCGAGGCGGTCTATAGCAACCTGTTTCTGCTGCGTGAGGGGGCGTTGATCACGGCCGACCTGCGTCGCTGTGGTGTAGCCGGGGTGATGCGCGGCGCTTTGCTCGAGCAGGCGCAGCACCTGGGCATGGCCGTGCAGGTGCGCGATATCGCCTTCGACGAGCTGGCGCAGGCGGACGAACTGTTCGTCTGCAACAGTGTTTATGGCATTTGGCCGGTGCGCGCTTTCGCTGCACTGAACTGGTCGCCGGGCCCGCTCACCCGTAAACTGCAGGCCGTTGCCCGTACGTTACTGGATACCTGAATTCGTGAGACGCAAATTCCTGCTGCTGCTGGAAATGAGCCTGATCCTTGCTGGCCTGACGCTGGGTTGGTCAGCGTGGAAGATCGGCTCGGTGCTCGAGCAGCCCCTGCATGTCAGCGAAGAGCAGATGCTCGACGTGCCCACCGGGACTACGCCCAATCGCATGTTCTATCGCATGCAAGCCGATGGCTTGCTCGATGACGCCTTCTGGCTGCGCCTGTACTGGCGCTTCAACATGGCCGGCACGCCGCTGCATACCGGCGAATATCGCCTGACCCCCGGCATGAGCGTGGAAAACCTGTTCGACGCCTGGCGCCGCGGCGACGTGGTGCAGTACAACCTCACCTTGGTCGAGGGTTGGACGTTCCGCCAGGTGCGCGCGGCAGTAGCCAAGCATGAAAAGCTCAAGCACACGCTCGATGGCCTGAGCGATGCGCAAGTGATGGACAAGCTTGGCCATACCGGCGTGTTCCCCGAAGGGCGCTTCTTCCCTGACACCTACCGCTTCGTGCGTGGCATGAGCGATGTCGAGCTGCTGCAACAGGCCTACATGCGCCTGGACGAAGTGCTGGCCAAGGAATGGGCCGCGCGCGCCACCGATCTTCCTTACCGCGACCCCTACCAGGCGCTCATCATGGCGTCGTTGGTTGAGAAGGAAACCGGTATCCC
The DNA here is from genome assembly GCF_052041965.1 of Pseudomonas sp. SMSB3. Classification (NCBI taxonomy): domain Bacteria; kingdom Pseudomonadati; phylum Pseudomonadota; class Gammaproteobacteria; order Pseudomonadales; family Pseudomonadaceae; genus Pseudomonas; species Pseudomonas sp. SMSB3. Next base: position 199,434 of record NZ_JBKGGV010000008.1, on the reverse strand, counting down.
GCAGGAGCGCGGACAGATCGCAGGTGTGTTCATTCGGCGCCTGCGCCTGGGCATGATGCTGCAGACCGACCCGACGGTCATCTATGGCATGGGCGAGCGCTACAACGGCAGAATCACCCGTGCCGACCTGCGTGAACCTACCCCCTACAACACCTACACCATCACCGGCCTGCCGCCGACTCCCATCGCCATGGTCGGGCGCGAGGCGATCCATGCCGCGCTCAATCCGGCCGATGGCACCAGCCTGTATTTCGTCGCTCGCGGCGATGGCAGCCACGTGTTCTCCGACGACCTGGACGACCATAACTCGGCAGTTCGCGAGTTTCAGCTCAAGCGCCGTGCCGATTACCGCTCTAGCCCGGCCACGCAGCCTGCGCCTGCCGAGCCTGCTGCGCAACCGGCCGAGCAGGCCGAGCCGGCCGACGCGTCGGCGCCAGATCAACCCCAGTAAGGACTGCCTGTGAGCGGCTTGTTTATAACCCTTGAAGGCCCCGAAGGCGCGGGCAAGAGCACCAACCGTGATTACCTGGCCGCACGCTTGCGCGAGCACGGCCTGGACGTGGTGCTGACCCGCGAACCGGGGGGGACGCCCCTGGCGGAAAAAATCCGAGAATTGTTGCTCGCCCCCAGTGATGAGCGCATGGCGGCCGACACCGAGCTGCTGCTGGTGTTCGCCGCCCGTGCGCAGCACCTGGCCGAAGTGATTCGCCCGGCACTGGCGCGTGGTGCGGTGGTACTGTGCGACAGGTTCACCGATGCGACCTATGCCTATCAGGGCGGCGGACGCGGCCTTTCGCTGGCGCGCATTGGCATGCTTGAGCAGTTCGTCCAAGCTGACCTGCGTCCCGATCTGACCCTGGTGTTCGATCTGCCTGTCGAAGTCGGCTTGGCCCGTGCCGCTGCCAGGGGCCGTCTGGACCGCTTCGAGCAGGAAGGCAAAGCCTTCTTCGACGCCGTGCGACACGCTTACCTGCAACGGGCCGAGGCCCAACCGCAGCGCTATAGCCTGCTCGATGCCGCGCAGCCGCTGGAGCGCGTGCAGTCGGCGATCGATGCGTTGCTGCCGGGCATCGTGGAACGCTGCCATGGCTGAAGCCTACCCTTGGCACCAGGCGCTCTGGCAACAACTGGCCGGGCGCGCCCAGCATGCCCACGCCTACCTGCTGCACGGTGCGCAGGGCACCGGCAAGCGGGCTCTGGCCGAACGCCTGATGGCGCGTCTGTTATGCCAGCAGCCAAATGGCCCGGATGCCTGTGGGCAGTGCAAGGCCTGCCTGCTGCTCAAGGCCGGCAGTCATCCAGACAACTTTGTGCTCCAGCCTGAAGAGCCCGACAAGCCGATCAAGGTCGATCAGGTGCGCGAGCTGGTGTCGTTCGTGGTCCAGACGGCGCAATTGGGCGGGCGCAAGGTGGTGCTGATCGAGCCGGTCGAGGCGATGAACGTCAATGCCTCCAATGCCTTGCTCAAAAGCCTGGAAGAGCCATCGGGCGATACCGTGTTGTTGTTGGTCAGTCACCAGTCCAGCCGACTGCTGCCTACCATCAAAAGCCGCTGTCAGCAGATCACCTGCCCGCAGCCTGGCCTCACCCAGAGCCGGGCGTGGCTTGCGGCAGCGTTGCCTGAACAGGGTACAGAGCAACATGCCCAGCTGCTCGCGTTGGCGGCAGGGTCGCCGCTGCGGGCGCTGAGTCTGCATGCCCAGGGAGTGCTCGAACAGCGGGCGTTGGTCGTCGAGGGCGTCAAGAAGCTGCTCAAGCAGCAAGCGTCGCCCAGTCAATTGGCCGAGGCCTGGAACGGCGTGCCGCTGTTGCTGATATTCGACTGGTTCTGCGACTGGGCACAGTTGATCCTGCGTTACCAGTTGACCGAGGACGAAGCCGGGTTAGGCTTGGAGGACATGCGCAAGGTAGTGCAATACCTTGCGCAAAAAACTCGCCAGGGCCGGGTGCTCGATGTCCAGGCATGGATTCTGGAGCAGCGCCAGAAGGTGCTTGGCAAGGCCAACCTCAATCGCGTATTGCTGCTCGAAGCCTTGCTTGCCCATTGGGTTCAGTTGCCGGCTTCGCGCTGATTCTTTCACCTTTCACACGTGCCACCGCCATGCTTGTAGATTCCCATTGCCACCTTGATCGCCTGGACCTGAGCGCCCACCAAGGCTCGCTCGATGCCGCCTTGCAAGCCGCGCGCGAGCGCGGTGTGGGGCATTTTCTGTGTATCGGCGTCAGCGCCGAGAATGCCGGAGCAGTGAAGGCGCTCAGCGAGCACTATGCCGATGTCGACTGCTCGGTAGGCGTGCATCCACTCGACCTGGCGCCCGGCGAGACGCCAGCGCTGGAGTGGCTATTGCGCGAGCTGGCGCACCCGCATGTGGTCGCGATCGGTGAAACCGGCCTGGACTATCACTACGAGCCTGAAGCGGCCGAGTTGCAGCAGGCATCGTTCCGCCTGCACCTTGAAGCATCGCGCCAGACTGGCAAGCCTGTGATCGTGCACACCCGCGCGGCCCGGGCGGACACCCTGGCCTTGCTGCGTGAGGCGGACCTCGCCCAGGCGGGTGTTCTGCACTGCTTCACCGAGGACTGGGACATGGCCAAGGCCGCACTTGATCTGGGTTACTACATCTCCCTTTCCGGCATCGTGACGTTCCGCAATGCCGAGGCGCTGCGCGACGTGGCGCGACAGGTGCCGGTCGATCGCCTGCTGGTGGAAACCGATTCGCCTTATCTGGCGCCGATTCCACATCGCGGCAAGCCCAACCTGCCGCAGTACGTGCGTGAGGTGGCTGAGTACGTGGCGTCGTTGCGCGGCGTGAGCTACGCGCAGTTGGCCGAACAGACCACGGCCAACTTCAAGCGTCTGTTCCCCTTGGCACGGGTGGCCTGAGGCTGCAGCACCTGCAAAAAAAAACCCGGGTTCTGGGGGGGAAACCGGGTTAAGACCATTAGGAGTAAAACAAAGGTACGCGGTCCCTGAGCACCTTTATCGACGCGCCACTCGGGGGGATGCGTCGCGTCGACACTTCAAGTATTGGTCAAGTCCGGCGCGGCGCCAGGGCTTTTTTGTACGTTTTTTAAACAGATTTGGAATACGTGTGCGAGTGCTTCCTTCCTGAAAGCAGTTCACCGTTGCCAAACCCTGCACCACGCGGCCTGAAATTAATGAGTGCACGAGGGTGGAGGCATGCGATTGGGCCATAACGCATCATGAAACACAGGGATCTTTGGATGATCCGTGCAATTTGCTGCAAGTTAGGCATAATAATCCGCTTCAATGTCATCCAGTCCTTCCTATGCAGAAAGAACCTCGTAAGGTCCGTGAGTTTCGCCGTCGCGAACAGGAAATCCTCGATACCGCGCTGAAGCTGTTTCTCGAACAGGGTGAAGACAGCGTCACTGTCGAGATGATCGCCGACGCGGTGGGTATCGGCAAAGGCACCATCTACAAGCACTTCAAGTCCAAGGCAGAAATCTACCTGCGCTTGATGCTCGACTACGAGCGCGATTTGAACGCACTGCTGCATTCGGCCGACGTCGACCGTGACAAAGAGGCGTTGTCGCGCGCCTATTTCGAATTCCGCATGCGTGACCCGCAGCGCTACCGTCTGTTCGACCGCCTCGAAGAAAAGGTGGTGAAGGGCAACCAGGTCCCAGACATGGTCGAGGAGCTGCACAGCATCCGTGCCTCTAATTTCGACCGGTTGACTCAGCTCATCAAGGGTCGTATCAGCGAAGGCAAACTCGAAGATGTGCCGCCTTATTTCCACTATTGCGCGGCCTGGGCCCTGGTGCATGGCGCAGTGGCGCTGTACCACTCGCCGTTCTGGAGCAATGTGCTCGAGGACCAGGAGGGTTTTTTCCAGTTCCTCATGGACATCGGCGTGCGCATGGGCAACAAGCGCAAGCGCGACCCTGAGCCCGCTGGCTGAAGCGGCTTAGGCGCATTCGCCGGCAGCACTGCGGTGACGACGTTGACCAGCGGGTCGAGCTGGCGCAAAAGCTGCATCCCGCGGCTATTCGCCGGTTTTTCGTCACCGGTCACTGGAGGAAAGATGCGTAGCCTGGTCTTGCTGCTGGCGCTGATGGCGCTGGGCGGCTGCATGAATGTCAGCGATATGGGCGAGGGCGTCCGTTACCATATGAGCGATGCGGGTCTGCGGAATCACAGCGATACCCGTCGCACCTTGTCGATCCGCCTGCAGCCGGACTCATTCATCTTCATCGGCCAGGGCGCCTTCATGCCACCCGGCAAAGGGCCGCTGCCCAAGCAGAATGCGGTGGCCGAAGAAGCCTTCAAGAGCTTTGTGGAATATTTCCCGCTGGTGCGACGTGCCCAAGGACCGCTGGGCCTTGAGGAAGCGCTCGCGCAAGCGCGTTCGGTGGGCGCCGATTATGTCCTCTACACCCGCTTTGCCCGCACTGACGATCGCATTGGCAACGGCGATGAGTGGTATGACGAGCAAGCCGTCGATCGTCTGGGTTGGGACAGCGGTGTGGTGCAGATGATGCTGATCGAAACCAATACTCGCTACCTGATCGACACGGCGCGGATCAAGAGCCGTGGCGGATTGTTGACGTTTCACGACCAGACGCCCCAGGGTTTGCTTGCAGCGCCCATGCGCGAGTACGCTCGTAGCCTTCTGGGCATGAGCAGGTAGGGGCAGAGTGATGACTGAAACCGGCAAAGCGAACGATCTCCTGGCGCAACTGCCTGCCGGTAAAGGTTTGCCACCGGTCCATCTGTGGAACCCGGCATTCTGTGGCGATATCGACATGCGTATCGCCCGTGATGGCACCTGGTATTACCTGGGTACGCCGATCGGGCGCAAGCCGATGGTGCGCTTGTTTTCATCCATTATCCGCCGCGACGGCGATGATTACTTCCTGGTAACGCCAGTCGAGAAAGTCGGTATTCGCGTCGACGATGCGCCGTTCGTGGTCGTGTCCCTGGACGTTCAAGGCAGTGGGCCGAGTCAGGTGCTGCGTTTTACCAGCAACGTGGACGATCAGGTTGACGCCGGGCCGCTCAATCCCCTGCGGGTGGAAACCGACCCGTCGACCCAGGAGCCGTCACCTTACGTGCTGATGCGTAGCAACCTTGAAGCGCTGATCAATCGCAACGTGTTCTATCAACTGGTGGAGTTGGCGGTACCCCACACCGTTGACGGCCAGCGATGGCTCGGTGTCTGGAGCCAGGGTGAATTCTATCCATTGGGACGCGACGCCTGAGCGTGTGGCACTGACGATACACGCCCACGAAAAAGCCCCCGATGCTTGCGCATACGGGGGCTTTTCAGTATTTGGCTCCGCGACCTGGACTCGAACCAGGGACCCAATGATTAACAGTCATTTGCTCTACCGACTGAGCTATCGCGGAATCTGCGCGTATCTTAACGTCTGCCAGGAGGAAGTCAAGCCCACCTCCTGGCAAATCAAGCAGTTACAGCACTTCGACGATGGCCTTGGTGACCACGTGGATGTTGCTCTGGTTCAGCGCGGCGACCGCGATGCGACCGGTGTCCAGGGCATAGATGCCGAAGTCGTTCTTCAGCCGTGCGACCTGATCGACGCTCAGGCCCGAGTAGGAGAACATGCCCACCTGGCGCCCGACGAAGCTGAAATCGCGCTTGGCGCCATACTCGGCAAGCAGCAGTACCATCTGCTTGCGCATGCCATGGATGCGCTCGCGCATTTCAGCCAGCTCGGTCTCCCACATGTGACGCAGCTCAGGGCTGTTAAGCACAGTGGCGACGATGGTCGCACCGTGGGTCGGAGGGTTGGAGTAGGTGGTGCGGATGACCCGCTTGACCTGCGACAGCACGCGAGTGCTCTCGTCCTTCGAGGCGGTCACGATCGACAACGCACCGACACGCTCGCCATACAGCGAGAAGGATTTGGAGAAGGAGCTGGAGACGAAGAATTCCAGGCCCGATTCAGCGAACAGGCGCACGGCGAAGGCGTCCTCGTCGATCCCCTCACCAAAGCCCTGGTAGGCCATGTCGAGGAACGGTACGTGACCCTTGGCCTTGACCACGTCCAGGACGTTTTTCCAGTCTTCCAGTGTCAGGTCCACGCCGGTCGGGTTGTGGCAGCAGGCATGCAGTACCACGACCGAGCCCGCTGGCAAGGCGTTGAGGTCTTCGAGCATGCCGGTGCGGTTGACGTCGTTGCTAGGCGCGTCGTAATAGCGGTAGGTCTGCACTGGGAAGCCTGCGCCTTCGAACAAGGCGCGGTGGTTTTCCCAGCTCGGATCGCTGATGGCGACCACAGCGTCAGGCGAGATGCGCTTGAGGAAGTCGGCACCGATCTTCAATGCGCCGGTTCCGCCCACCGCCTGCACGGTCACCACACGGCCCGCGGCCAGCAGCGGCGACTGGGCGCCGAACAGCAGCTGCTGCACGGCCTGGTCATAGGTGGCGATACCGTCGATTGGCAGGTAACCCCGCGAGGCGTGCTGGGCGGCACGCTGAGTCTCGGCTTCGATCACGGCGCGCAGCAGCGGAATGCGGCCCTCTTCATTGCAGTAAACGCCCACCCCGAGGTTGACCTTATCGGTACGCGGATCGGCATTGAAAGCTTCGTTGAGGCCCAGGATAGGGTCGCGGGGTGCCAGCTCGACAGCGGAAAACAGGCTCATTGTTACTTCGGCTCTGATTGGAGAGTGAAAAGGCGTACACGCTCCAGCCGAATGCACTGAAGCGGTGCACAAACGGGGAGTCAGTATAGAGATACCGGCGTGTGGCTGCGACAGCCTGGCGCAGGTTTTGCGGCTATTTGCCCGAATTTTTTTCGACCATTGGTCGAATTGCCCGGTCAACCGTAATGCGCGTTCACAGCTTGGTCTGGATAACGACCCCTGGGAGACGCATAAGGGTATAAACTACTGGCTAAATTTACAGTTGCTGCGTCACCGCGAGGTCTGCCATGTCCGAGTTCCAGCTCGTCACCCGTTTCCAGCCCGCCGGCGATCAGCCCGAGGCCATTCGCCAGATGGTCGAGGGCGTCGAGGCCGGCTTGTCGCACCAGACCCTGCTCGGGGTAACCGGTTCAGGCAAGACTTTCAGCATCGCCAATGTCATCCAGCGGGTGCAGCGACCGACACTGGTGCTGGCGCCGAACAAGACTCTCGCTGCCCAGCTGTACGGCGAGTTCAAGGCGTTTTTCCCGAACAACGCGGTGGAGTATTTCGTTTCCTACTACGATTACTACCAGCCGGAAGCCTATGTGCCGTCGTCCGACACCTTCATCGAAAAAGATGCCTCGATCAACGACCACATCGAGCAAATGCGGCTGTCGGCGACCAAGGCCCTGCTCGAGCGCCGCGATGCCATCATCGTCACGACCGTGTCGTGCATTTATGGCCTGGGCAGCCCTGAAACCTATTTGAAAATGGTGCTGCACGTCGACCGTGGCGACAAGCTCGACCAGCGCGCACTGCTGCGGCGCCTGGCAGACCTGCAATACACCCGCAACGAAATGGACTTCGCCCGCGCCACCTTCCGCGTGCGCGGCGACGTGATCGATATCTTCCCGGCCGAATCGGATCTCGAGGCGATTCGCATCGAGCTGTTCGACGACGAGGTGGAGAACATCGCCGCCTTCGACCCGCTGACCGGCGAGGTGTTTCGCAAGCTGCCGCGCTTCACGTTCTACCCCAAGAGCCACTACGTCACCCCGCGTGAGACGCTGCTGGACGCGGTAGAGGGCATCAAGGCCGAGCTCAAGGACCGGCTCGAGTACCTGCACAAGGCCAACAAGCTGGTCGAGGCCCAGCGTCTCGAGCAGCGCACCCGCTTCGACCTGGAGATGATCCTCGAGCTTGGCTACTGCAACGGTATCGAAAACTACTCGCGCTACCTGTCCGGTCGCCCAGCCGGCGCGCCGCCACCGACCTTGTATGATTACTTGCCGGCCGATGCCTTGCTGGTCATCGACGAATCCCACGTCAGTGTTCCGCAGGTCGGCGCCATGTACAAAGGCGATCGCTCGCGCAAGGAGACGCTGGTCGAGTACGGCTTCCGTCTGCCTTCTGCGCTGGACAACCGGCCAATGCGCTTCGATGAATGGGAAGCGGTGAGTCCGCAGACCATCTTCGTCTCAGCAACGCCTGGGCCCTATGAGGCCGAGCACGCGGGTAGGGTGGTCGAGCAGGTGGTGCGTCCGACCGGCCTGGTCGACCCGCAGGTCGAAATACGCCCGGCGTTGACTCAGGTGGACGACCTGCTGTCCGAGATCCGCAAGCGCGTCGAGCAAGGCGACCGGGTGCTGGCGACCACGCTCACCAAGCGCATGGCCGAAGACCTCACCGATTACCTGGCCGACCACGATGTGCGGGTGCGCTATCTGCACTCGGACATCGACACCGTGGAGCGCGTCGAGATCATCCGCGACCTGCGCCTGGGTACCTTCGATGTGCTGGTGGGCATCAACCTGCTGCGCGAAGGCCTGGACATGCCCGAGGTATCCTTGGTGGCGATCCTTGACGCCGACAAGGAAGGCTTCCTGCGCTCCGAACGCTCACTGATCCAGACCATCGGCCGGGCGGCGCGTAACCTCAATGGTCGCGCGATCCTGTACGCCGACAACATCACCGGCTCCATGCAGCGTGCCATTGACGAGACCGAGCGTCGCCGCGAGAAACAGCTGGCGTTCAACGAAGCCAATGGCATCGTGCCCAAAGGCGTGGTCAAGGACATCACCGACATCCTCGAAGGCGCCACGGTGCCGGGTGCGCGGAGCAAGAAACGCAAGGGCATGGCCAAGGCTGCCGAGGAAACCGCGCGCTACGAAGCCGAGCTGCGTACCCCTGGCGAGATCACCAAGCGCATCAAGCAACTGGAAGAAAAAATGATGCAGTTCGCCCGGGATCTCGAATTCGAGGCAGCCGCACAGTTGCGCGACGAAATCACCCAACTGCGCGAGCGCTTGATCACCACGTGATGACACTGCAGGCATGGCGCCGGGGCAGCAGGGCAGGGCATGCTGAGTACCACCGCTGGAGCCGGGTGCCTGCTCCCTGCTAACATCGCGCCTTTGTTTCATCTTTCGTTCGAGACCCTCCATGACCACCGTTCGTACGCGTATCGCGCCATCGCCCACTGGCGATCCCCATGTTGGCACTGCCTACATCGCCCTGTTCAACTACTGCTTCGCCAAGCAGCACGGCGGTGAGTTCATCCTGCGCATCGAAGACACCGATCAGCTGCGCTCCACCCGTGAATCTGAGCAGCAGATCTTCGACGCCCTGCGGTGGCTGGGCATCGAGTGGAATGAAGGTCCGGATGTCGGTGGCCCCCACGGCCCCTACCGGCAGAGCGAACGCGGCGAAATCTACGCCCAATACGCCAAGCAGCTCGTTGATGCCGGTCACGCCTTCTACTGCTTCTGCACCGCCGAGGAGCTGGAGCAAATGCGCGCCGAGCAAATGGCGCGTGGTGAAACGCCGCGCTACGACGGCCGTGCACTGTTGCTGAGCGATGAGCAAGTGCAGCGCCGGCTGGCCGCAGGTGAGCCGCACGTGATCCGCATGAAGGTGCCGAGCGAAGGCGTCTGTGTGGTGCCGGACATGCTGCGTGGCGATGTCGAGATCCCGTGGGATCGCATGGACATGCAGGTGCTGATGAAGAACGACGGCCTGCCGACCTACTTCCTGGCCAACGTCGTCGATGACCACCTGATGGGTATCACCCATGTGCTGCGTGGAGAGGAATGGCTGCCGTCCGCGCCGAAGTTGATCAAGCTGTACGAGTATTTCGGTTGGGAGCAGCCCAAGCTGTGCTACATGCCCCTGCTGCGTAACCCCGACAAGTCGAAGCTGTCCAAGCGCAAGAACCCGACTTCGGTGACCTTCTACGAACGTATGGGTTTCATGCCTGAGGCGATGCTCAACTACCTCGGCCGTATGGGCTGGTCGATGCCGGACGAGCGTGAGAAGTTCTCGCTGGCCGAAATGGTCGAGCACTTCGACCTGTCGCGGGTATCGCTCGGCGGCCCGATCTTCGACATCGAGAAGCTGTCCTGGCTCAATGGCCAGTGGCTGCGGGAGCTGCCGGTCGAGGCATTCGCCGCTCGCGTGCAGCAATGGGCCTTCAACAGCGATTACATGATGAAGATCGCACCGCATGTGCAAGGGCGGGTCGAAACCTTCAGCCAGATCGCACCGTTGGGCGGGTTCTTCTTCGAGGGTGCACTGAAGCTCGATGCCAAGCTGTTCGAAAGCAAGAAGCTCTCGAGCGATCAGGTGCGTCAGGTGTTGCAGTTGATCCTGTGGAAGCTCGAAGGCCTGCGTCAGTGGGAAAAAGAGCGGATTACCGGCTGCATTCAGGCAGTGGTGGACGCGCTGCAACTGAAGCTACGAGACGCCATGCCGCTGATGTTCGCGGCTATCACTGGCCAAGCCAGCTCGGTATCGGTGCTTGACGCCATGGAGATCCTTGGCCCAGACCTGACCCGTTACCGTCTGCGCCAGGCGCTTGACCTGCTGGGCGGTGTTTCCAAGAAAGAAAACAAAGAGTGGGAAAAGCTTTTGCTGACCATCGCTTGAGGGCCGAGGGGCGCGTCGTAAGGGCGCGCCATCGCTGCCGGGCGGGCAGTTGTGGCAGGGCAGGGCGGTAAGTGATTGTTATCTGTGAAAAAACTTTTGAAGTTTTTGAAAAATTCGTTTGACAGTCTGACCTGCCGATCTTAATATGCGCCCCGTCCACAGCGATGAACGTAAACGATACGCCAGGCACCCAGCCAGCGCTTCGGTTCAGAGTGACATTGTGGGGCTATAGCTCAGCTGGGAGAGCGCCTGCATGGCATGCAGGAGGTCAGCGGTTCGATCCCGCTTAGCTCCACCAAATTCCGTTCGGCAGTCATGGCTGTCGAGCAAGACCGGGTCCAGCAACCAGGTCTTGAAGGTAAGAAGGTTCGTCCCCTTCGTCTAGTGGCCTAGGACACCGCCCTTTCACGGCGGTAACAGGGGTTCGAGTCCCCTAGGGGACGCCAGTATTGCACAAGCGATGTTTCACAATCGCTGGGCCGCGAGGCTAAAAATCCGGGGCTATAGCTCAGCTGGGAGAGCGCCTGCATGGCATGCAGGAGGTCAGCGGTTCGATCCCGCTTAGCTCCACCAATTTTGCCGCGGTTTGCGCAAGCGAACCGGCACGAAGGTTACGTCCCCTTCGTCTAGTGGCCTAGGACACCGCCCTTTCACGGCGGTAACAGGGGTTCGAGTCCCCTAGGGGACGCCACTTTTACCCGCGTTTTGCGGGACTTAAAAGGCTTGTTCGCATATTGAATGAGTCTTTGTTTCGGGGCTATAGCTCAGCTGGGAGAGCGCCTGCATGGCATGCAGGAGGTCAGCGGTTCGATCCCGCTTAGCTCCACCATTTCTGCCAGGGTTCACACTATTGAACCTGCGCGAAGGTTACGTCCCCTTCGTCTAGTGGCCTAGGACACCGCCCTTTCACGGCGGTAACAGGGGTTCGAGTCCCCTAGGGGACGCCATTTTTACCCGCGTTTTGCGGGACTTTTAAGGCTCATTCGCATATTGAATGGGCCTTTTGTTTTTTCCCTGATAAATCCCGGCATTAGCCAGTGGCGGCACAGCGTCACACAAGACTGGACTTTTAGCGCATCTACCCGGCTAAATTCGGTTTTATCTCAAGGAAGCGGGCATGAGCTGGGACTTGGCAGCGCCATTCATCATCGACTTGCGCGTGAGTAGCGAAGACATCGACGGGCTCGGCCACGCCAACAACGCGGTCTATGTCACCTGGCTCGAACGCTGCGCCTGGCGCCACTCTCAGCGTCTGGGCCTGGATCTGGCAGAGTACCGTCGTCTTGATCGGGCGATGGCAGTTGTGCGCCATGAAATCGATTACCACGCCGCTGGCTACGAGGACGACGAGCTGCAACTGGCAACCTGGATCGTCGATTGGGATCAGCGCCTGCGCATGACTCGACGCTTTCAGCTCAAGCGCCCACGTGACGGCGTGACCTTATTGCGGGCGCAGACCACATTCGCCTGCATCGAGCTCTCCACTGGCAAGCCCAAGCGCATGCCCGCCGAATTTCTCGAAGGCTACGGTCCGGCGCTGATCGGTCGCTGAAGCGCGCGCATTGTTTGGTAGACTGCCGCCTTTTTCCGCGAGAACGAGAAATGCAAATTGCCCTGGCCCCCATGGAGGGGCTGGTCGACAACATCCTGCGCGACGTATTGACCCGCGTGGGCGGCATCGACTGGTGCGTCACCGAGTTCATCCGCGTGTGCGACCGCCTGCTGCCCGCTTCCTCGTTCGACAAGTTGGCACCGGAGCTGCGCCAAGGTGCGCGGACAGCCGCTGGCGTGCCCATGCGCGTGCAGTTGCTGGGCTCGGACCCGATGTGCCTGGCCGACAACGCCGCACTCGCCTGCGAACTGGGGGCACCGGTCATCGACCTGAACTTCGGTTGCCCGGCCAAGACCGTCAACAAATCGCGCGGTGGTGCGGTGCTGCTCAAGGAGCCTGAGTTGCTGCATGCCATCGTGCGTGAAGTCCGCCGTGCCGTGCCTGCACATGTTCCAGTCACCGCGAAGATGCGCCTGGGTTTCGACAGCCCCGATGGCGCCATGGACTGCGCCCGCGCGCTGGCCGAAGGCGGCTCGGCGCACCTGGTGGTGCACGCGCGCACCAAGGTAGAGGGCTACAAGCCGCCGGCACATTGGGAATGGGTAGCCCGGGTGCAGCAGGTGGTCGCAGTGCCGGTGTTCGCCAACGGCGAGATCTGGACCGTCGACGACTGGCGCCGCTGCCGCGAAGTCAGCGGCGCCGAGCACATCATGTTGGGCAGGGGGCTGGTGTCTCGGCCTGATCTGGCCCTGCAAATTGCGGCGGCCCGCGACCGGCGCGTTTATCAGCCGTTGAGCTGGGAGCAGTTGCTGCCCTTGCTGCGTGAATTCTGGCGCCAGGCCCAGGCCAAGCTGTCCCCGCGTTATGCGCCAGGGCGCATGAAACAGTGGCTGGCGATGCTGACCCGCAGCTACCCACAAGCCGTGCAGTTGTTCGCCGAGCTGCGTCGTGAAGATGACTGCGGGCGCATCAGCCGCCTGCTTGGAGTCGATCCCGTGGCGCTGGAGCCGTGCGTCGCCTGAGCGCAGGTGCGCCCTGCAAAAAAAAATTTGCAAGGCGCCCTTGAAAGCGTTTACCGCGTCCCTATCTTCTGAGTACGCGATGCCGAAGTCGGGTCGCGTAGTGACTTTACTTGCTGAATCTCAGGAGTTCATGACATGACTACCGCATTTTCCCTCGCTCCACTGTTCCGCCATTCCGTTGGTTTCGACCGTTTCAACGACCTGTTCGAATCCGCGGCACGCAATGAGGCGGGTAGCAGCTACCCTCCCTACAACGTGGAAAAACATGGCGATGACCACTACCGCATCGTGGTTGCTGCAGCCGGTTTCCAGGATCAGGACCTCGACCTGCAAGTCGAGAAAGGTGTGCTGACCGTAACCGGTGGCAAGCGCGAAAACGCCGCCGCTGAGGTGACCTACCTGCATCAGGGCATTGCCCAGCGCGCGTTCAAGCTGTCGTTCCGTCTGGCCGATCACATCGAAGTGAAATCGGCGGGCCTGGCCAACGGCTTGCTTAGCATCGATCTGCTGCGCATCGTGCCTGAAGAAGCCAAGGCCAAGCGCATCCCGATCAACGGCGACAAGCCTGCGCTGAACTGATGCGGGCAGTGTGACACGACAAAGGGCACCTTCGGGTGCCCTTTGTTCGTTTCATTCGCCAGCAGGCGCCTCGAGCAGCATTTGGCGGAACTGCTCGAACGGCAGCGGCCGGCTGTGCAGGTAGCCCTGGTACAGGTGGCAGCCCAGCCGCTCGAGAAAAGCCAGTTGTTCAGTCAGCTCGACACCTTCGGCGATCACCGCAAGGTCTAGACTGCGCGCCATGGCCACGATGGCGCGGACGATCTCGGCATCGTTGGGGTCGTCGGTGGCATCGCGGACAAACGTCTGGTCGATCTTCAAGGCGTCCACCGGCAGGCGCTTGAGGTAGGTCAGCGAAGAGTAGCCGGTACCAAAGTCGTCCATGGCGAAGCTCACACCGTAGCGCTTGAGTTCGCGCATCTTGTTGATGGTGTCCTCCAGGTTCTGGATGACGATGCCCTCGGTAATCTCGAGCTTGAGTATCTGATGTGCCAGGCGGTGGTCGTCCAGGCTGCGCAGCACGCGTTGGACGAAGTCGTTCTGGCGAAACTGCCGCGGGCTGATGTTCACGCACAGGCTGAAGTCATCGGCATCGATCAAGCCGTCATGCAGCAGACGAGCGCAGGCGTCACAGGCTTCATCGAGGATCCAACTCCCCACCTCGAGGATCAGACCGCTTTCTTCCAGAACCTGGATGAACTGTGCAGGGGGTTGCTGGCCCAGCTGCGGGTGGTGCCAGCGCAACAGCACTTCGGCGCCGACGATGCGGTTGTCGCGAGCATCCACTTGCGGCTGAAAGTGCAGCGCCAGCTCGCCACGTGCCAGCGCCAGGCGCAGGTCGTTCTCCATGCGCAGGCGTTCGCTGGCCGCCTTTTGCATGGTGCTGTGGAACAGTTGCGTCGTGTTGCGGCCTGAGTCCTTGGCCCGGTACAAGGCGATATCGGCACGCTTGAGCAGATCCGCCGGGGTGGCGCCATGATCGGGAATCAACGCCACGCCGATGCTGGGCGTCACCTGAAGGCGCTGACCGTCCAGCGACATGGGCTCGGCCAGCAGCTCACGCAAGGTGTCCGCCAAGGCTCGCACTTGTTCCTCGACTGCCTCGCGGCTGCCCTCAAGGCCACTTAGCAGCACCACGAACTCATCGCCACCCAGGCGCGCCACGGTGTCCTCCAGGCGCACACTGGCCTCCAGGCGAGCAGTGATGATTTTCAGCACGGTGTCGCCCACCGGGTGGCCCAGTGAGTCGTTGATGTGCTTGAAGTGGTCAAGGTCCAGGAACAGCAACGCGCCGCGCAGATGGTGGCGGCGCAGCAACGCGATCTGCTGGCTCAGGCGGTCCATCAGCAAGGCCCGGTTGGGCAGGTTGGTCAGCGGGTCGTGATAGGCCAGGTGGCGGATCTGCGCCTGGGCGTTTTTCAGTTGGCTGACATCGCGCGCAGTCAGCAGCAGGCAATCGACCTCGTTGATGCTGATGGGCTCGACCGAGACCTCCACCGTGAGAATATCGCCACGCTTGTTGCGCCCCAGCATCTCGCGGTGATGAACCCGGCCCAGTTCCTTGAGTTCGGTGAGCAGGGCGCTACGCTGCTTGTCGTCCGCCCAGATACCGATCTCATAGGCGCTGCGCCCGATCACTTCGTCGGCGCTGTAGCCGGTCAGACGGCTGAAGCCATCATTGACCTCCAGATAGCGTCCGCTGCGACGCTCGGTAATGATGATGGCGTCGGGGCTGGAGTGAAACGCCTTGGCGAACTTCTCCTCGCTGGACTTCAGTGCAGCTTCCGCACGCTGCTGTTGGGTAATGTCGCGCAGGGTGGTGACGCTGCACGGTTGGTTGTCGACGCTGATCAGGCGGCTGGCGATCACGCAGGTCAGCAGCATGCCATCGCGGTGGTTGACCAGCACTGCGACATTGCTCAGCGCCTGGTCGCGGATCACCCGCTCGATGCGTTGGGCGCGCTCGAGTGGCTCCGACCATAGCCCGATTTCTTCGGCAGTACGGCCGATGACCTGCTCGGCCTTCCAGCCGAACGTCTGGGTGAACGCTGGATTGATCTCGATGAACTGCCCGGTGTCCTGGCGCGTGACGCAGATTGGGTCTGGGCTGACCTGGAACAGGCTGGCGAACTTTTCTTCCGACGCGCTCAAGCGCTGCTCGCGCTCCACCTGCTCGGTGATGTCGAGCAAGGTTCCGGCCATGCGCAAAGGGTTGCCGTGCTCGTCGCGGTACAGCCGTGCCCGGCTCTCGATGTAGCGCGAAGCGCCATTGTCCAGTTGCACGCGGTAGGTGATCTGATAATTGCCGGCCGGCCCTTCGCGCAGGCTGCGGTAGGCATCGCGCATGTTGTCACGTTCATCGGTCGACACACCCTCGAAGAACGATTCGAACGATTCGTGAAACGGCACCGGCTCCAGGCCGTGCAGCTGGGCGGCGCGCGCCGAGCCATAGAGCATGCCACTGGGAATGTGCCAATCCCAGGTCCCTAGCTGAGCCGAGTCCAGCGCCAGGTCCAGGCGTTCCTGGCTGTCCTTGAGGGCAAGCTCGGCGCGTTTGCGCTCGGAGGTGTCGACGAAGGTGCTGATCAGGTAGGTCAGGCCCTCGAGCTCGATGCGCTGGGTGCAGAGTATGCCGTCATGGAGTTTTCCGGAGCTGGCGCGGAACTGCACCTCCATGATCGCCGGGCCGTTGTTGGCGCGGGTCGCCTCCATGACCTGATCGCGCTGCTGCGGGTTGACCCAAAGGCCCAGCTCCAGGCTGGTCTTGCCGACGACCTGGCTGCCGGTCCAGCCGAACATGTCTTCGAAGTGCTGATTGACCTCGATGATCATGCCGTCCTGGCGCCGACTGAGCAGAATCGCGTTCGGGCTCAGGTGAAACAGCGTGGCGAAGCGCTTCTCCGAGTTGATGAGTGCGGTTTCCCGCTCGCGCTGGCGGGTGATTTCACGGATCACCCCGATCATCTGTCGCCGACCCTGGCGATCATGGGTCAGGCTGCCGTTGATCTCCAGCCAATGCAGGCTGCCGTCAGGCCAACGGATGCGGTGGCGCATGGCCTGCTCGACCGGCTCGCCATTGACGGCGGCGTGAAACAGCTGGCGGGTACGGGCGCGGTCCTCTTCCGGCAGTAGGTCCAGATAATCGATGTCGTTGGGCAACGGGCGCCGCGGATCGAAACCGAACAGCGCCTGGGTGCCGCGCGACCAGCTGATGCGGCCGGTGTCGATGTCCCACAGCCAGGCCCCCAGGCGCGCGCCATTGAGCGCGGCGAGCAATTGCGGGGCGTTCTGCCAGGCTTGCTCCGACTCCTGGGGGTCAGCCGCAGGGATACGCGGCAAGCGCGGAAAGCGATTCGCTGATTTGGGCATGGGTACCAGACCTTTGGCGTGTGATGCGTCCTTGAGTTGGAAATGCCGGGCTGACGGGCGGTCAGGCGGACCCCGCGTGGCTGTCGAGCAAGGCCATGAAGGCCCTGGCTGCATTCGATAGCGTGCGCTCAGTGTGCAAAATGTAGCCTAGCTGGCGCGACAGCTGTATGCCGGGTAAAGCGATGGGTGCAACCTGCTCATCGAGCATGGTGCGGGGTAGCACGCTCCAGGCCAGGCCAATCGACACCATCATCTTGATGGTTTCCAGGTAGTTGGTGCTCATGGCGATGTTGGGCATCAAGCCCTGGCTTTCGAACAGGCGCTGGACGATGTGGTGGGTGAAGGTGTTACCACCGGGGAACACCGCCGGGTGGCGAGCAACGTCCGCCAGGCTGACGACGGCGTTGCTAGCCAGCGGATGCTCGGGGGCGGCGACGAAATCCAGGGCGTCATCCCAGACCGTCACCGCCCTGACCAGGTGATGAGGCTCAGGCGCGAGGGTGATTACGGCAATTTCGGCGCGGCCGTGGAGGATCTCATCGTAGGCCTGTTCCGAATCCATGAACTGAATATCCAGCGCCACAGCCGGGTACTGACGGGTAAACGCCCGTAATAGCGGGGGCAGGCGGTGCAGACCGATGTGGTGGCTGGTGGCCAGGGTCAGGCGACCGGCAACTTCACCGGTTAAATTGGTCAGCGCTCTGCGGGTATCATCGAGCACGTTGAGAATCTGGTAAGCGCGCGGCAACAGGGCACGCCCGGCTTCGGTCAGGGTCACCTCGCGGCCCAAGCGGTCGAACAAGCGCACATCGAGCTGTTGTTCCAATCCAGCAATACGTTTGCTGACCGCCGGCTGGGTCAGGAACAGGCGCTCGCCTGCCGCGGAGAAGCTGCCGGTTTCGGCAATGGCGATAAAGGCGCTGAGGTTAGCCAGATCCACGGTTTCGGATTCCTTTTGGTTATCCAAAGCATAAAAAATATGAATTTGAGTTATTCAATCTAACCCCATAGCATCGTCCGTACAAGCCAAGGGGTCTTTGGCATAGAAAGACGCTGATGAGGAACAGTCTGATGGCTGGCAAAACGCTCTACGACAAACTCTGGGAAGCCCATGAGGTCAAGCGCCGCGACGACGGCTCGTCCTTGATCTACATCGACCGCCATATCATCCACGAGGTGACCTCGCCCCAGGCCTTCGAGGGCCTGCGTCTGGCCCGGCGCAAGCCGTGGCGCATCGATGCCAACATCGCCACGCCCGACCACAACGTGCCCACCACGCCAGAGCGCAAGGGCGGCATCGAAGCCATCGCCGACCAGGTTTCGCGCCTGCAAGTGCAGACCCTTGATGAAAACTGTGACGAATACGGCATCGTCGAATTCAAGATGAATGACGAGCGCCAGGGTATCGTCCACGTCATCAGCCCCGAGCAGGGCGCGACCTTGCCGGGCATGACCGTGGTCTGTGGCGACTCGCATACCTCCACCCATGGTGCCTTCGCTGCCTTGGCCCATGGCATCGGGACTTCGGAAGTCGAGCATGTGCTCGCCACCCAGTGCCTGGTCGCCAAGAAGATGAAAAACATGCTGGTGCGCGTCGAAGGCCAATTGCCAGCCGGCGTCACCGCCAAGGACATCGTCCTTGCCGTGATTGGCAAGATCGGCACCGCCGGTGGTAACGGCCACGCCATGGAATTCGCTGGCAGCGCCATTCGCGAATTGTCGATGGAAGGGCGCATGACCATCTGCAACATGTCCATCGAAGCGGGCGCCCGCGTCGGTCTGGTCGCCGTCGATGACACCACCGTCGCTTATGTCGAGGGGCGTCCCTATGCGCCTAAAGGCGCCCAGTGGGAGCAGGCTCAACAGGCCTGGAAGGCCTTGGTGTCCGACGCCGATGCGGTGTTCGACACCGTGGTCGAGCTCGATGCCGCGCAGATCAAGCCGCAGGTCAGTTGGGGGACCTCCCCGGAAATGGTTCTGGCTGTCGACCAACGCGTACCGGACCCTGCTGCCGAGCCTGACCTCATCAAGCGTGGCTCGATCGAACGCGCCTTGAAATACATGGGCCTTGCCGCCAATCAGGCGATCACCGACATCAAGCTCGATCGCGTTTTCATCGGCTCGTGCACCAACTCGCGCATCGAAGATTTGCGTGCTGCCGCCGAGATCGCCAAGGGCCGCAAGGTCGCTGCCAATGTCAAGCAGGCCCTGGTGGTGCCAGGCTCTGGCCTGGTCAAGGCTCAGGCCGAACGCGAAGGGCTGGACAAGATCTTCCTCGAAGCCGGCTTCGAATGGCGTGAGCCCGGCTGCTCGATGTGCCTGGCGATGAACCCGGACCGCCTGGAAAGCGGCGAGCACTGCGCCTCGACCTCCAATCGCAATTTCGAGGGACGTCAGGGTGCCGGCGGCCGTACTCACCTGGTCAGCCCGGCCATGGCCGCCGCCGCCGCGGTCACCGGTCACTTCATCGACGTACGCGAGTTGATCCAAGGGAGCGCAGCATGAAAGCCTTTACCCAGCATACCGGTCTCGTCGCGCCGTTGGACCGTGCCAACGTCGACACCGACCAGATCATTCCCAAGCAGTTTCTCAAATCGATCAAGCGCACCGGCTTTGGCCCGAACTTGTTCGACGAGTGGCGCTATCTGGATGTAGGCCAGCCGTATCAGGACAACAGCAAACGTCCGCTGAACCAGGACTTCGTGCTCAACCACGCACGTTATCAGGGCGCCAGCGTGTTGCTGGCGCGGGAAAACTTCGGTTGTGGCTCGAGCCGCGAACACGCGCCATGGGCGTTGGACGAGTACGGCTTTCGCAGCGTGATCGCTCCTAGCTTCGCCGATATCTTCTTCAACAACAGTTTCAAGAACGGCCTGCTGCCGATCATCCTCAGCGACGATGAAGTCGATGAGCTGTTCAGGCAGGTGGAAGCCGCGCCCGGCTACCAGCTGACCATCGATCTGCAGGCTCAGGCGGTAACCCGGCCGGATGGCAAGGTGCTGCATTTTGAAATCGATGCGTTTCGCAAGCACTGCTTGCTCAACGGCCTGGATGACATCGGCCTGACCTTGCAAGACAGCGAGGCGATCAAGGACTTCGAGGGCAAGCACCGCAGCAGCCAGCCGTGGTTGTTCCGCGACTGAGCCGTACCGTAAGGCCATGCGTGCCGCCCAGCGCGCTGGCCCGTGCGACCTACAGCTAAAGGACTGACAGATGACCAGCACTACCCACACCGACGTGGTACAACGCCAGTTCGGCGAGCAGGCCAGCGCTTACCTGAGCAGTGCCGTACACGCCCAAGGCCATGAGTTCGCCCTGCTACAAGCTGAGCTGGCAGGGCGGGGTGATGCGCGGGTGCTGGACCTTGGCTGCGGCGCCGGTCACGTCAGTTTCCAGGTCGCGCCGCTGGTGACCGAGGTGGTTGCCTATGACCTGTCGCAGTCGATGCTCGAAGTAGTGGCCAGTGCTGCCAGCGAGCGTGGCCTTGGCAATATCGTTACCCAGTGCGGTGCCGCCGAACAGCTGACCTTCCCCGATGCGAGCTTCGATTTCGTCTTCAGCCGTTACTCGGCTCATCATTGGAGCGACCTGGGGCTGGCCTTGCGCGAGGTGCGCCGGGTGCTCAAGCCAGGTGGGGTGGCTGCTTTCATCGATGTGATGTCGCCGGGCAGTGCGCTGCTCGACACGTACTTGCAGAGCGTCGAAGTGCTGCGCGACACCAGCCATGTACGCGATTACTCGGCTGCCCAGTGGCAGCGTCAGGTCAGCGAGGCGGGCCTGCATGTGCGCAGCCATAGCCGTCAGCGCCTGCACCTGGAATTCGACAGCTGGGTCCAGCGCATGCGTACACCTGAGCCGATGCGTGTGGCCATCCGCCATTTGCAGCAAGCCATGGGTGAGGAAGTGCGGCAGTATTACCAGATCGAAGCCGATGGCTCGTTCAGCACCGACGTAATAGTGCTGTGGGCAGAGCGTTAAGAACTTTTCGGCGAGGCTGACACGGCCGCGCCGCGTGAATGAATAGAGGAAAGCATGAGCAAGCAGATTCTGATTCTCCCTGGTGACGGCATTGGCCCGGAAATCATGGCCGAAGCGGTCAAGGTCCTGGAGCTGGCCAACGACAAGTTCCAGCTCGGCTTCGAGCTGGAGCATGACGTGATCGGCGGCGCGGCTATCGACAAGCATGGCGTACCGCTGGCCGATGAGACGCTTGAGCGTGCGCGCAAGGCAGACGCCGTATTGCTGGGCGCCGTAGGCGGGCCGAAGTGGGACAAGATCGAGCGTGACGTGCGCCCCGAACGGGGGCTGTTGAAAATCCGTTCGCAGCTGGGCCTGTTCGCCAACCTGCGGCCTGCCATTCTCTATCCGCAACTGGCCGACGCGTCGTCGCTGAAGCCGGAAATCGTCTCGGGCCTGGACATTCTGATCGTCCGTGAGCTGACCGGTGGCATCTACTTCGGCGCGCCTCGCGGCCAGCGCGAGCTTGAGGGCGGCGAACGCCAGGCTTACGACACCCTGCCATACAGCGAAAGCGAAGTACGCCGGATTGCCCGCGTCGGCTTCGACATGGCGCGCGTGCGTGGCAAGAAGCTGTGTTCGGTCGACAAGGCCAACGTGCTGGCCTCCAGCCAGTTGTGGCGCGAAGTGGTGGAGGAGGTGGCCAAGGACTATCCGGACGTAGAGTTGAGCCACATGTACGTCGACAACGCGGCCATGCAGCTGGTGCGAGCGCCGAAACAGTTCGACGTGGTGGTGACCGATAACATGTTCGGTGACATTCTGTCGGACGAAGCTTCGATGCTGACTGGCTCCATCGGCATGCTGCCGTCGGCCTCCCTTGACGCCAATAACAAGGGCATGTACGAACCTTGCCATGGTTCGGCTCCGGACATCGCCGGGCAGGGCATCGCTAACCCATTGGCGACCATTCTCTCGGTGTCGATGATGCTGCGCTACAGCTTCAATCAGCACCTGGCGGCTGGGGCGATCGAGCAGGCGGTCAGCCTGGTTCTCGACCAGGGCCTGCGCACCGGTGACATCTGGTCGGCGGGTTGTAACAAAGTCGGCACGCAGGAAATGGGCGACGCAGTAGTCGCAGCGCTGCGGAATCTGTAATCTCTCTGGCCCGCCACGGCAAACTTGAGGTGGCGGCCCACTTTTAGCAAAGGTGTAGTTGCGATGAAACGTGTAGGTCTGATCGGTTGGCGCGGTATGGTCGGTTCCGTGCTCATGCAGCGGATGCTGGAGGAGCAGGACTTCGACCTTATCGAGCCAGTGTTCTTCACCACTTCCAATGTGGGTGGCCAAGGCCCTAATGTGGGCAAGGACATTGCTCCGCTCAAGGACGCTTATTCGATCGATGAGCTCAAGACCCTCGACGTGATCCTGACCTGCCAGGGCGGCGACTACACCAACGAGGTGTTCCCCAAGCTGCGCGAAGCCGGCTGGCAGGGCTACTGGATCGACGCCGCTTCGTCGCTGCGCATGCAGGATGATGCGGTAATCGTGCTGGACCCGGTCAACCGCAAGGTGATCGATCAGCAGCTCGATGCCGGGACCAAGAACTACATCGGTGGCAACTGCACCGTCAGCCTGATGTTGATGGGCCTGGGCGGTCTGTTCGAAGCAGGCCTGGTCGAATGGATGAGCGCCATGACCTACCAGGCCGCCTCTGGCGCCGGTGCGCAGAACATGCGCGAGTTGATCAAGCAGATGGGCGCTACCCACGCGGCGGTTGCCGATGACCTAGCCAACCCGGCCAGCGCCATCCTCGACATCGACCGCAAGGTAGCCGAGGCCATGCGCGGCGAGGCATTCCCAACCGAGAACTTCGGTGTGCCGTTGGCCGGCAGTTTGATTCCGTGGATCGACAAGGAATTGCCGAACGGCCAGAGCCGTGAGGAGTGGAAGGCCCAGGCCGAGACCAACAAGATTCTCGGTCGCTTCAAGAGCCCGATTCCGGTCGATGGTATCTGCGTTCGCATCGGTGCCATGCGCTGCCACAGCCAGGCGCTGACCATCAAGCTGAACAAGGATGTGCCGCTGGCGGACATCGAAGGCATGATCAGCCAGCACAACCCTTGGGTTAAACTGGTGCCGAATCAGCGCGAGATCAGCATGCAGGAGCTGGCGCCTACCAAGGTGACTGGTACTCTGAATATCCCAGTTGGTCGTCTGCGTAAGCTGAACATGGGGTCGCAGTACCTCGGTGCGTTTACCGTTGGTGACCAGTTGTTGTGGGGTGCTGCCGAGCCGCTGCGTCGCATGTTGCGGATCTTGCTGGAACGTTGATTTACGCTCGCCGCAAAAAAACCGTGCCGGTCGGCGCGGTTTTTTTTCGTCCTGCTAATATCCATCTCGGCACTTGTACTTGCAGTCTAGTTGACTAGCTTTTGCTTTTGCTTTTGCTTTTGCTTTTGCTTCTAAGTGCGCGATAGTTCAGGCAGCACAAATTGCGACCTCAGGAGGCCGAGCGTAGGCGTCTGGAGGGCCCAGGGTGCGCAGCACCCCCGACGGCGTAGCCGGAGGACGCGAGCTGTACGACTTGCGTAGCAAGTTGTGGCCGCGCAGGGCCCGCAAGACGCCGGAGCGAGGGGACCCCGGAGCGCAGCGCAGGGGCCGGATGTGGGAGCGAGGGGTTTTTGGTTCCTTTTTGCCCCGTCAAAAAGGGGCTCGCCGTAAAGGCGAAAAGGTGATTGAGCGTCGCCATCGCCAATGAATACCGCTGAGCTATCAAAACAATCTCGCCTTTCAGCTCCTGGCTTTTAATTCCAATTCAAAGATTAAAGTTATAAGTTTGAAGTTTGAAGTTTGAAGTTTGAAGTTTGAAGTTTGAAGTTTGAAGTTTGAAGTTTGAAGTTTGAAGTTTGAAGTTTGAAGTTTGAAGTTTGAAGTTTGAAGTTTGAAGTTTGAAGTTTGAAATTTGAAGTTTGAAACGTGGGGCTTTGGCATCCGATGCGCATTCATTAGCGATGATTGCGCACAATCACCTTTTCGCCCTTACGGCGAGTCACTTTTTGTCAAACGCGACAAAAAGTAACCAAAAAACGCTGCGCTCCCACATACGGCCCCTGCGCTGCGCTCCGGGGTCCCCTCGCTTCGGCGTCTTGCGGGCCCTGCGCGGCCACAACTTGCTACGCAAGTCGTACAGCTCGCGTCCTCCGGCTACGCCGTCGGGGGTGCTACGCACCCTGGGCCCTCCAGACACCTACGCTCGGCCTCCTGAGGTCGCAATTTGCGTTGCCTGGACTACCGTGCGCTTAGAAGCCGAAGCAAGAGCAAGAGCAAGAGCAAGAGCAAGAGCAAGAGCAAGAGCAAGAGCAAGAGCAAGAGCAAGAGCGAGAGCGAGAGCAAGAAAAAGAGCGAGAGCGGAGGTGAACTCGAAAGCGAAGCTTGCAGCAACGCTGCGGTTCTGCTGCGACAGACAAAACCGCACAATACGCGTAAAGTGCCGCCCCCGCCGTAACAGCTAAAAGGATCCTCCCATGAATACCTCGTTGGACATCGCCGTCGTTGGCGCCACCGGCAGCGTCGGTGAAACCCTCGTACAGATCCTCGAAGAACTGGCCTTCCCTGTAGGCACCCTGCACCTGCTGGCAAGCATGGAATCGGCGGGCAGCAGCGTCATGTTCGCCGGCAAGAAACTCAAGGTGCGCGAAGTCGACAGTTTCGATTTCGCCCAGGTCAAACTGGCCTTTTTCGCCACCAGCCCCGCTGTCAGCCGCAGCTTCGCAGACAAGGCCCAGCAAGCAGGCTGCAGCGTCATCGACCTGTCAGGCGGCCTCGACGACGCCCTCGCCGTGGTACCCGAGGCAAACGCCCACTGCCTGGCCGAGCTGCCATTGCCAGCACGCATCACCAGCCCCAGCTGCGCAGCCGTGGCCCTGGCTGTTGCCCTGGCCCCGCTCAAAGACCAGCTCGACATCCAGTGTGTACAGGTCATGGCTGCCCTGGCCGTTTCCGCGCAAGGCCGCGAAGCGGTCAATGAGCTTGCCAGACAAACGGCCGAACTGCTCAACGCCCGGCCGCTGGAGCCACGCTTCTTCGACCGCCAGGTCGCGTTCAACGTGCTCGCCCAGGTCGGCGCTGTCGATGAAGACGGCCACACTGCCCTCGAGCGTCGCCTGGTCAGCGAATTGCGCGTGTTGCTGAACCTGCCCGAATTGAAAATCGCCGTCAGTTGCATTCAAGTCCCAGTGTTTTTCGGCGATAGCTTCAGTGTGTCGGTACAAAGCAGTGCCCCTGTCGACCTGACGCAGGTCAATCACGCCCTGGAACAGGCCGAAAGCATCGAAACCGTCGAAAACGACGATTATCCAACCCCGGTTGGTGACGCAGTCGGCCAGGACG
Organism: Pseudomonas sp. SMSB3; assembly: GCF_052041965.1. Classification (NCBI taxonomy): domain Bacteria; kingdom Pseudomonadati; phylum Pseudomonadota; class Gammaproteobacteria; order Pseudomonadales; family Pseudomonadaceae; genus Pseudomonas; species Pseudomonas sp. SMSB3. The sequence goes on along the minus strand of NZ_JBKGGV010000008.1, from coordinate 174,044 downwards.
TGGTCTATGTTGGTCGTGTACGCCACGGAATTGACGAACCTCAGCAACTCAATCTCTGGCTGACCACCGACAACCTGCGCAAGGGCGCCGCGTTGAACGCTGTGCAAGTGGCACAATTGTTGATTAAACACATGGTGTAAAAGATACTGGCGAGCACTGTGTTCCGCGCCACCCGCCGGTTTTCGGGACGATTCATACAAGGGAAGAGGTCATGCTTCGAATTCGCAAACTGGTTCTGGCCATGGCGGCAGCTTCCGCGCTGACGTCGGGCATGGCGAATGCCCTCGGGTTGGGCGAGCTGACGCTGAAGTCGGCGCAGAACCAGCCCCTGGACGCCGAGATCGAACTACTCGATGTGCGCGACCTCACTGCAGCCGAAGTGGCGCCAAGCCTGGCGCCGCCTGAAGAATTCAGCAAGGCCGGGGTCGAGTTTGCCAACTACCTGCAAGACCTGACCTTCACCCCCGTGATCAATCCCAATGGCAAGAGCGTGCTGCGCGTCACCTCCAGCCAGCCGCTGCCCGGGTCGGTGGTCAAGTTCCTGGTTCAGGTGATGTGGCCGCAAGGTCGCTTGCTGCGCGATTACAGCGTGTTGCTCGACCAGGCCAGCGCCCAGGGCCAGCAGCCTGGCGCCGCCAACGTCAATCCAGCAACCAGCAGCGCTGGCAGCTATACCACCAAGCGTCGCGACACACTGTGGCAGATTGCTGCACGCAATACCCAGGGTGGCGGCTCGGTGCAGCAGACCATGATCGCCATCCAGGCACTGAACCCTGATGCCTTCATCGGCAACAATATCAACCAGCTCAAGGTCGGCCAGGTATTGCGCTTGCCCGACCCGCAGCAGATCCAGAGCATCCCGCAAGGCGAAGCCAACCGTGAAGTGGCCGAGCAATACGCCGCCTGGCGTGAAGGCCGCCGCCTCGGGCCACGCGCACGGCAGCTCGATGCTACCCGCCGCGGCGCTGCCGATGCTGCCCCGGAGCGCATCGCCCAGGGCGACAACCTGCGCCTGGTCAGCCCCGCCAATCAGCCTGCTGGCAACAATGCCAAGGCGCTCAACGACAAGCTTGCCGTGGCTCAGGAAAGCCTGGATACCAGTCGTCGCGACAACGACGAGCTGAAGAGCCGCATGAGCGACCTGCAAAGCCAGCTGGACAAGCTGGAAAAACTGATCCAGCTGAAGAACGACCAACTCGCGCGCCTGGAAGCTCAAGGCGCAGCGCCCGAATCCGCACCGGCACCGGCAGCCGATGCGCCAGCGGTCGCCACCTTGCCCGGCGAGCCGGCACCGGCGCAGCCCGTGGAAGCCCAGCCAGCCCCTGTCGAGCCGGTCGTGACCCCGGCGCCGGCGGCGGTGGATACCGCGCCACCAGCGCTCGCCAGCGAAGCACCTGCCCCGGTGGCCGATCAGCCGGCTCAGGGTCAGCCCAGTGCCTTGGACGAAATGCTCGGCAATCCGCTGATACTCGGCTTGATCGCCGGCTCCGCGTTCCTGGTGTTGTTGCTGCTGCTGTTGCTGCTGGCGCGTAAACGCAAAGCCCAGCAGGAAGCCGAAAAACACCTGCGGATGGCCCGCGCCTTGGCCGAGGAAGGCGAGCGCAACCCTGATCTCGACCTGCCGCCGAGCAGCTTCGATGGCCTTGAGGTGTCAGCGCCAAGCGTTACCCTGTCGCCAGCCGTGGTTGCGGCCTCGGCTGCCGCTGCCACTGCTGCTGAACGCCCAGCGACGCCGGCCGCAGTCGCTGCCGTCGATGAGGGTCCGAGCAGCCTCGATCCGAATGAAGCGCTGCTCGCCGAAGTCGATCTGAGCATCTCGCGCGGCCGGCTGAACCATGCCGCGGATCTTCTGGAAGGCGCGATTGCAACGCAGCCGCAGAATGAAACGCTGCGCCTGAAGCTGATGGAGGTCTACGCGCGTCAGGGCGACCACAGCGGCTTCGTCGAGCAGGAGCGTACATTGCCTGACAGCCCCGCCAACGCGGCCCAGGTCAATGACCTCAAGGCGCGTTTCCCGGCCATGCTGGGCCTGGCTGCCGCAGGTCTGGGTGCTGCAGCGCTGGCCGCAGAGAGGGATCAGCAGTACGTCGAGGACCTGCTCCAGGACACGCCGCCAGCAGCGGTCGATAGCGCGGCTGAAGCTGCAGATGCGCTCGAAACGCAGGTCCCGGTGGAACCCGAGCAAACGTCCCAGGCCGAGCTCGACGCGGCGGCAGAAGCGTTCAGCGAAACCTCGGTACTCGACGACCATGCGCTCGCCAGTGCCTTTGATCTGAGCCTGGATGACGATTTACCGGTCGATGATCCACTCGAGCCGCCGGTGCTGGGGCAGACGCCACCCCTGGAGTCTGCAGTCACCGCGCCAGCCGATGCCGATGACGATTTCGAAGCCATGCTCGCCCAGGCTCAAGCGCTGACGCAAAGCGCCGATGACCTGGCCGATTTCGACCTGGACATTGCCGAGCCGAGCAGCGCTGGGGCTGATGAAACGCCCGTGGACGTTGCCGCCGAGCTCGCTGCGTTCGATACCTTGCCCGAATTCGATCCGATCTCCGAACTCGAACTGCCCGATGATTTCGATCTTTCGCTGTCGCTTGAGGACGATTCACCGGCGGCCCAGAGCTTCGCCTCGGAAATGAGCGACGTCAACGCCGAACTGGACAAGCTGTCGCAAAGCCTGGAGACGCCGTCGTTGGAGCCGCATTTCGGTGCAGAAGACGCCGCCGCCGAGCTTGAACCGCTGGACGATTTGGATTTTGACTTCTTCTCCGGGGCCGACGAGGTGGCGACCAAGCTGGACCTGGCGCGGGCCTACATCGACATGGGTGATCAACAGGGCGCTCGCGATATCCTCGATGAAGTGGTCAAGGATGGTGACGACGGTCAGCGTTCAGAGGCCCAGGACATGCTCTCACGCCTGGTCTGAATTGCGCGTGCGACCCCATGGAAGTTGCAACGGCAGCCCAACGAGGCTGCCGTTGTCGTTATAATCCCCGCCATTTCGCAGACCCACAGGTTTCAGGCTCTTGGATATCATCGACCCCGCCGCCACCGAATCGGCCGCCGAAGGCTTCACCCGCATAGCCCTGGGGGTGGAATACAAAGGCTCGCGCTACCGCGGTTGGCAACGTCAGGCCAGTGGCGTGCCGAGTGTTCAGCAGGCGCTGGAACAGGCGCTGTCGAAAGTCGCCGACGAGCCCATCAGCGTCATCTGCGCCGGGCGCACCGATGCCGGCGTGCACGGCTGTGGCCAAGTCGTGCATTTCGACACACGCGCCGTGCGTGACGAGCGTGCCTGGACACTGGGGACCAATTTCAACCTGCCGCACGATATCAGTGTGGTCTGGTCGCGGCCGATGCCCAGCGACTTCCATGCGCGCTTCAAGGCCTGTGCCCGGCGTTACCGCTACGTGATCTACAACGACCCGATCCGCCCGGCGCACCTGGCCGAAGAGGTGACCTGGAACCATCGCCCGCTGGATGTCGAGCGCATGGCCCAGGCCGCCCAGCACTTGCTCGGCACCCACGATTTCAGCGCGTTCCGCGCCAGCCAGTGCCAGGCCAAGTCGCCGATCAAGCACATTTACCACCTGCGCGTGACCCGCCACGGCCGAATGATCGTGCTGGATGTGCGTGCGACCGCATTCCTGCACCACATGGTGCGCAACATTGCTGGCGTGCTGATGACCATCGGCGCGGGCGAGCGCCCAGTGCAATGGGCCGCTGAAGTGTTGCTAGGCCGCGACCGCCGCGCCGGTGGCGTGACCGCGCATCCCTACGGCTTGTACCTGGTGCAGGTGGAGTACCCCGAGGCGTACCCCTTGCCCGAGCGTTACATTGGCCCACACTTTCTCAGCGGTTACGAGGCCCTGGCCGACTGACGCATCAGGCGTCATTTGTTACCATCTGGGCCCTCACTTGCCACCCAAGGTCTGTACTCCATGCACACTGTTCGCAGCAAGATCTGCGGCATTACCCGCATCGAAGACGCCCTGGCAGCCGCCGACGCGGGCGCCGATGCCATCGGTCTGGTCTTCTACGCCAAGAGTCCGCGAGCGGTAGATGTACGTCAGGCGCGGGCGATCATGGCCGAGTTGCCGCCGTTCGTGACCACCGTCGGCCTGTTCGTAAACGCTTCACGCTGCGAGCTTAACGAGATCCTCGAGGCGCTGCCGTTGGACCTGCTACAGTTCCACGGCGACGAGACACCGGCCGAGTGCGACGGTTATCAGCGCCCCTGGATCAAAGCCCTGCGTGTACGTCCCGGCGATGACCTGGAGGCCGCTTGCCAGCACTACGCCAACGCCCGTGGCATCCTGCTCGACACGTATGTGCCGGGTGTGCCGGGGGGGACTGGCGAGGCCTTCGACTGGTCCCTGGTGCCGCAGCGGCTGAGCAAGCCGATCATTCTCGCCGGCGGCCTTTCGGCCGCCAATGTCGGCCAGGCGATCAGTGAGGTTCGGCCTTTTGCGGTGGATGTCAGTGGCGGGGTCGAACAGGCCAAGGGCGTCAAGGATGCAGCCAAGATCGCAGCCTTCGTTCGGGCCGTGAAGCAGGCGTGATGGCAGATGTGACGGCTGGCGGCGCGCCATCGTCCATAGCTTGCGCAGCCCTGCGGGGTGGCCGGCGGCACGTTCCGCGGCCTGCACACATATTGAAGACGGCGCGCTGCGCAGGCATGCCCTGCAGCCGGGCCGTCATCGTTTCATAAAAGAGTTAAGGGCAGGGCATGGCCGGCCGACCGGCCCCCGTCCGCCAATACTGGAGAGAGAAAGCATGAGCAACTGGTTAGTCGACAAACTGATCCCTTCGATCATGCGTTCCGAGGTGAAGAAGAGCTCGGTGCCGGAAGGTCTGTGGCATAAATGCCCAGCGTGCGAGGCCGTGCTGTATCGTCCGGAGCTGGAAAAGACCCTCGATGTCTGCCCCAAGTGCAATCACCACATGCGCATCGGTGCCCGCGCGCGCATCGACATCTTCCTCGATGAAGAAGGCCGCGCCGAGCTGGGCGCCGACCTGGAACCGGTCGACCGCCTGAAGTTCCGTGACGGCAAGAAGTACAAGGACCGCCTGACCGGTGCACAAAAGCAGACCGGCGAAAAAGACGCCCTGATCTCCATGAGCGGCACCCTGATGGGCATGCCGATCGTGGTCAGCGCCTTCGAATTCTCCTTCATGGGCGGTTCCATGGGCGCCGTGGTCGGCGAGCGCTTCGTGCGCGCGGCCAACTATGCGCTGGAAAACCGCTGCCCGATGATCTGCTTCTCGGCCTCCGGCGGTGCGCGCATGCAAGAAGCGCTGATCTCGCTGATGCAGATGGCCAAGACCTCGGCAGTGCTGGCGCGCCTGCGTGAAGAGGGTATTCCGTTCATCTCCGTGCTTACCGACCCGGTGTATGGCGGCGTCTCCGCCAGCCTGGCAATGCTCGGTGACGTCATCGTCGGCGAGCCGAAGGCACTGATCGGCTTCGCCGGCCCTCGGGTGATCGAACAGACCGTGCGCGAGAAACTGCCCGAAGGCTTCCAGCGCAGCGAATTCCTGCTCGAGCACGGCGCGATCGACCTGATCATCTCCCGTGGCGAACTGCGCCCGCGTCTGGCCCGCCTGCTCGCGCAGATGACCGGCCAGCCGACGCCAGAGCAGGCCCGCGAGGCGGCTGCGGTCGCGTGATGAGCCAACGCACCCTGGGCGAGTGGCTCGCCTACCTCGAGCAACTGCATCCCTCGGCCATCGACATGGGGCTTGAGCGCTCGCAACAGGTGCTGGCCCGGCTGGCGCTGGGCAAATTGGCGCCGCGCATCGTGACGGTGACGGGCACCAACGGCAAGGGGTCCACCTGCGCCTTCGTGGCCTCGTTGTTACGCGCCCAGGGCTTGAAAGTGGGCGTGTACAGCTCGCCGCACCTGCTGCGCTACAACGAGCGGGTGCTGATCGATGGACGAGAAGCCAGCGACGCGCGCCTGTGCGAAGCATTCGCCGCCGTCGAAGCGGCGCGTGGCGATACTTCCCTGACCTACTTCGAAATGGGCACCTTGGCTGCGTTCTGGCTGTTCGAGCAGTCGCAACTCGATGTCGTGGTGCTCGAGGTGGGTCTGGGTGGCCGGCTGGATACCGTGAATGTGGTCGATGCCGATATGGCCCTGGTGACCAGCATTGGCGTCGATCACGTCGATTATCTGGGCGATACCCGGGAAAAGGTGGCGTTCGAAAAAGCCGGGATCTTCCGCCCCGGCAAGCCTGCACTGTGCGGCGACCTTGATCCACCCAAGCCATTGCTGGACAAGGCCAAAGCACTGGCGGCGCCACTGTCGCTGCGCGGCCGTGATTTCGAGCTGAGTGTTGCCGAAGCGGCCTGGCACTGGCGCGGGACCGCCGCCGACGGCACCGAGGTCGCGTTGCGCGATCTGCCGTTGCTGGATCTGCCAATGGAAAATGCGGCCCTGGCCTTGCAAGCCTATCTGTTGATGGGCCTGTCCTGGGACCCGGTCCAGATCAGCCAGGCACTGCGCGACACCCGCATCGTCGGGCGTCTGGATCGGCGCCAGGTGATGTGGCAGGGCAGGGCGGTGGAGTTGCTGCTCGACGTGGGGCACAACCCGCATGCGGCGCAGTATCTGGCTCGCCGTCTGGCGGCTCGGCCGCTGAAGGGGCGTCGCTTGGCGGTGTTCGGTCTGCTGTTCGACAAGGACCTCGACGGGGTCATCGAACCGTTGCATGGGCTGATCGACGACTGGGCGGTTGCACCGCTGGACACGCCGCGCAGCCGCACGGCCGCCGAGCTTGCCAACGCCTTGACGAACCATGGCGCAACCGTGAAGTCTTATGCCAGCGTCGACGCGGCCCTAGAAGGGCAATGCGCGCTGGCGACGGCGGATGACCAGATCCTGCTGTTCGGTTCGTTTTTCTGCGTCGCCCAAGCCCTGGAATGGCTGGAGCGGCAAGCCCTGGAGGGGTGATCAAATGGCAGTGCTGGACAAAGGGGTGAAGCAGCGCATGGTCGGTGCGTTGGTGCTGGTGGCGCTGGCGGTGATCTTCCTGCCCATGTTGTTCACTCGCCAGGACGAAATGCGCCAGGTACAGGTCGATGCGCCGCAAGCGCCGGCCATGCCCAGCTTGCCAGAAGTCAAGGTCGACCCGGTTGCCGTTCCTGAGCCCCAGCCATTGCCAAGCGAGCCTGAGCAAGCGCCGGTGGTCGTCGATGAGTCCAGTGCGCCTGCAACTCGGCCTAGTCAGCCGATCACGCCATCGCCACAGACCCAGGCGCAAGCTCCAGCTCAACCGCAGGCGCAATCCCAGCAAGCTGCGCCATCCGCGCCCAAGTCCACGGCAGCCACCGCCACAGCGAATGCGCCGTCGAAGATCGATGCCAATGGCCTGCCGGTCAGCTGGTCGGTCCAACTGGCCAGCCTGTCCAGCCGCGCGGGTGCCGAAAACCTGCAGAAAACCCTGCGCAGCCAAGGCTACAACGCCTACATTCGCACTGCAGGTGGGCTCAATCGGGTGTTCGTAGGGCCGCTGATCGAGCGCGCCGAAGCGGACAAACTGCGCGAAACGCTCAATCGCCAGCAGAAACTCAATGGCTTCGTGGTGCGTTTCCAGCCGGAAAAAGGCTGACGTACCGGTTGCGCCACACCGTTGGCACTGGCAGATCAGTGCCAACACCTTCACCTAGCTGAGTGAGCAGGATCTGCATGACGGCGAGCAAACCAGCCGACATTCCGCTTACTCCCAGCCTTTCCCTCTGGTAAAATGCGCCGCCTCAAATACCTGCAGGCAGCACCGTGGCCTTTACCCTGGTTGATTGGGCGATCATTGCGATCATCGCCGTCTCCACACTGATCAGTCTCAAGCGCGGCTTCGTCAAAGAAGCGCTGTCGCTGCTTATCTGGATCGTTGCGGGCGCGGTCGCCTGGATGTTCGGTGGCTCGCTTTCGGTGTACCTTGAGAGCTACATCCAGACGCCGTCGATGCGGGTCATCGCCGGTTGCGCCATTCTTTTCGTCGCCACCTTGCTGGTCGGCGCCATGCTCAACTTCCTCATCGGTGAGTTGATCCGGGTGACGGGCTTGTCGGGTACCGATCGTTTCCTGGGCATGGCCTTCGGTGCTGCGCGGGGTGCGTTGCTGGTGGTAGTGGCGGTTGGCCTGCTCAGTCTGGGGCCTGTGCAACAGGATGCCTGGTGGCAGGAATCGCGGCTGATTCCACAGTTTCTTCTGATCGCTGACTGGTCGAAAAACCTGATCCTGGGTTTCACCGGTCAGTGGGCTTCCAGTGGGGTGATCAGCGCTCCGGCTGATCTTCCATTCAAGGAGCAGTTACTCGGGCCGGCTAAGCCCTGAGCACTGTTCGTTCAAGTTTCATCAAAGTAGGGGTTGCGTCGCATGTGTGGCATCGTCGGTATCGTCGGTAAGTCGAACGTCAATCAGGCGCTGTATGACGCGCTTACGGTCCTCCAGCACCGCGGCCAGGATGCTGCCGGTATCGTGACCAGCCACGACGGCCGGTTGTTCCTGCGCAAGGACAATGGCCTGGTGCGCGATGTCTTCCAGCAGCGTCACATGCAGCGCCTGGTGGGCAACATCGGCATCGGCCATGTGCGCTACCCAACGGCAGGCAGTTCCACCTCGGCCGAGGCGCAGCCGTTCTACGTCAACTCGCCGTACGGCATCACCCTGGCGCACAACGGCAACCTGACCAACGTCGAGCAGCTGGCCAAGGAGATCTACGAGTCCGACCTGCGCCACGTCAACACCAATTCCGATTCGGAAGTGCTGCTCAACGTGTTCGCCCATGAACTGGCGGTACGCGGCAAGCTGCAGCCGACCGAGGAAGACGTATTCGCTGCGGTGTCCCATGTGCACAGCCGCTGCGTCGGTGGCTACGCGGTGGTGGCCATGATCACCGGTTACGGCGTAGTCGGTTTCCGTGATCCGAACGGCATTCGGCCAGTGGTCTTCGGTCAGCGCCACACCGACGAAGGCGTGGAATACATGATCGCTTCTGAAAGCGTGGCCCTGGACGTGCTCGGCTTCACCCTGATCCGCGACCTGGCGCCTGGCGAAGCCGTCTACATCACCGAAGGCGGCCAGCTGCACACCAAGCAGTGCGCGAGCGCCTCGAAACTGCAACCGTGCATTTTCGAACACGTATACCTGGCCCGTCCCGACTCGATCATCGACGGCATCTCGGTATACAAGGCGCGTCTGCGCATGGGTGAAAAGCTTGCCGACAAGATCATGCGCGAGCGCCCTGAGCACGACATCGACGTGGTCATCCCGATTCCGGATACCAGCCGCACGGCCGCACTGGAACTGGCCAACCGGCTGGGCGTGAAATTCCGCGAAGGCTTCGTCAAGAACCGCTACATCGGCCGTACCTTCATCATGCCTGGCCAGGCCGCACGCAAGAAATCGGTGCGCCAGAAGCTCAATGCCATCGAACTGGAATTCCGCGGCAAGAACGTGATGCTGGTGGACGACTCGATCGTCCGCGGTACCACCTGCAAGCAGATCATCCAGATGGCGCGCGAAGCCGGCGCCAAGAATGTCTACTTCTGCTCCGCTGCCCCTGCGGTGCGTTACCCCAACGTCTACGGCATCGACATGCCGAGTGTCCACGAACTGATCGCCCACAACCGTACCACCGACCAGGTGGCCGAGTTGATCGGCGCCGACTGGCTGGTCTACCAGGATCTGCCGGACCTGATCGATTCGGTCGGTGGCGGCAAGATCAAGATCGATCACTTCGATTGCGCAGTGTTCAACGGTGAATACGTCACCGGTGACATCGACGAGGCTTACCTCGATCGTATCGAGCAGGCCCGTAATGATCTGGCCAAGGTCAAGAACCAGGCTGTCAGCGCGATCATCGACCTCTACAACAACTGATTTTGGGAGCGACGGCATGACGGACCAATGGGATGCCGGTCGACTGGACAGCGACCTCGAGGGTGTCGGCTTCGACACCCTGGCGGTGCGCGCCGGTCAAAACCGTACACCGGAAGCAGAGCATAGCGAAGCGCTGTTTCTGACCTCCAGCTATGTATTCCGCACGGCAGCCGACGCTGCAGCGCGGTTCGCCGGTGATACGCCGGGCAATGTCTACTCGCGCTACACCAACCCCACGGTGCGCGCCTTCGAGGAGCGTCTGGCAGCGATGGAGGGCGCCGAGCAGGCCGTGGCAACCTCCACCGGCATGTCGGCATTGCTCGCCGTGGTGATGTCGCTGTGCAGTGCCGGCGATCATGTGCTGGTCTCGCAAAGCGTGTTCGGCTCGACCATCAGTCTGTTCGAGAAATACCTCAAACGCTTCGGTTTGCAAGTGGACTACGTGCCGCTGGTCGAGCTTGGCGGTTGGGAAAAAGCGATCAAGGCCAACACCAAGCTGCTGGTCGTCGAATCGCCGTCCAACCCGTTGGCAGAATTGGTCGATATCGCCGGGCTCGCCGAAGTCGCTCACGCCCGCGGTGCCATGCTGGTGGTGGACAACTGCTTCAGCACTCCGGCGCTGCAACAGCCGCTCAAGCTGGGCGCCGACATCGTGTTCCACTCAGCCACCAAGTTCATCGACGGCCAAGGTCGTTGCATGGGCGGGGCGGTGGCGGGCCGCGCCGAGCAGATGAAAGAAGTGGTTGGTTTTCTGCGTACTGCGGGGCCGACCCTCAGCCCGTTCAATGCCTGGATCTTCACCAAGGGTCTGGAAACCCTCAAGCTGCGCATGCGCGCGCATTGCGAGAGCGCCCAGCGCCTGGCCGAATGGCTGGAGCAGCAACCGGGCGTCGAGAAAGTGCACTACGCCGGCCTGCCGAGCCACCCGCAACACGAGCTGGCCAAGCGCCAGATGAGTGGTTTCGGTGCGGTGGTGAGCTTCGAGGTCAAAGGTGGCAAGGAAGGCGCCTGGCGCGTCATCGACGCCACCCGTGTGGTGTCGATCACGACCAACCTGGGCGACAGCAAGACCACCATTGCCCACCCGGCAACCACCTCCCACGGCCGCCTGTCGGCGCAGGAGCGTGACGCCGCAGGCATTCGCGACAGCCTCATCCGCGTTGCCGTAGGCCTGGAAGACGTTGCCGACCTGCAGGCGGACCTCGCCCGTGGACTGGCCGCGCTGTGATGGAAATCAGGGGCGGGGCGCCAGGCCATAACGGACGGGTCGCCCTGGTCACCGGCGCCGCTCGCGGTATCGGCCTGGGGATCGCCGCCTGGTTGATCTGCGAGGGCTGGCAAGTGGTGCTCAGCGACCTTGATCGCCAACGCGGTGCCAAGGTAGCCAAGGCGCTGGGTGACAATGCCTGGTTCATCAGCATGGACGTTGCCGAAGAGGCCCAGGTCAGTGCCGGGGTGTCGGAGGTGCTGGGCCAGTTCGGTCGCCTGGATGCGCTGGTGTGCAATGCGGCCATCGCCAACCCGCATAACCAGACGCTGGAGAGCCTGAGCCTGGCACAGTGGAATCGGGTGCTGGCAGTCAATCTAAGTGGCCCGATGTTGCTGGCCAAGCATTGCGCGCCGTACCTGCGTGCGCACAATGGGGCCATCGTCAACCTGACCTCGACCCGAGCGCGGCAGTCGGAGCCGGACACCGAGGCCTACGCAGCCAGCAAGGGCGGCCTGGTGGCATTGACCCATGCCCTGGCCATGAGCCTGGGCCCGGAAATCCGAGTCAATGCGGTGAGCCCCGGCTGGATCGATGCTCGTGACCCTGCGCAACGCCGTGCCGAGCCCTTGAGCGAAGCCGACCACGCCCAGCACCCGACGGGCAGGGTAGGGACGGTAGAAGATGTCGCTGCCATGGTCGCTTGGCTGCTGTCGCGCCAGGCGGCGTTCGTCACCGGCCAGGAATTCGTGGTCGACGGCGGCATGACGCGCAAGATGATCTACATGTAAGCCACAAGCTGCAAGTTGCAAGAGGGGACCGCAGGGTCCCTTCGTTATTTTCAGGCTTTCACGACCGCGCAAGCCCTGCGCGCTTTTTTCTGGCAGCTTGCAGCTCCTAGAAAAAAATCCAATGGGGCTATTGACTTAGCGCTGACACCTGCGTAAATTTCGCGGCCTCAGGGAAGCAAACGCAACAAGCAACATCGCGAGGGTGATTAGCTCAGCCGGGAGAGCATCTGCCTTACAAGCAGAGGGTCGGCGGTTCGATCCCGTCATCACCCACCACTTCCTGAGACTGTTTCTAGTGTCGCGGTCTTTTGATGAAGACTACGGCCGGAGAGAAACGCACTGCGCAGCGGTAGTTCAGTCGGTTAGAATACCGGCCTGTCACGCCGGGGGTCGCGGGTTCGAGTCCCGTCCGCTGCGCCATTTTTCAGTACCAGATGGGTGCCTGGCACCGGTCTGTAGCCAAGGGCGAAATGCCCGAGGCTGATCCCAGTTTCAATCAGGCGCAAGCCTGAACGATACGCAGCGGTAGTTCAGTCGGTTAGAATACCGGCCTGTCACGCCGGGGGTCGCGGGTTCGAGTCCCGTCCGCTGCGCCATCTTCGTTTCAAGGTCCCAAGAACACTTTGAAGCACACACAAATGACGCGATCTATGTCGTTTCTTTTGTGCCTGCCCTGGGCTTGTTTGCCACAGGGGAGACCCAAGTTTCAATTGGGCGTAAGCCCGAATGATACGCAGCGGTAGTTCAGTCGGTTAGAATACCGGCCTGTCACGCCGGGGGTCGCGGGTTCGAGTCCCGTCCGCTGCGCCATCTTCGCCTCGAGGTACCTGAACGCCTCGGAGCTACAAAAAAGCGACCTTTGGGTCGCTTTTTTCGTTTCAGCGGTTTGCTTGTTTACCGTTTTACTCGAACCTAACAGCCTCTTCACCGATCTACGGTTCCTGTGACCGGCTGCTGTGTTGCACAATAGGCGCCCTCTCTTGACTCAACCGGAATTCGCAATGGCCAGATCATCCGTCTTCGCTGCGCTCGGGGTAGCCCTGATGCTGGCAGGCATGACCGGCTGCTCTTCGAAAAAAGCCGCCATCTACGAGCACGAGAACTTCGACGACTCGGGCACCTACTCGCGCAGCTTCCCGGTGAACGACGCCGGTTCCTGTGAGGCTGCCCGACGCGCCTTGCTCAGCCAAGGCTACATCATCACCAGCAGCGGTCCCAACCAGGTGATGGGTAACAAGAGCTTTCAGCAGAACAGCGACAATCACCTGCAGATCAGCTTCAACGTGACATGTGCGCCTGACGTGAACGATGACCAGCGTTCGACCATGTTCGCCAACGCCCTGCAGGACCGCTATGGCCTGAAGAAATCCAATAGCTCGGCGAGTCTGGGGGTTGGCGTGCTCGGCTCGGTCTCGATGCCGATCGGCTCGAGCGACGATTCGATGGTCAAGGTCGCCAGCGAGACCGTGACAGCGGCGCAGTTCTACGACCGCTACTTCGCCTTGGTGGAAAGCTACCTGCCTAAAGCCCGCAAGGCTGCCAAGGCCAAGGTGGAACAGCCAGCCGCCAAGCCTGAGCAAACCGCGCCCGCGTTGGGCTTGCCTGAGCAGGCGTTGGTCGCCCCTGCCGCTGCGGCGCCAGCGCTGCAAGCGCCTGCGTCGGCTGAGGCCGCAATGCCAGAGTCAACGTCGGCCACGCCTGGCGCAATGACACCCGCAGCGTCTGCACCCGCCAGCGAGGCAGGTGCACCGGTGCTCGATGACAGCCAAGGCTCGCAGCCAATCGCCCCGCCAGCGGAAGCGGCGCCAATCGAGGTGCAGCAGCAAGCCCAGCCATTGGAAACTCCACCTCCAACGCCGTAAGCAGCTTGCAGCGTTTCCTGGCGCTGAATTGCGCACCTCACCCAAGGTGCGCACACGCTCTGTTACAGACGCACCCGCATAACTTCCTGAACGCCTGCTACGTTTACCACTCATAAGCTTGTCATCATCGCTTCACACGCCACCCCTAGGCTCAAGCGATGACGATTGAAGATCAATGAGAAACAGGACGCAGGGCTATGGACGACTATCAGGAAGAGCTGCTCGAATTTCAGGCTTACGAGCTGGATCCACCGGAGCCGGCTGAAGACGCCACCGAGCTTTGACCCTCTCGCCGCTGGCTGCGGCGAAACTCCCCCGGTGTGAGGCTGGTCCAGCGCTTGAATGCGCGCTGGAAGGCCTCGGCCGATGCAAATCCTAACAAATAGGCGATCTCGCCGAACGTCAGCTCCGTATCGCGGATGTAGGTCTCGGCGAGATCGCGTCGCGTGTCGTTGAGCAGGTCGCGAAAACGCGTGCCTTCTTCGGCCAGTTTGCGCCGCAAGGTCCAGGGCGGCAGTTGCAGGCGCAGAGCGACTTCTTCGAGGTCCGGCTCGCGCCCACCGCTGAGCAGCGGGCCGAGCAGGTGAGTGATGCGCTCGCCCACGCTGCGCACGCGGGTGCGTTGCGACAGCTCGCTTTCGCAGAGCTGCAGCAAATGCTGGTAGGTGCTCGGGCAATGTTGCGGGTTGTTCAGTGACAGGGTGGCGCGGCTCAAGCGCAAGCGGTTGGCCTCGGCGCCGAACTGTACGGGGGAGGTACACAGCGGCTGGTAATCGTCGGCGTAGGCGGGGGCGGTGAATTCCACCTCGAGCCGTTCGGCGAGCACCGGGCGATCGACCATCGCCGTGAGTTGCGCCAACCAACCTGACAGCAGCGAATCGACCACGAAGCGGTTGTAGGCGTTGTAAGGGCTGATCGAATAGAACGCCAGCCAGGCGCCGTGAGCGTCTTCCTGGTAGCGAGAATGGCCCCGGTAGTTGGCGGCATACAGCGCCTCGAAGCGCAATAGCGTGCGCGCTGCCTCGCCCAGGGTTGGCGCCTGGGCAGCGGCGACGCCGGCAAGGCCTGCCTGCGACAGCAGGCTCCAGCGCCCCATGCGCAGCCCTAGCGCAGGCTCTGCGCAGAGCTCGATGGCCGCGTGGCCCAGATGCATGTAGCGTGGAATCGACAAGCGCGCACCCGCTTCGGCCAAGCGCGCCTCATTCAGGCCATAGCGCGTAAGCAGCGGCGCTGGATCGTGGCCCAGTTCGCGCAAAGCCTGGGCCAGCGGTTGGACAAAGCCTACCGACAGCTCGCCGAGGCGCACGCGCGGGCGGGTCATGCCTACAGCCACACATTCAATAGACGGGCGCCGGGGCTAGGCGGCCCAGCCAGCAGTTCACCGCCCTGGTGAGCGAAACCCTGTCCGTCGCCGGCCTGTTCCCAAAATTGTCCGCGCATGAACACGCTCAAGCTGCTGACACCAGCAGCCACAGGCTGAGTCAGCTGTTGCCAAGCCGTCTGCTCATCGACCTGGCCGCGCGCAAGCGGCAGGAGCTGCGCCGCATCCTGGTGGCGATTGCCTCGCCACGGTGCCGCCCAGCTGTGCTTGCCGCTGAGAAATACGGGATTGACGATCAGTTGCGCCTGCTGCTGCTCAAGCTGACGCTGATTCCGTGGATACCAACTGTCACTGCCGATCAATACACCCAGGCGCCCGGCCGGGGTCTGCAGCACTTGCAATGGGGCCTGGCGGCCGTGATGCACATAGCGGCGCACCTCGCTGTCCGGATACTGCTGGCGCTGCGGCTGGCCCAGCACCGAGCCATCGCCTGCGAACACCAGGCTGCTGTTGAACAGCGGCCCGCGCCCGACGCGCAGCACGCCGTGTTCGACATACGGCGCCGGTAACACGATGGAGCCGGCTACCAGGGTCACGCCGAACTCTTTGGCCAGGCCGCCGAACACCTCCTGGTAGTCGCTGGCCATCTGCTCGGCCTTCATGCGCAGGTGGGCATCGGCGCGGCGGTCATCGCCAGTGGCAGCGAGCATCGCCAGGCCATAGCGCAGCGGGTTGCTCAGTTCCAGCCACTGTTCGGCCTCGCGGCTACGGGTGACCTGGTACAGGGCGTTCTTCTCACCACGCGCCCACAGCCAGGTGCCGATGTGCTCCGGGAGCACCACGACCGTTCGTGGCCCCACCAGGCCCTGCTCGCGAGCCTGTTGCAGGTAGGCGGACAACTTGCGGTGCAGGCGCTGCAGGTTTTGGTAATCGCTTGGGAACAACAGCGGCTCCACGCCCAACACGTTGCCATGCTCGCCTGGGGCGCCGTGGTTGAGCGCCAGCTCGATGCGCAAGTCGGAAAGGTAGTGGCCTTCTGGGCGCTGTTGGGTCCAGAAGCCGTAGCCGCAGAGCGCGGCGATCATCACCAGCGCCAGCGCGCTTGCCAGTAGTTTTCGCATGTAGCGGTGCAGCGCCTTGGCAACAAAGATTTTCTAGGGTAGTCCGGCTGTACGCCAGGATCAATAAGTTGTCAGTTTCGATCATTGAGCGCGTTCGAACGGCTGTTTAATGTCGCCTACAGACAAACGACGGGACCCGCCGAGGCGCCCGCATTCCGTGATCACGCTACCTGAGAACCGTACCATGGCTGCCGACCGTTACCCGCATTTGCTGGCCCCGTTGGATCTGGGCTTCACCACCTTGCGCAACCGCACCCTGATGGGTTCGATGCACACGGGGCTGGAGGAGCGTCCCGGCGGTTTCGAGCGCATGGCGGCGTACTTCGCCGAGCGCGCCCGGGGCGGTGTCGGTCTGATGGTGACCGGCGGCATCGCGCCGAACGATGAAGGCGGCGTCTATTCCGGCGCCGCCAAGCTCAGCACCGCCGAGGAAGCCGAGCAGCACCGTATCGTCACCCAGGCCGTGCACCAGGCTGGTGGCAAGATCTGCCTGCAGATCCTGCATGCCGGGCGCTATGCCTACAGCCCCCGGCAGGTCGCACCCAGCGCGATTCAGGCACCGATCAACCCGTTCACGCCCAAGGCGCTGGACGAGGCGGGCATCGAGAAGCAGATCGCCGACTTCGTCAACTGCGCCGTGCTGGCGCAGCAGGCGGGTTACGACGGCGTCGAGATCATGGGTTCGGAAGGTTACTTCATCAACCAGTTCCTCGCCGCTCATACCAACCACCGCACCGACCGCTGGGGCGGCAGCTACGAAAACCGCATGCGCCTGGCGGTACAGGTCGTCACCCGCGTGCGCGAGGCGGTGGGGCCGAACTTCATCGTCATCTTCCGGTTGTCCATGCTCGACCTGGTCGAGGGCGGCAGTACCTGGGACGAGATCGAGTTGTTGGCCAAGGCCATCGAGGGCGCCGGCGCGACCCTGATCAACACCGGGATCGGCTGGCATGAAGCGCGGATCCCGACCATCGCCACCAAGGTCCCGCGCGCGGCCTTCAGCAAGGTCACCGCCAAGTTGCGCGGTGCGGTCAGCATCCCGTTGATCACCACCAACCGCATCAACACCCCTGAAGTGGCCGAGGCCGTGCTCGCCGAAGGCGATGCCGACATGGTGTCGATGGCCCGGCCGTTCCTGGCCGATCCAGACTTCGTCAACAAGGCGGCCGCTGGCCAGGCCGAACTGATCAACACCTGCATCGGTTGCAACCAGGCCTGCCTGGACCACACCTTCGGTGGCAAGCTGACCAGTTGCCTGGTCAACCCGCGGGCCTGTCACGAAACCGAACTCAACTACCTGCCCGTGCGCGCGGTCAAGCGCATTGCCGTGGTCGGTGCCGGCCCCGCAGGGCTGGCTGCGGCCACGGTTGCGGCCGAACGTGGGCATACGGTGACGCTGTTCGACGCCGCGAGTGAGCTTGGCGGGCAGTTCAACGTCGCCAAGCGCGTCCCGGGCAAGGAAGAGTTCTACGAGACCCTGCGCTATTTCCGCCACAAGGTCGAAAACACCGGCGTGCAGCTGCGCTTGAATACCCGGGTGGGCGTTGCCGACCTGCTCGAAGGTGGCTTCGACGAGGTTATCCTGGCCACCGGCATCGCTCCGCGCACGCCGGCCATTGCCGGCATCGAGCACGCCAAGGTGTTGAGCTACCTGGATGTGTTGCTCGAACGCAAGCCGGTGGGTAGCGCGGTTGCGGTGATCGGGGCTGGCGGCATAGGTTTCGATGTGTCCGAGTACCTGGTGCATCAGGGCACGGCGAGCAGCCAGGACCGTGACACGTTCTGGAAGGAGTGGGGCATCGACACTGACCTGGAGGCGCGCGGCGGCGTTGCCGGGATCCAGCCCCAGCCGCATGCGCCTGCCCGCCAGGTTTACCTGTTGCAGCGCAAGGCCAGCAAGGTCGGCGACGGCCTGGGCAAGACCACCGGCTGGATTCACCGTACCGGGCTCAAGAACAAACGGGTGCAGATGCTCAACGGCGTCGAGTACCTGCGCATCGACGATGCTGGCCTGCACATTCGCGTGGGCGGCGGCGAACCGCAGGTGCTGGCGGTAGACAACGTCGTGATCTGCGCCGGCCAGGAGCCGCTGCGTGAGTTGCACGATGGCCTGCTGGCAGCCGGTCAGTCGGTGCACCTGATCGGCGGTGCCGATGTGGCGGCCGAGCTCGATGCCAAACGCGCAATCAACCAAGGCTCGAGGCTCGCCGCCGAGCTTTGAGCGCGACGCCATAGGGCCTGCAGCGGTTGTCGGGTAAGCTTGGGCGATGCGCACTTCATTCCTGACCCTCCCGCAGGCACCTCTGCAAGCTTTCAGGCTGCCCTGGCTTGCCGCCGCGCAAGTCGAGGCGGCCATCTTGCGCCTGGACCTGATCGATCCGCTGATCAGCGGCAACAAGTGGTTCAAGTTGCGCGGCCACCTGGCGCACGCCCACGCCAACCGGGCGCCGGGCCTGATCAGCCTGGGCGGCAATCACTCCAATCACCTGCACGCCCTGGCCGGTGCCGGCAAGCGCTTCGGTTTCGCGACCGCAGGGCTGCTGCGTGGCGAGCCACAGGACACGCCGACGGTGCGTGATCTGCAGCGTCTGGGCATGACCCTGCACTGGTTGGGTTATGGAGGCTACCGGGCGCGGCACCAGGCGGATTTCTGGGCGCCGTGGCAAGCGCGCTATCCGGGCTGGCAGTGCATTCCCGAAGGCGGTGGCACGGCCGATGGGGTCCAAGGCTGTGCATCGATCGTCGAGCAGGCACAGGCGCAGCTTGCGGCATTGGGCTGGGCGGACTACGACGCCTGGTGGCTGGCAGCCGGCACCGGCACTACCCTGGCCGGGCTGGTAGTGGCCGAGGCCGGGGCGCACGCCGTGCATGGTGCGCTGGCGGTGCCGCGCGGGCACGGGGTAGGGCAGACTGTCGAGCAGCTTGCCGGCTCCGTCGGTTACCAATTGCACGACGCCTGTCGTGGCGGCTTTGGCAGATTCGATGACGAACTACTGGCCTTCGTCGCGCGCAGCGAGCGACACAGCGGCGTGCCGCTGGAGGCGCTGTACACTGGCAAAGCCTTGCTCGCGCTGCACGAACAGGTCGAAGCCGGGGCGTTCGCGCCAGGCACCCGGCTGATCTTTCTGCACACCGGCGGGCTGCAAGGGCGTCGCGGCTACTTGTAGGGCAGCATGCGCAGCAGTGTGTTGTCGCGCCGCACATAGTGGTGGTAAAGCCCGCCGATGGCGTGCAGGCCGATCAACCAGTAGCCCCAGGTGGCGATCCGTTCGTGCCAGCCCTTGATGAACTTGGCCAGGTCCGGGTCGGGCGCGATCAGGTGCGGCAGTTCCAGGCCGTAGAACGGCACTGGCTTGTCGGCGGCGCTTAGAATCGACCAGCCGGCCAGGGGCAAGCCGATCATCAGCAGGTACAAGGCCAGGTGCACAAGATGCGCAAGGCCGGTCTGCCAGGCCGGCGGGCGCGGCACGATCGGTGGTGTCGGGCGGCTCAGGCGCACCGCCAGGCGCAGCCATACCAGGACGAAGACGCTCAGCCCAAGCATGAAGTGCAAGTCTTTCATCAGGTTGCGTTCAGCGCTGTCCTTGGGAAACACGCCGCGAAGTTCGATGCAGGCGTATACGGCGGCGAGCAGCACCAGCATCAGCCAGTGCAAGGCGATCGACAAGCGTGCGTAATGGGGCGTTGAGGTCGACAAGACCATGGCAGTTCCTCGTCATCAGGTCGAAGTGGCGCTCTGGGGGCGCTGTTCCTTAACTGTATGCGCTTTGGCGATGCGCGTTTTGCTCCAGGTCGATGAAAGGGGTTTTGCTGACCCAGGGCCACCTCAACGCTCGGGCAGATGCGGCCACCGATCGGCGACCAGGAACACCCGCTCGACTTCCTGCCAGGCACCGCTGCCGTCCGGCTCGAGCCTGGCCAGCAACTGCGCCGGCGCCTGCGCATCGAGCGCTGCCAGCCAGGCCTGGAACTGCCCCGCGCTCCAGGATTGGCCTGCCTCGACACGCGCCGGTGCCAGCCAGGCGTGACGCGCTAACGGCTGCCATCGCTGCTGCCCGGTCACCGGCCAGTCGCGTCGGCGTATCCAGCGCCCGCGCAGGTGTGCAGGGTTGGCGCCTGTCGGGCTGTCACTGTGGCCTGGCCAGGGGTAGAACAGATAGCCCGCGAGCCACAGGTGCGCCTGCACCGGGCCTACGCCCAAGGCCGCCAGCGCCTGGGCACCGTCGCTGGCGGCCGACATCGGCAGTTGGTGACCGCTCAGGTGCGCAAGCTTGCTGCCCAGGCGGTCCTCGCAGCCTGGCCCCAGCCACTGCGCAGGGTCGCGTGCAGCCTGACTGACCGGGCCCAGGTACAGCTTGATGGCCAATTCCAGATGATGGGTGCCGTGCGCGTCTTGCAGCACGATATCCAACTCGCCCAGGGTGCGCCCGCCTGCCCGGATGGCCAGGTTCGAGGCCAGCAGCTCGACGCCCGGCGCATGCTGCAAGGCAAACTGCCAAAGGCTCTCGTAATACAGCCCCAGACGGCGACTGGTGCGTGTTGCCAGCCATTGCTGCAGTGCCCGGTCGTCGCCGTCGAGCGCTTGCAGCCAGGCCTGCAAGCGCTGCGGGTCGTCGGCCCAGGCGCTGCCTGCCAGGGGGTGACGCTGGGGGCACGGCGGGGCGCTCAGCAGCGGCGGCGACAGCAGCGTCCAGGCCAGGTCACGCACGGCGGGGCTGCTCAGCTGGCGTGGCAGCCTGTGGAGTTCGGCAAAAGGCGTCATGCTGCGAGCATAGCCGGTTTGCCGCTGCCCGGCGGTTTCGCCATAATCGCGCCATAGTCACCGCCGCAACGCTTTGCAGGAGCCCCATGGAGCAATTTCGCAATATCGGTATCATCGGCCGCCTTGGCAGCTCCCAGGTGCTCGACACCATTCGCCGACTGAAAAAATTCCTCCTCGAACGCCACCTGCACGTGATCCTCGAGGACACCATCGCCGAAGTGCTGCCTGGCCACGGCCTGCAGACATCGACGCGCAAGCTGCTGGGCGAAGTCTGTGACCTGGTCATCGTGGTCGGCGGCGACGGCAGCCTGCTCGGTGCCGCTCGCGCCTTGGCCCGGCACAACGTCCCGGTGTTGGGGATCAACCGCGGCAACCTGGGCTTTCTCACCGACATCCGTCCGGATGAGTTGGAACAGAAAGTCGCCGAGGTGCTGGACGGCCACTACCTGGTGGAAAACCGCTTCCTGTTGCAGGCCGAAGTGCGGCGTCATCATGAGGCCATCGGCCAGGGCGATGCGCTCAACGACGTCGTTCTGCACCCCGGCAAATCGACGCGCATGATTGAATTCGAGATCTACATCGACGGCCAGTTCGTCTGCAGTCAGAAGGCCGACGGCCTGATCGTCGCTACCCCGACCGGCTCCACTGCCTACGCCCTGTCGGCTGGCGGCCCGATCATGCATCCCAAGCTCGATGCCATCGTCATCGTGCCGATGTACCCGCACACCCTCTCGGGCCGCCCGATCGTGGTCGATGGCAACAGCGAGCTGAAGATCGTGGTGGCCAAGGACCTGCAGATCTACCCGCAAGTGTCCTGCGATGGCCAGAACCACTTCACCTGTGCGCCTGGCGACACCATCACGGTGAGCAAGAAGCCGCAGAAGCTGCGCTTGATCCACCCGCTGGACCATAACTACTACGAGGTGTGCCGCACCAAGCTCGGCTGGGGCAGCCGCCTGGGCGGCAGGGACGACTGATGCTCGATCCGGCGCGTAGTTTCGACATCATCGGCGACGTGCACGGTTGCGCACAGACCCTCGAACGCCTGCTCGACGCCCTGGGCTACCAACGCATCAAGGGCGTATGGCGTCATCCGCGGCGCCAGGCGCTGTTTCTTGGCGACATCGTCGACCGTGGCCCGCGCATCCGCGAGGCCCTGCACATCGTGCACGACATGGTCGAAGACGGGCAGGCGTTCTGCATCATGGGCAATCATGAATACAACGCCCTGGGTTGGGTCACCCCAGCCTTGCCTGGCAGCGGCAAGTCGTTCGTGCGCGAGCACACGCCACGCCACGCCCGCCTGATCGACGAGACCCTCACGCAGTTCGCCCAGCACCCTGCGGACTGGCATGACTTCGTGCAATGGTTCTTCGAGCTACCCCTGTTCCTTGACGCAGGTCGCTTTCGCCTGGTCCACGCCTGCTGGGACAAGCAACTGATCGAGCCGCTGCGTCAGCAGTATCCAGACGGGCGCATCGACGCGCACTTCCTGCAGGCCTCGGCGGTTTCCGGCAGTTTCGCTGCGAACGTGTGCAACCGCTTGCTGCGCGGCACCGACATGCGCCTGCCCGATGGCCTGACCCTGACCGGGGGCGACGGGCTGACGCGCGCGTTCTTCCGCACCAAGTTCTGGGAAGACGATCCGCAGACTTACGGCGATATCGTCTTCCAGCCCGATGCGTTACCCGACGACGTCGCCCGTACCCCGCTGAGCCATACCGAGAAAAATGCCTTGTTGCGCTACGCCGAGGACGAGCCGCTGCTGTTCGTCGGCCATTATTGGCGCAGCGGGCGTCCGGCGCCGATCCGCGCGAACCTCGCCTGCCTGGACTACAGCGCCGTGCTGTACGGCAAGCTGGCAGCCTATCGGCTGGATCATGAAACCTGCATCGACCCGCGCAAGTTCGTCTGGGTCGATGTCGAACGCCCGCAGGCCAATCCATGACGATCATCGAGGTGATGCGCTTGCCGCTGTCGGTCGACCTCAGCGGCTTCGTCGACCTGTTGCAGCGCCTGCAGGTCCCGCACAGGGTCAGCGAGGAGGGTGACGAGCAGGTGCTCTGGGCGCCCGCTGACCTGGCCGGGGACGTGCGCGAGCTTTACCAGCGGTTCCCCGATGGCAACGCCGAAGTCGCCGCCGAGCAGCCCGCGCCTGCGCCCGCTCAATCATCCCTGGCCGAGCAGGCCAAGGCCTGCAAAGTCACTGCTGGCGTTTTACTGCTCTGTGTGATCGTCGCCGGCCTTACCGGCCTGGGTGACAACCTCAACGCCATCAGCTGGTTCACCTTTCTGGATTTCCGCGTGCAGGGTGAATACCTGCATTTCACCCCGTTGGCCCAGGGCCTGGCCGAAGGCCAGTGGTGGCGCCTGGTGTCGCCCATGCTGCTGCACTTCGGCGTGCTGCACCTGGCCATGAACGGCCTGTGGTATTGGGAACTGGGCAAGCGCATCGAGCTGCGCCAGGGCCCTTGGCAGTTGCTGGGCCTGACCCTGCTGTTCAGCCTGGTGTCCAACCTGGCCCAGCACTACACCAGCGGCCCAAGCCTGTTCGGCGGCCTGTCCGGGGTGCTGTACGGCCTGCTCGGCCACGTCTGGCTGTACCAGTGGCTGGCGCCGAACCGGCATTTCACGCTGCCCAGGGGCGTCCTGGCGATGATGCTGGTCTGGCTGGTGGTGTGCCTGACCGGCGTGGTGGGCCAGCTCGGCCTTGGCCAGATCGCCAACGCCGCCCACGTGGGCGGTCTGCTCATCGGATGCCTGACCGGGCTCTTGGGTGGGGCGCTGGCCCGGCGTAAACTGTCGGCTTGAATCAGGAGACACTATGTCCACTTTCGCGCAAATGATCGAAAACATCACACCCGAGATCTACCAGAGCCTGAAGCTGGCGGTAGAGATCGGCAAATGGTCGGATGGGCGCAAGCTCACCGCCGAGCAGAAGGAGCTGTCCTTGCAGGCGCTGATCGCCTGGGAGATGAAGAACCTGCCCGAAGAGCAGCGCACCGGTTACATGGGCCCGCAGGAATGCGCCTCGAAGTCCGCACCGATCGCCAACATTCTGTTCAAGTCGGACTCGGTACATTGATCGAACTCGCTCGTGGCTCTCTGAGCAAGATGGCCGTCAGCCTGCAGGCGCCGGTGGTCCAGTACAGTTTTCGCCTGGGTGAAACCCAGGTTCCGGTGAACCCGCTGATCGGCCAGCGCCTGCGCCTGGAATACCTTGGCGCGATTCATTGCAGCCATTGCGGCAAGCGCACCAAGACCAGCTTCAGCCAGGGTTATTGCTACCCTTGCATGACCAAGCTGGCACAGTGCGACATGTGCATCATGGCCCCGGAACGCTGCCATTACGATGCAGGCACCTGCCGCGACCCGGCCTGGGGCGAGCAGTTCTGCATGACCGACCATATCGTCTACCTGGCCAACTCGTCCGGGATCAAGGTCGGCATCACCCGCGCCACCCAGCTGCCCACGCGCTGGCTGGACCAGGGCGCCAGCCAGGCGCTGCCGATTCTGCGCGTGTCCACTCGCCAGCAATCGGGCCTGGTCGAAGACCTGCTGCGCAGCCAGGTGCCAGACCGCACCAACTGGCGCGCCTTGCTCAAGGGCGATGCGCAAGCGCTCGACCTTGCCGCCGTGCGCGATCAGATCTTCGATGCCTGCGCCGAAGGCCTGCGTTTGCTGCAAGGCCGCTTCGGCCTGCAGGCGGTCCAGCCGCTGCCAGATGCCGAGGTGGTGCAGATGCGCTATCCAGTCCAGGCCTACCCGACCAAGATCGTCAGCTTCAACCTCGACAAGAATCCCGTCGTCGAAGGCACGTTGCTGGGTATCAAGGGCCAGTACCTGATCTTCGATACCGGCGTGATCAATATTCGCAAGTACACCGCCTATCAATTGGCCGTGCTCCAGTAAAAGGATCTGCACATGCGTACCGAACAACCGCAAGTGATCTACCTCAAGGATTACCAGGCGCCCGAGTACCTGATCGACGAGACGCACCTGACCTTCGAGCTGTTCGAGGACCACACGCTGGTCCACGCGCAACTGGTGATGCACCGCAATCCGGCGCGCGGCGCCGGCCTGCCACCCTTGGAACTCGACGGTCAGCACCTTGAGCTGCTGCGCGCCGCCCTGGACGATCAGCAACTGCAAGCGGGCGACTACCAGCTCGATGCCGACCGCCTGATCGTGCAGCCCAAGGCCGAGCGTTTCACCCTCGATACCAGCGTGAAGATCCACCCCGAGCGCAACACCGCGCTCGAGGGCCTGTACAAGTCGGGCAAGATGTTCTGCACCCAGTGCGAGGCCGAGGGCTTTCGCAAGATCACGTATTACCTCGACCGTCCCGATGTGATGAGCACCTTCACCACCACGGTGATCGCCGAACAACATCGCTACCCGGTGCTGCTGTCCAACGGCAACCCGATCGGCAGCGGCCCGGCCGAAGACGGCCGGCACTGGGCGACCTGGGAGGACCCGTTCAAGAAGCCGGCCTACCTGTTCGCCCTGGTCGCCGGCGACCTGTGGTGCGTGGAAGACCGCTTCACCCGCCAGTCCGGACGCGACGTGACCCTGCGCATCTACGTCGAGCCGGAGAACATCGACAAGTGCGACCACGCCATGGTCAGCCTGAAGAAGTCCATGCGCTGGGACGAAGAAGTCTATGGCCGCGAGTACGACCTCGACATCTTCATGATCGTCGCGGTCAATGATTTCAACATGGGCGCCATGGAAAACAAGGGCCTGAACATCTTCAACTCGAGCTGCGTGCTGGCCCGCGCCGAGACCGCCACCGATGCCGCCCACCAGCGCGTCGAGGCGGTGGTAGCCCATGAGTATTTCCACAACTGGTCGGGCAACCGGGTCACCTGCCGCGATTGGTTCCAGTTGTCGCTCAAGGAAGGCTTCACGGTGTTCCGCGACGCTGAATTCAGTGCCGACATGAACTCGCGCACGGTCAAGCGCATCGAGGACGTCGCCTACCTGCGCACGCATCAATTCGCTGAAGACGCAGGGCCGATGGCGCACCCGGTACGCCCGGACAGCTTCATCGAGATTTCCAACTTCTACACCCTGACGGTGTACGAGAAGGGTAGCGAAGTGGTGCGCATGGTGCGCACGCTGCTGGGCGCCGAAGGGTTCCGCAAGGGTAGCGACCTGTACTTCGAGCGCCACGATGGCCAGGCGGTGACCACTGACGACTTCATCAAGGCCATGGAAGACGCCAACGGTGTCGACCTGACGCAGTTCAAGCGCTGGTACAGCCAAGCCGGTACGCCGCGCCTGGAGGTCAGCGAAGCCTACGACGCGGCCGCGCAGACCTACAGCCTGACCTTGCGCCAGAGCTGCCCGCAGACCCCTGACAAAGCCGAAAAATTGCCATTCGTGATCCCGGTGGAGCTGGGCCTGCTGGATGCCGCCGGGAACGACCTGCCGCTGCAACTGGCTGGCGAGAGCTCGGCTGGCGGCACCAACCGCGTGCTGTCGGTGACCGAAACCGAGCAGACCTTCACCTTCCAGGGCATCGCCGCCAAGCCGCTGCCGTCGTTGCTGCGCGGTTTCAGTGCGCCGGTCAAGCTCAGCTTCCCCTACGACCGCGACCAGTTGATGTTCCTCATGCAGCACGACAGCGACGGTTTCAACCGCTGGGAAGCGGGCCAGCAGCTGTCGGTCCAGGTGCTGCAGGAACTGATCGGCCAGCACCAGCGCGGCGAGGCGCTGAAGCTCGACCAGCGCCTGATCACCGCGCTTGGCACCGTGCTGGGCAACCAGTCGCTGGACCCGGCCATGGTCGCCGAAATGCTCTCGCTGCCAGGTGAGGCCTACCTCACCGAGATCAGCCAGGTGGCCGACGTGGATGCGATCCACGCTGCCCGCGAGTTCGCTCGCCAGCAGATCGCCGAACAGCTGTTCGACGCCCTGTGGGCGCGTTACCAGGCCCACCGTGAGGTGTCGCGCACCACCGCCTACGTGGCCGCCGCCGAACACTTCGCTCGCCGCAGCCTGCAGAACATCGCCCTGTCGTACCTGATGCTGAGCGGCAAGCCGCAGGTGCTGGAAGCGACCCTGGAGCAGTTCGAGCACTGCGACAACATGACCGAGCGCCTGACTGCGCTGGCGGTGCTGGTCAATTCGCCGTTCGAGGCCGAACGTGCCAAGGCGCTGGAAATCTTCGCCGAGCACTTCAAGGATAACCCGCTGGTCATGGACCAGTGGTTCAGCGTGCAAGCCGCCAGCCCGCTGCCGGGCGGGCTGGCGCGGGTCAAGGCGTTGATGCAGCACCCGGCCTTCACCCTGAAGAACCCGAACAAGGTTCGAGCACTGGTGGGTGCATTCGCCGGGCAGAACCTGGTCAACTTCCACGCCGCCGATGGTTCAGGCTATCGCTTCCTGGCCGACCTGGTCATTGAGCTGAATGGGTTGAATCCGCAGATCGCCTCGCGTCAACTGGCACCCCTGACCCGCTGGCGCAAATATGACGCGGCGCGCCAGGCGTTGATGAAGGCCGAGCTGGAGCGGATTCGCGCGTCCGGCGAGCTGTCCAGCGACGTCTACGAAGTGGTCAGCAAGAGCCTCGCCTGAGCCTCAAGCGGCAAGCTGCAAGCTGAAAGCAAAAGCAGATCTGCTTCTGCTTGCAGCTTGCAGCTTGCAGCTTGCCCCCCAGGGCGGTTAACAAAACATAACGTGCAGCGCGTTGTCATCGCGCAACGTTCCCCGATACGATCCCTCCAGGCCTCTAACGCAGGCTTTTCACAGCACAGACCCACCAACAAGAACACAACAGGGGATGGTCATGATGGAGCGGGTGATGACGCAGGCCAGGCGTGCGGCCTGGCCGTTGGCGGCCGGCGCGATGCTGGCGCTGGCATTGGGGATGGCAAGCGGGGTGCAGGCCGCGCCAGCCGACGAATATTCGACCGAATCGGCCAAGGCCAGTCAGAGCCTGTTGATCGACGCCGTCCACGCCGGTAAACGGCTCGTGGTGGTGGGCGACCGGGGGCATATCCTGTTTTCGGACGACCAGGGCCACACCTGGACCCAGGCACGTGTGCCGACCCGGCAACTGCTCACCGCAGTGTTCTTCCTCGACGACAAACGCGGCTGGGCCGTCGGTCACGATGCGCAGATCCTCGCCAGCACCGATGGCGGTGCCACCTGGACCAAGCAGTTCGAAGACCTCGCCCGCGAAGCGCCGCTGCTCGACATCACCTTCCTCGACGCCCAGCACGGCTTTGCCGTGGGCGCCTATGGCGCACTGCTGGAAACCCGCGACGGCGGCCAGCATTGGCAAGACGTCGCCGAGCGCCTGGACAACCCTGATCAGTTGCACCTCAATGGCATCAACAAAGTCCGTGATGCGGGTTTGTTCATCGTCGGCGAGCAGGGCGGCATGTTCCGCTCCAGCGACGACGGCCAGACCTGGGACAGCGTCCAGGGCCCCTACGAGGGCTCACTGTTCGGTGTGATCGGCACCGCCCAGGCCAATACGCTGCTGGTGTATGGCCTGCGCGGCAACCTGTTCCGTTCCGGCAACTTCGGTGACACTTGGCAGCCCATCGCCCTCACTGCAGCGCGCGGGACGCTCGAATTCGGCCTGGCAGGCGCAACCCTTGCAGACGATGGCAGCCTGATCCTGGTGGGCAACGGTGGCAGCGTGCTGCGCAGCGACGATGATGGTCAGACCTTCAGCATTTACAACCGCAGCGACCGCATCGCCTTGGCCGGTGTCAGTGGCCTGGCCGATGGCGGACTGCTGTTGGTCGGGCAGGGCGGTATTCACCTGGCTGATGCGAAAGGCGCCGATCAGCCTGCCCAGGAGGTGCGTCCATGACCAGCCGGGAGAGCATCGACATGCCCCACAACCAGGACAAGGCGACCCTGCTCGAACGCCTGATCTTCAACAACCGCCCGGTCGTCATCGCCTTGTGCGTGTTGGTCAGCATTTTCCTGTTCTGGCAGGCCACCCAGATACGGCCCTCCACCAGCTTCGAGAAGATGATCCCGCTGGAGCATCCCTTCATCGAGCAGATGATGGAGCACCGCAATGACCTGGCCAACCTGGGCAACACCATCCGCATCTCGGTCGAAGCGGTGGATGGCGACATCTTCGACAAGCACTACATGGAAACCCTGCGCCAGATCCATGACGAGGTGTTCTACATCCCCGGTGTCGACCGCGCCGGCCTCAAGTCGCTGTGGAGTCCCAGCGTGCGCTGGAGCGAGGTGACCGAAGAGGGTTTCTCTGGCGGTGAAGTCATCCCCAATACCTACGACGGCTCCCAGCAAAGCCTCGATACCTTGCGCGACAACGTGCTCAAGTCTGGCCAGGTCGGCCGTCTGGTGGGCAACAACTTCAGGTCCAGCATCGTCGATGTGCCGCTGCTGGAAAGCTTCCCCGACCCGCAGGACCCCGGCAAGCAGGTCAAGCTGGATTACCAGCAGTTTTCCCACCAACTGGAAGAAAAGATCCGCGACAAGTTCCAGGCGCAGAACCCCAACGTGAAAATCCACATCGTCGGCTTCGCCAAGAAGGTCGGCGACCTGATCGACGGCCTGGTGATGGTGGCAATGTTCTTCGGCGTGGCCCTGATCATCACCTGGATCCTGCTGTACTGGTTCACCTGGTGCATCCGCAGCACCATCGCCGTGCTCATCACCACCCTGGTCGCGGTGGTCTGGCAGCTGGGCCTGATGCATGCGGTCGGCTTCGGTCTGGATCCCTACTCGATGCTGGTGCCGTTTCTGATATTCGCCATTGGCATCTCCCACGGTGTACAGAAGATCAACGGCATCGCCTTGCAGTCCAGTGACGCCGACAACGCCCTGACTGCGGCGCGGCGCACCTTCCGCCAGTTGTTCCTGCCGGGCATGATCGCCATTCTGGCCGATGCCGTAGGCTTCATCACCTTGCTGATCATCGACATCGGCGTGATCCGCGAACTGGCCATCGGCGCTTCGATCGGCGTAGCGGTGATCGTCTTCACCAACCTGATCCTGCTGCCGGTGGCGATCTCCTACGTCGGCATCAGCAAGAAAGCCATCGAGCGCAGCAAGAAAGACGCGACCCGCGAGCATCCGTTCTGGCGCCTGCTGTCGAACTTCGCCAGCGCCAAGGTCGCGCCGGTGTCCATTGCCCTGGCCCTGATCGCTTTTGCTGGCGGCCTGTGGTACAGCCAGAACCTCAAGATCGGCGACCTCGACCAGGGCGCTCCGGAGCTGCGTCCGGATTCGCGCTACAACCAGGACAACAACTTCATCATCAGCAATTATTCGACCAGTTCCGATGTGCTGGTGATCATGGTCAAGACGCCTGCCGAGAGCTGCTCGATTCACTCGACCATGGCGCCGATCGACGAGCTGATGTGGACCATGCAGAACACCCCCGGGGTGCAATCGGCGATCTCACTGGTCACGGTGTCCAAGCAAGTGATCAAGGGTATGAACGAGGGCAACCTGAAGTGGGAAACCCTGTCGCGCAACCCGGACATCCTCAACAATTCCATCGCCCGTGCCGACGGCCTGTACAACGGCGACTGTTCACTGGCGCCGGTGCTGGTGTTCCTCAACGACCACAAGGCCGAAACCCTGGAGCGCGTCACGGCAGCAGCCAAGGCGTTCGCCGACAGCCACAACAAGGACGGCTTGCAGTTCCTCCTGGCAGCGGGCAACGCCGGTATCGAGGCGGCCACCAACGAGGTGATCAAGTCGGCAGAGCTGACCATCCTGGTATTGGTGTACATCTGCGTGGCGGTGATGTGCATGATCACCTTCCGCTCATTCGCCGCTACCCTGTGCATCGTCCTGCCATTGGTGCTGACCTCGGTGCTGGGCAACGCGCTGATGGCGTTCATGGGCATTGGCGTCAAGGTCGCTACCTTGCCAGTGGTGGCCTTGGGCGTGGGGATCGGGGTGGACTACGGCATCTACATCTACAGCCGCCTGGAAAGCTTCCTGCGTGCCGGCCTGCCGTTGCAGGAAGCCTATTACCAGACCCTGCGCTCGACCGGCAAGGCGGTGCTGTTCACCGGTCTGTGCCTGGCGATCGGCGTCTGCACCTGGATCTTCTCGGCCATCAAGTTCCAGGCCGACATGGGCTTGATGCTGACCTTCATGCTGCTGTGGAACATGTTCGGTGCGTTGTGGCTGTTGCCGGCCCTGGCGCGGTTCCTGATCAAGCCTGAAAAGATGGCCGGCAAGCAGGGCGGTTCGATCTTCGCCCACTGACTGCACGTGCTTGCCAATGAGCCGGCTATACTGCCGGCTCATTTTTTTCACGGTATCGCCATGTCTCCTCTCGCCACTGCGCTCGCCTCCTGCGACATGCTCCTGATCGATGGCCTGCACGCCTTCGACTTCACCTGCGACGAATCCGGCCTCAGCATCGAGTGCATGGACGGCCGCCAACTGCGGCGCTGGTCGTTTACCCCCGAGCAGATCGCTGCCGCCGTTGGCGAGCACGACCAATGGCAACTCGCCGATGAACAGGGCGAGCATCGGCTAGTCTGTATGAGTGCCTTTCGCGCCCCGGATGAAGATGATGAAGAAGTGGACCCAAACCTGCCTGCTGAGCGTTAGCCTGATGAGTACGATGATCCCCGCGCAGGCTGCAACCTTGCTGGTGGGCAGCTACACCGATGGCCAGAGCCAGGGCATCTACCGCTACCAGTTCGACAGCAAGCGCGGCAAGATCGAGCCGACGCCGCTGCAGGTGGTCAAGAGTGTCAGCCCGTCGTGGCTGGTGCTGTCGGCCGACCAGCGCCAGCTGTTCAGTGTCAATGAAACACCCGACGGCAAGGTGAGCAGTTTCAGCCTCAGCAGCAACGGCGAGATCAAGCCGCTCAACCAGGTCGGCAGCCGCGGCGACGAGCCCACCCACGCCAGCCTCAGCCGCGATCAGCGTTACCTGTTCGTCGCCAACTATGCCGTTGCGCCCGATCCGGGTGGCAGTCTGGTGGTGATTCCGGTGGCCAAGGACGGCACGCTCAAGCCAGCGGTCCAGCAGCTGCGCCATACGCCCAGCGGCGTGAACCCCGAACGCCAGGCCAGCGCCCATGTGCACTCGTTGGTGCTCTCACCCGATGGCCAGCATGTCTATGCCAGCGACCTGGGCGCTGACAAGGTGTTCATCTACCGCTATGACGGAGCCAGTGCCGATCGCCCGTTGAGCCCTGCCATCCCGGCTTCGGTCGACTTGCCGCCAGGCAGCGGGCCGCGCCATCTGTTGTTCGATGCCAAGGGACGCCATGCTTACCTGACCCTCGAGATGAGTGGCGAAGTCGTCATGTTCGAGGTCAAGGACGACGCCCTGCAGCAGCGTCAGCGCCTGGCCTTGACCGACCAGGCGGATGCGGCTGCCAAGGCGTCCGGTGGCCTGCACCTCTCGGCGGATGGGCGGTTCCTGTACGTCAGCAACCGCGGCACGGCCAACGAAATCGTGGTGTTCAGCGTAGGCCAGGACGATGGCCAGCTGACCCTGTTGCAACGGCGCACGGTCGAGGGCGATCATCCCCGCGAGTTCGCCCTGGATCCCACTGATCATTTCGTCCTGGTAGCCAACCAGAAGAGCAACCAGATCGTCGTCATGCGCCGTGATCCGCGCACCGGCAAACTGGGGGAGACGGTACAGACCTTCAATCAGCCAGCACCGTCGGATTTGAAGTTTCTCGACTGAGTCGGCCTGCGCACGTCACTGGGGTTTCGCCATCACCGCGGTGAACAGGGGCGAGGCCAACCAGGCCTGCAACCAGTCGCGCAAGCGCGGGTAGGGGGCCTGGGCGAACCACTGCGGTTCCACCCCGGCGAATTGGCGCATCAACGGCAGCAGCGCTGCGTCGGCCAGGCTGGGATGCTCGGCCAGCAGGTAGGGGCGCGCCGCCAACAGCTGCTCCAGTTCCGCCAGCCAGGCTTCTGCCTGCTGGCGGTAAAACCCGCGGCTGTGCTGGGGGTGGCGCTCGGCATACTTGTAGAGGTTCACCTGCGCCTTGAACGTGCTGTCGTTGCGCGCGATCAGCGCATCACCCTGTTGCGCTGCCTGCGGGTCGCCGGTCAAGCGCCAGTCCTGCGGGTCGTTGCATGCCAGCGCCCAGCGCATGATATCCAGGCTTTCCTCAAGAACTTCGGTGCCGGTGTCGAGCACCGGCACCGTGCCCTTGGGCGAGAGGGCCAGCAAGTGCGCCGGCTTGTTCTTCATCGCCACCTCGCGAATCTCGACCTCACAGCCGGCGTAGCGCAGCGCCAGGCGCGCGCGCATGGCCCACGGACAGCGGCGGAACGAATAGAGGATCATCCACACACCTGTACATCGCTCAGGCCGTTGCCTTGACGGCGCACCTGGATCTGCACCGGAATACGCTCATGCATCTCCTGCACGTGAGAGATCACCGCGACCTTGCGGCCTTGGGCCTGCAGGCCGTCCAGCGCGTCCATGGCCAACTGCAGCGACTCCGGGTCCAGGCTGCCGAAGCCTTCATCGATGAACAGCGACTCGATGCGCAGGGTGCTCGACGCCATCGACGCCAGGCCCAGGGCCAATGCCAGGGAAACCAGGAAGGTCTCGCCACCCGACAGCGAATGCACCGAACGCAGCTCATCGCCCATCTCGGTATCCAGCACCAGCAGGCCCAGGGCGCTGCCGCCGCGTTTGAGGCGATAGCGGCGGGCCAGCTGGCGCAGTTGGGCATTGGCATGGTGCAGCAGCAGATCGAGGTTATAGCCCTGGGCGATCTTGCGGAATACATCACCCGACGCTGAGCCGATCAGCGCGTTCAGTCGCGCCCAGCGTTGCCACTGCTG
Organism: Pseudomonas sp. SMSB3; assembly: GCF_052041965.1. Classification (NCBI taxonomy): domain Bacteria; kingdom Pseudomonadati; phylum Pseudomonadota; class Gammaproteobacteria; order Pseudomonadales; family Pseudomonadaceae; genus Pseudomonas; species Pseudomonas sp. SMSB3. The sequence goes on along the minus strand of NZ_JBKGGV010000008.1, from coordinate 140,301 downwards.
ATTGGCCTGTTCGATGTGCGCCGCCAGTTCCTCGCTGGCTTGCTGTCGGCGCTGATCATCGGCTTGTTGGGCGCGCAGTTCGGCGCAGTGCTGCTCTTGGCTGGCGAGCCGCTCACCCAGCGCGAGCAGTGCCTGTTCGAGGTCTTCGACCGAAGCTTCGACGTTCATCTGGGCCGCATGTTGCTGCACGCGCTGCTCGCGCTCCGCGAGCAGCACACGGCCTTGCTCGATGGCTCTTTCGGCGCCCTGCAGGTGCTGGCGCAAGGTGACCATCTGCTGCTCATCGATAGCCAGCAGCCGATCGAGCCCGGCGTCATCGAGCTCAGGATGCGCTGCACGCCATCGCTCGATGTCGCCCTGTAGCTGCTGGCACTCAGCGCCCAGCGCTTGCAGTTGCTGGGTGTTGGCCTTGAGCTCGCTGCTCAGCTGTACGCCGTCGGTCTGCAGCGCTTGCAGGCGCTGGGCGGTATCGGCCTCCAGGGCGCGGGCCTGCTCGAGCTGGCTGTCCAGGTGCAGCTGCCAGGCGTCTGCGCTGGGCTGCTCGCCCAGCAACTCGGCAAGCGACGCCTGGGCGTGCTGGCGCTGGCCGTCGAGTGTGGCCAGCTGCTGCTGCAGCTGCTGCAGCTGCTGATCGCGGGCCTGCTGTTGATCGCGCAGCTTGTCCAACTGCAGCTGGCGGGCTTGTTGCTCCTGGGCTTCGTCACGGCGCTGCTGCAACTGCTGCAGGCGCTGGGCAATCTGCTGATCGAGGGCCAGAAACGCGGTGGTAGGATCGTTGCTCAGCGCGTCGAGGACATCGGCCGGCAATACCTCTGCCAGATCGGCCAGCCCGCGCTCGAGCTGCTGCTGATCGCTGGCCAAGGCTTGATGCTGCTGCTCGAGTTGGCGCTGCGCCTGCTGCTGCGCTTGCTCTGCTGCCTGCAGCTGCTGAGCCAGGCGCGCGGCGTCTTTTTGCAAGGTGAGCAGGGCGCTTTGGCGTTTTTCGTCCGCGCCGATCTCTTCGTCAAGGCGCCGCAGCTGGCTATCGAGCCAGGCGTTGCGGCCCTGGTCATCCTGCGTGGCGAGGGCAGGCCAGAGGCTGTGAGCCTGCAATTGCGAGGTCGCCGCCTGCAACTGCTCGCTCAGGTGCTGCTGATGCTGCTGGGCATCCTTGAGCTGGGCGTTGACCACGCCCAATTGGGTGCGCAGTTCGACCAAGTTGCCGTTGAGCGTTTGCACCTGCTGCTGCGCCGCCTGCTCTTCGGCCTGGTCGTGCCGGCCGAGGCTCTGCAGCAACGCTTCAGGTTGATGAAACGGGTGCTCGGCGCTGCCGCACACCGGGCACGGTTCGCCATCGCGCAACTGGCTGCGCAGTTCTTCGACACTGGTGTTGCGCGCCAGGCGCTGGCGTTCCAGCAGCTGGCGCGTGAGCTTGAGGGCCTGCTCGGCCGTCTCGAGCTCGGCCTTGGCCGCGGTGCCTTGGGCGATCAGTTGCTTACGTTGCTGCATGCCCTGCTGCTGGCGCTGCTGCAGGGCGTCGAGCTGCTGGCGCAGTTCGAGTTCGCGCCCATGCAGGCGCGAAGCCTCTTCGACGGCGCGATGCTGCTTGCGGTTGTCCTGCAACATGCTGCCCAGCAGGTCGATCTGTTCGGCCAGCGCTTGCGGTTCGGCCTTGGCCTCGCGAAACAGCACATCGAGTTGGTCGCGCTGGGCCTGCCACTGGGCATTGGCCTGGCTGGCGCGCGCTTGCAGGCTCGGCAGTTCCTCGCGACCCTTGGCCAGGCGGCCGCCCACCAGCATTACCTGTTTGAGCTGCGGCAGATAGGCTTGCCAGGCGTTGGCCAGTTCCGCCAGGTGCTGGCTGTCGGCCAGGGCGGTGTCGATCTGCAACAGCTGCTGTTCGCTGCGCTGTTGTTGCTGTTCGGTGCCCTGCACGTGCTGCTGAGCCTCGGCCAGTGTCGCCTGCGCCTGCTCGACGCGGCTGCGCTGGCTCGCCAGCTCCTGCTCCAGACGCGCCAGCGTGTCCTGCGTGGCGAAGGCCTGACGCAGCCGTGGCGCGTTTTCGCCCTGCATGGCCTGGCACTGCGCCAGGGCTGCGCGGGCGGTTATCAGCGCCTGTTCCGACTCGTGGCTCTGGCCTTGCAGCGTGGTGAGCAGGCGCTGCTGCTCGGCAATGTGCGCGGCCAAGGGCGTCATTTGCGCGGTGAGCACCTGCTGGCGATGGAGCTGATGACGCTGCGGGGCAAGCCGTTCCAGGCGCTGCAAGTCGGTGCGCTGTTCGGCCAATTGCTGCCATTGCTGCTCGGCCGCGTGCAAGGCTGCTTGTGCTTCGCTGAGCTGGGCGTGCAATTGGCGTCGTTGCTCGAGCCACGTGCGTTGCGCCTGCAACTGGCGCTCGCCGGCCTGGTCGGCCTTGAATTGCTGTTGCGCCTGCTCCAGGCGCTGATCGAGCTCGGCGCGGGCCTCAGGCGGCATCGGCAGCAGATGACTGGCGCGCTCCTTGAGGGCGCTGTGCGCCTCTCCAGCCTCGCGGCTCTTGCTGAAGGCGCGCTGGCCGAGGCGGGTATAGATGGCCGTGTTGGTGAGCTTTTCCAGCAATTCGCTGCGGTCTTTGTCATCGGCCTTGAGAAACGCGCTGAACTCGCTCTGGGCGAGCATCACCGCCCGGGTGAACTGCTCGAAGTTCAGGCCCAGGCGCGCTTCGATCAGCTGCTTGTACTCTTGCTTGCCACTGCCCAGCAGCTGTTCACTGTCCAGGTCGTACAGGCTCTGACGGCTCAGTTGCAGCTTGCCGCTGGCCTTGTCACGCGCTCGGTTGGCTTCCCAACGCGCGCGGTAGCGGTGGCCGTCGATGCCGACGAAGTCGACCTCGGCAAACCCGTTGCCAGTGCCGCGGCGCAGCAAGTTGCGTGGATCGGAGGTGGGAATGTCGCCCTCGGCGTCCGGCACCTTGGCTTCACGGCCGATGGCGTTGAGCCGTGGCACGGTGCCGAACAGGGCCAGGCACAAGGCATCGAGCAGGGTACTCTTGCCGGCGCCGGTGGGGCCGGTGATGGCGAACAGCCCGGCACTGGCCAGCGGTTCGGCAGTGAAGTCGATGTCCACTGGGCCGGCGAGTGAGGCCAGGTTCTTCAGGCGGATGGCGAGAATCTTCATGGCTGCTCCTCCTGCAACTGGACGTCTTGCAGCAACAAGGCGAAGTCGGCCAGTGTTTGTTCATCCACTGGGTTGCCGTAAGCCTGCTCCCAGGCTCGGCTGAATAGGTCCTGCGGGGTCATCTGCGCCAGTTCGACGAACTCCAGCGCCTGCTCGCCAAGGCCCGCGCCGGCATACTCGGCGCTGATGCGCACCAGGCGCACCGCCTTGCCCTGCAGCGCCGCTTCGATCTGCTGACGCAGGTCTGGTTGCGGCTCATCCAGGCGCACCCGGACTTCGAGCCAGGGCTGGCGGTTGGGGTCCTCGAGCAGATCGACCACCGGCAGCTCGGCCAGTTGTTCGAGCAGCTCGCCCAGTGGCGCGGGCCCGAGGCGCTGCAGCGCGACGGCACGGGGCACCGGGCGGGCTTCGACGCTGAGCAGTTCACTGCCTTGCAGCTCCACCTCCAGCACCTGATGCGGGTAATTGATCTCGGCGAACGACAGCGGGATCGGCGAGCCGCTGTAGCGGATACGGCTCTCGCGGTTGACCTGCTGCGGCTTGTGCAGATGGCCGAGGGCGACATAGCTGATGGCTGGGTCGAACAGCTTGGCCGGCAACGCTTCGGCATTGCCAATGATCAGGCTGCGTTCGGAGTCCTCGGACACCGCACCGCCAGCCATGTGCGCATGGCTGATGGCGATCAGTGCCTGGTCCTTCTTGCGCTTTTGCAGCGCCGCGCCAATAAGCTGCTGGTGCACCTGGGTGATGCCTTGCAGGTAATCATCGCCCAGCAGCGGCCCAGTGACTTCCGCCGGCCGCAGGAACGGCAGGGCCAGGCACCAGGCGGCGACCTTGCCGCGACCATTGGTCAGCGGGATCAGCAGGCGCTCGGCATCCAGTCGGCCTTCATCCAGCCAATGCACCCGGCCCAGCGCGTGGGTCCGCAAGCGGCGCATGAGCGCGGCGGGCAATTCGATGCGCGAGCCGGAATCGTGGTTGCCGGCGATCATCACGATGTCCAGCTTGGGCTGCTGCTCGTGGGCCTGGACAATGAACTCGTACAGCCGCTCCTGGGCTTTGACCGGCGGGTTGACCGTGTCGAAGATGTCACCCGCGATCAGCAGCGCGTCAGGCTGGCGCAGCTGTAGCTGGCCCAGCAGCCAGTCGAGAAAGCAGGCGTGTTCGAAGTCGCGCTCCTGGCCGTGCAGGCTTTGGCCCAGGTGCCAGTCGGAGGTGTGAAACAGACGCATGGAGAACCTGTTGGAAGAGCCGGTTTAGTGGGGCGCTATGGTAGCGCAAGTGGGCAGGGAGGGGTTGTGGGCGCCGCTGGGTAACGGCGCGAGCCACTGCGCCGCTCATTTCGGATAGAGCGGCGGCAAGCTGCCGCCCTCACTGACCGGCAGCTCGACCTGCTCGGCGGGCGGAATGGTGCCGATTGCTCGCCACAGGTCCTCGCCTTGCCAGTACTGCCCGCTTTCGCTGTACAGCGCCCCGTTCAGGCCATCCAGTGCATCGGACAGCGGCACGAAGCGCGCGGCCATCTCGGCCAGCGTCTGCGGTTGCTGGCGCGCCCAGGCATCGAGCGCCTGACGTGTGGCTTGCGGGTCGTTGGCCTGGCAGGCGCGCTTGAGGTCGTCGAGCAGCGTGCGCGGGCTCGGCCCGCTGTGCGCGGCGCGCAACACCGCCGGCTGCGAGCGGGCGCGCCACCATAGGCCAAAGCCCAGCAGCGTGGTCAGGGCCAGCAGCAGGGTGGCCAGCTGCCACGGCCAGAGCAGGGACGGCGTGCCGCTGCTGTCGCCCACCGGCGCCTGCGCGCTCAATGCCGGGTTGTCCTGCACGTTCAGGGTGCGCGCTGGCAAGCTGCTGTGCTCCAGGTGATCCTCCCGGGTGTTCCACCAGGTCACTTCCAGCGATGGCAGGGCCAGTGCGCCGCTGTGCACCGGCACCAGCGCTTCGCGTTCCTCGCGGTTGGCGGTCATGCCGCGCTCGCTGATTTCGTTGCGCAGCAGCGGTTGGTCCGGGTAGCGCCGCAAGCCGGCGATTTCGGTGGCCGGCAACTGCGGCAACTGGGTGCTCGACAGGCCCTCGGCGCGCAGCGTGACGCGGCGGGTCAACGAGTCGCCGATCTGCGGTTGCTGGCTTGCTGGGTCGGGGCTCCAGTGCTCCTCCAGGCTCAGGCTGCGGGCCGGTAGCCAGGGCGCGTTGGCCGGCCACGCTGGCGGAATCGGCCGCACCGTCAGGCGCAGCGGCAGCGAGCGGACTTGCACCTGCCGGCCCACGCGCGAGCTGCCGGCGGGTTGTTGGGCCGTGTCGGCGGCGGTGGCCGTGAAGGTCAGCGACGGCACATCGAGGCTGCCGCTCTGCTGCGGATACAGCGCATAGCGGGTTTCGATCACCCCATGGCGCACCCCGTTGATTTCCTTCTCGTAGGTGCGCGATTCACCCAGCGGTTCGACCTTGGCGTTGTCCAGCTGCAGGGGGCTGAGGTTGCTGTCGTCGTACAGCGACACCGAGTGATAAATACGCAGGGTCAGGACAGCCTGGGCCTGGACGTAGACTTCCTGCGTATCGAGCGTTGCCTCGATGAAGACTTGCGAGGCGCTGTCCGCACGGCTGGGGTCGGCCTGCATCACCTGCAAGTCGATGGCCTGGCTACGCGATTGCCCCAGCTGCAACTCGGGGATGCGCAGGCTGCCACTGCGCCGTGGCAGCAGCGTGATGATCCAGCGGGTGCTGGCACGGGTTTCACCATCGAGGGTGTGCAGGCTGTTCAGCTGGCGTGTACCGCGAACCTCGAAATCGCCTTCGAGCGCGCTCAGGTCGGGCTTGCCGAACTGCGTGACGTCCTGGCTTTCGAGCGTCAATTCGAGGGATTCGCCGGCCTCTACGCGGGTGCGGTCGACGCTGGCCTGCAGGGTCGGGAGCGCCTGGGCCATCAAGGTCCATAGCAGGCTCAAGAGAAAGACGACGAGGCGACTCATGGTGGGGTTCCCTGTTGCAATTGCTGTTCATACCAGAATTTGCGCCGCAGCAACTGCGCCGGGTTGTCTGGGATCTCGCGCAACCATTGTTCCAGCGCCTGGCGCTGTTCGGCGTCGAGGCTGGTCGAGGCCGGGCGCTGCGGCGGCTGGGTGAGGCTGTCATCGTCGCCGGCCTGGTTACCCGGCGCGCCCTGGCTCTTGCCATTGCCGTCGCCAGCCTGTTCGGCATTGGCCGCGCTTTGCTCGCCTGGACTGCCAGGCGCGGCACTGCTGGCCGAGCTGCTGTTGCCATCGGTGTCATTGCCGGGCGAACCTTGGGCGTCGCCGTTGGCCGGTTGCTCTTGTGCCTCGCCCTGACGCTGCAGCAGCAGTTGCTCGACCAAGGCCTGGTTGGCCAACGCCGGTTGTAGATCGGGTTGGCGCTCCAGCGCCTGCTCATAGGCATCCAGCGCCGCTTCCAGTTCACCGCTGCGGGCCAGGGCATTGCCCCGATTGTAGTGCGCGGCGGCGCTGTCGGTCTGCGCGAACGCCTCGGCGGCTCCCGCATAGTCACCGGCCTGGTACAGCGCCACACCACGCCATTGCGGATCGTGAAAGCGCTCGGCTGCCCGGGCCGGTTGCTGTTGCGACAGCAGGCGCTGGCCTTGCTGATCGGGGCGTAGCCACAGGTCTGCGAGTTCAAAGGCCTGGCTTGGCTGCGGCAGGGCCAGCAGCAATGGCAGGCAGAACAGCCAGCCGCGACGTCCGGCACAGGCCGCCAGCAGCAGCAGCGGCAACAGCAGCCAATAGCCTTGGTCGGCCCAGCTGTCCAGTTGCAGGGTCTGCCCGGCGTCGCGCAATTGGCGCGGGTTATCGAACAGGCCCAGGCCGCGCAGGTCGAGGTCATCGAGGCGGGCATGGCGGTAACGACCGCCGGTGGCATTGACGAAGGCTTTGAGCCCAGCGCCGTCGAGGCGGGGCACGAGGATGTCACCTTGATCATCCTTGAGGTATTCACCACTGGCCTGGCGCACCGGAGCGCCATCACGGGTGCCGATGCCCAGCATCAATAGGCTCGGTCCATGGCGCCCCAGGGCCTGGCTGATGCCCTGCCGCTCGCCTGCGCTGAGCGCCGAGGCGACCAGCAGCAAGCGGCCCTGGCCCAGGCCACTCTGGGCCAGCAGCGCCAGGCCCTTCTGCACCGCCAGATCGGCGCGTTGGCCTGCCTTGGGCATGATCGATGGGTCGATCGACTCCAGCAGGTTGCGCGTGGTGCCCAGGTCATCGGACAGCGGCACCACCGTATGTGCGCTGCCGGCGTAGACGATCAGCGCAGTCTGGCTATCGCGGCGGTGTTCGAGCAGGTCGAGGATCTTGCGCCGGGCCTGTTGCAGGCGATTGGGGGCGACGTCCTCGGCGAGCATCTGCGGGGTCAACTCCAGCAGAATCACCAGCGGGTCAGCCGGGCGCTGGCGGGTTTCTTCCAGGCGCTGCCAGCTGGGTCCGAGCAGCGCCAGCACGATCAGCAGCCAGGCCAGCCCCAGGGCGACCCACGGCAGTTTGTTCTGGTTGCCGCTACCACCGCCCAGCAGCACCGGGTGGAACGCCACCGGCAGAATCACCTGCCAGCGCCCGGCGCGTTTGCGGCGGTGCCAGAGCTTGAACAGCAGCCAGCCCAGCAGCGGCACAGCCAGCAGCCACAGCGGGCGCAACCATTGCGGCCACAGGTCGATCATCGCCGCCTCCGCAGGCGCAGGCGTTTGAGACGCTGCCGCCATTCTGGATGGGGTTGCAGGAAGCGGGGCTTGCGCATGGCCTTGAGCAGCAGGTTGTCCGGCCACTGCACCGCCGCCACCAGCAGCACACTGAGCAGCAGGGCCAGGGCCAGCGGCCAGGCGTACAGTGCCTTGGCCGTGCGCGCCTGGGTCGGCTGCTGGGCGACCGGCTCGAGGCGATCGAGGGTGTTGCCGATCGCATCCAGTTCGGCGCCGTCGTGGGCCCGGAAGTAAGCGCCCTGGGTGATGTCGGCGATCTCCTTGAGCGAGGCTTCGTCCAGGTCCAGGCTCGGGTTCAGCCCAAGCAAGCCCGGGGTGCCGCTGGCTTCGGGGTTGGCGCCGATGCCGATGGTGTAGATGCGCACGCCTTCCTGGGCCGCCAGGCGGGCAGCGGTCAGCGGGTGAATCTGCCCGCCGTTGTTGGCGCCGTCGGTGATCAACACCAGCACCCGGCTTTGCGCCGGCCGTTCGCGCAGGCGTTTGACCGCCAGGCCGATGGCGTCGCCGATCGCCGTGTTCTTGCCAGCGATGCCGATCTGCGCCTGATCGAGGAAGGTGCGCACGGTACGCCGGTCAAAGGTCAGCGGGGCTTGCAGGTACGCCTGGCTGCCGAACAGGATCAGGCCGACCCGGTCGCCTTTGCGCTCTTGCAGAAAATCGCCCAGCAGCGCCTTGACCAGGTCCAGGCGGCTGATGTCCTCGTCATGCCACTGCATGTCGGGAAAGTCCATCGAGCCTGAGACATCCACCGCCACCATCAGGTCGCGGCCGCTGGCGGCCACCGGCACCGGCTCGCCCAGCCACTGCGGGCGCGCTGCAGCCACCAGCAATAGCAGCCAGATCAGCACGTACGGCGCCTGTTGGCGCAAAGTCGGCAAGTTCAGGCGGGCACGGCGCCCGGCCAGGCCTTCGAGCTCGTCGAGAAAGCCCACCTTGAGCACCGGCTCGCCACTGTCGGCAGCGGGCAGCAGCAGGCGTGCCAGCCAGGGCAGGGGAAGCAGCACGAAGATCCATGGCCAGGCCAATTCAAACATGTTTGCGAATCCAGGTTTCCACCGCCTGGCTGAGCCCGGCGATGGCCTTGTCGTCCAGCTTGCACTCGGGCTTGTAGGCGCCCTCGACCAGTACCATCCAGCGAGTCAGGCCAGCGGCGGGGCAGCGGTTGTCGAGAAACGCCAGCCACTGCCGACCGTTGAGCGTATGGCTGTTGGCGCCGGGGTAATGATTACGGCACAGGCGCTTGAGCAATGCATTGATCTGTTGCAGCCAAGCGCCGGCCGGCGCCCCGTCGAAGGGGCGGGGCAGGCGGGCAAGCTCGGCCAAGGCTTCGGCGCGCACCGGGTCGAGCGGCAACTCGCTGCGCACCACTGGGCGCTTGCCAGGGCGCCAGCGCCGCAGCCGCCACAGCCCCCAGCCCAGCACCGGCAACAGCGCCAGCAGCAACCACCAGCCCGGTGCCGGCGGCCAGAGGCCGATCGGCGCTGGCTCGATCAGGGGTTGCAGTTGGTCCAACGGGTTCATTGGGCATTTCCCGGGCGCTGGGCGTTGAGGTATTCGCGCAGCTGTTCGAGCATCTCGCTCTGGGTGCTCAGCGGCATCAGCAGTACCCGCAGCTTCTGCGCCATCAGCTCCCAGCGCTCGACGCGCGCTTCGGCCTGTTGCCGGTAGGCCTGGCGCAGACTGGCATCGAGGGTATCGAGCTCCAGCTGTGCACCGCGCTGGGCGAAACGCAGCAGGCCGGCCGCGGGCAGCGCATGGTCGAGGGGGTCGGACACCGGCATCAGCAGCAGGTCGCAATGGCGCGAAAGCATGGCCAAGTGCTGTTCGGCCTGGGCACTCAAGGAACGCTCGTCACAAATGACGATGGCCAGGCTGCCGGGGCGCAGCACCTCGCGCGCCCGGCGCAGGGCCAGGCCGAGGCTGTCGGCCTGAGGCGTGGCTTCGGTGTGCAAGGCCTGATTGACCTTGGCCAGACGGTTGAGCAGCTGCAGCAAACTTTGCTTGCTGCGCCGTGGCTTGATCTCGTGGTGTTCGTTGTCGCCAAACACCAAGCCGCCGATCCGGTCGTTGTGGCCCAGCGCGGCCCAGCCGAACAACGCGGCCGCCTGGGCGACCAGCACCGACTTGAATACCTGGCCGGAGCCGAAGAACAGGCGCTGGCTCTGCTCGACAAGGATGAAGATCGGCCGCTCGCGCTCTTCATGGAACAACTTGGTGTGCGGTTCCTGGGTGCGCGCGGTGACCCGCCAGTCGATGTTGCGCACATCGTCGCCAGCTTGGTAAACCCGCACCTGGTCGAAGTCCACGCCGCGCCCACGCAGCTTGGAGTGGTGCAGGCCCACCAGCGGGCTGCGCTGGCCGGGCCGTGAAAACAGCTGGATCTCGCGCACGCGGTGGCGCATGTCGATCAGCTCGGCCAGGCCGATGCGGATGCCGGGTTCGGCCTGCGGGCGAGTGGGCATGGCTCAGGCGACGGCAACGACGTCGAGGATGCGCTGGACCACGCGGTCCTGGTCGACGCCTGCTGCTTCGGCTTCGAACGACAGGATGATGCGGTGGCGCAGTACGTCGAACAGCACCGCCTGGATGTCCTCGGGGCTGACGAAGTCGCGCCCGGCCAGCCAGGCGTGGGCGCGCGCGCAGCGATCCAGGGCGATCGAACCGCGTGGGCTGGCGCCGTAGGCGATCCAGTCGGCCAACTCGGCATCGAACTTGGCCGGCGTGCGCGTGGCCATGACCAGTTGCACCAGGTATTCCTCCACCGCGTCGGCCATGTACAGGCCAAGGATTTCCTTGCGCGCAGCGAAGATCGCCTGCTGGCTGACACGGCGCTCGGGCTTGACCTCGCCACCCAGGGCTTCGCCACGGGCCTGGGCGAGGATGCGTCGCTCCACGGCCGCGTCGGGAAAGCCCATCTTCACATGCATCAGGAAGCGGTCCAGTTGTGCCTCGGGCAGTGGGTAGGTGCCTTCCTGCTCGATGGGGTTCTGCGTCGCCATCACCAGGAACAGCGGCGACAGGTCGTAGGTGCTGCGCCCGACACTGACCTGACGTTCGGCCATGGCCTCGAGCAGCGCGGACTGCACCTTCGCCGGCGCCCGGTTGATCTCGTCGGCCAGAACCAGGTTGTGAAAGATCGGCCCCTGCTGGAACACGAAGCTGCCGGTTTCCGGACGGTAGATCTCGGTACCGGTGATGTCGGCTGGGAGCAGGTCGGGGGTGAACTGGATGCGGTGAAACTGCGCCTCGATGCCTTCTGCCAGCTCTTTGATGGCCTTGGTCTTGGCCAATCCCGGCGCGCCCTCGACCAACATGTGGCCGTCCGCCAGGAGCACGATCAGCAGCCGCTCGACCAGTTTCTCCTGGCCTAGGATCTGGGAGGAAAGAAAGGTGCGTAGCGCATTGAGCGCTTCACGGTGTTCCATCGGCGACGGTTCCTGGGTCTGCGCCAGGGTGCGGGCAGCCTGGCAGGGGAGCCTACTTTAATCTATCCGCGATGCCGCGTCGAAATCTGCGCGTGACCTTTGCCGGGTTGCCTGCCGGCGGTCGAGCGTGCTTACAGCTCGCTGACGAACGTGCCGGTGCCGTCGAGAATGTTGCGCAAGGTCAGCGCTACCTCCTCAAGGTCGGTCGCCGCCGAGGTGAGGAGGATCTCCAGGGTTTCATCACCCTTGAGCGCATCGCGATCACCGGCCGCCACCTCGATCAGCAGCCGCTGGGCGCTCAAGGTCGCTTTCAAGCCGTCCAGCGTCGAGGGCTCATCGTCCAGGGTCAGGTCCACGGTGTCCTCGTCGGGGTAGCGGGTGAGCAGGAACATCTGCCCCTTGTCGCTGTGGCAGCACAGCGTCGCCATGTTGTCTTCCTCATCATCGCAAGGGGTGGCGAACAGCACGGCGGTGTGGATTTGCATGGCTACGACTCGGGTTTTCTGTGATGGGAGGGAATTCTGACAGCCTTGCGGGCATCCATAAACGTAAAGTTGCCAGCCCTTGACCGAAATTGTCGCAGCCTCGCAAGCGGTAATGACCGCTCAGTCGTTAAGCTTCGGCGAGCCCTGAACGTGCCTGGCACGCTCAACGTCTGGTTTTTCACCGTTCGCCCTGGCACGGCTTGGCTATCGTTGACCCGTGACCATGGCGCACGCGCGCGACGCTTCAACTATTACAAAGCCCAAGCGGAGTACCACAGATGGCGTTCTTCACCGCAGCCAGCAAAGCCGACTTCCAGCATCAACTGCAAGCGGTCCTGGCCCAGCACATCAGCGAACAGTCCCTGCCACAAGTGGCACTGTTCGCCGAGCAGTTCTTCGGCATCATCCCTCTGGACGAACTCACGCAGCGCAGGCTCTCTGACCTGGCCGGTTGCACCCTGTCGGCCTGGCGCATCGTCGAGCGCTTCGACCCCGAGCACCCGCAGGTCCGGGTCTACAACCCCGACTACGAACGCAACGGCTGGCAGTCGACCCACAGCGTGGTCGAAGTGCTGCACCACGACCTGCCGTTTCTGGTCGACTCCGTACGCACCGAGCTGAACCGTCGCGGCTACAGCATTCACACCCTGCAGACCACGGTGCTGAGCGTGCGCCGTGGCGCCGATGGCCAATTGCTCGAGCTGCTGCCCAAGGGCAGCCAGGGCGAGGGTGTTGCCCATGAATCGCTGATGTACCTGGAAATCGACCGCACCGCCAATGCCGCCGAGCTGAACGTGTTGGCCCGCGAGATCGAGCAGGTGCTGGCCGAAGTGCGCGTGGCAGTCGCCGATTTCGAACCGATGAAGGCCAAGCTGCGTGAAGTCGTCGCGCTGGTGGAAGACACCGCCTACGGCCCGGCCCAGCATGAGAAGGGCGAGGTCAAGGCGTTCCTCGAGTGGCTGCTGGACAACCACTTCACCTTCCTCGGCTATGAAGAATTCACCGTCCAGGCCGACAGCGCCGGCGGCCAGATGGTGTATGACGAACAGTCCTTCCTGGGCCTGCCACGGCGCCTGCGCGCAGGCCTGACGGCCGAAGAACTGCGTATCGAAGACTACGCCGTGGCCTACCTCAACGAGCCGTTGCTGTTGTCGTTCGCCAAGGCCGCACTGCCCAGCCGCGTGCATCGTCCGGGCTATCCGGACTACGTGTCGATCCGCCAGCTCGACAGCGCCGGCAAGGTCATCAAGGAACATCGCTTCATGGGCCTGTACACCTCCACGGTGTACGGCGAAAGCGTGCACGCCATCCCCTACATCCGCGTCAAGGTCGCCGAGGTCGAGCGCCGCTCCGGGTTCGACGCCAAGGCGCACCTGGGCAAGGAGCTGGCCCAGGTGCTTGAAGTGCTGCCGCGCGACGACCTGTTCCAGACCCCGGTCGATGAGCTGTACACCACGGTCATGGCCATTGTGCAGATTCAGGAACGCAACAAGATTCGCGTCTTCCTGCGCAAGGATCCCTACGGGCGCTTCTGCTACTGCCTGGCCTACGTGCCGCGCGAGATCTACTCCACCGAGGTGCGGCAGAAGATCCAGCAGGTGCTGATGGAGCGCCTGAAAGCCAGCGATTGCGAGTTCTGGACATTCTTCTCCGAGTCGGTGTTGGCGCGCGTGCAGCTGATTCTGCGGGTCGACCCGAAAAACCGTATCGACATCGACCCTCAGCAGCTGGAAAAAGAAGTCATCCAGGCCTGCCGTTCCTGGCAGGACGACTACTCGGCGCTGGTCGTCGAGAACTTTGGCGAGGCCCAGGGCACCAACATCCTCGCTGGTTTCCCCAAAGGCTTCCCGGCCGGTTACCGCGAGCGCTTCCCGGCGCATTCGGCCGTGGTCGACCTGCAGCACGTGGTTGCACTGTCCGACAGCAAACCACTGGCGATGAGCTTCTACCAGCCGCTGACCCGCCTGGGTGAGCGCCTGCTGCACTGCAAGCTGTACCATGCCGACACGCCGCTCGCCTTGTCGGACGTGCTGCCGATCCTGGAAAACCTGGGCTTGCGCGTGCTTGGCGAATTCCCCTACCGGCTGCGCCACGCCAATGGTCGCGAGTACTGGATCCATGACTTCGCCTTTACCTACAGCGAAGGCCTGGACCTGGATATCCAGCAGCTCAACGACACCCTGCAAGATGCCTTCATCCATATCGTCCAGGGCGACGCCGAGAACGACGCGTTCAACCGCCTGGTGCTCACTGCCGGCCTGCCGTGGCGCGATGTGGCGCTGCTGCGCGCCTATGCGCGCTACCTCAAGCAGATCCGCCTGGGCTTCGACCTGGGCTACATCGCCAGTACCCTGAACAATCACACCGATATCGCTCGCGAGTTGACGCGGCTGTTCAAGACCCGTTTCTACCTGGCGCGCAAACTGACCAACGACGACCTGGACGACAAGCAGCAGCGTCTGGAGCAGGCGATCCTCAATGCCCTGGACGAGGTCCAGGTGCTCAACGAAGACCGCATCCTGCGCCGCTACCTGGACCTGATCAAGGCCACCTTGCGCACCAACTTCTACCAGCCTGACGCCAACGGCCAGAGCAAGTCGTACTTCAGCTTCAAGTTCAACCCGCGGTTGATCCCGGAGCTGCCCAAGCCGGTGCCCAAGTTCGAGATCTTCGTCTACTCGCCACGGGTCGAGGGCGTGCACCTGCGCTTCGGCAATGTTGCCCGTGGTGGTTTGCGCTGGTCGGACCGTGAAGAGGACTACCGCACCGAAGTGCTGGGTCTGGTCAAGGCCCAGCAGGTGAAGAACTCGGTGATCGTGCCGGTCGGTGCCAAAGGCGGCTTCCTGCCACGCCGCCTGCCACTGGGCGGCAGCCGCGACGAAATCGCCGCCGAAGGCGTGGCGTGCTACCGCATCTTCATCTCCGGCTTGCTCGACATCACCGACAACCTCAAGGAAGGCGGCGTGGTGCCGCCGGCCAACGTGGTGCGGCATGACGATGACGATCCGTACCTGGTGGTCGCCGCCGACAAAGGCACTGCGACCTTCTCCGACATCGCCAACGGCATCGCCATCGACTACGGCTTCTGGCTCGGTGATGCCTTCGCTTCCGGCGGTTCGGCCGGTTACGACCACAAGAAGATGGGCATCACGGCCCGCGGTGCCTGGGTTGGCGTGCAGCGCCATTTCCGCGAGCGCGGCATCAACGTGCAACGAGACCCGATCACCGTGATCGGCGTCGGCGACATGGCCGGTGACGTGTTCGGCAACGGCTTGCTGATGTCCGACAAGTTGCAACTGGTGGCGGCCTTCAACCACCTGCACATCTTCATCGACCCTAATCCGGATCCGGCCACCAGCTTCGCCGAACGCAAGCGCCTGTTCGATCTGCCGCGCTCGGCCTGGACCGACTACGACAGCAGCATCATGTCCGAGGGCGGGGGTATTTTCCCGCGCAGCGCCAAGAGCATTGCCATCAGCCCGCAGATGAAGCAGCGCTTCGCCATCGAAGCCGATCGGCTGACCCCGACCGAACTGCTGCACGCACTGCTCAAGGCCCCGGTCGACCTGCTCTGGAACGGCGGCATCGGCACCTATGTCAAGGCCAGCAGCGAAAGCCACGCCGATGTCGGCGACAAGGCCAACGACGCGTTGCGCGTCAATGGCAATGAGCTGCGGTGCAAAGTGGTGGGCGAGGGCGGCAACCTCGGGATGACCCAGCTCGGCCGCGTCGAGTTCGGCCTCAATGGCGGCGCCACCAACACCGACTTCATCGACAACGCCGGTGGCGTGGACTGCTCCGACCACGAGGTCAACATCAAGATCCTGCTCAACGAAGTGGTGCAGGGTGGTGACATGACCGAGAAGCAGCGCAACCAGCTGCTGGGCAGCATGACCGACGAAGTCGGCGCCCTGGTGCTGGGCAACAACTACAAGCAGACCCAGGCGCTGTCGCTGGCGCACCGCCGTGCCCGCGAACGCATCGCCGAATACAAGCGCCTTATGGCTGACCTCGAAGGCCGAGGCAAGCTCGACCGCGCCATCGAGTTCCTGCCTTCGGAAGAGCAGTTGGCCGAGCGCCTGGCGGCAGGCCATGGCCTGACCCGTGCCGAGCTGTCGGTACTGATCTCCTACAGCAAGATCGACCTCAAGGAACAGTTGCTCAAGTCGCAGGTACCGGACGACGACTACCTGACCCGCGACATGGAAACCGCGTTCCCGCCGTCACTGGTCAGCAAGTTCGCCGAGGCCATGCGTCGCCACCGCCTCAAGCGTGAGATCGTCAGCACCCAGATCGCCAACGACCTGGTCAACAACATGGGCATCACCTTCGTGCAGCGGCTCAAGGAGTCCACGGGCATGAGCCCGGCCAATGTCGCCGGGGCCTATGTGATCGTGCGCGACATCTTCCATTTGCCGCACTGGTTCCGCCAGATCGAGGCCCTGGACTATCAGGTGCCCGCAGAAATTCAGCTGACCCTGATGGACGAGCTGATGCGCCTGGGCCGCCGCGCCACCCGCTGGTTCCTGCGCAGCCGCCGCAACGAGCAGGATGCCGGTCGCGACAGCGCGCACTTTGGGCCGAAGATCGCGCAGTTGGGCCTGAAGCTCGACGAGCTGCTCGAAGGCCCGACTCGCGAGCGCTGGATGGTGCGCTATCAGAGCTTCGTCGATGCCGGTGTGCCTGAGTTGCTGGCGCGCATGGTGGCCGGCACTACCCACCTGTACACGCTGCTGCCGATCATCGAAGCCTCGGATGTCACCGGCCATGACCCGACGCAGGTGGCCAAGGCGTTCTTCGCCGTTGGCAGCGCCCTGGACCTGACCTGGTATCTGCAGGAGATCAGCAACCTGCCGGTGGAGAACAACTGGCAGGCCCTGGCCCGTGAGGCGTTCCGCGACGACATCGACTTGCAGCAGCGTGCCATCACCATCTCTGTCCTGCAGATGGCCGACGCCCCGCAGGACATGGACGCGCGCGTGGCCTTGTGGGCCGAGCAGCACCGGGTGATGGTCGAGCGCTGGCGCGCCATGCTCGATGACCTGCGCAACGCCACGGGCAATGACTACGCGATGTACGCAGTGGCCAACCGCGAGCTGGTCGACCTGGCGATGAGTGGGCAGGCGGCGGTCGTGCCTTCCTGAGCCATTGGCAGCTAGCTGCCGATGGCTAGCTGCACGCTGCAAGCTGACCCTGTGGGTTTTGCTTGCAGCTTGCAGCTTGCCGCTGCTACTTGAACCTGCGTTCCACGCCTTTCTCGACCAGGATCTTCGCTGAAATCTCTTCCACGGAAAAATGCGTGGAGTTGATGTTGGGGATGTTTTCGCGGCGGAACAGGTTCTCGACCTCGCGCACTTCGAATTCGCACTGGGCAAAGCTCGAATAGCGGCTGTTGGGCTTGCGTTCGTGGCGGATGGCGGTCAGGCGGTCGGGGTCGATGGTCAGGCCGAACAGCTTGTGCTGGTACTTCTTCAGCACCGCCGGCAATTGCAGACGCTCCATGTCGTCCTCGGTCAACGGGTAGTTGGCCGCACGGATGCCGAACTGCATCGCCATGTACAGGCAGGTCGGGGTCTTGCCGCACCGCGACACGCCAACCAGGATCAGGTCGGCCTTGTCGTAGTAGTGGGTACGCGCGCCGTCGTCGTTGTCCAGCGCGAAGTTCACCGCCTCGATGCGCTCCATGTAATTGGAATTGCCACCGATCGAGTGGGATTTCCCCACCGAATAGGAAGAATGGGCGGTCAGTTCCTGTTCGAGCGGCGACAGGAAGGTCGAGAAGATGTCGATCATGAACCCGTTCGAGGTGGCCAGGATCTCGCGGATGTCCTGGTTGACGATGGTGTCGAAGATGATCGGTCGCATGCCGTCGCGCTCGGCGGCAGCGTTGATCTGCTGCACCATGGTCCGCGCCTTGTCCGGCGAGTCGATGTAGGGACGGGTGAATTTATTGAATGGAATGCTCTCGAATTGAGCGAGCAAGCTCTGACCCAGGGTTTCGGCAGTGATACCGGTGCCATCGGAGATGAAGAACGCGGTTCGTTTCATTTGCGATCTGGGCCTTAAGCTGATGACGTTTCTTGGATATGATAAGTTCGCTTTGCCGAATGCGGCAGTTTGCATTCTGCCATATTTTACGAACCTAATTTCCAGGTACAGGCCACAAGCGTCCGGCCCAGTCAGATCAGGCAGGCGGGCGCCCTTGAGCTTTTCCAATACAGTTAGTGGAGAGATCACCTTGGTAGAGTACGTAGTTTCCCTCGATAAGCTCGGCGTCCACGATGTGGAGCATGTGGGGGGCAAGAATGCATCCCTGGGCGAGATGATCAGCAACCTTGCCGGTGCTGGTGTATCGGTGCCGGGCGGCTTTGCCACTACGGCTCAGGCGTATCGTGATTTCCTCGAACAAAGTGGCCTGAACGACCAGATCCATGCCGCGCTCGATGCGCTGGACGTCGACGATGTCAACGCCCTGGCCAAGACCGGCGCGCAAATCCGCCAGTGGGTGATGGAAGCGCAGTTCCCGGCGCGCCTGGATGCCGAGATCCGCAGCGCGTTCGCCGAAATGGCCCAAGGCAACGACAACATGGCGGTGGCCGTGCGCTCGTCGGCCACCGCCGAGGACCTGCCGGACGCCTCGTTCGCCGGTCAGCAGGAAACCTTCCTCAACATCCGTGGCGTCGACAACGTGATCCGCGCGGCCAAGGAAGTGTTCGCCTCGCTGTTCAACGACCGCGCCATCGCCTACCGCGTGCACCAAGGCTTCGACCACAAGCTGGTGGCCCTGTCGGCCGGCGTGCAGCGCATGGTCCGCTCAGAAACCGGCACTGCCGGCGTGATGTTCACCCTCGATACCGAATCGGGCTTCCGCGATGTGGTGTTCATCACCGGCGCCTACGGCCTGGGCGAAACCGTGGTGCAGGGTGCGGTCAACCCTGACGAATTCTATGTCCACAAGCAGACCTTGCAGGCCGGTCGCCCGGCGATCCTGCGCCGCAACCTGGGCAGCAAGGCGATCAAGATGGTCTACGGCGACGAAGCCAAGGCCGGCCGCTCGGTCAAGACCGTCGAGGTCGACCGCGCCGAACGTGCGCGCTTCTGCCTGAGCGACGAGGAAGTCAACGAGCTGGCCAAGCAGGCGATGATCATCGAGCAGCACTATCAGCGCCCGATGGACATCGAGTGGGCCAAGGACGGTGACGACGGCAAGCTGTACATCGTCCAGGCACGTCCCGAGACGGTCAAGAGCCGCGCCAGTGCCAACGTCATGGAGCGCTACCTGCTCAAGGAAAAAGGCACCGTGCTGGTCGAAGGCCGCGCCATCGGCCAGCGCATCGGCGCCGGCAAGGTCCGCGTGATCAACGATGTGTCCGAGATGGACAAGGTCCAGCCAGGCGACGTGCTGGTGTCGGACATGACCGACCCGGACTGGGAGCCGGTGATGAAACGCGCCAGCGCCATCGTCACCAACCGTGGCGGGCGTACGTGCCACGCGGCGATCATCGCCCGTGAGCTGGGCATTCCCGCCGTGGTTGGCTGCGGCAACGCCACCCAGGTGCTCAAAGACGGCCAGGGCGTGACCGTTTCCTGCGCTGAAGGCGACACCGGGTTCATCTTCGAGGGCGAGCTGGGCTTCGACGTCAAGCAGAACTCGGTCGATGCCATGCCCGAGCTGCCATTCAAGATCATGATGAACGTCGGCAACCCCGACCGCGCCTTCGACTTCGCTCAGCTGCCCAACGCAGGCGTGGGTCTGGCGCGCCTGGAGTTCATCATCAACCGCATGATCGGCGTGCATCCCAAGGCGCTGCTGAACTACGCCGGCCTGCCGGCCGACCTGAAAGAAAGCGTCGACAAGCGCATCGCTGGCTACGACGACCCGGTCGGCTTCTATGTCGAGAAGCTGGTCGAAGGCATCAGCACCCTGGCGGCGGCCTTCTACCCGAAAAAGGTCATCGTGCGCCTGTCGGACTTCAAGTCCAACGAGTACGCCAACCTGATCGGCGGCAAGCTCTACGAGCCCGAAGAAGAAAACCCGATGCTGGGCTTCCGCGGTGCCTCGCGTTACATCAGCGAATCGTTCCGCGATTGCTTCGAGCTCGAGTGCCGTGCGCTCAAGCGCGTGCGCAACGAGATGGGCCTGACCAACGTCGAGATCATGGTGCCGTTCGTGCGCACCCTGGGCGAGGCCAGCCAGGTCGTCGACCTGCTCGCCGAGAACGGCCTGGCCCGTGGCGACAATGGCCTGCGTGTGATCATGATGTGCGAGCTGCCGTCCAACGCCATCCTCGCCGAAGAGTTCCTCGAGTACTTCGACGGCTTCTCGATCGGCTCCAACGACCTGACCCAGCTGACCCTGGGCCTGGACCGCGACTCGGGGATCATTGCGCACCTGTTCGACGAGCGCAATCCTGCGGTCAAGAAGCTGTTGGCCAACGCCATTGCCGCGTGCAACAAGGCGGGCAAGTACATCGGCATCTGCGGCCAGGGCCCGTCGGACCACCCGGACCTGGCCAAGTGGCTGATGGAACAAGGCATCGAAAGCGTGTCGCTGAACCCGGACTCGGTGCTCGAAACCTGGTTCTTCCTGGCCGAAGGCCCAGGCGCAGCGTGATACGGTGAAATGCGAGGGTGCATCTGGCGCACCCTCGCCTGGTTTTTTTCCAGGGCGAGCTCCAGTAATGGAACCCGCCCTTTTTTGTGCGTTAAGCAAGCTTATGCAAAGCAGTAGCAACTTGTTTCCCGTGGCCCTGCTCAGTGCCGAGCGTCGCGGTGATCTCAGTGAAGATGTCTATCGAATCAAGGCCGGCAATGCTGCCGACCCCAGTGTCGAGCTGGCCGTAACCCGTCTGGGCCTGGCCGACCAGGAGCAGCCCCAGGGCGTGCCGGTGATCTTGTTGCACGGCAGTTTCTCCAACCGGCGTTTCTGGTACTCACCCAAGGGGATTGGCCTTGGCGCGTACCTGGCGCGCGCCGGTTTCGATGTGTGGATCGCCGAAATGCGCGGCCACGGCCTGTCGCCGCGCAACCAGCAATGGCAGCGCAATTGCGTCGCCGACTACGCCCGTGACGATCTGCCGGTGATCGGCGCATTCGTGCGTGAGCAATCGGGCCAGGCCCCGCACTGGATAGGTCACTCGCTGGGCGGAACGACGCTGGCGGCGGCGTTGGGTGGTGGGTTCCTGGGCGAGCAACTGGTCGCCAGCGTGGCGCTGTTCGGGACCCAGGTGAGCCGCAGGTACTGGCCGCTGAAAGTGCCACCACTGGTGTGGGGGGCGAAACTGATCCTCAAGCGCTGGGGGCAGATTTCCGGGCCGCGCTTCAAGCGCGGGCCAGAAGACGAACCCCTTGGCCTGGCGTTCGAAAGCCTGCGTTGGCACGGGCTGTTCGGCCGCTTCGGCGACACGCGCAACGACTGGTGGGCGGGCCTTGCGCAGGTGTCCACGCCGCTGCTGGCGGTGGCTGGCGCCGGCGATGCGCAAGACCCGGTGTGGGCGTGTCGCAAGCTCTATGAACAGTGGGGCGGGGCGTGCAAGCAGTTCTTGCGCTTGGGCCGCGAAGAGGGCTTCGAGGCGTTTGGCCATGTCGACATGCTTGTCAGCAAAGCGGCCCAGGTGCAGGTATGGCCACTGGTCGAGCGCTGGTTGCGCGAGCCTGCGCTGGCCGTGCATGCCGCCACGGCGCGGGACCAACCGCTGGCGGTGAACTGACTGAACGGTCTCGGATGACTGCAACGACCTGGACGGTGTAGCCTTGGCCCATAACCGCTTTCGTTATGACTGACAGGAGCTTGCCATGCAGCATTACGTAACGCCCGACCTGTGCGATGCCTATCCTGACCTGGTTCAGGTGCTCGAACCGATGTTCAGCAACTTCGGTGGCCGTGATTCGTTCGGTGGTCAGATCGTCACCATCAAGTGCTTCGAGGACAACTCACGGGTCAAGGAGCAGGTCGAGCTCGATGGCAAGGGCAAGGTCCTGGTAGTCGATGGCGGCGGTTCGCTGCGCCGTGCCCTGCTCGGCGACATGCTCGCGCAAAAAGCCGCCAGCAACGGCTGGGAAGGCCTGCTGATCTACGGCTGCGTACGTGATGTCGATGTGCTGATCCAGACCGACGTCGGCGTCCAGGCCCTGGCCAGCCATCCGATGAAGACCGACAAGCGCGGCGTTGGCGACCTCAACGTGGCGGTCACGTTTGCCGGCGTCACCTTCCGCCCTGGCGAGTACCTGTATGCCGACAATAATGGCGTGTTGGTCTCGCCCAGCCCGCTGGCTATGCCGCAGTAGTGCGCCGCATGCGCTGATGGAGTGTTGATGTTAGAGGAAGACAACGCGCAGTGGGGGCTGGTGCATGCCCTGGTGCTCGATGGCCAAGGCGGCGCGCGTCCGCTCGCCAGGACCGCGCTGGCCGATTTGCACCTGCAACCCCATGAAAGCCTCTGGCTGCATTGGGATCGTAGCCACCCACAGACGCGCAGCTGGCTGTTGCAGCAAAGTGGCCTGAGTGAATTCGCCTGCGACCTGCTGTTGGAGGAAAACACCCGGCCACGCCTGCTGCCTCAGGCGGGCGAGCAATTGTTGCTGTTTTTGCGCGGGGTCAACCTCAACCCCGGCGCCGAACCCGAAGACATGGTCTCGGTGCGCATTCACGCGCAGGCGCAGCGGGTCATTTCGCTGCGCCTGCGGCCGTTGCGGGCCAGTGACGAGATCTTGCAGCAGCTGGAGGAGGGCCGAGGGCCCAAGTCGGCGTCCGAGCTGTTGTTGCTGATGGGCGAGTTGCTCACCGAGAAGGTTCAGGGGCTGGTCAGCGATCTGGCCGAGTGGGTCGACCTCGAAGAAGAAAAGGTCGAGTCCGACGAGCGCTATACCCCCGAGCAGGGAAGCTTGCAGCAGATCCGCCGCCGAGCTGCCGGCTTGCGGCGTTTTCTGGCCCCGCAGCGCGACATCTATGCGCAATTGTCGCGCAGCAAATGGAGCTGGTTCTGCGACGCCGACGCCGACTACTGGAACGAGCTGAACAACAGCCTGATCCGCTACCTCGAAGAGCTCGAGCTGGCCCGTGAGCGCGCGGCGTTGGTGCTCGAGAGCGAAGACCGCCGCCGCAGCGAGCGTATGAACCGCACCATGTATCGGTTCGGCATCATTACCTGCATCTTCCTGCCGATGAGCTTTGTCACCGGGTTGCTTGGCATCAATGTCGGCGGTATCCCCGGTGCGAGCAGCCCGTATGGCTTTCTGGTCGCCTGCCTGATCGTGCTGGCGCTGGCGGTCGGGCAATGGTGGATGTTCAGGCGGCTGCGCTGGGTATGAAGACGGCGCTGCAGAGTGTGACCGATTGCTCGGCCACCTCGTCTCTGACTGACACTGCGTGAGGTGCCCATGCACGATCCGTTCGAAGAATCTTTGCGTGACCTGCTCAAGGCGTCGCCGTCCGGTGAGGATCGAGACGATGCCGCATGCCTGGGTCGCGTGCTGAAAACGGCCAACCGCCAGGTTGGCGTCGGCGATCTGTTCAGCCTGCTTGGCCGCTGGAGCCAGGCGTTGCTGATCGCCGTGAACAATGGCTCGGCGCATGTTGCGCCGGTGCGCCGACATTCCCCCCGCAACGCTGCCAGCGGCAGCAAAGCAGATAAGGCCGATTGAATATGGAACTCGATCTCTGGACCCAGAGCCTGGTCACCGCCATGACCGCCCTATGGACCAAGGTAGCCAACTTCATCCCCAACCTGTTCGGGGCCTTGGTCGTGGTGCTGCTCGGTTTCGTCGTGGCCAAGCTGCTCGACACCCTGTTGTCCAAGCTGCTGGCCAAATTTGGCCTGGACCGCCTGATGGCGGGCACCGGTTTGACCAAGATGCTCGGCCGGGTCGGCATCCAGGTGCCGATCTCGACCCTGATCGGCAAGATCGTCTACTGGTTCGTGCTGTTGATCTTCCTGGTTTCTGCCGCTGAGTCGCTGGGTCTGGAACGGGTCTCGGCCACCCTCGACATGCTGGCGCTTTACCTGCCCAAGGTGTTCGGCGCGGCGCTGGTGCTGCTGGCCGGCGTCTTGTTGGCGCAGGTCGCCAACGGCCTGGTGCGCGGCGCGGCAGAAGGCATTGGCCTGGAGTATTCGGCAGGGCTGGGGCGCATCACTCAAGGCCTGGTGATCATCATCAGTATCTCGGTGGCCATCAGTCAGCTCGAGGTCAAGACCGACCTGCTCAACCATGTGATCGTGATCGGCTTGATTACCGTTGGTCTGGCCGTTGCGCTTGCCATGGGCCTTGGCAGTCGCGAATTGGCCGGGCAGATTCTGGCGGGCATCTATGTGCGCGAGCTGTATCAGGTCGGCCAGCAGGTGCGTGTTGGCGAGGTCGAGGGCATGATCGAGGAAATCGGTACGGTCAAGACGACGCTGTTGACCGACGCGGGCGAGTTGGTTTCGCTGTCCAACCGCGTGCTCCTCGAGCAGCGCGTCGATAGCCGCTAACCGCACAAAGCTGTTAATGTATGCCGCCGCGAAATCGGCCCCGAGGGGGCTGAGCGGCGACATTGACCTGACTGTCGGCCAGATCCGTTTTGAATAAAGTGCATTCGCCGCCCATGCGTTACGACCCCCGCGAACTCACCGACGAGGAGTTGGTGGCGCGTTCGCATGAGGAGCTGTACCACGTGACCCGCGCCTATGAGGAACTCATGCGGCGCTACCAACGGACCCTGTTCAACGTCTGTGCACGTTATTTAGGGAACGACCGCGACGCTGACGATGTCTGTCAGGAAGTGATGCTGAAGGTGCTGTATGGCCTGAAGAACTTCGAGGGTAAGTCCAAGTTCAAGACCTGGCTTTACAGCATCACCTACAACGAGTGCATCACGCAGTATCGCAAGGAGCGTCGTAAACGCCGGCTGATGGATGCCTTGAGTCTGGACCCTATTGAAGAGGCGTCCGAAGACAAGGCACCGAAACCGGAGGAGAAAGGCGGGCTGGACAGGTGGCTTGTGCATGTGAACCCGATCGATCGGGAGATTCTGGTGTTGCGTTTCGTCGCAGAACTGGAATTCCAGGAAATCGCCGATATCATGCACATGGGCCTGAGCGCAACGAAAATGCGTTACAAGCGTGCGTTAGACAAGCTTCGCGAGAAATTTGCAGGTTTGGATGAAACTTAGTCCCTTGCAAATATCTCTAACGGATCGGTGAGTTCTGCTAGACTTGCCGTCGAGTTGTCCCCCAGGATTTGGTGGGACTGCTTAACTATCACCAGATGGGGATTTAACGGATGAAACTGAAAAACACCTTGGGCCTGGCCATTGGCTCGCTCGTCGCTGCTACTTCGTTCGGCGTTCTGGCTCAAGGCCAAGGCGCGGTCGAAATCGAAGGCAACGTCACCAAGCAGTACTACGACAGCAACCGTAACTTCAAGAACGACGGCACCAACCCTGGTGTTCGCCTCGGTTACTTCCTGACTGACGACGTTTCCCTGGACCTGGGCTACAACGAGACCCACAACGCTCGTGGCGAAGTCTTCAACAAAGACATCAAAGGTTCCAAGGCCAAGCTGGACGCCACCTACCACTTCGGTACCGTTGGCGACGCTCTGCGTCCGTACGTTTCGGCTGGTTTCGCTCACGAGAGCCTGGGTCAGGCCACTCGTAGCGGCCGTGACCACTCCACCTTCGCCAACATCGGCGCTGGCGCCAAGTGGTACATCACCGACATGTTCTTCGCCCGTGCCGGCGTTGAAGCCATGTACAACATCGACAGCCACCAGACCGAGTGGGGTCCAAGCGTGGGTGTTGGTCTGAACTTCGGTGGTAGCGGTGGCAAAGCACCAGCTCCTGCTCCAGCTCCAGTTGCTGAAGTTTGCTCCGACTCCGACAACGATGGCGTGTGCGACAACGTCGACAAGTGCCCAGACACCCCAGCCAACGTAACTGTTGACGCTGATGGCTGCCCGGCTGTTGCCGAAGTCGTTCGCGTTGAGCTGGACGTCAAGTTCGACTTCGACAAGTCGGTCGTCAAGCCTAACAGCTACGGCGACATCAAGAACCTGGCTGACTTCATGAAGCAGTACCCACAAACCACCACCGTGGTTGAAGGTCACACTGACTCCGTAGGTCCAGACGCTTACAACCAGAAGCTGTCCGAGCGTCGTGCCAACGCTGTCAAGCAGGTTCTGACCCAGCAGTACGGCGTAGAATCGAGCCGTGTTGACTCGGTTGGCTACGGCGAAACCCGTCCAGTTGCCGACAACGCCACTGAAGAAGGCCGTGCTGTCAACCGTCGCGTTGAAGCTCAGGTCGAAGCCCAAGCCAAGTAATTTGGTTTAAAGCTTCCACAGAAAAACCCGGCTCCGGCCGGGTTTTTCTTTGCCTGCAATTTAGCCTGTACCGGTTTGGCCATCACCTCAAACGATCAGCAGCAGCAGATTGATCAGCAGTGATACCAGCGCTACCGTGCGCCACACCCTTAACGGCTCGCGTTCCAGCAAAGGCCGAGGGCGGCCCGGTAGTTCCTGACGTTCCCCGCGTTCAAGCAGCAGCAACCATTGCTCGGCGGTTTCGAAACGCAGCGCTGGATTCGCCGCCACCGCTTGCAGCAGGTTGTGCTGCAGCCATTCGGGCAAGTCGGGACGATAGCGTGCTGGGTTATGTGCCTGGGTGAAGCGCGGGCGCTGGAAGGCTTCGACTTCGCCGTAGGGATAATGCCCAGTGAGCAAGTGATAGAGCGTCACACCGGCCGCGTACAAATCTTGGCGAGGCGAAGGTGGCTGACCTTCGAATGCTTCCGGGGCGATGAAGGACGGCGTACCGGACAATGGCTGCCCACCCGCTTCGGACAGGCCGGGGCAGTAGGCCAGGCCAAAGTCCAGCAAGCGCACTTGCCCATCGTCACCCAGGTGCAGGTTGTCTGGCTTGATGTCGCGGTGCAGCACGTTGCGCCGGTGTAATACGCCAACCGCTTGCAGCAGCTGGCGCGCCACCTCCAGCCACTGCCCCACAGGCAGCGGCCCGTGTGCGGCGACGTGCTCGGCAAGCGTCCTGCCGGGGTGCTCGCGCATCACGTAATACAGGTGTTGTCGTTGGCTGGCGGCATGTACTTCAGGAAAATGCCGACCTGCCACGCGGCGTAGAAACCACTCCTCCAACAGCAGCCCTTGCGCGGCGCCCGGCTCCTGCTCGCGTGCGCTTGGCAACGTTTTCATCAGCCATGGGTGGCCCTGCGCATCGTGCACGCGGTAGAGCAGTGATTGCCGGCTGTGAGCCACGCGCCGCTCGACCCGCCAACCATCGATGAGCTGGCCCTCGCGCAGGGCACCGGGCAGCGGCCATTGTTGCACCTGCACCAGCGAATCTGCGAGGTCCGACGCGCCGAGCTGGTCGATGCGCACCAGCACGGCGCTGGCGTTGTCCTGGCTGCCGCTCAAGTGAGCGCTGGCCACCAGCGTATCGGCGGCCGCCTGCAGGTCGGGCTGATCGCGCAGGATGGCCTGGATGTGCCGGTCGCCCAGGCTCGCCCAGACGCCGTCGCTGAGCAGCAGGTAGCATTCGCCGGCCTGCAGCTCGCCGTCCAGGTAGTCGACCAGCAGATGTTCGTCCAGGCCTAATGCGCGCTTGAGCACATGCTGCATACCCGGCTGGTCCCAGACATGATCGGTGCTCAGGCACTGCAGCCGTTGCGCGTGCCAACGGTAGGCGCGGCAGTCGCCGACATGGGCCAGGGTGAAGCGTCGCCCGCGCAGCACCAGCGCGCTGAGGGTGGTCAGCAAGGGCTGGCCGCCCTGGGCGCGCAGCCAGCGGTTCTGCGCCAGCAACAGACGGTCCAACGCTTGCGCCACGCCCCAGGTGGCGGGGGTGGCGTAGTAGTCCAAGGCCAGCGCCTGCAAGCTTGCGCGCGCCGCCAGGCCGCCGTCGGCGCACTGACTGACGCCGTCGGCGAGCGCGAGCAGGTAGCCTTTGCTGGCGGCCAGTTCAGGCGCCGGGGTGACCAGGCGCAGGGCGTCCTGGTTCTCAGGGCGAGGCCCGGTGGCACTGGCCTGGGCGAAAGTCAGTTGCAGGGGCATGGCGCTAGCTCAGACACGCGCCGCGGTGATCGCAGCCGAGCCCCAGGTAGTGCGCCAGCGCAGCTTGACGCCATGCAGGCCAAACCAGGCCAGCAGTCCAAGGCTGGCGAACAGCCACAGGCCTAGCTGGTAGTCACCGCTGTGCTGCTTGATGGCGCCGAGCCCCGCCGCCAGCAGAAAGCCACCGATGCCGCCGGCCATGCCGATCAGCCCGGTCATCACGCCGATCTCCTGGCGAAAACGCTGCGGCACCAGTTGGAACACGGCGCCATTGCCAGCGCCAAGGCCGAGCATGGCGCTGACGAACAAGGCCAGGGCCGCCGCGGCGCTCGGCAGGTTGAATCCCACCGCCGCGATGCACACGGCTGCCACGGCGTACATCCCGAGCAAGGTGCGGATCCCGCCAAAGCGATCGGCCAACGCACCGCCCAACGGGCGCATCAAGCTGCCAGCGAAGACACAGGCAGCGGTGTAGTAACCCGCGGTTACCGGGCTCAGCGCGTACTGGTCGCTGAAATAGCCGGGCAGCGCGCTGGCCAGGCCGATGAAGCCGCCGAAGGTCACGCTGTAGAAAAACATGAACCACCAGCTGTCGCGGTCGCCCAGGGCTTTTAGGTAGTCGGCTGCCGCCTTCGGCTTGGGCCGTTGCGGCGCATTACGTGCAAGCAGGGCGAAAACAGCCAGGGCCACCAGTAAAGGAATCACCGCCAGGCCGAACACGTTGTTCCAGCCATACGCTGCGGCCAGCAGCGGCGCCAGCAAGGCGGCGAACACGGTGCCGGAATTGCCGGCGCCCGCGATGCCCATCGCCTTGCCCTGATGCTGGGGTGGGTACCATTGCGAGGCAAGCGGCAGCGACACCGCGAACGAGGCGCCGGCCACGCCCAGGCATACGCCCAGCAGCAGGGCGTGTTGGTACGTCTGTATGCCCAGGTACCATGCGCCAGTCAGCGCCACGATGACGATCACCTGGCCGATCAGGCCGGCGGTTTTCGGTGACAGCCGATCGACCAGCACGCCCATGACCAGACGCAGGACGGCACCGGCGAGAATAGGCGTCGCCACCATCAGTCCGCGTTGCTGGGCGCTGAGTTCCAGGTCAACGGCGATCTGTACCGCCAGCGGCCCCAGCAGGTACCAGACCATGAAGCTCAGGTCGAAATATAAGAACGCTGCGAACAGTGTCGGCACATGTCCGGATTTCCAGAAACTGTCACTCATTGAACACCTCACTGGTTACTGCAACGGAAACGAAAAGACGCCGCTACCCGGGCCACTGGCGTGGAGGGTGAGCGACGTCTTTGTCGGGGGGGCTTGGCGGCAACCGCCGTTGGCTACCAGTGGTATATGTTCAGCAAGAGCCGGGCCAACTCGCCTGCCTGGGCAGTGTCCGGCCGATCAGCCGAGCATTTCATGCATGGCAATGATCTGCTCGGCCACTTGGATCAGCTTCTGTTGGCGGCTCATGGCCTGACGCCGCATCAAGGTGTAGGCTTGCTCCTCATTGCACTCTTTCATTCTCATCAGCAAGCCCTTGGCCTGCTCGATGCGCTTGCGTTCGGCCAGTTGCTGATCACGGGCCAGCAACTGGGCCTTGAGCGCCTGGTCGCTCTCGAAACGGGCCATGGCGACATCGAGGATCGGCTGCAGGCGCGCCGCCTGGATGCCCTCGACGATATAGGCACTGACCCCGGCCTGGATGGCCTGGCGCATCATCGCCGGGTCGTGCTCGTCGGTGAACAGCACGATCGGTCGCGGTTGGTCGCGGCTCACCAGCACCACGTGTTCCATGACATCGCGGTCTGGGGAGTCGGTATCGATCAGCACCACATCCGGATGCACTGTTTCGACGCAGGCGGGCAGGTCGATGGTCAGCTCGGGGGCTTCGATGACCTCGAAGCCAGCCTGGCACAATGCCGCCTTGAGGCGACCGAGTTTGCTCCGGGTATCGTCGATCAGCAGGATTCGCAGCATCGCCAGGCTCCTCATAGGCTGATCTGCCCAGCGCCCGTGTCGCTCATGGCGTGAAGGCGGAAGCTGCGGGCATAGGCGAACGGATCGCTGCCATCCCAGTGGCTGCCATCGATCAGCACACTGCTGCGCATGGCCTGGGCAGGGCAGGGCACCGCCACGGCGCTGGCGGCCTCGCGATAGAGCTGCAGTTGCTGCACCTGACCGGCCACGGCCAGATAGTCCGGGTCTTCGCGCAGTAGGCCCCAGCGGCGAAACTGGGTCATGAACCACATGCCATCGGACAGGTACGGCAGGTTGGCGCGGCCATCATCGTGCAGGCGCAAGGGATGGGCGTCATGCCAGCGGTTGCCCAGGCCATCTTGATAATCGCCGTGCAGGCGCGGCTCGACCGTGTCTAACGGCATGTCGAGGTAAGCATCGCCGCTCAACAAGCGGGCGGTGCTTTGGCGATTCTGCGGGGTTTGTTCGATGAACCGGCTGGCCGCCAGGATTGCCTTGATCAGCGCCCGTGCGCTGTTGGGGTATTGCTCGATGAAGGCGCGTGCGCAGCCCAGTACCTTTTCCGGGTGATCTGGCCAGACCGATTGACTGGTCGCCAGGGTGAAGCCCTGGCCGCGACTCACGGCGGCGCCCGCCCACGGCTCTCCAACGCAAAAGCCATCGATGCGCCCGGCTTCGAGGTGAGCAGCCATCTGCGCAGGCGGCACCACTACGCTGTGCACGTCGTGCAACGGGTGGATGCCGTGGCTGGCCAGCCAATAGTAGAGCCACATGGCGTGGGTGCCGGTGGGGAAGGTTTGGGCAAAGGTCAGGCGTGCGCCGCTCTGGTGCACGCGTCTAGCCAATGCGCCAGGGCTGGTCACGCCCAGGCGCTGCAGTGCGGGCGACAAGTTGATGGCCTGGGCATTCTGGTTCAGCCCCATCAGCACCGCCATCTCGCGTGCTGGTACGCCGCCAATACCCAGGTGTACGGCATAGACCAATCCGTACAGACAATGGGCGGCATCCAGCTCACCGCTGGCCAGCTTGTCGCGCAGACTGGCCCATGACCCCTGGCGCCTGAGGTTCAGCGTCAGCCCGTACTGTTGGGCAAAACCTTGGGTGGCCGCAACCACCACCGAGGCGCAGTCGCTCAACGCCATGAAGCCGATCTCCAGGCTGGGTTTCTCTGGCGCGTCGCTGCCGTTGACCCAGGCAAGTGGTGCAGTGTTCACGTAAGTCTGGCCTCGCAATCCATCGGCTTTTGCCAGGGAAGTAGCAACCGATGTGCCAAGCCCCTGTCATGGTGCACGCGTGCTGGCTATAATCGCTGCCTCACTTGCCCCGAGCCTTGCCCGCCCATGTATACCCTGGCCCGCCAGCTGCTGTTCAAGCTTTCCCCGGAAACCTCCCATGACCTGTCGCTGGACCTGATCGGTGCCGGTGGCCGCCTGGGTCTCAACGGCAAGCTTTGCAAGCAGCCGGCTGCGCTGCCGGTGACGGTCATGGGTTTGAATTTCGCCAACCCAGTAGGGCTGGCGGCAGGTCTGGACAAGAACGGCACGGCGATCGATGGCTTCGCTCAGCTGGGCTTCGGCTTCGTCGAAATCGGCACCGTGACCCCTCGTGCGCAGCCGGGTAACCCCAAGCCGCGGCTGTTCCGCCTGCCCGAGGCTACGGCGATCATCAACCGCATGGGTTTCAACAACCTCGGTGTCGATCACCTGCTCGAGCGCGTGCGCGCCGCGCGTTACGCCGGGGTGCTGGGGATCAATATCGGCAAGAATTTCGACACGCCTGTCGAGCGCGCCGTCGACGACTACCTGATCTGCCTGGACAAGGTCTACGGTGACGCCAGTTATGTCACCGTCAATGTCAGCTCGCCGAATACGCCTGGGCTGCGCAGCCTGCAGTTCGGTGACTCACTCAAGCAGCTGCTCGACGCCTTGGCCGAGCGCCGCGAGCAACTGGCTGTCAGCCATGGCAAGCGGGTGCCGCTGGCGATCAAGATCGCGCCGGACATGAGCGATGAGGAAACCGCCCTCGTCGCCAGCGCGTTGCTGGCCTCGGGAATGGATGCGGTTATCGCCACCAACACCACGCTGGGCCGTGAAGGCGTCGAAGCGCTGGAACAGGGCGGGGAGGCCGGTGGGCTGTCGGGGGCGCCGGTATTGCAGAAGAGCACCCATATCGTCAGGGTGCTGGCTGCAGAGCTGGCGGGCAAGCTGCCGATCATCGCCGCTGGCGGCATCACCGAGGGTCGCCACGCTGCTGAGAAAATCGCCGCAGGGGCCAGCCTGGTGCAGATCTATTCAGGTTTCATCTACAAGGGGCCGGCGCTGATTCGTGAGGCGGTGGATGCCATCGCGGCAATGCCAAGGGCCTGAGCGCGGCAATAAAAAGGGCCCCTGAAAAGGGGCCCTTGGGCCGCAGCCCGCCGCCCGGATAGGGCGCGCATGGTGACTCGAATTCAGTGTCCTCGTTCAGCCAACGGCGTGATTTTCGTTGAGTCTATGGATGCCCGCGGTGCCTGTCATGCCATCCCAGTTATCACCGCGACCCTCTCGCCAGCCGTTGATCCAGGCTTGGCGAACAGAAGGAAGATTGAAAGGGCACAGTTCTCGGGATTTGCCGGTTACCCCGTATTGGTAGCCACGTGAATATGCTCTTTCCAACGGATCACGCTTAAGTCTTCTCATAGGGTGTTGCCCTCACTTGTTGACTGTAATGTCCCGTCGACCTCTCCGAGGCCGGGCAGAGTCTTTCTGCCGGTTGTAGCGCCCGCTGCCGGCGTGGCGGGCTGAAAGTGCCGTTTCGTTGCGAAGCGGCCTGAGCCCAGTTCTAACCAAAGCAAGTGACCCTGTGAATGATCGTTTTGTCATAAGCACGTAACCTTTCCAAGGGTGAGGGGATAAGTAAATAAATGCGACTCAACCTTATTAACCGATAGTCCCGCTGTCACAGGGGTTTGCCGATCCTTGGCGTCATTTTGCCAGCGTCGGTGCTACCTAGCAGAAATATCAGGTAATGCGACGAAGGGTCACGCTGTCACCGTCGCTGCGAGAAATTATTGGTACTGCCTGATGATCTAAGCTGTTTTTGCCCCCTGGCAAACGGCGGATGGATCAGGTGGCCCGGCTCTGCTGCTGCTCAACGCACAGGCAGAGCCACTCGAATGCTTGTTGAAAGGGCATTCGGGCAAACATCGGTCAGGCGATGCGTCGCCTGGTCACCTCTTTAAGCCAAAGGCGCTGGAATACTCATGTCGGACCGTTTCGAACTCTACCTTACCTGCCCCAAAGGCCTGGAAGGCCTGCTCGCTGATGAAGCCCGGGGCCTGGGCCTCGACGATGTACGCGAGCACACCTCGGCCATTCGCGGCGTCGCCGATATGGAAACCGCCTACCGCCTGTGCTTGTGGTCGCGTCTGGCCAACCGCGTGTTGCTGGTGCTCAAGCGCTTTGCCATGAAAAACGCCGACGATCTGTACGATGGCGTACACGCCCTCGATTGGGCGGATCACCTCGCCGCCGACGGTACCCTGGCCGTGGAGTTCAGTGGTCATGGCTCGGGCATCGACAACACCCACTTCGGTGCGCTCAAGGTCAAGGACGCCATCGTCGACAAGTTGCGCAACCGCGAAGGCCTGCGTCCTTCGGTAGAAAAGATCGACCCGGATGTGCGCGTGCACCTGCGCCTGGATCGCGGTGAGGCGATCCTCTCCCTCGACCTGTCCGGCCACAGCCTGCACCAGCGCGGTTACCGCCTGCAGCAAGGTGCCGCGCCGCTCAAGGAAAACCTGGCGGCGGCGGTGCTGATCCGCGCCGGCTGGCCACGCATGGCCGCGCAGGGCGGGGCGCTGGCGGACCCGATGTGCGGCGTGGGTACGTTCCTGGTGGAGGCGGCGATGATCGCCGCCGACATCGCGCCCAACCTCAAGCGTGAGCGGTGGGGCTTCACTGCCTGGTTGGGCCACGTGCCAGCCACCTGGCGCAAGGTTTTCGAGGAGGCCCAAGCCCGCGCCCAAGCGGGCCTGGCCAAGCCGCCGCTGTGGATCCGTGGCTACGAAGCCGACCCGCGGCTGATCCAGCCAGGGCGCAACAACGTCGAACGTGCCGGCCTTGCCGACTGGATCAAGATCTACCAGGGTGAGGTGGCCAGCTTCGAGCCGCGTCCGGACCAGAACCAGAAGGGCCTGGTGATCAGCAACCCGCCCTACGGCGAGCGTCTGGGTGATGAAGCCAGCCTGCTGTACCTCTACCAGAACCTCGGCGAGCGCCTGCGCCAGGCGTGCATGGGTTGGGAGGCTGCGGTGTTCACCGGTGCCCCGGAGCTGGGCAAGCGGATGGGCATTCGCAGCCACAAGCAATATGCCTTCTGGAACGGCGCCTTGCCGTGCAAGCTGTTGCTGTTCAAGGTGCAGCCCGACCAGTTCGTGACCGGCGAGCGCCGCGAAAACCAGGGCGACCACGCACAGCAGCGTCCACAGGGCGCGCCGGCCAGCGAGCCGGCACGTCTTTCCGAAGGCGCACAGATGTTCGCCAACCGCCTGCAGAAGAACCTTAAGCAATTGGGCAAATGGGCGCGCCGCGAGCAGGTCAGCTGCTACCGTCTGTACGATGCCGACATGCCAGAATATGCCCTGGCGGTCGACCTGTACCAGGACTGGGTCCACGTACAGGAATATGCTGCGCCGCGATCCATCGACCCGGACAAGGCCCAGGCACGCCTGCTCGATGCCCTGGCGGCCATTCCCCAGGCCTTGAACATCGACCCGCAGCGCGTGGTGCTCAAGCGCCGCGAGCGTCAGAGCGGTACCCGCCAGTATGAGCGCCAGGCCACTGAAGGGCGCTTCCAGGAAGTCAGCGAAGGCGGCGTCAAGCTGTTGGTCAACCTCACCGACTACCTCGATACTGGCCTGTTCCTCGACCACCGCCCGATGCGTATGCGTATCCAGCGCGAAGCTGCCGGCAAGCGTTTCCTCAACCTGTTCTGCTACACCGCCACGGCCACCGTGCATGCGGCCAAGGGCGGAGCGCGCAGCACCACCAGCGTCGACTTGTCGAAAACCTACCTGGACTGGGCGCGGCGCAACTTGGCGCTGAACGGGTTCTCCGAGCGCAATCGCTTGGAGCAGGGTGATGTGATGGCCTGGCTGGAAGCGCATCGCGACAGCTACGACATGATTTTCATCGACCCACCGACCTTCTCCAACTCCAAGCGCATGGAAGGCGTGTTCGATGTGCAGCGCGACCATGTCCAGTTGCTCGACCTGGCCATGGCGCGTCTGGCGCCGGGCGGAGTGCTGTACTTCTCCAACAATTTCCGCAAGTTCCAGCTCGATGAACACATCAGCACGCGCTATGCGGTGGAGGAAATCAGCGCGCAGACCCTGGATCCGGACTTCGCGCGCAACAACCGTATCCACCGTGCCTGGCGCCTGCAGCTGCGCTGATTGGACGAGGCGCATTGCGTGGCTAATGGCCAATAGCTATAACTGAGCTCAGGGCCCGAGAATTCGCAGGACGCTGACGTGACGAGATTGATCTATGTCGAAGTGGGGCGTGCGTGCGAAGGTGTTGGGTTTCTGCAGCGAGACGATGGCTGCCTGGGCAGTGGCGCTGGTGGCGCTGGTCGCCGGCGCCCTGTTGTCGGCGGCCTTGGCCATGGCTGCGCAGGCGTTTTACAAACAACAGCTGCGCCAGCGCTTCGAGTTGCTGGCCAGCGAACGCCACAGCCGGATCGCCGAACGCTTCGGCGACCAGGAGCAACGCCTGGACGGCTTGCGGCGCTTCTTTACTTTCTCCAGCGAAATCACCCCAGCGGAATTCGATGGCTACGCACGGCCGTTGCTGCAGCGCACCCAGGCCTATTCCTGGGCGCCGCGGGTCGAGGCGGCGCAGCGAGGCGATTTCGAGCGCCAGGCCAGTGCCTGGCTGGGCCAGCCCTACCAGATCCGAGAGCTCGACGACGC
The DNA here is from genome assembly GCF_052041965.1 of Pseudomonas sp. SMSB3. Classification (NCBI taxonomy): domain Bacteria; kingdom Pseudomonadati; phylum Pseudomonadota; class Gammaproteobacteria; order Pseudomonadales; family Pseudomonadaceae; genus Pseudomonas; species Pseudomonas sp. SMSB3. Next base: position 104,568 of record NZ_JBKGGV010000008.1, on the reverse strand, counting down.
CGGGCACTGGCGACCTGCACCTGCGCGCGACCACTACTACCCGGTACTGTACGCCCAAGGTGATGCGGCGCAGCTGCAACCCTTTGGCCTGGACATGCGCAGCCAGTCGGCCCGCGAGCAGACGCTGCAGCGGGCACAACGTCCGGGTAGCATGGCCGTGTCGGTGCCGATCGATCTGCTGGATGTCGCGCCGCTGCATGTACGTGGACTGTTGATGGTCGCTCCGGTATTCCCTGCGACCCCAGTGACGCAGACGCCAGGCGGGTATGTCATGGGCCTGCTCAACATGCGCCAACTGGTCACCGAAGACCTGCCCATCCCGGCCAATGACAACCTGGTGGTGCGCATCACCGACCCGAGCGGCGCTCAAGGCGGGGAAGTCCTGTTCGATTCAGGCAACCCCATTGCGCCGCTGCCCATGCTCAGCAGTCAGTTGCTGCACCTGGCTGACCATCAGTATCAAGTCGATATTCGCCCAAGCCAGGCATTCGTGCAGGCCAACCGGTCCACGGCGGCGCTGAGCGTCGGCCTGCTTGGCGGGCTCTTGAGCCTGCTGTTGAGCGTGCTGCTGTACAGTCTGTTCAGCCAGCGCCAGCGGGCCATGACCCTGGTCGAACAACGCACCCGGCAGTTGCGCGTCAGCGAACATTCGCTGCGTGAAACCCACGGGCAGCTGCGCAGCGTGCTGGATGCCGCCACGCAGGTCGCGATCATCGCGACCAACCTCAAGGGCGTGGTCAGCACCTTCAATGCCGGTGCCGAGCGCATGTTGGGCTATACGGCCAGCGAAGCGATCGGGCAGCTGAAGCTCGAGCAGTTGCTGCTGCCCGATGAGCTCAGTCTGCGCGCCCGCGCCCTGAGCGAGCGCTTCGGCTGCACCATCGCCGCCGGCCAGGCGATGTTCGCCGAAAATATCCAGCGCAGCGGTGGCGAGCCTAGCGAGTGGACCCTGGTGCGCCGCGACGGCACGCAGTTGCTGGCCAATATGCTGGTGACTGCGGTCATCGATGAGCAAGGGCTGTGGGTCGGCTACCTGGCGATCTGCATCGATGTAACCGAGCGTCGCCGCGTCCTCGAAGCGCTCGCCCTGCGTGATCGCCTGCTGGAGAAACTCAGTGCCGAGGTGCCGGGCGGCATCTATCAGTACCAGCTCGACGCCGACGGGCATGTCTGTTTCCCCTACGCCAGCGCCGGGCTGTACGACATCTACGAGATCGACCTGCAGCGGCTGCGCGAGGATGCTGCGGTGGTCTCGGAGCGGATTCATCCCGATGACCTGGAACAGGTCCAGCGTTCGATACGCTATTCAGCCGAGCACCTCACGCCCTGGCGCGAGGAGTATCGCGTATGCCTGCCGCGTGCCGGCTTGCGTTGGGTACGCGGCGAAGCCACACCGGAGCTTGGCGAGAACGGCTGCACGCTCTGGCACGGCTACTTGACCGATATCACCGATCTGAAGGATGTCGAGGAGGAACTGCGCGCGTTGTCGGTGACCGATGCGCTGACCGGCATCCATAACCGCCGCTATTTCCAGGAGCGACTGAAGGTCGAACTCGACCGCGCCCAGCGCGATACGCAGGATCTGGCGGTGATCATGTTCGATATCGACCACTTCAAGCGCATCAACGACCAGTATGGTCATGCTGCCGGTGACCTGGTGCTGCGCCGCTTGTGTGAACGTATCACCCAGCGACTGCGCCGCACCGATGTGTTCTGCCGCTTGGGCGGCGAGGAATTCATGGTGTTGTGTCCCGGCAGCAGCGCCGAACAGGCGCGGCTGTTGGCCATGGAACTGTGGCAGAGCGTACGCGGCGTTCCGATAGAAGGTGTCGGCGAGGTCACCGCCAGTTTCGGCGTGGCCGGCTGGCGCCCAGGGGAGGGCGCCGATGCGCTGCTGCTGCGCGCCGATGCCGGCGTGTACGCCGCCAAGCAAGCCGGGCGCGACCGAGTCGAGGCGGAGCTGAACTGAGCTGAGCGGACTTGTGTGCGCGACCGCCGCGCATTCAAGGGCCGCTGTCGGCTAGCCCCGGTTCATTGCGCGGCTGCGGTGGCACCGTTGTTCAGCTTCGGCTGGCGATACAGCTCCAGCAGCACCTGATCGAGCACCTGGCCGGCGCCCCAGGGCTTGGGATCGTTGAGAATCGCCGCCACCGCCCAGGTGTTGCCGTTGCTGTCGCGGCTGAAACCTGCAATGGCGCGCACGGTGTTGAGGGTGCCGGTCTTGATGTGCCCTTCACCGGTCATGGCGGTGCGCTTGAGCCGCTTGCGCATGGTGCCGTCCATGCCCACCAGCGGCATCGAACTGATGAATTCGGCCGAGTACTTGCTGTTCCACGCCGCTTGCAGCATCGCCGCCATCTCGCGGGTGCTGACCCGTTCGGCGCGCGACAGGCCGGAGCCATTTTCCATTACCAGATGCGGTGCCGTGATGCCTTTCTTGGCCAGCCACTGGCGCACTACCCGCTGGGCCGCGCGGGCATCGTCGCCGTCGGCGTCGGTACGGAACTGCGCGCCAAGGCTCAGGAACAACTGCTGGGCCATGGTGTTGTTGCTGTATTTGTTGATGTCGCGGATCACTTCGACCAGGTCTGGGGAGAATGCCCGGGCCAGCAGGCGCGTGCCTTTTGGAACGTTCTCGATACGGTCACGGCCCTGAATGCTGCCGCCCAGCTCGTTCCAGATTGCGCGCACTGCGCCGGCGGCGTAGGTCGGGTGGTCGAGCAGCGACAAGTAGGTCTGCGAGTTGCAGCCGTCGCCGAGCTGGCCTGTGACTGTGACGGTGACGCCATCGGCTTGCGGCACCGGGTTGTAGCGCACATCGCCGCTGCATTGCTTGGACGCCACGGCTTTGACCTGGTTATCGACACGAATACTGGCGATCGGCGGTTCGACCGCCACGGTGACCTTGCCGCCGTCGTTGCGGGTGACGAAACGCAGGGCCTTGAGGTTGACCATCAGCGAGTCGGGTTTGACCAGGAACGGCTTGTTGACGTCCCCGCCGTCGTCGTTGAACTGGGGCAGGTTGGGCTGCACGAAATGGCTGCGGTCCAGCACCAGGTCGCCGGTCACGGTGCGTACGCCGTTGGCGCGCAAATCACGCATCAGCAGCCAGAGCTTTTCCATGTTCAGCTTGGGGTCGCCGCCGCCCTTGAGGTAGAGGTTGCCATTGAGGACACCGTTGCTCAGGGTGCCATCGGTGTAGAACTCGGTTTTCCACTGGAACGTCGGCCCCAGCAGTTCGAGCGCGGCGTAGGTGGTGACAAGCTTCATGGTCGAGGCAGGGTTGACCGATACATCGGCATTGAACACCGTCGCGGTACCCGGGCCGTTGAGTGGCAGCATCACCAGCGACAGGGCGTTGTCCTGCAGCTTGTTGGCCTTCAATGCCTGCTGAACCTTTGGCGGCAGGCTGGTGTTGACGGGGGCCGCGTGGCTGGCCATGGCCAGCGGTAGCAACAGGCTGGCGAGAACGAGGGGGCGGAGCTTTTTGATCATAAGAATTGGATGCCCTACGGACGAGGGAAAATGACATTGGGGCTGTAAGAGATGATCACCCCAGTACGAAATATAGAGCGCATTATGCCCCAAGCGCACCCTACATGCGCCACGTTCGACGGAAAAGCGCCTTTGTAGCGTGGAAACTGGTAAAGTGCCGCGCGTTATTACTTAAGAGGATTGTTTCATGGCTACCAACCGTTCCCGTCGTCTGCGCAAGAAACTCTGCGTCGATGAATTCCAGGAGCTGGGTTTCGAACTGAACCTGGGTTTCAAGGAAGACTTGTCCGACGAAGCCATCGATGCCTTCCTCGACGCGTTCCTGGCTGAAGCCATGGACGCCAACGGCCTGGACTACGTCGGCGGCGATGACTTTGGTCTGGTCTGCCTGGCCAACCGTGGCTCGGTCAGCGAAGAGCAACGCGCTGCCGTTGAAGCCTGGCTCAAAGGCCGTAGCGAGCTGACCAGCATTGAAGTCAGCCCGCTGCTCGATGCCTGGTATCCGGAAAAGCCGATCAACCCGGCTTCCTGATGCACATGAGCGACGCCCTGCGCGGGCGTCGCTCGTTCAAGCCTGGGCCAGTTCCTCGGCCAGCGCTTTCTCCACGCGGCGCATGTGCCGTGCCAACGCCTGTCGCAGCAGCTTTAGTCGCTGCACGGACAGTTGCTCGTTCTCGAAAGCCTCACAGACTGTCATCAGCTTCTTCGCCTCCAGCACGCGTGCCGCGCTGAGGATCTTGTGTGCCTGCTCACGGATCTGCGCTGCTTGCTGCTCAGGGTCCAGGCGCATGAGGGTGCTCAAGTCCTCACCGAGGCTGGCGTGAGCGGCGGCCAGGAAATACCTGCGGTTGTGTGGATCGTGGCCAACGATACTGGCCAAGCCTGCCAGGTTGATCGGTGCGCCAGTCGCGCGCTTGCGCTGCGGTGCGACCTTGGCAAGGTGCTGGCTGAGCGTACGCAGGCTGATGGGCTTGAGCAGGCAGTCATCCATGCCCGCAGCGAGACAGCGCTGGCGCACTTCCGGTTGCGCATTGGCCGTGTACCCTAGGATCACGCAGCGCGCCCGACCCTTTTGCCGCTCCTCGCTGCGTACGGCGGTGGCCAGCTGGTAGCCGCTCATGTGCGGCATACTGCAATCGAGGATCAGCACGTCGAAGGCTGTTTGTCGCCATTTGTGCAAGCCTTCCCGGCCATCGCTGGCACTGGCGTGGGTCAGGCCTAGGTAGCCCAGTTGCTGGGCCATCAACATGAGGTTGGCCGGATGGTCGTCGACGACCAATACCCTGAGCTCGGCAGACGGAGCCTCGATCTCCTCAATGTCTGGATCCGTCACGGTCGGCGGGGCGACGCGTTCCACGGGTAGCGTCAGCTGTACCCGTGTGCCGAATTGCGCAACGCTCTTGATGGCCAGGTTCCCACCCATCATCTCGCTGAGGCTGCGGCAGATGGCCAGCCCCAGCCCTGTACCCGCGCGTGCGCCCTGGCTGTTGGGATTGGCCTGTACGAAAGGATTGAACACGCGCTGCAGATCGTCATCATCAATGCCGATGCCGCTGTCGCGAACCTCCAGCTCCAATGTACTCGGCAGACCCGCGCCTGCTTCGCGCAGGCCCAGGCTTACCTGCACCTGGCCGTGTTCGGTGAACTTGATGGCGTTGCTGATCAGATTGGACAGAATCTGCTTGAAGCGCAGTGGGTCGAGCAGCACGTGAGTGCGTGTGTCCGGATTGATGCACAGGTTGAGGGTCAGGCCCTTCTGCCGCGCCTGGCCGTCGAACACGCGGCCAACCGACTCCACCAGAGCTGCAGGGTCGACGGCTTGCGGCGTGAGCGACAAATGCCCTGACTCGATGCGCACGATGTCCAGGATGTCGCCGATCAAGCCCAGCAGGTCGCTGGCCGACTGGTGCGCGACGTCCAGCGAAGCTATATCGACCTGACCCTCGCGGGCGCGTCTGACAGCCAGTTCGAGCATGCCGATGACGGCGTTCATGGGGGTGCGAATCTCATGGCTGATGGTGGCCAGGAAGGTGCTCTTGGCGCGGTTGGCGTCATCGGCCAGGCGCTTGGCTTCGCGCAGATCCTGCACCAGCTTGCGCCGATCGGTGATATCGATCCAGCCGCCGATGATGCCTTGCACTTCGCCCAGCGAGTCGTGGTAGGGCAGGATCCAGTGGTAAATGGTGATCTCGCCGTCTTTGAGCTGCAACGGACGGTCGATGATCAGCGGCATACCATCGGCCATGACCTGCTCGTAATCGGCCTGGATCTGGCGGTTGTTCGCCGGGCTGGCGAAGGCGTGTTGCGCCACCGGTTTGCCGATCACCTGGTCGAGACTGGCTTGCACGGCTTCCAGGTAGCTGGCGTTGCAGCTTTGCAGCAGGCCCTGGCGATCGCGCACGTACATCGGATGCGGCGTGCCATTGAGCAGCGTGCTCATGAACGCCAGCTGGTCGCTCAGTGCCCGCTCGGCACGCTGGCGCTGGCGAATCTGCCCGCGCAGGCGCGCATTCCAGAGCAAGGCCAGCAGCAACAGCAGGCCACTGCCGAGCAGCACTTGCAGGATCAGGCGGCGCAGGCCCAGCCAACTGCTGTCCTCGTGGCCATCGTAGCCGCGCCAGCGGTTGTTGATCACACCCAGTTCTTCGGGGGAAATGCTCAGCAGCGCCTTGTCGAGGATCGAGCCCAATGCCGTGTGCTGCTCGGTGGTCGCCATGGCGAAATTGGCAGGCTCGCTGCCGACGGTGCTGCGGATGATCAGATCGGGGTTGCCGGCCAGCGCGTGATTGGCGTCGATCAACGGGGTAATGACCGCGTCCACCGCGCCGCTGTTGAGCAGCGCGACCGAATAGAACGGGCTTTCGGTTTCGATCCAGCCGATACCCGGGTAACGGCTGGTCAGCAGTTCGCCAAGGTTGCTATAGCGGGAGATGGCGATGCGCCGCCCCTGCAGTAGCTCCAGGGCGCCATAGGCTTGATCTTTTACCCGTGTGACCAACACCTGCGGGCTCTCCAGGTACGGTCGACTCAGGCGCAAGCCTCTGTCGCCGAGGCCGTCGCTGGACAGCGCGGCGATCATGTTGACCCGGCCGTCTTCGAGCTGCCCGAGCATGTCGGCGATGCCGCTGGCGCGCTGGATCTCGAAGCGCAGCCCGGTGCGCAGGCGGATCAGGTCCAGCAAGTCGGCGGTGATGCCGCGAAAGTGGCCGTTGCTGTCGAAAAACGAAAGCGGCGCCGCCGTTTCGTCGATGGCTACGCGCATCACCGGGTGCTTGACCAGCCACTGCTGCTCCTGCGTGTCCAGGTGCAGCGTGCGCTCGCTCAGCAGCAGGTCGCCGCCAGCGCTCCAGCGCTTGAAGATACTGGCGCGCACGGCGCCGGACTGGCGATCGAGAGTGGCATTGACTACCTCCCTGAGCAGCACGTCATCGGCGCGCATGGCAAAACTGAAGCCGAAACTCTCATGCTGGCCAAAGCTGGCCATGCGCAAGCGGGGCAGATGGCCTCGGTTGAGTTGGTAATGGGTAGAGATGGTGTCGCCGATGAACACATCGGCCTGGCCGAATGCCACGGCATTGAGCGCTTGGGTCGAGGAGCCGAACGCCAGCAGCTCGGCCTTGGGGTAGATCCTGCGTACCTCTTCGCGCGGCAGGTAATGGTACAGCATGCCCAGGCGCAGGCCTTCAAGGCCCTGGTTGAGTGGCCGTTGTTCGTCCTCGCGGGTAACCAGGACCGGTTGATCGACTGCATAGGGATGCGACAGCGCCAGTCCTTCGCTGGCGGCTTCGTAGCCGTTGGCGCTACCTAAAAGGTCGATTTCGCCGCGTTTGAGCGCTTGCACGGCGGCTTGTCGACTGGGATAGCGCAGCACTTGCACCGGCAGGTTCAACGCCTTGCCGATGAGGCTTGCATACTCAGCGGTGAGGCCTTGATAGACCTGGCTCCCACTGGTGATGTCGAAGGGCGGGTAGTCAGGCGCCGAAGTGCCCAGCACCAGTGCCTTGCGCGTGCGCAGCCACTCGCGCTGGGGTTCGCTGAGCTTGGGGTTCGAAGGCAGCGCTGATGAGCGGGCCAGCAGCGTGTGCGGGGTGACGTCGTGAGTCGAGGCCTGGGCCAGATTGCAGGTGAGTGCCAAGGCAATTATCAATGCGGAAAACAGCTTTACCATCGTGTGCCTCAGACCAACGCGTTACGTTTTGCCATTTCAATCAGGTCGACTAAGTTGTCGACCTCGAGTTTTTGCATGAGCCGCTTTTTGTAGGTGCTCACGGTCTTGTTACTCAGGAACATGCCCTTGGCAATCTGCTGGTTAGTCCGTCCCTGGGCAAATAATTGCAATACCATTAGTTCGCGGTCATTAACCAGTCGGAACAATCGCAGGTCGGCGTCTGCTGTTTCATGGGTTGGGTGAATGGCCTGGCTAGGGAAATAGTTGTAACCGGCGAGCACCGCCTTGATGGCGCTGAGCAGTTCACTGAGGTCCTCTTCCTTGCAGACGTAGCCCGCCGCGCCGGAGTGCATGCAGCGCACCGCGAACAATGCCGGCGCCTGCGCCGTGAGGATCAGGATCTTGAGAGGTAGGTCCATGGCATGGAAGCGCGCCAATACCTCCAGGCCGTCAAGCCTGGGGATGCTGATGTCCAGGATCACCAGGTCTGGCTGGGCTTCGCGAATCAGCTGCATGGCGTCCACGCCGTTGTCCGTTTCGCCGACGACCTTGTAATTTTGATTCTCCAGCAACATGCGGACAGCCAGGCGAATGACTGGGTGGTCATCTACGATAAATACAGTGTTCATGCTCAAGTTCCCTGCGGCAAGTGGCCGATGCAGGTCGCACCTTACCGCAGTTGTGGGACGAGGAGGGGGCGTGAAGCGGGTATTGGCTCTATATGGGAAACGGCTTACAGCTCACGCGCAGTTAGAAGGGGAAGTGTAAGAAATTACATCGCTGTCAAAGGTCTTTTGGTAACTTTTTGTTTGTGTGTTTAGTTTCCGTTTATTAATACGCATAACTTTGTAGGAAGCTTCCTAGGGCTGAGGTAGCATCGCCCGATCCGGCGCTGGGCGATGCTGCTTGAGTCAGGTCGGCCCGCTATGGCCGGTCATCTCTCGCGCCATCTCACTGGCGTAGCTGTCGGTCATGCCGGCGATGAAGTCGATCATGCGCAAGAAGGCGGTGTACAGCGAATCGCTCGGTTTGGGTGCACTGTTGCCGATCAGGTCGAGCACACGCCGGCTCTTGAACGAGGGGGTACGCCCGCCGTGTTGCTCCAGCGCCGCTCCACAACAGGTGTTGAGGAGAATCTCCAGCGTGGTGTAGGCGCCGATCTCGTGTAACGTCTTGCGTTTGTCTTGAAAGATCTTGTTGCGCGCCATGTCCTTGGCTTGCAGCACGCAACGCTTGGCGGGGCCGTGCATGTGCTCGACCAGGTCGCCGCTCAGTTGGCCGCTGAGCAGCGCCGTTTGCTGCTCGACGAAAGCCTGGGCAGCCGCGTTGGTCAGGTGCTCGATCGCCTTGCCGCGCAGGATCGCCAGCTTGCGCCGGCGTGACTCGTGAGGGCCGAGTTGCCGGTAGGTCTCCGGCAAGTCGTCGCCGACCAGGTCGAGCAACAGCGCCTCGACTTCGCTGTAGTGCAGCAACTCCATCTCCAGGCCGTCTTCCAGGTCGATCAGGGCATAGCAGATGTCATCGGCCGCTTCCATCAGATACACCAGCGGGTGGCGGGCCCAGCGTTGGTCCTCGAGCAGCGGCAAGCCGAGCTTGTCAGCGATCTGCTCGAGCAGCGGCAGTTCGCTCTGATAGCAGCCGAACTTGTGTTTCTTGTAGCCCAGCGCGTCGGCATGGCGGGCGCTCCAAGGGTATTTGAGGTAGGTGCCGAGCGTGGCGTACGTCAGCCGAGTTCCGCCATCGAACTGATGGTATTCAAGCTGCGTCAACACCCGAAAACCCTGGGCGTTGCCTTCGAAGTTGAGAAAATCGGCGCGTTCATGGTCGAGCATGTCGTCCAGCCAGCCGCGCCCGGCAGCCTGCTGGAACCAATGGCGGATGGCATCTTCACCGGAATGCCCGAACGGCGGATTGCCGATGTCGTGGGCCAGGCACGCCGACTGCACGATCATCCCCAGGTCGCTGGGTTCACACCATTGCGGGAGGCTGTCGCGCAGCGTCTCGCCCACCCGCATGCCCAGGGAACGGCCGACACAGCTGACTTCCAGGGAGTGGGTCAGGCGTGTATGGATGTGATCGTTGCTGGTAACCGGATGCACCTGGGTCTTGCGGCCCAGGCGGCGAAAGGCCCCGGAAAAGATGATGCGGTCATGGTCTTTGTGAAAAGGGCTGCGGCCTAGCTCATCGGCGCTGTACAGCGCTTTGCCCAGGCGTTCGCGGGTCAGCAGGGTGTCCCAATCCAAGACGCTGTCTCCTGTCGATCGAAAGCTATAGCTTCCCGCGCGATACACGGAGGCGCAAGGGCGGGGGCGTAACCGGCCCGGTTGAAACAGGGCCGGTGCAAGCGTCAGCGATGGCGGGTGCCTTGCAGATACAGGCGTACCAAAGGCAGCAATGTCGCGCCCAGCTTGGCCATGCGACCCAGCTTGCCGCTGCGCACGCCTTTACCGGTGAAAAAACCCATCGCCAGCACGGCGCCAATGCCCCATAACGGGCCGTGCTTGATGCCCAGGCCGCCATGCAGCGAGTTGCCCATGCCGCGCAGTCTGTGCAATGGCTGCAGCAACTGGCCCGTCTCGTGGCGCACTTCCTGACGGTGCATCTCCATGCGCAAACGCAGCAATGCCTTGCGCAGCTCGCGTGGATTGCGGGTGGTGGGTAGGTCAGGCAGGTTCATGGCAACAGGCGCTCCCGGTCCTTGGCCAGCTCTTCGAGGGTCGAGCTGAACGGTGACGATTCGTCGAATACGGCCGATTTGAGGCGCATGCCGCAATAGAGCGCCGCCAGGCTGTAGAAGACACACAAGCCAGCGATCCCGGCCAGGCGGTAGCTGTCCCACAACAGCACCAGCAACAGGCCGGAGAGTGCTGTCAGCAGCAACAGTGCGAACACCAGTGCCAGACCTGCGAACAAGAGCAGACGCAAGGTCCGCCCCTTCTGCTCCTGCAACTCGATGCCAAACAGTTCGATGTGGCTGTGCAGCAGCCCCAGCAGTGCCGCGCCTAGGCGTTTGCCCGTGGCGCCGGTGCCCATGCTGTGATTGTCCATGGCAACTCCTCAGCGCCGATTGGCCAGCAGGCCAATCAGCAGGCCGACGCCGGCCGCGATACCAATGGCATGCCAGGGTTTTTCCTGGACGTACTGTTCTGCATCGCTCAACGCTGCCTGACCGCGCTCGCGCAGCGATTCCTGAGTGACCTGCAGGGTTTCCCGGGCCTGGTTCAGGCGCTCGTGCACCTGGGCGCGCAGCTCTTCGGCCTGATCACCCGCCAGGTTGGCGGTGTCGGCCAAGAGCTTTTCGGTGTCGCGAACCAGGGCCTGGAAGTCAGCCATCAAAATTTCCTGCGCATTCTTTGCCGATTTGCTGGCCATGGGCCTCTCCCTGTTTATGTGTGTAGGTAGTTCGAGTAACCCAGCGTCTGGAAGGTTCATTGGCAGCACTGGTACGCGCCTTGCTACTGCCTGATGCCACAACGCGGGGCATACCGTGCGGCGCTGCGCCGATGAGGGGCGCAGAACCGGGGCGACACCCATAAACATTAACTCAATCCTCGACAAACCCAAGAAAAAACCAGGCAGGCTGTGCCGCGCTGTTCGAAGCCGGGGTACGGTTGGCACCGAAGCGGTGCAGGGATGCTGGGTCTTGAACTGTCCTGGTGCTTTTTTGAATAGGCCTGCCACTCGATGGATACCGCTCACAGCGCAATGGACTCCCTGGTCCACAGCTCCAATACCCTGTTCATCCTGATGGGCGCCATTCTGGTGCTCGCCATGCATGCCGGCTTCGCCTTCCTGGAAGTGGGCACTGTGCGCCACAAGAACCAAGTCAATGCGTTGTCGAAAATCCTCAGCGACTTCGCCATTTCAGCGCTGGTCTACTTCTTTGTCGGCTACTGGATCGCCTACGGCGTGAACTTCTTGGCCCCCGCTGCGCAGTTGGCGAGCGATCACGGCTACGCCCTGGTCAAATGCTTCTTTCTGCTCACCTTTGCCGCCGCCATTCCGGCCATCATCAGCGGCGGCATCGCCGAGCGCGCGCGGTTCGCTCCGCAGCTGTGCGCGACAGCGCTGATCGTGGCGTTCATCTATCCCTTCTTCGAAGGCGTGGTATGGAACGGCAACCTTGGACTGCAGGGTTGGCTGCAAGCGCGCTTCGGCGCACCGTTCCACGACTTTGCAGGCTCGGTGGTGGTGCATGCCATGGGCGGCTGGCTGGCGCTGGCCGCAGTGCTGCTGCTGGGCGCGCGACGCGGGCGCTACCGTGATGGTCGGCTGGTGGCCTTTGCGCCTTCGAGCATTCCGTTCCTGGCGTTGGGCTCGTGGATTCTGATCATCGGCTGGTTCGGCTTCAACGTGATGAGCGCGCAAACCCTGCAGGGGGTGAGCGGCCTGGTCGCGATCAACTCGCTGCTGGCCATGGTCGGCGGCACCCTGGCCGCCCTGCTGGCCGGGCGCAACGACCCAGGGTTCCTGCACAACGGCCCGCTGGCCGGGCTGGTGGCGATTTGCGCCGGCTCCGACATCATGCACCCGCTCGGCGCGCTGGCCACTGGGCTGGTGGCGGGGGTGCTGTTCGTCTGGAGCTTCACCGCTGCGCAAAATCGCTGGAAGATCGACGATGTGCTGGGGGTGTGGCCGCTGCACGGGCTGTGCGGCCTGTGGGGTGGTATCGCCTGCGGGGTGTTCGGGCAGACCGCGTTCGGTGGCATGGGCGGCGTCAGTCTGATCAGTCAGCTGCTGGGTAGCCTGGCGGGTGTCGGCGTCGCCTTGGGCGGTGGTTTCGCGGTCTATGGTGTGATTCGTCGCGTGCACGGTCTGCGCCTGAGCCATGAACAGGAATTCCAGGGTGCCGACTTGTCCTTGCACCGCATTGGCGCCACTAGCCAGGATTGACCTGCATGCGTGCAGAACGGCCACTGGGGACTTAGAATGGGCTTTCCTCTGCGTACAGCGAGCCCTGCCCATGCTGCCTGAATGCCAACTGTACGGCACGCTCGGGTGCCACCTGTGTGAAGTGGCCGAAGCGGTGCTGATGCCTTTCGTCGATCGCGGCCTGCTGATCGAGCTGGTCGACATTGCCGAGGATCAGGCGCTGGTCGAGCGCTATGGCCTGATCATTCCGGTGCTGCGCCGCACGGACACCTCGGCCGAGTTGCTCTGGCCGTTCGACGCCGAGCAGGTGGTGGCGTTTCTCGCGCCGTAACTGCCGGAGGAAGCCTGGCCCTCCTGCATCGAGCAGATGCCTTGGCGATGATGGCCGGCCGATGAATGTTCATCGGCCCACGCACCGTCATCGAGAGGTTCGTCATGTTGATCACGCCGCATTTCACTCTGGAAGAACTCATCACCTCGCAAGTCGCTGCAAGGGAAGGGCTCGATAACCAACCAACGCCTGCAGCGATGGACAATCTGCGCCTGCTTTGCCAGGCCCTCGAGCAGGTTCGGGCGTTGTTCGGTCGCCCCATCATCATCAACAGCGGTTACCGCAGCGCGGCTGTCAACGCGCGCGTTGGCGGGTCAGCGAGCAGCCAGCATCTGCGCGGCCTTGCGGCAGACTTCACGGTTGTCGGAGTGAGCTGTCGCGACGTCGTCAAGGCGGTCAGCGAAAGCGACCTGGCGTTTGACCAGCTCATTCTAGAGTACGACCGCTGGGTTCATCTTTCCGTGGTGCCCACCGGGGCTCGCCGCCAGGTACTCACCCTTCGCGCGGGCACTGGCTACCTGCCGGGGTTGCAATGAGCATGCGCGCGATTGACGCCACCCGATCGCGTTCGTATGCTGTATATAAATACAGTATCGAGGTGAAACCCATGCTCAACGTCGAGCAACTCAAGTACAGCGTCAACCGCATGCCGGTCGAACGGGTGTGCGACGCGGTGCTGGAATTGCGCCTCGAAGGCCTGGTGACCGACGATCGCACGCCCTTCGGCAAGGTACATTTCAACACCTGCTTCGCCGAGATCGAAGCCTTGTTCCAGCGCGCTGGGTATCACCGGGGGCTGGACGTGGTGGGCTACCAGGGCCTGGTGTATGCCTTGTACGACCCCAACCGTTGGGAGGCCGTGCAAGTGCTGCGCTGGTTGAAGGCGCACTGCGAGCGTCTCGCCGAGGCTGGCTGACGGGCCGGGGTTGAAGGATAATCCCGGCTTTGACCGTTCGAGCCTCGCCATGACTGCGCCTTTCGACCCCGCCCATCAGCAAGCCAGCACCGTGTGCCTGCCGCCCGGTCACTGGGCCACGGTGCTCGACTGCCTGTGCGATCATTTCAAGGCCATCGAGCGGGGCCAATGGCTCGACCGTTTCGCCCGCGGCAAGGTGCTCGATGCCCACGGTCAGGCGATAGCCCCGGATCTACCGTACCGGCGTGGCATGCGCCTGCATTACTTTCGTGAGGTGCCCAACGAACGGCCGATCCCCGTGCAAGAACGCATCCTGCATGCCGATGAGCACCTGGTAGTTGCCGACAAGCCGCATTTCCTGCCGGTCACGCCAAGCGGCGAATATGTCGAGCAGACGCTGTTGCGCCGACTGATCAAGCGCCTGGATAACCCGCACCTGGTGCCGCTGCACCGTATCGATCGGCACACGGCCGGCCTGGTGCTGTTTTCCGCCAACCCGCAGACGCGCAGCGCCTATCAACAATTGTTCCCGCAGCGGCGCATCGATAAACACTATCAGGCAATCGCCCCGGCCCTGAACCAGCTGACTTTTCCGCTGGTGCACAAGAGCCGACTGGTGCATGGCGAGCCGTTTTTCCGCATGCAGGAGACAGTGGGTGCGGTCAATAGCGAAACGGTAGCGCGCGTGCTGGAGAAGAACGGCGATCTGTGGCGCTACGGGCTGTCGCCAATTACCGGCAAAACCCATCAGTTGCGCGTGCATATGGCGGCGTTGGGGGCGGCGATCTGTAACGATCCGTTTTATCCGCAATTGCTCGATACACCGCAGGACGACTACCACAACCCGCTGAAGCTGTTGGCCCACAGCTTGTCGTTCGAGGATCCGCTGAGCGGCGCGCCCCGGTTTTTTCAAAGCGAACTGTCTTTGGACTGGTAAAAGAAAACGGCCCTGTCGCGCACGCTAGAGCGACAGGGCCGTTTTGCGTTACTGCGCCGATCAGCGGTTGAAACGCTCCACCAGCGAGTACTGGGTGCCCGCAGTGCTGGTCAGCGCTTCGCTGAGCTGCGCCGAGTGCTGCGCCTGCTCGGCGGTCTGGTCGGCGAGATCGGCGATGGTACTGATGTTGCGGCTGATCTCGTCGGCCACGGCGGTCTGCTCTTCGGTCGCCGCCGCGATCTGGGTAGCCATGTCGGTGATATTGGCGACGGCGTCACTGATACCGGCCAGCGCCTGGTCCGCCTGCATCACCCGATCGACCCCTTCCTGTGCCTGACGGTGCCCCGATTCCATGGTCTGCACCGCGTTGTTGGCGGTTTGCTGCAACTTGGCGATCAGGCCGTGGATCTGCCCGGTCGATTCGGCGGTGCGTTGGGCCAGTTGGCGCACTTCGTCGGCGACCACCGCGAAGCCGCGGCCCATTTCGCCGGCGCGTGCCGCTTCGATGGCGGCGTTCAGCGCCAGCAGGTTGGTCTGGTCGGCAATGCCCTTGATCACATCGACAACGCCGCCGATTTCGTCACTGTCCTTGGCCAGTTGGGTGACGGTTTGCCCGGTTTCACCTACTGCCGTCGACAAGCGCTCGATGGCTTCGCGGGTTTCACCGGCGATCTGGCGGCCTTGACTGGTCAGGCGGTTGGCCTCCTGGGTGGCATCGGCCGTGCGCTGGACGTGGTTGGCCACTTCCTGGGTGGTGGCGGCCATCTGATTGACCGCGGCGGCAACCTGTTCGGTTTCCACACGTTGGCGCTCCAGCCCCGAAGAGCTCTGGTGCGCCAGCACATCGGACTGACGCGCCTGCTCGCTCAAGTGCTCGGCGCTGTCCTGCAGGCGGGTGAGGCAGGTTTTCATCCGTGCATCCTGGCTCAGCATGGCCATCTCTAGACGTGCCTGCACCCCGCGGCTGTCGGTATACATCTGTGCGATCAGTGGATCGGAGGTGGTTTGTTCGGCCAGGCGAAGCAGGCGTTTGAGGCCACGCTGTTGCCAACCCAGACCGAGCAGGCCCAGCGGCACCGACAGGGCGGCGGCCAAGGCAAAGCCCCATGAGTGTCCAAGCCAATTGCCGATGAGAAAGCCGATCTGGCTGATGAGGATGAACGGCAGCCAGTCCTGCAGCACCGGCAGCCAGCGATCGCGGCGCGGCACCGCGGTCTTGCCCTGGTTGAGGCGCTGGTACAGTGCTTCGGCGCGGCGGATCTGCTCGGCGCTGGGCTTGACCCGCACCGATTCGAAGCCCACTACCTGGCTGTTTTCGAAGATCGGCGTGACATAGGCGTTGACCCAGTAATGATCGCCGGACTTGCACCGGTTCTTGACGATGCCCATCCAGGGCAAGCCTTGCTTGAGGGTTTGCCACATGTGGGCGAACACGGCGGTCGGCACATCCGGGTGGCGCACCAGGTTGTGCGGCGCGCCAGTCAGCTCTTCACGGGTGAAGCCGCTGATTTCCACGAAGGCATCGTTGCAGTAGGTGATCACACCTTTGGCATTGGTGGTGGAGATCAACCGTTGGTGGGCAGGGAAAGTCCGTTCCCTCTGGGTAATCGGCTGGTTGTTACGCATGAGCTCAGTAGTCCGCAATCCGCAAGGCTTTCCACTGATATCGGCATCATGAACGCTTTGTTGAATGGATATTTGCCGGCGTTGATCTAAGGCAACTGGCCATCATCCAGTCTGGCGTAATTAGTAAAGATTTTTACGTGCACGATCGTTGCATTTTGAAACATTTAGAAGCAGATCGAGCGGCGCATGAGCGCCGCTCGATCCTTGCCAACCCGAGGCCTACTCAGCCTTGGATCATTTGCCGCAGCACGTAGTGCAGGATGCCACCTGCCTTGAAGTATTCCACTTCGTTGAGCGTGTCGATCCGGCACAGCACTTCGATCTCTTCTTGCTGGCCGCTTTCGCGGGTAATGCGCAAGGGGAGGGTCATTCCCGGTTTGATCTGCGCGCCGTCCAGCCCTAGCACATCGATACGCTCCTTACCGGTGAGGCCCAGCTGCTTGCGGTCGTTGCCGGCCTTGAACTGCAGCGGCAGCACCCCCATGCCCACCAGGTTGGAGCGGTGAATGCGCTCGAAGCTCTGTGCCAGTACCGCCTTGACGCCAAGCAGGTTGGTGCCCTTGGCCGCCCAGTCGCGACTGGAGCCTGTGCCGTACTCCTGACCGGCGATCACCACCAGCGGCGTGCCTTCGGCTTGATAGCGCATGGCGGCGTCGTAGATCGACAGCTTTTCGCCGCTCGGTACATAGAGGGTGTTGCCACCTTCCTCACCGCCCAGCATTTCATTGCGGATGCGGATGTTGGCGAAGGTGCCGCGCATCATCACTTCATGGTTGCCGCGGCGCGAGCCGTACGAGTTGAAGTCGCGAGGCTCCACGCCTTTCTCGCGCAGGTAACGTCCGGCCGGGCTGTCGGCCTTGATATTGCCTGCCGGCGAGATGTGGTCGGTGGTGACCGAATCGCCGAGCAGGGCAAGAATCCTGGCGCCGTGGATATCGGCGATGGGCGGCAGTGGGCCCGCGATGTCGTCGAAGAAGGGTGGATGCTGGATGTACGTCGAATCGTCCTGCCAGACGTAAGTGGCAGCTTGCGGAACCTCGATGGCTTGCCACTGCTCATCGCCTGCGAAGACTTCGGCATATTCCTTGTGGAACATGCGAGTTTCGACCTTGGCCACCGCCTCGGCAATCTCCGCCTGAGACGGCCAGATATCGCGCAGATACACAGGTTGGCCGTCCGTGCCGGTGCCCAGGGCATCACGGGTCAGGTCCACGCGCACACTGCCGGCCAGGGCGTAGGCGACCACCAAGGGCGGCGATGC
Source organism: Pseudomonas sp. SMSB3 (assembly GCF_052041965.1). Taxonomy (NCBI): domain Bacteria; kingdom Pseudomonadati; phylum Pseudomonadota; class Gammaproteobacteria; order Pseudomonadales; family Pseudomonadaceae; genus Pseudomonas; species Pseudomonas sp. SMSB3. The sequence continues at coordinate 86,962 of NZ_JBKGGV010000008.1, read as the reverse complement.
CAGCCAGTTGGTCTTGACCAGTGGGTGCACGCGGCCTTCGAAGTTGCGGTTGCCTGAGAGCACCGAGGCCACAGTGAGATCGGCCGTGCCGATGGCGGTTTCGATCGCTTCGTCGAGCGGGCCGGAGTTACCGATGCAGGTCGTGCAGCCGTAACCGACCAGATCGAAGCCCAGTTCATCGAGGTAGGGTGTCAGGCCTGCGGCCTGGTAATACTCGGTGACCACCTTGGAGCCGGGGGCGAGCGAAGTCTTCACCCAAGGCTTGCGCTGCAGGCCCTTTTCCAGGGCTTTTTTCGCAACCAGTCCTGCTGCCATCATCACGCTGGGGTTGGAAGTGTTGGTGCATGAGGTGATCGCCGCGATCACCACAGCGCCATCGCGCAAGGTGTAGGTCTGGCCTTCGTGGTCGTAGTCGATTTCACCTGCCAGGTCGGCGTTGCCCACGGCCACGCCACCGCCGCCCTCGCTTTCCAGGCGGCCCACTTCCTTGGCCAGCGGTTTGGGCTGCAATTCGATGAAGTGATCGAAGGCCTGGCTTACCGCGCCCAGGGCGACGCGGTCCTGTGGCCGCTTGGGCCCGGCCAGGCTGGCTTCGACGTCGTTCATGTCGAGCGCCAGGGTATCGCTGAAGACCGGCTCCTGGCCGGACAGGCGCCACAGGCCCTGGGCCTTGCAGTAGTGCTCGACCAGGGCGACGGTTTGCTCAGGGCGGCCGGACAGGCGCAGGTAGTCCAAGGTTACTTCATCAACGGGGAAGAACCCGCAGGTCGCACCGTACTCGGGGGCCATGTTGGCGATCGTCGCGCGATCGGCCAAGGGCAGCTCGGCCAGGCCATCCCCGTAGAACTCGACGAACTTACCCACTACGCCTTTCTTGCGCAGCATCTGCGTGACGGTCAGCACCAGGTCAGTGGCCGTGATGCCTTCGCGCAGCTTGCCGGTGAGCTTGAATCCGATCACCTCTGGAATCAGCATCGACACCGGCTGGCCAAGCATAGCCGCCTCTGCTTCGATACCGCCCACGCCCCAACCGAGCACGCCCAGGCCGTTGATCATGGTGGTGTGCGAATCCGTGCCGACCAGGGTGTCGGGGAATGCGTAGGTGCGCCCGTCGGCTTCGCGGGTCCAGACCGTGCGCCCCAGGTATTCCAGGTTGACCTGGTGACAGATGCCGGTACCCGGCGGAACCACGCTGAAGTTGTCGAAAGCGCTCTGGCCCCAGCGCAGGAAGGCATAGCGCTCGCCATTGCGCTGCATTTCGATGTCGACGTTTTCGCTGAATGCTTGTGGCGTGGCATAGCGATCGACCATCACCGAGTGGTCGATCACCAGGTCCACTGGCGACAACGGATTGATGCGCTGCGGATCACCACCGGCCTTGGCCATGGCGGCGCGCATGGCGGCCAGGTCGACCACTGCCGGGACCCCGGTGAAGTCCTGCATCAGTACGCGTGCCGGGCGGTACTGAATCTCGCGATCGGAGCGCCGCTCCTTGAGCCAGCCGGCCAGGGCGTGCAGGTCGTCGGTGGCGACGGTCTTGCCATCCTCCCAGCGCAGCAGGTTTTCCAGCAGGACCTTGAGCGACATGGGCAGGCGCTGCAGGTCGCCCAGCTGTTGGCCAGCGGCGCTGAGGCTGTAGTAATGGTAGGTGCGGTCGGCGACCTGCAGGGTCTTGAGTGTGTTCAGGCTATCGAGCGAGGGCATTGCCAACTCCTTGTGCAGCGGGGCCTGGCTCTGCTCATGGAGGCCAGTGCCACCGCTTCGTTGCGGCCCGCACGGCACGGGCCTGGCTGAGTGGTCAGGGTAGTCGGCTTTGACCCCCCTGACTTTCTTCTGGACCGGCGGGGCGTGTCGCTGGTTCCGATCTTCCTTTATCATCGCCGCCCTGCCGGCGCCTGTGGCGCGCCAGCCGTAGTGGAGTGAGAGATGAATACCCTGTTCATGCATTGCCGGCCCGGTTTCGAGGGCGAGGTCTGCGCGGAGATCAGCGAGCACGCCGCCGTGCTCGGTGTGGCCGGCTATGCCAAGGGCAAGGCGCAGAGCGCTTGTGCCGAGTTCGTGTGCGCCGAGGCCGAGGGCGCCGAACGGCTGATGACACAATTGCGTTTCGCCCAGTTGATCTTCCCCCGACAGTGGGCGCGCGGTGGCTATATCGAGTTGCCGGAAAGCGATCGCATCAGCGTGTTGCTCGAGCACCTGGCCGCAGGCCCGGTGTTTGGCAGCTTGTGGCTGGAAGTGGTGGACAGCAACGAGGGCAAGGAGCTGTCGACCTTCTGCCGCAAGTTCGAAGTACCGCTGCGCAAGGCGCTGGAGAAGGCCGGACGGCTGGTCGACAACCCCAGCCTGCCGCGTCTGCTGCTGACGTTCATCAGCGGCAGGCGGGTGTTCGTCGGCATGGCCGAGGCGGCGAACAGTGCCTTATGGCCGATGGGTATCCCGCGGCTCAAATTCCCCCGCGAGGCGCCCAGTCGTTCGACCCTCAAGCTGGAGGAGGCCTGGCACCAGTTCATCCCGCGCGAGCAATGGGCGCAGCGCCTGGACGGCGACATGACCGGCGTCGACCTCGGCGCTTCGCCCGGCGGCTGGACCTATCAACTGGTGCGCCGCGGCATGCTGGTGACTGCCATCGACAATGGGCCGATGGCCGAGAGCCTGATGGACACCGGCCTGGTCCAGCACCTGATGGCCGATGGCTTTACCTGGCAGCCCAGGCAGACCGTCGACTGGATGGTCTGCGATATCGTCGAGAAGCCTGCGCGTACCGCGGCGTTGATCGAAACCTGGCTCGGCGAAGGCCTGTGCCGGGAAGCGGTGGTCAACCTGAAGCTGCCGATGAAACAGCGCTACGCCGAGGTGCGTCGCCTGCTCGAGCGCATGGAAGCGACGTTCAAGGCGCGCAAGGTCAAGGTCTCGATCGCCTGCAAGCAGCTCTACCACGATCGTGAGGAAGTCACCTGCCATTTGCGCAGGCTCGATCTCAAACCGCGCTGAGAACGGGCGCCCGCCCCTTGGTGCGGGCGCTGCGATGCGCCACAATAGCGATCATTTGCGGAGCCACCATGACTGACTTCACCCCCGATGCGACCCTCGACGCCACTGGCCTGAACTGCCCGGAGCCGGTGATGATGCTGCACCAGCACGTGCGCAACCTGGCCGCAGGCGGCCTGCTCAAGGTCATCGCCACCGACCCCTCGACCCGCCGCGACATTCCCAAGTTCTGCACCTTCCTCGGCCACGAACTGCTGCAGCAACAGGAAGAGGCCGGCACCTTCCTGTACTGGATTCGCAAGAAAGCCGACTGAGCCGCGCTGGAACCGCCCTGCGTCAGCGCCTACACTGCGCTGCCCAGACAGGAGAGCGCCATGCTGATAGTTGCCGACGAGAATATCCCGCTGCTCGATGCCTTTTTCGCAGGTTTCGGCGAGATCCGCCGTTACCCGGGGCGTGGGCTCGATGCTGCCAATGTCAAGGACGCCGACGTGCTGCTGGTGCGCTCGGTGACCCAGGTCGACCGGCAATTGCTCGAGGGCAGCCAGGTGCGCTTCGTGGGTACCTGTACCATCGGCACCGATCATCTCGACCTCGACTATTTCGCCCAGGCAGGCATCCAGTGGAGCAGCGCGCCAGGCTGCAACGCGCGTGGCGTGGTCGATTATGTCCTTGGTAGCCTGCTGACCCTGGCAGAGCTTGACGGTGTCGAGTTGTCGGCCCGCACCTATGGCGTGGTCGGTGCGGGCGAGGTGGGTGGCCGCCTGGTGCGGGCACTGCGCGGTCTGGGCTGGCCGGTGCTGGTCTGCGACCCGCCGCGCCAGGGCGCAGAAGGTGGCGACTTCGTCAGCCTGGCGACGATTCTCGAACAATGCGACGTGATCAGCGTGCATACCCCGCTCCAGCGCGACGGTGAGGATCCGACCTGGCATCTGCTTGGCCAGGCTCAGCTGGGGCAACTGCGCACCGGCGCTTGGTTGATCAACGCCAGCCGTGGCGCGGTGGTGGACAACACGGCGCTGCGCGAACTGCTGCTCGAGCGCGACGACGTGCATGCGGTGCTTGACGTGTGGGAAGGCGAACCCCAGGTCGACCTGCAGCTGGCCGATCTGTGCACCCTGGCCACGCCGCATATCGCTGGCTACAGCCTCGATGGCCGGCAACGCGGCACCGCGCAGATCTACCAGGCCCTGTGCCGTTTTCTGCAGACGCCTGAGCAGGTGCAGCTGGCCGATCTGCTGCCGCCTGCGCCGCTGGCACAGATCGAGTTCGATGCCAGCGCAGCGCCTGGCTGGGCCATGGCCACACTGTGCCGCGCCGTCTACGACCCACGCCGCGACGATGCCGATTTTCGCCGTAGCCTGAGTGACGACGTGGCTGAGCAGCGGGCAGCCTTCGATCGCTTGCGCAAGCATTACCCGCCGCGGCGGGAAATCGAAGGGCTGGCAGTACGCGTGCGCGGCGAAGCGCCGCAGTTGGAGCAACTGGTCAACGCCTTGGGTGGGACGCTGACCTGAGGCTGCGCACTTAGGCGCGGCGCTGGCAAGTTTGGGGGCCGCTTAGCGGCCCCGGCGCACTTGAAGTGAAGCGCATCGGTCGCCGTCCATGGATCAAGAGATCCGCGCGTTGTCCTCGCGCGCTTTCTGTGCGCGGCTGGCTTCGAGGTCGTTACAGGCGCGCTGGATCATCTGCTCGGTGATCTCGATCTCGCGGCCCTGGGCGTCGATGATCGAGCCACAGGCATTGGCCTGGGGACGATTGTGCGGTTTCACGGTGTCGCTGCCATGTTGCAAGCTCATTGCGTAGCTCCTCGTCAGTGTCAGGCTCAGGTTAACCCTGAGTCATGAAGCGGCTGTTACAGAAATTTACGGGCACCAAGGCAACGCCCAGTCGACCAGAAACCTCGGGAAACCTCCAGTCGCCTGTTAGAACGATGAGCTATAGCGATGCTCCCCTGTGATGAATGCTAGGCTGCAACTCTTACTTCAATGGGCCTGCGCAATGCCTGACCTACCCGCATCCCCCAAACGCCGCGCCTTGGTACTGGCCTGGCGGTTCATGCGCCCCTACCGACGCCAGGCGTTACTGGCACTGCTGGCGCTGGTGGTCACCGCCGCCATCACGCTGTCGATGGGTCAAGGCATCCGCCTGCTGGTGGATCAGGGATTCACCACGCGTTCGGCGCACCAGCTCAATCAGACCCTGGGCCTGTTCGTGGTGCTGGTGCTCGCCCTGGCAGCCGGTACCTACAGTCGCTTCTACCTGGTGTCGTGGATTGGCGAGCGGTGCGTCGCCGATATCCGCCGTGCAGTCTTCGATCACCTGATCGGCTTGCACCCCGGTTTTTTCGAGGACAATCGCAGCGCCGAGATCCAGTCGCGCCTGACCGCCGACACCACCTTGCTGCAGTCGGTGATCGGCTCATCGCTGTCGATGTTCCTGCGCAATGCACTGATGGTCATTGGCGGTATCGTTTTGCTGTTCATTACCAACCCCAAACTCACCAGTATCGTGGTGGTGGCGCTGCCCTTGGTGCTGGCGCCGATCCTGGTGTTTGGCCGACGCGTGCGCAGCCTGTCACGCCAGAGCCAGGACCGGGTGGCCGATGTTGGCAGTTATGTCGCCGAAACCCTGGGGCAGATCAAGACCGTGCAGGCCTACAACCATCAACCGCACGACCGTGAGTTGTTCGCGGGCACGGTCGAAGCGGCATTTGCCGTGGCCCGCCGCCGTATTGCCCAGCGGGCCTGGCTGATCACCCTGGCCATCGTGCTGGTGTTGGGCGCGGTCGGGCTAATGCTGTGGGTCGGCGGCATGGACGTGATAGAAGGGCGTATTTCAGCGGGGGAGTTGGCGGCGTTCGTGTTCTACAGCCTGATCGTCGGCAGTGCCATCGGCACTGTCAGCGAAGTGCTTGGGGAGTTGCAACGGGCAGCCGGCGCGGCTGAGCGCATTGCCGAGCTGCTTGCCGCGCGCAGCGCAATCGTGGCGCCAGCACAGCCCCTGGCGCTGGTGCAGCCGGTGCGCGGCCACCTGGCACTGCGCGGGGTTTCATTTGCCTACCCGTCGCGCCCGACGGTGGCGGCGATCAATCAACTGAGTCTGGTCATAGAACCGGGCCAGACGCTGGCGCTGGTCGGACCCTCGGGGGCAGGCAAGTCGACCCTGTTCGACCTGTTTCTGCGCTTCCATGACCCACAGCAGGGCGAAATCTTGCTCGATGGCCAGCCAATCAGGCTGCTGCAACCGCAGCAATTGCGCCAGCAATTCGCCCTGGTGGCGCAGCATCCGTCGCTGTTTCGTGGCAGCGTGGAAGCCAATATCCGCTACGGCCGCCCTGACGCCAGTTGGGCCGAGGTCGAGGCTGCAGCACGCAGCGCGCATGCCGATGAATTCATCCGGCAACTGCCACAGGGCTATCAGACCCTGCTGGGCGAGGGCGGGGTAGGGTTGTCGGGCGGGCAGAAACAGCGCCTGGCGATCGCCCGGGCGTTGCTGGTCGATGCACCGATCCTTTTGCTCGACGAAGCCACCAGTGCCCTCGATGCGCAAAGCGAGTACCTGATCCAGCAGGCGCTGCCGAGTTTGATGGCCGGGCGCACGACATTGGTCATCGCGCACCGGCTGGCCACCGTGCAGCACGCCGACCGCATTGCGGTGATCGACAATGGTGAGGTGGTCGCCATCGGCACGCACCGGCAATTGCTCGAACAAAGCCCGTTGTACGCGCGGTTGGCGCATTTGCAGTTCAGCGCAGGGTAGGGTTCCAGACAACGCAAAGCCCGCGCGAGGCGGGCTTTGCGTTATGCATGATGGTCGGAGAGACAGGATTCGAACCTGCGGCCTTCTCGTCCCGAACGAGACGCGCTACCTGGCTGCGCTACACTCCGATGAGCAAAATCCTACTGCAAGGTTTTTTGCCGTGCAAGCCGCCGCAGGGCAGCGGCTCGAGGGCACTTGCCAAGCTCGGATCAGAGCTCCTTGACGGTACGGACCTGGTCCTTGTTCAAGCGCGTACGCTTGCCGTCGAGCTGTTCGAATTCATAGAAACCGGAGTCCTCGTCAAATGAGGGGGTATCCACTGCCTGGATTTCGCGGCCGTCGTTCAGGGTGATGACGGTCGGCGAAGCGCAGCCGGCGAGGGCGCCAAGGCCCAGGGCAAGCAGGAAGGCGGGAAGGGTCCGTTGAATCATCGTGTTTCTCCAGTGCGATGGTGCTAGGTGACTGTAAGACGCAGCGCGTCCACGCAAGTTCCTCATACACTCCAGCATAGCGGCAATCGCAGCCTATTGACCCAGGTCGTGCAAATACGGCCTGCGCAGTCGGTGTGATATAACTGCGACCATTCTGTATACCTGCGACGGACACTATGAAAGCCAAGGCCGATACTCCCTTCGTGGCGCTGAACATTGCCGTGCTCACGGTCAGCGACACCCGTACGTTCGACACCGACACCTCGGGGCAAACCTTCGTCGACCGCCTGACGGCTGCCGGTCACACCCTGGCAGCCCGTGAATTGCTCAAGGACGATCTCTACAAGATCCGCGCCCAGGTCGCCGCCTGGATTGCCGACGACACGGTGCAGGTGGTGCTGATCACCGGCGGCACTGGGTTTACCGGCCGCGACAGCACGCCGGAGGCCGTCGCCTGCCTGCTGGATAAACAGGTCGAGGGTTTTGGCGAGCTGTTCCGGCAGATCTCCGTGGCCGATATCGGCACCTCCACCGTGCAATCGCGTGCGCTCGCGGGGCTGGCCAACGGCACCCTGGTGTGCTGCCTGCCAGGTTCGACCAACGCGGTGCGCACCGGTTGGGACGGCATTCTGGCCGAGCAGCTCGATGCCCGCCATCGGCCGTGCAACTTCGTGGCCCACCTCAAGCAGGTGGCGGCCTGCGACAGCCGTGGCTGAGGCGTCTATGACGCAGCCACTGCTGCCGGTCGAAGCGGCCCTGGAGCGCTTGCTGGCCTTGGCCGAGGCGGCGCCGATCGAGCAGACTGAGCAGGTCGCGCTGGGCGATGCCGAAGGCCGCGTGCTGGCCACCGACCTGATCGCCAGCCTCGACTTGCCGCCCTGGCCGAACAGCGCCATGGACGGCTACGCCGTGCGGCTGGCCGATCTGCACGCGCAACCCTTGATCGTCAGCCAGCGGATCTTCGCCGGGCATGCACCTGCGCCGTTGCAGCCTGGTACCTGCGCACGAATCTTCACCGGCGCGCCAATGCCGGCCGGTGCCGATTGCGTCGAGATGCAGGAAAACACCGAAGTGCTCGACGATGGGCGCGTGCGTTTCCTGCAGCCCTTGCGTGTCGATCAGAATGTGCGTCCGCAAGGTCAGGAAACCCGCAAGGGCGAAACGGTGATGCTGCGTGGTACGCGGCTGGGGCCAATCGAGCTGGGCCTGGCAGCGACCCTTGGGCATGCCTACCTGCCGGTGGTGCGGCGGGTGCGGGTCGCCGTGCTGTCGACCGGTGACGAGCTGGTCGAGCCGGGGTTGGCGCTGGGGCCTGGGCAAATCTACAACAGCAACCGGCGTCTGCTGGTGAGCTGGCTGCAGCGGCTGGGCTGCGAAGTGCGCGACTTGGGCATCCTCCCTGACGATCTGCCGCGCACCCGTGAATGCCTGGCTGGCCTCGGCGATGTCGACCTGATCCTGTCCACTGGCGGGGTCTCGGTGGGCGAGGCCGACTACCTGGGCGCGGCCCTGCGGGAGGCGGGCGAGCTGGCGTTGTGGAAGCTGGCGATCAAGCCTGGCAAGCCGCTGACCTTCGGCCATTACCAGGGTGTGCCGGTGATCGGCCTGCCCGGCAACCCGGCCTCTACGCTGGTGACCTTCGGCCTGCTGACGCGGCCCTACTTGCTGCGCCGCCAGGGCGTGACCGAGGTAGCGCCACTGCGCTTCGAAGTGCCTGCGGGGTTCGCCTGGAACAAGGCCGGCAGCCGCCGCGAGTACCTGCGCGCGCGGCTCGACAATGGCCAGGCGCACATCTACAAGAACCAGAGTTCGGGGGTGCTGCGCAGCGCCGCCTGGGCGCACGGCCTGGTCGAGGTGCTGGAAGGCAGCACACCGCAGATTGGCGACAAGGTCTGGTTCATTCCGTTGAGCGAACTACTCGGCTGAGCGCCCCAGCCACGCCCCTGGCCCCTGCCGCAGGTGCGCGGGGGCGGCTTGGGTCAAGCGCATGTGCACCGTCTCCAGTTGCTGGGCCGCCACGCGCCAGTCGTGCCGGCTGCGCGCCAGCGCCCGCCCGGCCTCGCTCAGTTGGCTCATGCGCCACGGTTGGTTGAGCAGTTGGGTAATGATCAACGCCAGTTGGTCACCGTCGTTGCTGCCCAGGTAATTCAAGCCATGATTGGCGGCCAGGCCCGAGACACCTTTATCGGTGCTGATGACCGGCAGGCCGGCAGCCATGGCTTCGAGAATCTTCACCTTCGAACCGCCGGCATAGCGCAGTGGCGCGAAGAACACCGCGCACCGGCGCTGCAACTCACGCAGATCGGGACGATAGCCGACCCATTCGATCCGCGGGTCATTCCAGCGCAGCTTCCAACTGCTCGGCAAGGCGTGTCCGGCGATGGCCAGACGCACCGCAGGATTGCTTAGCCATACCTGCGGCAGGATCTCCTCCAGGGCCCACTCGATGGCCTCGGCATTGGCGGCATATTCGAAATTGCCCACGAACAACAAGCGTTGGCTGTGCAGCGCTGGCTGTACATCCTGATAGAAGTCGCAGTCCACGCCATGGACCACCACGTTGACTGCCCGGCCGCTGATCTGGCTGATCAGCTCGGCATCGTGCTGACTGACCGCCACCACTTCGGTCGGTTGGCGCAGCACACGTTGCTCCCAGCGGCGATAGCGCCAACGGTCGAAGGCGTTGAGCGGGCGCAGCCACAGCGGCAGACGGTCATGACAGACTGCACCGCTGACCGACTCCAGGTTGTGCTCGCTGAGCATGTAGGGCAACTGGCGCGCCTGCAGGGCTTTCTCGAACGGCTGGAAACTGTAGCTGTGCTCGATCTGGATCACGTCCCAGGGTTCGTCCAGCAGCTGCTCGAAGCGGTGTCTCAGCCCCGGCGCCAGCCCGTTGATGATCGCACGCATGGGGTAGTCGATGATCGGCGAGGCCAACAGGTTCAACGGGCTGTGCAGCGCGCGCCGGGGCAACACGATCAGCCGCTCGAGCAGTGGCTCGAGGGCTTGGCGGGCAGCGTCGCACAAGGGGATTTTCGACTGCACCAGCAGGGTGATGCGGTGACCCTGCTGCGCCATGGCGCGCAGCAGGTGGTATTGCCGGGTCTTGCTGCCACTGGTGGTGGGCCAGGGCAGGTAGGGCAGAGTCCAAAGGATGCGCATGACCCGGAATCCTCGTCAAAGGCCGTGGACAATAAACGCGTCCGCCGGCCGCTAGCCGATGGCGGGGGCCGGGACGCGTCCATAGATATCAGTAAAGCGCACGATATCGTCTTCGCCCAGGTATTCGCCGCTCTGCACCTCGATCATCACCAGGTCGATGACGCCGGGGTTGGTCAGGCGATGGGTGCGGCCTGGCTTGATGAAGGTCGACTCGTTGGTGTCGAGCAAAAATTCTTCTTCGCCGTTGGTCACGCACGCCATGCCGCTGACGATGATCCAGTGCTCGCTGCGGTGGTGATGCATCTGCAGCGACAGCGATTCGCCCGGGCGTACCATGATGCGCTTGATCTTGAAGCGCGGGCCTTCCTCGAGCACGGTGTACATGCCCCACGGCCGGGTGACGGTGCGGTGCAGGCGGTAGGCTTCATGACCACGGTGCTTGAGCTGCTGGGCAATCACCTTGACCTCCTGGCTGCGCGCGGCATCGGCGATCAGCAGGGCGTCAGGGGTGTCGATGACGATCAGGTTGTCCAGGCCAACCGCGCCGACCAGACGCTTGGGCGAGTCGATGTAGCAGTTGGTCACATCGTGCAGCACCGCTTCGCCGTTGCAATGGTTGCCAGCGTCGTCGGTGTGGCGCAGTTCGCGTACTGCCTCCCAGCTGCCGATATCGCTCCAACCCAGCTCGCAAGGCACTACGGCGACCTTCTCCGAGCGCTCCATCAGGGCGTAGTCGATGGAGATGTCTTCAGCCAAGGCGAAGCTCTCCGGGTCCAGTTCGACTTGCAGGGCCTTGGCGCCTTCCTTGCTCGCGCTCTGTTCCAGGCAGCAGGTCACGCAGGCCAGCAGTTCCGGGGCATGGGCCTGCAGTTCGGCCAGTACGGTGCCAACCCGCAGGCAGAACATGCCGGCATTCCACAGGTGGCGGCCACCTTCAAGGTATTCACGAGCGGTCAGCGCATCGGGTTTTTCCACGAAGCTTGCGACCTGATGCGCGTGGGCGTTGATCGCTTGACCCTGTTCGATGTAGCCAAAACCCGTCTCGGCGCGGCTGGGCAGCAGACCAAAGGTCGCCAGCCAGCCGTCGTTGGCCAATTGCCGGGCGTGCTCGACAGCCGTGGAGAACGCCTCGGCATCCTGGATCAAGTGATCGGCCGGCAGCACCAGCAGCACGCTCTCCGGGCCGTAGTGCTTGGCGCAGTGCAGGGCCGCTGCGGCAATGGCTGGGGCAGTGTTGCGGCCACTGGTTTCGAGCAGGTAGTCGATGGCCAGATTGCCGGGATTGACCTGGCGGAATTCGTCCTGGGTGCGGAAGAACACTTCGCGATTGGTGACCGTCAGCACGCGCTCGACACCGTCCAGGGCCGCCGCGCGGGCGAAGGTTTTCTGCAGCAGGCTCTGGCCGTCGGGCAGGCGCATGAACGGCTTGGGCATGGCCTCTCGGGAAACTGGCCACAGGCGTGTGCCAGCACCACCAGCGATGATGCAGGGGATCAGAACGCTCATTTCACAGCCTCGACTCTAGGCGCTGGTGACAGCGCGGGGAAGGGAAACGTTGCGACCCGTCACGGTTTTGGCGGCATAAGTCAAAAAAACGACGTATTGCAGCAATTCAATCCATGATGGCCAAAATTTTGTCGATGATGCGCTCGCTGCTCAAAGCTTTCAATGATAATTCTGTGAATTCAGCGTTTTTTTCTGCTCCACCCCGAAACAAGCGTAGGAGCGAGCGCAGCTCGCGATGCGCCGCGCGAGCGGCGCTTGGTATCTCCAACGCTGATGTGCGTCTCGGGGGTGTGGGGATCCGGTTTTTGCTGCAATGGGTAGGGCGGGAGGGTGTTGTTGCCCTTGAGATTGAGCGCCGCCCGCGCGGCGCATCGCGAGCTGCGCTCGCTCCTACGTTTGTTTCGGGCCAGTAACGTCTGTGACAGGCGCGCGCGACCGCTTTGTTGGTACGACGCGATATCGCGCCATGCGCCAAGGCGTACGCGCGCAAACCCCAAACGTAGGAGCGAGCAAAGCTCGCGATGCGCCGCGCGAGCGGCGCTCGATCTCCCTATCGATGATGTGCGTCTGGAGGGGTGTCGGAATCCGGTTTTTGCTGCAATGGGTAGGGCGGGAGGGTGTTGTTGCCCTTGAGATCGAGCGCCGCCCGCGCGGCGCATCGCGAGCTGCGCTCGCTCCTACGTTTGTTTCGGGCCAATTATTCCTGTGGCATTTGCGCGCGACCGCTTTGTTGGTACGACGCGATAGGGCGCCATGCGCCAAGGCGTACGCGCGCAAATCTCCAAACGTAGGAGCGAGCAGAGCTCGCGATGCGCCGCGCGAGCGGCGCTCGATCTCCCTATCGATGATGTGCGTCTGGAGGGTGTCGGAATCCGGTTTTTGCTGCAATGGGCAGGGCGGGAGGGTGTTGTTGCCCTTGAGATCGAGCGCCGCCCGCGCGGCGCATCGCGAGCTCTGCTCGCTCCTACCGTTTGTTTCAGGCCAATAACGTCTGTGACAGGCGCCGCGATCGCCTTGTTGATACGACGCGATAGCGCGCCGTGCGCCAAGGCGTACGCGCGCAAATCCCCAAACGTAGGAGCGAGCGCAGCTCGCGATGCGCCGCGCGAGCGGCGCTCGATCTCCCCAACGCTGATGCCCGTCTAGAGGGTGTGGGGATCCGGTTTTTGCTGCAATGGGTAGGGCGGGAGGGTGTTGTTGCCCTTGAGATCGAGCGCCGCCCGCGCGGCGCATCGCGAGCTGCGCTCGCTCCTACGTTTGTTTCGGGCCAATAACGTCTGTGACAGGCGCGCGCGACCGCCTTGTTGATACGACGCGATAGCGCGCCATGCGCCGAGGCGTACGCGCGCAAAATCCCAAACGTAGGAGCGAGCAGAGCTCGCGATGCGCCGCGCGAGCGGCGCTCGATCTCCCCAACGCTGATGCCCGTCTCGAGGGTGTGGGGATCCGGTTTTTGCTGCAATGGGCAGGGCGGGAGGGTGTTGTTGCCCTTGAGATCGAGCGCCGCCCGCGCGGCGCATCGCGAGCTCTGCTCGCTCCTACGTTTGTTCCGGGCCAGTAACGTCTGTGACAGGCGCGCGCGACCGCCTTGTTGATACGACGCGATAGCGCGCCATGCGCCAAGGCGGACGCGCGCAAATCCCACAGGAATAATTGGGGCCAGCGCGATGGCGCCACGATCGGCTGTTTTGCGCGCCGTGTGCAGCATTCCGGCGTTCTGCGTGGTCGAGATCAGGACTGAATGATCGTGAGGGAGAAATTGTCATGTCAGAGCGCAAGGCAATGTTGATTCTGCATGGCAAGCAGGCCATGAACGAGGCGGTGCGCGAGGCCGTGATGGCCATGCGCGGGCGCGGCTGTCAACTGGATGTGCGTGTCACCTGGGAAGGGGGCGATGCTCAGCGTCTGGTGAGCGAGGCCCTGGCAGACGGTTACCGGCAGGTCATCGCCGGTGGCGGGGACGGGACCCTGCGCGAGGTCGCCGAAGCCATGGGCAAGGCGCGTACCGAAGCCAGCCTTGCGCTGTTACCTCTGGGTACGGCCAATGATTTCGCCAAGGCCGCTGGCGTTTCGCTGGAGCCAGCCGAAGCCTTGGCACTGCTTGAGCTGCCCGCGCGGCCGGTCGACCTCGGCCAGGTGGGCGATCAGTTGTTCCTCAACATGGCCACCGGCGGGTTCGGCAGCCAGGTCACCGCCAGCACCTCGGAAGATCTGAAAAAAATGCTCGGCGCTGCCGCCTACCTGTTCACTGGACTTTCACGCTTCAGTGAATTGCAGGCCGCCTCGGTGCAAGTGTCCGGACCGGGTTTCGATTGGCAGGGTGACCTATTGGCGCTCGGCATCGGTAACGGTCGCCAAGCCGGCGGCGGTCAGGCCCTGTGCCCGGAGGCGCGGGTCGATGATGGCTTGCTCGATGTCGCCATCTTGCCTGCACCCGTGGAGATGGTCGGTGCACTGCGTGACCTGCTCGGCGGTGAAGGCTTGTTCGTGCGCACCCGCTTGCCGTGGGTGGAAATCAAATGCTCCCAGGGCCTGGACATCAACCTCGATGGCGAGCCGTTGAAAGCTGACAGCCTGCGCTTCGAGGCACGGCCATCAGCGCTGCGTCTGCACCTGCCAAGTGACTCACCGCTGCTCAGTCATCCAGGCTGATGATCTTTTCGCGCACGGCGAACAACACCAGGCCCGCCACGTCGTAGATCTGCAGGCGCTTCATGACCTGCGAGCGATGGGTTTCCACGGTCTTGATCGACAGGCCCAAGCCTGCGGCGATCTCGCGCGTGGATTTGCCGCGCACGATCAGCCGCAGGATTTCGATCTGGCGGGCCGTCAGATTATGTCGGTCGACCGTCGCTTGCTTGCCGCCATGGCTGCGCATCAGCGCCTGGTTGATCACGGTGTGGGCGATGGCCGGGCTGAGGTAGCGCTCGCCATTTCGCAAGGCGGTCAACGCCTGCTCGAGCTCGGTGGCCGTGGCATCCTTGAGCAGGTAGCCATGGGCGCCGCTTTCCAAGGCGCGCATGATCAGGTCCGGATCGGTGTGCATCGACAGGATCAGCACATTGCAGGTATGCCCGTTGGCGCGCAGTTGCGTCAGGGCATCCAGGCCGCTGGTCGAGCGCATCGAGATGTCCAGCAGGACGATGTCCGGTGCCAGTTGCCCGACCCTCTCCAACAATTGGTCGCCATCGTCGGCCTCGCCGATCACCGTGTAGCCGGGAATGTCGCCGACCAATGCTCGAACGCCGGCCCGAATCAGCGAATGATCGTCCACCAGCAGCAATCTACAGGTCATGATCGAGCGGGCGTCCTGGCGCGTTCATGCGTGCGTGGCGGCCAGGGAAACACGACCTCGATGCGCGTGCCGCTGCCCGGCTGACTGTCAATGACCAGGGCGCCATTGTGCGCGGTGGCCCGCTCGCGCATTCCGGCCATGCCGCGCTGGCCAACCGCTGCCGGATTGGCGGCAGGCGTGAAGCCTAGGCCGTCGTCCTGAATCGACAGCCCCAGCCCGTCCGCACGACGTTCGAGGCGGATGACGAGGTTGCTCGCCTGGGCATGGCGCAGCACATTGGTGACGGCCTCTTGCGTGATACGAAACGCTGCCATGGCGACCTCCTCGTTGATGCCACCCAGGCGCTGTTGGCATTCAAGGCTCCAGTGCAGCTCGGTGCTTTGCAGGGTACGTACCAGGTGAGCCCGCAGGCAGGCTTCCAGGCCCAAGCTGGCCAGCTGCCTGGGATTGAGCAGCGCAGTGACATTGCGTACTTTGCCCAGGGTGTCTTCAAGGGTGTGGCAGACACCCCCACAGTGCGCCTGCAGGTCGTCTGGGACCCGCCGTTGCAACCACTGCAGCTGCAGCTTGGCGGCGGTCAGCAACTGGCCGATGTCGTCGTGCAATTCGCGGCTCAGGTGCTGGCGCTCCTGTTCCTGCACCTTGAGCATCCGCCCAGCCAACTCTGCCGGACGCAGGCTGATGGACCTGGCGCCCTGGCTCATGTACCCGCCAACACCCAGAGTGGCGAGCAGCTGCAGCGCCAGCAGCCAGGCAGGCAGGGTATGCTCAAGCACCACCACGGTCAGATTGGCCAGCAACGAGGCCACACACAGCAGCGCCGTCGCCCAGCGCAGCAAGGTAACGCGCGGGCGGCGGCGCAGAGATTTCTTCAAGCGTGGGAACATAAAATGAAAAGCCACTGAAGTCTTGCTGATTGAGGCCATGCACAACGCTGGCAAACCAGCCCCTGCGCGTTATTTAGAGTGCTGAGCTGGCTTAGTTAGCGCGCATGTTAACACTTTGCCACGCGTTGGTCGCGGCACAGGGTAGGTGTAAACCTCAGTATTTGCGGGGCGCTGAATGGGTTTGTTGACAACGACCCAATGTAACGAAATATCGCCGGCTATATCACCAGATGTTGCTGCATGTTAATTAAACGAAGCGCGCTCAAGTGCGGCTTTACCAACTAACACCAGATTACATGTTGTACGAGCGTCGCCGGGTTAGCGATTGTTTTTACCAAGCCAGCTGGCAACGTCTGTGACCAGGTCGGGATGGGTTGCGCCCGTTGAATGAGCACACAGTCGACCTTGCTCGGTGCAAGACGCACACGTTTGCGGCAGTGGCTGATCAAGGGCTTCTGCCAGCTCTCTGAGCAATGCGCTCTGCTCGCCGTTTTCCAGAGCCAGGCGGCCAGTGCGTCTATCGACCAGCTCCAGTTGCCACGCCAGCAGGATCAAGCAGGCATTGAGGATTGGCAAGGCGCCGTTGTTCAGCCGTCGTTGCTGGCACGCTGGTGCCAGTAACTGATGCAGCACGCTGGCATAGTGGGCGATTTCCGGCAAACCCAAACTGTCGGCGCGGCGCGCCAGGGTGGCCAGTACATGGTTCAGGCACTGACAGGCATCTGCATCGTTAGCGATCAACTCCAGATGCTGCAGGCATTCCTGGGCCTGGGTCAGCAACACCTGAGCATCCAGCAGGAAACCCTGCACCGTGTCGTATGACGCCGTGCCGTCCATCATGCCGTTCCTGCGCGTTGCGCGGGAGAGATTGACGGCCACGCCTTATCGATCGCTAGCAAAAGCCTGACTCCATTCATGCAGTGAGAATGGCGTCACAATAATGGCTAAAGGATATCGCGAACATCAGGTTGCACCTGATTGCCTCTAGGGGTTTCCCTGAGAGCAGTGCAGTCCGCTCGGCGATTGCTGGCCCATCACAAATAGACCTGGCGGCAGTAAAGCATGATGTTATTGTGATATCAATTGCCCTTCGGGCGTTTTTCACCCCGGGGTCAAGATGCCCGACCAATGGCCGATACAGGGCCGTTCAGTTCTTTTTTTTCACTACCAACCCAGGGGGTTTTCCAATGGCTGGCATTCTTGACACAGTCGACCAACGCACACAGCTGGTGGGTGAGAACCGCCTGGAAATCCTGATGTTCCGACTGGCCGGCCGTCAGTTGTTCGCGATCAATGTGTTCAAGGTGCAGGAGGTACTGCAGCTGCCGCGCCTGGCGCTGATGCCGCAACGCCATGCGTTCGTCTGTGGCGTGGTCAACCTGCGGGGTCAGACCCTTCCGGTGATCGACCTGTCCCAGGCCATTGGCATGCGCGCGCTGCAACCGGGGCCGGACAGCACCATCATCGTCACCGAATACAACCGCTCGGTGCAGGCGTTTCTAGTGGGTGGCGTGGATCGCATCGTCAACATGAACTGGGAGGCGATCATGCCGCCGCCCACCAGCGCGGGTCGCCAGCACTACCTGACCGCCATCACCAAGGTCGATGAGCAGTTGGTGGAGATCATCGACGTGGAAAAGGTCCTGGCCGAGATCGTGCCGTACAACGCTCGGGTATCGGGCGAGAAACTCGCCGACCCGGTGCTGGCCCGTGCTCGCGGGCGCGAAGTGCTGCTGGTGGACGACTCCAGTGTGGCCCTGGCGCAGCTGCGCGATACCCTCTCGCAGTTGGGCGTCAAGCTGCATGTGGCCAGCGACGGCCTCAAGGCGTTGCGCATGCTCAAGGGCTGGGCCGATGCCGGTGAAGATGTCTGCGAAAAGCTGCTGATGGTGTTCACCGATGCCGAGATGCCTGAGATGGACGGCTACCGATTGACCACCGAAATCCGCAATGACCCTCGTCTGCGCGGGCTCTACGTGGTCCTGCACACATCGCTGTCGGGCAGCTTCAACGAATCGATGGTAAAAAAAGTCGGCTGCGACAACTTCCTCTCCAAGTTCCAGCCCGACCGTCTGGTCGAAGTGGTCAAGCAACGCCTGTTGCTCGACACCAGCAACGCGTGATCCAGCCAGCGGCCAGGTATAAGCTTGTGCTTTGAGTTGGCACGAGGCGCGCAGGGATGGTTCTCAGTGAGTTGTACCGGTATCCGGTGAAGTCGGGGCAGGCCGAGCGTTTGCAGGCATCCGGCGTGGGCCTGTTGGGCCTTCAGGGTGACCGGCGCTGGATGGTGGTCGAGCAGGACAATGGACGTTTCCTCACCCAACGGGCCTGGCCGCAGTTGAGTCAGTTGCAGGCCAGCAACAGCGCCGCTGGAGGGCTGCTGCTGCAGGTGCCGGGACAGGCGCCGCTGAGCGTGCCGGTGCCCGATGCCGATACTGCGCTGCGGGGTGTGACGTTGTGGCGCGACACCTTGCGCGTGCCGGACGCCGGAGACGAGGTGGCTGCCTGGCTGTCGCAGTGGCTAGGCAAGGCGGTGCGCCTGGTGCACTGTCCCGAGCAGCGTGCACGGTATCTGCCCAGCGGCTATGGCCTGAACAGTGATCGCGCGGCATTTCCGGACGGCTTTCCCTTGCTGCTGGTAGGACAGGGCTCGGTGGATGACCTCAGCCGCCGGGTTGGCCGACCGATGGAAGTACTGCGCCTGCGGCCCAACCTGGTGGTTGCGGGCGCTGCGCCATTTGCCGAGGACGGCTGGAAGCGCATTCGCATCGGCACCCTGGAATTCCGCCTGCTCAAGCCAAGCGTGCGCTGCATCTTCACCACGCTGGACCCTGCAACCGGCGCGCGCAGCGCCGACCGCGAGCCGTTGAGCACCTTGAAAACCTACCGGGAGAAGGACGGCGACATTCTGTTTGGGCAGAACCTGGCGGTCGATGGCGAAGGGTGGCTGGAAGTCGGTATGAAGGTCGAAGTCCTGGCGTGAGCCAGGACGTGGGCAGGCCTGCACGGGCAATGCCGGTGCAGGCCTGCAGCGGTTACATGTCGTCGAAGTAGCGCTCGTGCCAGTCCACCAGCGGCTGTGGCACGTTGAGCTTCTGCCCGTAGATCACCGAGTACGACAGCACGTTCTGCACGTACTGACGGGTCTCGTCGAACGGAATCGACTCCACCCACACGTCGAAGCTCAGGTGCTTGGCGCCCTTGAGCCACTGGCGAACCCGACCCGGCCCTGCGTTGTACGCTGCCGAAGCCAGAACACGGTTGCCGTTGAACTGACCGTGCACCTGGCTCAGGTAGGCCGCGCCGACCTGGATGTTCTTGTCCGGGTTGAACATCTGCTGGGGCGAGGCCAGGGGGATGCTGAACTTGCGCGCAGTTTCCTTGGCAGTGGCCGGCATCACCTGCATCAGGCCACTGGCACCGACGCTGGAGCGGGCATCTTCCATGAAGGCACTCTCCTGACGCGTAATGGCGAACACCCAGCTCGAATGCAGCCCCCGCACCTTGGCCTCACGCACCAGGGTGTCGCGGTAGGCCATCGGGAAGCGCACTTCCAGATCATCCCAGTACTGCGCCTGGCTGATGGTGCGGATGGCTGGGAAGTACCAGCGCATGTCGTAGGCCAGGCGCGCCTGCGCGACCATTTCGTCGCGGCTGAAGTGACGGCTTACGTGGTACCACTCGCGGCGCCCTTCGACGATCTGGCCACGTGCATGAAACTCCAGCGCGCGGCGGATGCCAGGGGCGTTGCGCACCTTGTTGACCAATTGCGGGCTCAGGACCAGCGGCCGGTTGTTCAGTTGGTAAGGGGTTTTCGCCCGATCGGCCGCCAGGAAGCCGTAGAAGTCGCGCTCGCGAGCGACGTTCTTGTACAGCAGCGGAATCTGCGGGTTGTTCGGCTGCGCCAGCTCCAGGCTGCGGGCCTGCCAGTACTTCCAGCGGTTGCTGCTGGCCAGGTCCTGGGGCAGGCGTTTGGTCAGCTCGTAGACGTCTTCCCAGCGGCCCAGGCGCAGCAGCAAGCGCAGGCGCCACTCACTGACGGTGTTGTCGCGCAGCTCCGGGTCATAGCGCGTCATCAGGTCGAGCGCGCGTGGGTCGTAGCGGCGTGCCAGGGTCAGGCCGATTTCGCGGGCAATGGCAACTTTCTCGTCGCGCGAGAAGTGCATGCGTTGGGCATAGTCGTCGAGCAGCGCCATGGCCCGCTCCGGGTCCTGACGGGCCAGACGCCGCAGGCCCAGGCTGACGACATCGGACATGGCCTCGTTGACCGGGGTGAAACGCGACGGCTGATTGAGCAGCTCAGGCTTCTGCGCGACGTCGATGAGCAACTTTCCCTGGGCGCCGAGTGTGGTCAGGCCCTGCACCAGGCTGTTGGCCAGCGGATAGTTGCGCGCCTGGGCGGCAAGCTTGGCGCGGTTCCAGCGTCTGGCTTCGGTCAGTTGCCCTTCGGCGGCCCACATGCCGAACAGGGTATCGCACGCGGCCGGTTGTGCCTTGCCGACGTTCCACAGTTTTTCGGCGCTGGCAAAGCCCTCGGCGCGCTGGCCGTGGCTGAGTTGGTACTGGCCGTTGAGGCAGTCGAGCTCGGTGAAGTTGAGCTTGGGATCGTAGTACTTGGCGAAGGTGTCCCATTCGCCGCGTTCGGCCAGCCAGCGCAACCAGCGCAGTTTCATCCAGTTGGCCTGAGGCAGGTCGCCGTGCTTGGCCAGAAACGCTTCGATCTCCTGGTTGCTGGCGCTTTTCAGGCGCGCGGTCAGTTCGTCGTAGGCCAGGTACGGCGTCAGCGGGTAGTCGCTCAGCGCCTGGGCATAGCGCAGGTATGGGCCCTTGTCGCCCTTGGCCAGCGCGCGCTTGGCTTCGTCGTAGTATTGGCGTTGCTGGGAAAGCTCGATGGCTTGCGCGGCACTGGCGGTGGCGGCGCTAAGCAGCAGGCATGAAGCAATTTGTAACAGGCGGCTGCGCATGATACGTCCGGGCAGTTGAACCATGGGGCAGTGGCGGCCAGGCCGACACGATGAGGATCCGATTGCCCTAGCTTAGCCGTTTGCCGGCGACCGATGATAGCGCTGTGCTTGTAACCAGCCATTTACCGCGACCGGGCGTCGCCGCGACGCTCGGCAGCCGGCAACGTGATGCCCGCAACGGCCAAGTCAGGTAGAATGCGCGCCCGCTTTCTGGAGACGAACATGACCCTGCTCAAATTCAGCGATGTGTCCCTCGCATTCGGCGCGATGCCGCTGCTGGACAAGGTATCCTGGCAGATCGCCCGTGGCGAGCGGGTGTGCATCATCGGCCGCAATGGCACTGGCAAATCGAGCATGTTGTGCCTGGTCAAGGGCGAGCAGAAGGCTGACGATGGCGAGATCTGGCGCGCGCCGGGGCTCAAGATCGGCGAATTGCCGCAAGAGCTGCCGGTGGCCGATGAGCGCACCGTGTTCGATGTGGTCGCCGCAGGTCTGGACGGCGTCGGCGAGTTGCTGGCCGAGTTCCACCAGCTGAGCCAGAACATTCAGGGCGACGACGACCTGGAAAAACTCATGCACGTTCAGCACGAACTGGAAGTGCGTGACGGCTGGCGCCTGCAGCAGGTGGTGGAAAGCACCCTGAGCCGCCTGCAGCTGCCTGCCGACAAGACCCTGGCCGAGCTCTCGGGCGGCTGGCGCCGGCGCGTGCTGCTGGCCCAGGCCCTGGTTTCCGAGCCCGATCTGCTGTTGCTCGATGAGCCGACCAACCACCTGGACATCGGCGCCATCGCCTGGCTCGAAGAAGCGCTCAACGGATTCAACGGCGCCGTACTGTTCATCACCCACGATCGCTCCTTCCTGCAGAACCTGGCCACGCGCATCCTCGAACTGGACCGCGGTGGCCTGATCGACTGGAATGGCGATTACGCCAGTTTCCTGGTGCACAAGGAAGCCGCGCTGGCTGCCGAAGAAACCGCCAATGCACTGTTCGACAAGCGCCTGGCCCAGGAAGAGGTGTGGATCCGTCAGGGCATCAAGGCCCGTCGTACCCGTAACGAAGGCCGGGTGCGTGCGCTCAAGGCCTTGCGTGTCGAGCGCGGCGAGCGTCGCGAGCGCCAGGGCAAGGCCAACATCCAGATCGAGTCCGCCGAAAAGTCCGGCAAGCAGGTCATGGTGCTGGAGAACGTCAGCTTCGCCCATCCCGGCGGTCCACTGCTGGTCAAGGACTTTTCCATGGTCCTGCAGCGCGAAGACCGCATTGGCCTGCTCGGCGCCAACGGCACCGGCAAGACCACCTTGCTGAAGATGATGCTGGGCGACCTGGAGCCCACCGCTGGCAAGGTCGAGCGCGGCACCAAGCTGGAAGTGGCGTATTTCGACCAGATGCGCCACCAGCTGGAGCTGGAAAAGACCGTCATCGACAACCTCGCCGAAGGCCGTGACTTCATCGACATCGACGGCCAGAGCCGTCATGTCCTGAGTTACCTAGGCGACTTCCTGTTCAGCCCGCAGCGTGCGCGCACGCCGGTCAAGGCCCTGTCCGGTGGCGAGCGCGCGCGCCTGCTGCTGGCCAAGCTGTTCAGCAAGCCAGCCAACCTGTTGGTGCTCGATGAGCCGACCAACGACCTGGACGTCGAAACCCTGGAGTTGCTCGAAGAGGTGCTGTGCAACTACAAGGGCACCGTGCTGATGGTCAGCCACGACCGTGCCTTCCTCGACAACGTGGTCACCAGCACCCTGGTGTTCGAAGGGCAGGGCAAGGTCCGCGAATACGTCGGGGGTTACGAAGACTGGATCCGCCAGGGCGGCTCGCCGAAGCTGCTCGGCGTGGCCGAAAGCAAGAGCGGCAAATCCGAGCTCAACAGCGCGGTCGTCGAGAAAACCGCCGAACCGGCTGCGCCTGCGGCGACGGCGCCAGCGGCGGACGCCACGAAGAAAAAGCTCAGCTACAAGCTGCAACGTGAGCTGGAAATGCTCCCTGGGCAGATCGATGCCCTTGAGCAGCGCATGGCCCAAGCGCAGGAAGAAGTCAGCGCTGCCGGTTTCTATCAGCGCCCAATTGCCGAAACCTCGGCAGTCCTGGCCAAGATCGAAAAGCTGCAGGGTGAACTGGACGCGCTGGTCGAGCGTTGGGCTGAGCTCGAAGGTTGATCAGCTGGGCCGGCCTGTTCGCGGCTGATCCGCGATCAGGCCGGCCCAGGCGGCCTCAGTCTTTCTTCAGCAGGCGCACTGCCAGCACATCGCACGGGGCGCCATGCAGCACGTCATTGGCGGTGGAGCCCAGCAGCAAGGCCAGGCCGTGGCGGCCATGGCTGCCCACCACGATCAGGTCGCAATTGTGCTCTTTTGCCAGCTGGTGGATCTCCTGGCGCGGCTGGCCATAGGTCAGGTGCGAGTCGCCACGCTGAATGTCGGGGTACTTGAGGAACAGCCGTTGCATGCGTTCCTTGGCCTGGTCGAACTGCTGTTGCTGCAACTGCGACAGATCCATCGGCACGTCGCCGCCGAACGCCATGGCCATCGGCTCGACGATATGCACCAGCGACACTTTGGCGCCCGTTGGCTCGGCGAGCTTCATGGCACGCTTGATCACCGGATCGCACTCTTCGGTGAGGTCGACGGCGACCAAAAGATGTTCATAGGACATGAGCTGTACTCCTGACGAGGGCGTTGGTAGAAGTATGGTCGCTTTCTGGCGGGCCATCGGTGAAACCTGAGTAACCCGCTCATTTGCAACGCTTTATGGGATCTACAGATATGACGGTATGGCTAGTGGTGTCAATCCTTGCGCTGATTCTCAGCCCGCTTTCCTGGCTGCGCCTGTCGCGCAAGCAGGGCCAGCAGATGGGCCTGCGCCTGCAAGCGCGGCGCATGGGCATGGCCATGCAGCTGGCGCCGCAGCAGTGGCCGCACTGGTTCGAGCAGGCGCCGCCGAGCCCTTGTCCGCAGTACCATCGCGCCCGGCGCCGCGGCCATGAAGATTGCTGGTGTTACTGGCAAGTCAGCCCTGGGGTGTGGTGGAACCAGTGGAAGGAAGCCTGTGCCGAACCGCGCCTGCTCGAGGTGTTCGCCCGCCTGCCGCGTACCGTCTACAAGGTCGAGGCCGACACACGCATGCTGGCGTTGTACTGGAGCGAGCGGGGCGATGAAACAGTTTTGCAGGATATTGCCTACGCCTTCGAAACCCTCGCTTGACCCCGCCTGTAACGACAAAGCGGCAACCCGGTAGCTACCAGGTTGCCGCTTTGTCGTTTCTGCACTGCAGAAAAGGCCAGGCAGGCCGGGAAAATTCTTGAAACTGCTCACAGTGTAGCGGGTTCGCCGTCTGCTGCAGCGATCGGCATGCAGCGCCAAGTCCATTTGAGTTGTCAATTGCCAGGATGAATGATCGGTAATCACTGGATCGGCAGAGAGGCGTCGGACCCTGGTAAATGGCCGCAACGACGGCGTTTTTGACCTCGGTGCAGCATTTGACAATGCCGGGCATTTCGGAGAATGTGTGCACACCCAAATCAAACGGGCGTATGAATTGAGCGTTTGTATGTCACATCGCTCAATCACGATCCCGACTAGCGCGCTGACGGGTGTGCCTGGGCGCGGGGCAGCGTGGTCTGCCTGAGCCCAGCGATCGGCGTGTACAGTTCAGCTTCCATATCGTGGAGATCAGTTGATGATTTACGAAGGTAAAGCCATCACGGTTAAGGCTCTTGAAAGCGGCATCGTCGAACTGAAGTTCGATCTCAAGGGTGAGTCCGTCAACAAGTTCAATCGCCTGACCCTGGACGAACTGCGCCAGGCCGTCGATGCCATCAAGGCCGACGCCTCGGTGAAGGGTGTGATCGTCAGCAGCGGCAAGGACGTGTTCATCGTCGGCGCCGACATCACCGAATTCGTCGACAACTTCAAGCTGCCCGAAGCCGAGCTGGTTGCCGGCAACCTGGAAGCCAACCGCATCTTCAACGCCTTCGAGGATCTCGAAGTGCCGACTGTCGCGGCCATCAACGGTATCGCCCTGGGTGGCGGCCTGGAAATGTGCCTGGCGGCCGACTACCGGATCATGTCCAGCAGCGCCAAGATCGGTCTGCCCGAAGTCAAGCTGGGCATCTACCCAGGCTTCGGCGGCACCGTGCGCCTGCCGCGCCTGATCGGCTCGGACAACGCCATTGAGTGGATTGCCGCCGGCAAGGAAAACCGCGCCGAAGACGCCCTCAAGGTTGGCGTGGTCGATGCGGTGGTAGCCCCTGAGCTGCTGCAGGCAGGCGCCCTGGACCTGATCAAGCGTGCCATCAGCGGCGAGCTGGACTACAAGGCCAAGCGTCAGCCGAAGCTTGAGAAACTCAAGCTCAACGCCATCGAACAGATGATGGCTTTCGAGACCGCCAAGGGCTTCGTTGCCGGCCAGGCTGGGCCGAACTACCCAGCGCCGGTCGAGGCTATCAAGACCATCCAGAAGGCGGCCAACTTCGGCCGCGACAAGGCCCTGGAAGTCGAGGCCGCAGGCTTCGCCAAGCTGGCCAAGACGTCAGTTGCCGCCAGCCTGATTGGCTTGTTCCTCAATGACCAGGAGCTCAAGCGCAAGGCCAAGGCGCACGACGAAATCGCCCACGACGTCAAGCAGGCCGCGGTGCTCGGCGCTGGCATCATGGGTGGCGGCATCGCTTACCAGTCGGCGGTCAAAGGCACCCCGATCCTGATGAAGGATATCCGCGAGGAAGCCATTCAGCTGGGCCTGAACGAGGCCTCCAAACTGCTCGGCAATCGCGTCGAAAAAGGCCGCCTGACCCCGGCGAAAATGGCCGAGGCGCTCAACGCCATTCGCCCAGTGCTGTCCTACGGCGACTTCGCCAACGTCGACATCGTCGTCGAAGCGGTAGTCGAGAACCCCAAGGTCAAGCAAGCGGTGCTGGCTGAAGTCGAAGGCCAGGTCAAAGACGACGCCATTCTGGCTTCCAACACCTCGACCATCTCGATCAACCTGCTGGCCAAGGCGCTCAAGCGTCCGGAAAACTTCGTCGGCATGCACTTCTTCAACCCAGTGCACATGATGCCGCTGGTCGAGGTGATCCGCGGCGAGAAGTCCAGTGACGTGGCCGTCGCCACCACCGTGGCCTACGCCAAGAAGATGGGCAAGAACCCGATCGTGGTCAACGACTGCCCTGGCTTCCTGGTCAACCGCGTGCTGTTCCCGTACTTCGGCGGTTTCGCCAAGCTGGTCAGCGCTGGTGTGGATTTCGTGCGCATCGACAAGGTCATGGAGAAATTCGGCTGGCCCATGGGGCCTGCGTACCTGATGGACGTGGTCGGTATCGACACTGGCCACCACGGTCGCGATGTCATGGCCGAGGGCTTCCCGGACCGCATGAAGGATGATCGGCGTTCGGCCGTCGATGCTCTGTACGAGGCCAAGCGCCTGGGTCAGAAGAACGGCAAGGGCTTCTATGCCTACGAGACGGACAAGCGCGGCAAGCCGAAAAAGGTGTTCGATGCCACCGTGATGGACGTGCTCAAGCCGGTCGTCTTCGAGCAGCGTGAGGTCAGCGATGAAGACATCGTCAATTGGATGATGATCCCGCTGTGCCTGGAAACGGTGCGCTGCCTGGAAGACGGTATCGTCGCCACTGCCGCCGAGGCAGACATGGGCCTGGTCTACGGCATCGGTTTCCCACCGTTCCGTGGCGGTGCGCTGCGCTACATCGATTCGATTGGCGTAGCCGAATTCGTTGCCCTGGCCGACCGCTACGCCGACCTGGGGCCGCTGTACCACCCGACCGCGAAGCTGCGTGAAATGGCCAAGAGCGGCCAGCGCTTCTTCAACTGAGTGGTCAACGAGCTAGAGCGAGAGATTTGATATGAGCCTGAATCCAAGAGACGTGGTGATTGTCGACTTCGGTCGCACCCCCATGGGCCGCTCCAAGGGTGGCATGCACCGCAACACCCGCGCCGAAGACATGTCGGCGCACCTGATCAGCAAGTTGCTCGAGCGCAACGACAAGGTCGACCCCAAGGAAGTCGAGGATGTGATCTGGGGCTGCGTCAACCAGACCCTGGAGCAGGGCTGGAACATCGCGCGCATGGCGTCGCTGATGACCCAGATCCCCCACACCTCGGCCGCGCAAACCGTCAGCCGTCTGTGTGGCTCGTCGATGAGCGCGCTGCACACCGCCGCTCAGGCGATCATGACCGGCAACGGCGATGTCTTCGTGGTCGGCGGTGTCGAGCACATGGGGCACGTGAGCATGATGCACGGCGTAGACCCCAACCCGCATCTGTCCCTGCACGCTGCCAAGGCCTCGGGAATGATGGGCTTGACCGCCGAGATGCTCGGCAAGATGCACGGCATCACCCGTGAGCAGCAAGATCAGTTCGGCCTGCGCTCGCACCAGCTGGCGCACAAGGCGACGGTCGAAGGCAAGTTCAAGGACGAGATCATCCCGATGCAAGGGTATGACGAGAACGGTTTCCTCAAGGTCTTCGACTACGATGAAACCATCCGTCCGGAAACCACCCTCGAAGGCCTGGCCTCGCTCAAGCCTGCCTTCAACCCCAAGGGCGGCACCGTGACTGCCGGTACGTCGTCGCAGATCACCGACGGTGCCTCGTGCATGATCGTCATGTCCGGGCAGCGCGCCATGGACCTGGGCATCCAGCCCTTGGCGGTGATCCGTTCGATGGCTGTGGCCGGTGTCGACCCTGCGATCATGGGCTACGGGCCGGTGCCATCGACCCAGAAAGCGCTCAAGCGCGCGGGGCTGAGCATGGCCGATATCGACTTCATCGAGCTCAATGAAGCCTTTGCCGCACAGGCCCTGCCGGTGCTCAAAGATCTGAAAGTGCTCGACAAGATGAATGAGAAGGTTAACCTGCACGGCGGCGCCATCGCTTTGGGCCACCCGTTCGGTTGCTCGGGTGCACGCATTTCCGGCACCCTGCTCAATGTCATGAAGCAAAATGGCGGCACCTTGGGCGTGGCGACCATGTGCGTTGGCTTGGGCCAAGGTATCACGACTGTCTTCGAACGCGTCTGATCGCGGGCGATGCCAGCAGCCGGGGCCTAGTGCCCCGGTTTTTGTTTTTCAGGTTTATGCGTTTCGAGGAAGCGACACATGCGGATACAGCCAGGGATCTATCGCCATTACAAAGGGCCTGAGTACCGTGTTTTCACCGTTGCACGGCACTCGGAAAACGAAGAGTGGATGGTTTTCTATCAATGCCTGTATGGTGATTACGGTTTCTGGGTGAGGCCGCTGTCGATGTTCCAGGAGAGCGTCGAGGTTGACGGCGAGCAGGTGCCACGCTTTGCTTTGGTCAGGGTCGAAGAAGGGCTGGCCGAGCTGTCCGGCGGGTCGCAAGCATGATCGACCACGCTTGACCTCACTCATTCGCCACTATATATAGCGGTGCCGCGTCCGGCACCTGACGCGTTTTTCATCTTCAGATTCAGGAATACTCCGATCCATGGGCAAATCGCTGGTCATTGTGGAATCCCCGGCCAAGGCCAAGACCATCAACAAGTACCTGGGCAACCAGTACGTGGTGAAGTCGAGTATCGGCCATATCCGAGACCTCCCCACCAGCGGTTCGGCCAGCGCAAGCAAAGAGCCAGCCGCCAAGCGTGGCAAGGCTGCGGGTGAGGCCCCGGCGCTGTCGCCGAAAGAGAAGGCGCGGCGCCAGCTGGTAGCGCGCATGGGCGTCGACCCCGAGCATGGCTGGAAGGCCAAGTACGAGATCCTTCCTGGCAAGGAAAAGGTCATCGACGAGCTGCGCCGCCTGGCCAAGGATGCCGACACCATCTATCTCGCAACCGACTTGGACCGCGAAGGGGAGGCCATTGCCTGGCACCTGCGCGAGGCCATCGGTGGTGATGACAGCCGCTACAAGCGCGTGGTGTTCAACGAAATCACCAAAAAAGCCATTCAGGAAGCGTTCTCGCAGCCTGGCGAGCTGGACATCGACCGTGTCAACGCGCAGCAGGCGCGGCGCTTCCTTGACCGCGTGGTTGGCTACATGGTTTCGCCGCTGCTGTGGGCCAAGATCGCCCGTGGTCTGTCGGCGGGCCGCGTGCAGTCGGTAGCGGTCAAGCTGGTAGTCGAGCGCGAGCGCGAGATCCGCGCCTTCGTGCCGCAAGAATACTGGGAAGTGCACGCCGACCTGGGCACCGCCAAAAACGCCAAGGTGCGTTTCGAAGTGGCGCGGCAGAAGGGCGAAGCCTTCAAGCCGCTCAACCAAGCGCAGGCCATGGCCGCCCTGGAACAGCTCAAGGCGTCCAGCTACAGCGTGGTCAAGCGCGAAGACCGCCCGACCAGCAGCAAGCCGTCGGCGCCCTTCATCACCTCGACCCTGCAACAGGCTGCAAGCAATCGCCTGGGCTTCGGGGTGAAGAAGACCATGATGATGGCTCAGCGCTTGTATGAGGCAGGCTACATCACTTACATGCGTACCGACTCGACCAACCTGTCGACCGACGCCCTCGACATGGCACGCAGCTATATCGAGCGCGAATTCGGCAAGCAGTACCTGCCCGAAGCGCCGATGCTCTACGGCAGCAAGGAGGGCGCTCAGGAAGCGCACGAAGCGATCCGCCCCTCGGATGTCAACACCCACCCGACCAAGCTCAGCGGCATGGAGCGGGACGCCGAACGCCTGTACGAATTGATCTGGCGCCAGTTCCTGGCGTGCCAGATGCCGCCTGCGCAGTACCTGTCGACCAGCGTTACCGTGGCAGCGGGCGACTTCGAGCTGCGTGCCAAGGGGCGTATCCTCAAGTTCGACGGTTACACCCGCGTATTGCCGCAGCAGAGCAAGCCCGGCGAAGACAACGTCCTGCCAGAAATGGCGCAGGGTGAGGTGCTCAAGCTGATCGAGCTGGACCCCAGCCAGCACTTCACCAAGCCACCGGCACGCTTCACCGAAGCCAGTCTGGTCAAGGAGATGGAAAAGCGTGGCATCGGCCGCCCATCGACGTACGCGGCGATCATCTCGACGATTCAGGACCGTGGATATGTGACGCTGCACAACCGTCGCTTCTACTCCGAGAAGATGGGCGATATCGTCACCGAGCGCCTCTCCGAGAGTTTCTCGAACCTGATGGACTACGGCTTCACCGCCGGCATGGAAGAAAACCTCGACGACGTGGCCCACGGCGAGCGTGACTGGAAAAACGTCCTCGACGAATTCTATGGCGACTTCAGCAAGAAGCTGTCGAACGCCGAATCTGCCGAAGGCGGGATGCGCGCCAACCAGCCGACCATGACCAACATTGCCTGCAAGGAATGTGGTCGGCCGATGATGATTCGTACCGCCTCCACCGGTGTCTTCCTGGGTTGCTCCGGGTACAGCCTGCCGCCCAAAGAACGCTGCAAGGCGACAGTCAACCTGGTGCCCGGCGATGAAATCGCGGCCGACGATGAGGGCGAGTCCGAATCGCGCGTCCTGTTGGGCAAGCACCGCTGCCCGATCTGCGCCACGGCGATGGACGCCTACCTGCTCGATGAGAAGCACAAGCTGCACATCTGCGGCAATAACCCGGATTGCCCGGGCTATGAGATCGAAGAGGGCAGCTACCGCATCAAGGGCTACGAAGGGCCGAGCCTTGAGTGTGACAAGTGCGGCAGCGAGATGCAGCTCAAGACCGGGCGTTTCGGCAAATTCTTCGGTTGCACCAACCCTGCGTGCAAGAACACGCGCAAGCTGCTAAAAAGCGGCGAGGCAGCGCCGCCGAAGATGGACAAGGTCGACATGCCCGAGCTCAAGTGCGAGAAGGTCGACGACACCTATGTGTTGCGTGATGGCGCCTCGGGGCTGTTCCTAGCCGCCAGCCAGTTCCCCAAGAATCGCGAAACCCGTGCGCCGCTGGTGATGGAGATCGTGCCGCACAAGCATGAAATCGACCCCAAATATCACTTCCTGTGTGAAGCACCGCAGAAAGATCCGGATGGCCGCCCAACCGTGATCCGCTATAGCCGCAAGACCAAGGAGCAGTACGTGCAGTCCGAAGTCGATGGCAAGCCGACCGGCTGGAAGGCGTTCTACGACGGTGGGGCGTGGAAGGTCGAAGACAAGCGCTAACGCGTGGGTAATGAAAATGGGCCGCTTTGCGGCCCTGTTCATTTATGATGCAGGCATTGCCTCAGCGCCCAGTGGAGTCTTGTGACATGGCCCAGGAACTGTATACCCGCACCAACCAGAAATTCTTCTTCGCCGGACTCGCGCTCGAATCGATGGCCAAGGCCGAAGCCAGCCAGGCGATGAATGCACAAGGGCTGGTCCAGGCCGAGCGTGAGGCGGCGTTGTTTCATCTGTATGGCGCGCTGCTGGGCATGTGTCATGAAATCGGCGGGTTCTATCGCCTGCCGGTTGTGGCTACTGTCGAGCACGCGTTGGCTGACGAGGCCCTCAACGGCATTGCCATTCCTGAGGTAGCCGAGCTCTTGGAGCTCGCCCGTCAGCGGGAAACCTGGTTGGCGAAAATGCTCAGCGCTTATGCCGATTTGTTCCGACCACCGGTCGCCAGGAAAGCCCCCAAAACGGATGTCACCCAGCCGCTGATCCAGGCGGTCAATCTCGACCAACCCGAGCAGCCTGCGCTGTCGCGCGAAGAATTGGAGAGCTGGCGAAATCATCTGAAAGGCTTGGTGAGACGTTTCCGCGACGCGTTGAGTGAGTGCTGACAGCGGCTTGCGCTGGTACACTAACGGCCTTTCGTGGAGAACTGCCTTATATGTCTACGTCGTTTCTGGAAATTGTCGAGTTGCCTGATGGCCGTATCGAGCTGCGTCGCGCCGAGGATGAAGGCTCCCTGGTAACCCTGGATTTCTCGGAAGACGCCAAGGTGTTCCTGCAGGGGCAACATGTCGAAGTGGCCAAGGCCATGCTCAGTGTGGGCGTGCAGATGGCGGGTCGTCTGATGGATGGCGAGCTGGAGCGAGACGAAGGGCCGCGCGTGTTGCATTGATGCAGCGACCGCAGGGCTTCATGGGCAAAGCCTGAATATCAGCCGAGGCGGATGTTCAGGCTTTGTGCGTTTCCAGTGCTGGCAGCGCGTTGCAATTGCAGGCGTGCATTGGCATTGATGCCGCCCAGCCAGCTGACCACCGTGTGGCTGCGGCCCAGGCGCAAGGCTTCACAAGCCAGTTGCAAGGCGCTCTGATTGCCGCGAGGCTGCAGCAGCAGGATGCGCTCGCGGTTCAAGCCGGCATCGCGCAACCAGGCTTGGGTGACGCTCGCAGGCGGGGCTATGAGGGTCAGCCAGCGCGCTTGGGCGTCTTCGCTGAGCTCGCGCAGCACGGGTGCCAGCAGGCTGTGGCAATGTTCGGGGGCGCCGCGCAGGGACAGTTCGCTGAACAACGCCGGGTCGCTGCTTTTGCCTGTTTGCTCGACGGCTTTCAAGCCCGGCAGCACCGGCTGGGCCAGAAACGCCTCGAAGAGCGGAAGCTGGACCTGATGTTGTACATGGGTGAATGGCTGCATGGCGCCTCCTGTTTTCAGCGGCGTATAACGCCGACACTCAAGCCCTCGATGGTCAGTTCCTGTTCTTGCAGGTCGACTTCGATAGGGGCGAACTCTGGGTTTTCAGCGATCAGCCACACCTTGCTGCCTTCACGCTTGAAGCGCTTGACGGTCACTTCGTCGCCGATACGGGCCACGACGATTTGGCCATTGCGCGCTTCGCGGCAGGTATGTACGGCCAGCAGGTCACCGTCGAAGATGCCGACGTCCTTCATGCTCATGCCGTGAACGCGCAGCAGGTAGTCGGCGCGAGGATGGAAGAAGCTCGGATTGATGTTGCACGATTGCTCGATGTGCTGCTCGGCCAGGATCGGCGCACCGGCAGCGACACGGCCAATGATTGGCAGGCCGTTTTCCTCGGCCTTGGCGTCCAGACCCGGGATGCGGATGCCGCGGGAGGCGCCTGGGGTCATTTCGATCGCGCCTTTGCGCGCCAGCGCCTTGAGGTGCTCCTCGGCCGCATTGGGAGACTTGAAGCCCAGCTTCTGTGCGATTTCCGCTCGCGTTGGCGGGAAGCCGTTGTCCTCGAGGCAGCGTTTGATGAAGGCCAGGATTTCGGCTTGGCGTGGCGTCAGTTTCAACATGGCAGGGGCTCTGTCTTTTTATACAGTGACTGGGATTATATACAGTACTGCGGGCGAGGCAAGCCTAACGCACGACGGTAAAGCGCGGGCCGAGCGTCATTTGCACCTTGCAGCCCGCGGCCAGGCGCCTTTTAATGGCGACCGGCCGGTCACAGAGCCTTGACAGGCACTGGCATGAAACGTATGTTTCAAACACCTGTTTGTCTCTGTCTGGCGGAGTAGTGATGGCCCAATCGGAAACCGTTGAACGCATACTCGATGCTGCCGAGCAGCTGTTCGCGGAAAGAGGCTTTGCCGAGACTTCATTGCGCCTGATCACCAGCAAGGCAGGCGTCAATCTTGCTGCGGTCAACTACCACTTCGGTTCCAAGAAGGCGCTTATCCAAGCGGTCTTCTCTCGCTTCCTCGGGCCCTTCTGTGCCAGCCTGGAGCGCGAACTCGAGCGGCGCCAGGCCAGGCCCGAAGCCAAGCCCAGCCTTGAAGAGCTGCTGGAGATGCTGGTGGAACAGGCGCTGGTGGTGCAGCCGCGCAGCAACAATGACCTGTCGATCTTCATGCGCCTGCTGGGCCTGGCGTTCAGCCAGAGCCAGGGCCACCTGCGGCGCTATCTCGAAGACATGTATGGCAAGGTGTTCCGCCGCTACATGTTGCTGGTCAACGAGGCCGCGCCGCGCATCCCGCCGCTGGAGCTGTTCTGGCGGGTGCACTTCATGCTCGGCGCCGCGGCGTTCAGCATGTCCGGGATCAAGGCGTTGCGCGCCATTGCCGAAACCGATTTTGGTATCAACACCTCGATCGAACAGGTCATGCGCCTGATGGTGCCATTCCTGGCTGCGGGCATGCGCGCCGACACTGGCGTGACCGACCCCGCCATGGCCAGCGCGCAGTTACGCCCGCGCAGCAAGGCCAGCAGCGTGCCTGCCAAGGCCTGAGGCCGATGCAATGACCCCTGGCATTACCGAATCTGTCATTTAAGGATTGTCTATGACCGCCAGCCTGCAAGGCTCTCTGATGGTGGATATCGCCGGTACATGGCTCACCAGCGAAGATCGCCAGCTGTTGCGCCAGCCGCAAGTGGCCGGCTTGATCATCTTCGCTCGCAACATTGAAAGCCCGCGCCAGGTGCGTGAGCTGTGCGCGTCGATTCGCGCCGTTCGCCCAGATCTGATCCTGGCCGTCGACCAGGAAGGCGGGCGTGTGCAGCGCCTGCGCCAAGGTTTCGTACGCCTGCCGGCGATGCGCGCTATCGCCGACAACGCCAATGCCGAGTACCTGGCCGAGCAGTGTGGCTGGTTGATGGCAACCGAAGTGCTGGCAGTAGGGCTTGACCTGAGCTTCGCACCGGTACTCGACCTCGATCACCAGCGCAGCGCCGTGGTCGGCAGCCGCGCCTTCGAGGGTAATCCCGAGCGCGCCACGCAGCTGGCTGGCGCGTTCATTCGCGGCATGAACGCGGCGGGCATGGCGGCCTGCGGCAAGCACTTCCCCGGCCACGGTTGGGCTGAAGCGGACTCGCACGTGGCGATTCCAACCGACGAACGCAGCCTCGAGCAATTGCGCCAGGCGGATCTGCTGCCTTTCAGTCGCTTGAGTGGGCAGTTGGCAGCGGTGATGCCCGCGCACGTGATCTATCCGCAGGTGGACAATCAGCCGGCTGGTTTCTCCCGGCGCTGGTTGCAGGACATTCTCCGGGGTGAGCTGGGCTTTGACGGCGTGATCTTCAGCGATGACCTGTCCATGGCCGGTGCACATGTGGTGGGTGATGCGGCCAGTCGCATCGAGGCGGCGCTGAGCGCCGGCTGCGACATGGGCCTGGTGTGCAACGACCGGGCAGCAGCGGAGCTTGCGCTGAGCGCAGCACAGCGCTTGAAGGTTGCCCCTTCGCCGCGCATTGCGCAGATGCGCGGGCGTGGCTTCGCCAGGACGGATTACCGCCAGCAGCCACGTTGGCTGGAGGCCCTCGGGGCCTTGCAGCAAGCGCAGCTGGTCGATTGAGCCGCTCGGCGCCTCGCAGCTTGCGCGCAAGGCCTGGCTAAACTGGCTTAGCGGCCCCGTTTGCCAGGCAGAGGCGCGAACAGCGCCTCGATCTCTTCATCCGCCAATCGCCACTGGCCGGCCTGCCCACCATCGAGCAGACTCGCCGCCAGCGCTGCCTTCTCCTGTTGCAGGGCCTGGATCTTCTCTTCAACCGTGCCACGCGTGATCAACTTGAACACGAACACCGGCTTGTCCTGGCCAATGCGGTAGGCGCGGTCGGTGGCCTGGTTTTCGCTGGCCGGATTCCACCACGGGTCGAAGTGGATCACGGTGTCGGCGGCGGTGAGGTTCAGGCCTACGCCACCTGCCTTGAGGCTGATCAAGAAGACTTCGCTTTGACCTTGCTGGAACTGCTGCACCGGCGTGCGGCGGTCGCGGGTATCGCCTGTCAACAGGCTGTAGCCGATCGCGCGCTTTTTCAGTTCGTCTTCGATCAGCGCCAGCATCGAGGTGAACTGCGAGAACAGCAGCACTCGGCGCCCTTCACTGAGCAACTCCTCGAGCATTTCCAGCAGCGCGCCGAGTTTGCCCTTGTCAGCCTGGTTGCCCTTGGCCTCGACGCCCTTGACCAGACGCAGGTCGCAGCACACCTGGCGCAGCTTGAGCAGGGCGTCGAGAATCACGATCTGACTGCGTGAGGCGCCATTGCGGGCGATCTCGTCGCGCACTTTCTTGTCCATCGCCACCCGCACTGTTTCATAGGTATCGCGCTGCGCGTCGCTCAGGTCCACCCAGTGCACCATCTCGGTCTTGGCCGGCAACTCGGTGGCCACCTGTTCCTTGGTGCGGCGCAGCAAGAACGGCCGCACCCGACTGACCAGGTGGGCCAGGCGCTCGGCATCGCCATGGCGTTCGATCGGCGAGCGATACTCCTGATTGAAGCGTTTCACATCGCCCAGCCAGCCGGGCATCAGGAAATTGAAGATCGACCACAGCTCGCCGAGGTTGTTTTCCATGGGCGTGCCGGTCAGGCACAGCCGCTGGTTGGCCTGCAGCTCGCCAGCGGCCTGGGCTGCTTTGCTGGTGCTGCTCTTGATGTTCTGCGCTTCGTCCAATATCAGCACATGCCACGGGTGTTCGCGCAGGTGCGCCAGGTCGCGGGGCAGCAGTGCATAGGTGCTGAGTATCAGGTCGTACTCGTGCAGGGTGGTGAAATGCTTGTTGCGCCCCGGACCGTGCAGGGCCAGCACGCGCAGGTCCGGGGCAAACCGCTGGGCTTCGTCAAGCCAATTGGGCACAAGGCTCGTGGGCATGACCGCCAGCGCCGGCTGGGTCAGGCGCCCGGCTTGCTTTTCCAGCAGCAGGTGGGCGAGGGCCTGCAGGGTCTTGCCCAGGCCCATGTCGTCGCCAAGGATGCCGCCAGTGCCCATCTCGCGCAGGGCTTGCAGCCAGTTCAAGCCTTGTTGCTGGTAAGGGCGCAGCGTGGCTTGCAAGGCGCTGGGGGCATCGACGTGCACGTCGCGGGCATCGCGCAGGCGCCGGCCCAGGTCGCGCACCTGGGCGCCACCTTCCCACTGCAGTGGCAGATGGTCGATCGCGTTCAAGCGCGCCGCGTCGGTACGGTCCATGCGCACTGCAGGGCCCACCGGGTCATCGTGCAGGTACAGCTCGCCCAAGGTGCCCATCAACGCCTTGATGCGGCCATAGGGCAGGGCCACGCGCAAGGCCGGGCTGTCCTGGCGGCCTCGGTTGAGGTCGATCAGCAGGTGTTCGTCGTCGCTGCGCCGCGCCAGCTCACTGGGGCGCAGCAGCTCGGGGCTGCTGCGCAGCAGTTGCAGCACGATGGGTAACAGGCTGTGGCGCTGGCCCTCGACCACGATGCCCAACTCGAGGTCGTACCACTCATGGCCGGGTGCCTCGTCGATGTTGGCGTACCAGTCGTCCACCTCTTGCAGGCTGAAGGCAAAATCGCGGTGGATGTCGATCTCCCAGCCGGCCTCGCGCAGGCGTGGCAGGCCCTCGCGTGCAAAGCGCAGCCAGGCTTCGTCGTCGGGCAGCTCGAACATCTCGCCGGCGTTCTCAGGCAGCGCTTTGCTCTGCCGCGTGGCCGCCTTGAAGCCCAGCTCACGCAATTGCTTGCGCAACGCTTGCTCGGCGGGCGCCTGGCGGCGGATGCGTTGGCTGGTGGAGCCGACCAGGCGGGTGAGGGGCTTGTCGTCAGTGCCGCTGGTGCGCAGACCGTCGTAGTCGAATGCCAGTGCGGCGCGGTGTTGCATTTGCCGCTGCATGCGCCCGGTCTTGGGCATGTACGCGGTGAATTCGAGGCTGCCGAGCGACAAGTGGGCGGTGGGCTGCAGCGTGTCGATGAATTGTTCCTGAACCGGGGTAGGGGTCGGCACCTTGTGTGTGAGCGCGCTCAACTTGTGGCTCAACGGCACCACCAGACGCTCAGGCACCTCAGGGGCCAAACTCAGTTGAACGGCCACGTGCGGGTCCAGGTCATGCTCGACCTTGCCGACCTGCTGGCTGGCGACGTCGAAATAATACAGCGGGATCAGCGGGATGACGCAGGCCAGGGGCTGTTCGCCGTGATACCACACGCCCTCATAGTTGCCGTTTGCCAGGCGCACCCAACGAAACTCGCCCTGGCGCGTTTCGCCTTCGCTGATGAGTGGAAAATCCACGTCGAAGAACATGCGCCCAGTCTCCAGCACGCGCTGGAACAGCTCGCCGCCTTCATGCCCCTTGAGGTAGTAGCCGCGGTCCTGGCTACCGCCTTGGTTCAATGCCGAAAGCAGGCGCAGGATACGGACGTCTTCTTCGGTGACGAAGCGCGGCGGTTCATAGAGAAAGTCATAGAGCGAGGTGACGCGACTGAAGCGAATGCCTTCCTCGCTGCGGGCGCCCTTGCGCACCATCAGGCTGCAACCGGCACCGGCACCGGCACCGGCACCCAGCTGCAGCTGGTAGCAGACCATGCGCCCACGCTTGTCGCTGCTTGCCTGGGGTTTGCGTGGCGCCTGCTCGAGGTTGGTCAGCCAACTCAACAGTTCGGGTGACAGGCTGTTCGGGTTGATCTGGGGGCCCTGGCCACTGTTGTGCGGATCGCTGAGGCTGAACAATACCGCGGCGCAGTGCTTGCAATTGTGCTGCACGGGGCAGCTGCAATCGCCGTCGACATAGCAGCGGCCACCGGCGACGCTCACCTGCAGCGATTGCGCGTAGAGGTTGCCGCCGCTGCCCGCGCAGGTGGCGCTGATCTGCGAATCGCTGATGCTGTCGAGTTTGACCCGGCCCTCCTCGGCGTAGCGCTCGCCGCGTTGCAGTACCGCTTTGCTGAACGACTGTGTCCAGTTCGGATAGTCGTTCAGTATCTCGAAAGCGTCTTGCGTCATCGCTTCACTGCTCCATCAGCTCCGGGTCCAGCGCTGGCATCTTGGGCATGCCAGGCGGCGTGACCTTGACCAGCAAACCCAGATGGCCGCCGTCGAGGAAGGTGAGCTGGGCGCCTTTCATGGTGCTGTTGCTTTGCTTGAACTGCTCGCTTTGCAGGACGCTGCCGTTGCCATCGAGCTGATTGACCCAGAAATTGGCAGCCACGGTGATGAAGCGGCCTTGGGTAATGCTCAGGTTGCCTTCGATCGGGAAATGCCCGAACTGCTCTTCACCGGCGCCCAGGGCAATGCGGCTTGGCTCACTGCCGACCTGCTGCTGCCAGGCTTTGTGCAGCAACACGGTGTAGTCGGCGGTGGCCCCCAGACGGGTCGCTTCGTCCTGCAGCGCCAGCGGACGCTCTGCAGCCTGGTCCAAGCGCGGAGCGCCTGCGCGCCAGTCTTCCGGCGCGAACGGGCTGGTGAAGGCAGGCACGTTGTTCTGCCGCACCAGCAGCATTTCTACCTGATAGAGGCCTTCGGCGAAGGCTGCTGGCGCGAACAGCGCAGTCAGCAGGGTCAGGCAACGAATGGCACGCATGAATCTTCCTTACGCAGGCTTTGGGGTCAGGCGCTCGAACAGCGCCTCCAGGGTGTTGAAGCGTTCTTCCGGGCGTTCCATCGGCACCATGAAGCGGAATTGGGTCGCGCCTTCGAACTTGTAGCGCTTTGGCTGGCCCTGGATCAGCTTGATCAGGGTCAGCGGGTCGACCGGGGTCTCGGCCTCGAACTCGAGCTTGCCACCATTGGGCCCGGCGTCGACTTTCTTGATGCCGAGTTTCTCTGCCTGCAACTTGAGCAAGGTCAGGCGCATCAGGTTCTTGGTCGGCTCGGGCAGCAGGCCGAAGCGGTCGATCATCTCGACCTGCAAGTCCTTGAGGCCGTCTTCGTCGGCCGCCGAGGCGATGCGCTTGTACAGAATCAGCCGCGCATGCACATCCGGCAGGTAGTCCTCGGGTATCAGCGCCGGCAAGCGCAGGTTGATTTCAGGGCCACCGCCCAGGGGCTGTTCGAGGTTGGGTTGGGCGCCCTTGCGAATGGCCTTGACCGCCCGTTCGAGCATTTCCATGTACAAGGTGAAGCCGACCGCTTGGATCTGTCCGCTCTGACCTTCGCCGAGCAGTTCGCCGGCGCCGCGGATTTCCAGGTCGTTGGTAGCCAGCACGAAACCTGCGCCGAGGTCTTGGGTATTGGCGATCGCTTCCAGGCGTTTTTCGGCGTCGGCGCTGATTTTCTGCCGCTGCGGCGTCAGCAGGTAGGCATAGGCCTGGTGATGGCTGCGACCAACCCGACCGCGCAGCTGGTGCAGTTGCGCCAGGCCGAACTTGTCGGCACGCTCGATGACGATGGTGTTGGCGCTGGGCACGTCGATGCCGGTCTCGATGATGGTCGAGGCGATCAGCACGTTGAAGCGCTTGTGGTAGAAGTCGCTCATCACCTGTTCGAGTTCGCGCTCGCGCATCTGCCCATGGCCGATGCCGATGCGCGCTTCGGGAACCAGCTCGGTGAGTTCGGCTGCGCACTTCTCGATGGTTTTCACATCGTTGTGCAAGTAATACACCTGGCCGCCGCGCAGCAGTTCACGCAGCAAGGCCTCCTTGACCGTGCTCTTGTTCTGCTCCATGACGAAGGTGCGCACCGACAGGCGCCGGGCCGGCGGGGTGGCGATGATCGACAGGTCGCGCATCCCGGCCACCGCCATGTTGAGCGTGCGGGGGATGGGCGTGGCGGTCAGGGTGAGGATATCCACCTCGCTGCGCAGCGCCTTTAGCTGTTCTTTCTGGCGCACGCCGAAACGGTGTTCTTCGTCAATGATCGCCAGGCCTAGGTCCTTGAAACGCACATCGTCCTGCAGCAGCTTGTGGGTGCCGATGAGGATGTCGATCTTGCCCTCGGCCAGGTCCGCTGCGGCCGCAGCGACTTCCTTGGCCGATTTGAAGCGGCTCATCACCTCGACCTTGACCGGCCATTCGGCGAAGCGGTCACGGAAACTGTTGTAGTGCTGCTGGGCGAGCAGGGTGGTCGGCACCAGCACCGCCACCTGGCGGCCACTGTGCACGGCGATGAACGCGGCGCGCATGGCGACTTCGGTCTTGCCGAAGCCGACGTCGCCGCACACCAGGCGGTCCATGGGCTTGGCCGCCAGCATGTCGGCCCGCACCGCCTCGATTGCCGCTTGCTGGTCGGGGGTTTCTTCGAACGGGAAACCTGCGCTGAAGGTGGCGTAATCGGCGGCCGGGTCGGCAAATGCATAGCCCTTGCGCGCAGCGCGCCGGGCATAGATGTCGAGCAGTTCGGCCGCTACGTCGCGCACCTGTTCAGCGGCCTTGCGCTTGGCTTTCTGCCAGGCTTCGGAGCCCAGGCGGTGCAGCGGTGCCAGGGCATCGTCGCTGCCGGTGTAGCGGGCGATCAGGTGCAGGTTGGCCACCGGCACATACAGCTTGGCGCCCTCGGCGTACTCCAGGGTCAGAAATTCCGCAGCCTGACCGTCGATTTCCAGCGTGGCCAGGCCCAGGTAGCGGCCGACGCCGTGGTCGATGTGCACCACCGGCGCGCCTTCGCGCAGCTCGGTGAGGTTCTTGATTACCGCGTCATTAGCCGCCTCGCCACGCTTTTCGCGGCGCCGGCGCTGCATCACGCGCTGGCCGAACAGTGGGCTCTCGGCAACCAGGGCGATGGCCGGATCATCCAGCAATAGGCCCTCGTCGAGCGGGGCGATGGTGATCGCCAGGCGCTGGCTGCCGGTGATGAAGTCAACCCAGCTGTCGACCGCCTGTGGGCGCAGCTTGAGGCGCTCGAGCAACTCCAGCAGCACTTCGCGCCGGCCCGCCGATTCGGCAGTGAACAGCACGCGGCCGCTGAACTGGTCGAGGAATCCGGCCAGGGCCGCCAACGGTTGGTTGGCCTTGGCCTCAATGGCCAGATCAGGCAGGGCGCGGGCCGGGAAACGCTCACGGCCGGCGCCTGCGTCGACATCGTCGGCGCTGACCACCACCCGCGGCCAGCGCTTGAGCTGGGCGAAACAGTCTTCGACCGGCAGGAACAGCTCGGCCGGGGGCAGTAACGGCCGCGTCAGGTCGCCGCGGCGTTCTTCATAGCGCCCGCGCACGTCATTCCAGAAGTGCTCGGCCGCCTGCTCAACGCCCGGCAGGGAAAAGACCTGGGTGTCGCTGGGCAAATAGTCGAACAGCGTGGACGTTTCTTCGAAGAACAGCGGCAGGTAGTACTCGATGCCGGCCGGGATGATGCCGCTGGCCAAATCCTGGAAGATTGCGCTGCGGCGAAAATCCACATCGAAGCGCTCGCGAAAGCGCGCCTTGAAGCGCGTGACCTGCTCCTTCTGCATGGGGAATTCCCGGGCCGGCAGCAGGCGGATCGAGTCGACCTTGTCGATGGAGCGCTGGGTCTCCGGGTCGAAGGTGCGCAGGGTTTCGATCTCGTCATCGAACAGGTCGATGCGGTAGGGCAGTTTGCTGCCCATCGGGAACAGGTCGAGCAACGCCCCGCGCACGGCGAACTCACCGTGTTCGTAGACGGTATCTACGCAGCGGTAGCCGCTGGCTTCCAGGCGCGTGCGCATCTGTTCGACGTCGATGGTCTGGCCCACGTCCAGCACCAGGCTGCTGCCGAGCAGGAAGCGCGTCGGAGCCAGGCGGTGCAGGGCGGTGGTGATCGGCACCACGAGGATACCGTGGCTCAGCTCCGGCAGCTGGTAAAGGCTGGCGATACGCTGGGAGATGATGTCCTGGTGCGGCGAGAACAGGTCGTAGGGCAGGGTTTCCCAGTCGGGAAACGGCAGCACCGGCAACTCGGGCGCGAAAAAGCGCAGCTCTTGTTCCAGGCGATCGGCCGCCCGGCTGTCGGCGGTCAGCAGCAGGGTAAAGCGCCCGGCGCTGCTGGCGGCCTCGGCGATGGCGAGGCTGAGGGCGGCACCGGGCAGGTTGCCCCAGGTTTGTTTGCCGGCCGTAGCCGACATTTGCGGTAGGCGCAGAACTGACACGGGAGATTGCACTCCAAGCGTTGCGGCAAAGAGGTCGATTGTACCGGTGACGGTGCCTGCTGTCAGGCTCGACAGGCCTTCGACAGCGGGCTTTGTCATCGACGACAGGCGCTCATTGCCGGTTAAGCGTTGGGGCGTCATAATGTAGCCCCTTTTTTCTGTCCCTACATGTGGAAGGTTCCCGTGACTCAGAAGCCCGACCAGTGTCTTGGTGAGTGGATCGATCGTGAAGCGTTGGCTGAAGCGATGATCCCGCTTATCGGTCAGCTCTACCGCAACAACAACGTGGTGAGCTCGATTTATGGCCGCAGCCTGATCAACCGTTCGGTTATCTCGATCCTCAAGGCCCACCGCTTTGCGCGTCACCGTCAGACCGACGAGACCGAGCTGTCCGTGCACGAGACATTCCCGCTGCTCAAAGCCATGAGCGAGCTGAAACTGGGCGCAGCATCGGTCGACCTGGGCAAGCTGGCCAACAAGTTCAAGCAAGAAGGCAACGGCCGCAGCGCCGAGCAG
The DNA here is from genome assembly GCF_052041965.1 of Pseudomonas sp. SMSB3. Taxonomy (NCBI): domain Bacteria; kingdom Pseudomonadati; phylum Pseudomonadota; class Gammaproteobacteria; order Pseudomonadales; family Pseudomonadaceae; genus Pseudomonas; species Pseudomonas sp. SMSB3. The sequence goes on along the minus strand of NZ_JBKGGV010000008.1, from coordinate 43,954 downwards.
TTCGTGCGTGAAGAGCTGGCCGACGTGGTGGGCCAGCAGAACGCTGCCGCACGCAAAGGCACCGACGTGGTGCTGTACGGTTTCGGCCGTATTGGCCGCCTGCTGGCGCGCATCCTGATCGAGAAAACCGGTGGCGGTGACGGCCTGCGCCTGCGCGCCATCGTCGTGCGCAAGGGCGCCGAGAACGACCTGGTCAAGCGTGCCAGCCTGTTGCGCCGCGACTCGGTGCATGGCCCGTTCGATGGCACCATCACCATCGATGAAGCCAACAACACCCTGACCGCCAACGGCAACCTGATCCAGATCATCTATGCCAAGAGCCCGAGCGAAGTCGACTACACCCAGTACGGCATCGACAACGCGCTGATCGTCGACAACACCGGTGTATGGCGTGATGCCGACGGCCTGGGCCAGCACCTGGCCTGCCCGGGCGCTGCCCGCGTGATCCTCACCGCACCGGGCAAAGGCGCGCTGAAGAACATCGTGCACGGCATCAACCACGGCGATATCACCGCCGATGACAAGATCATCTCGGCCGCCTCGTGCACCACCAACGCCATCGTGCCGGTGCTCAAGGCCATCAACGACCAGTACGGCATCGTCAATGGTCACGTCGAGACCGTTCACTCGTTCACCAACGACCAGAACCTGATCGACAACTTCCACAAGGGCAGCCGTCGCGGCCGCGCCGCGCCGTTGAACATGGTCATCACCGAAACCGGCGCAGCCACCGCAGCCGCCAAGGCGCTGCCGGTGCTCAAGGGCAAGCTGACCGGCAACGCCATTCGCGTGCCGACGCCGAACGTTTCGATGGCCATTCTCAATCTGAACCTCGAGAAGCCGACCAGCCGCGACGAGATCAACGAGTACCTGCGCCAGACCGCCATGCACTCGGAACTGCACAAGCAGATCGACTACGTCAGCTCCCAGGAAGTGGTATCGACCGACTTCGTCGGCTCGCGCCATGCCGGTGTGGTGGATGCCGAGGCGACCATCGCCAACGACAACCGCGTCGTGCTGTACGTCTGGTACGACAACGAGTTCGGTTACAGCTGCCAGGTGGTGCGTGTGATGGAAGACATGGCCGGTGTGAACCCGCCAGCGTTTCCACGCTGATCCGCTTGTAAACGCTTGAAACAACGGGAACCTTCGGGTTCCCGTTTTTTTTGCCCGCCTGTTCGAACCGAGAAATCCTGATTGCGCACAGCCGTCCTGTTCATCCTGATGCTGCTCAGCGCCTGCAGTGAAGGCCCCAGCGTGGAACGCCTGGGCGGCCCGACCATGGGCAGCAGCTATAGCATCCAGTACGTGCGCGAGGCCGGTGGGCCTGCGCCTGCGCAAGTGCAGGCGGCTGTCGAAGCCATCTTGCATGACATCGATCAGCACTACTCCACCTACCGCGCCGACTCCACCGTCAGCCAGTTCAACCGACTGCCGGCCCACCGCTGCATGATCCTGCCAAAGGATATGCGTGAACTGGTCAGTTTCGGCCTGCACCTGGCGCAGCTCAGCGACGGCGCCTATGACCTGACCGTGGAGCCGCTGCTGAGGCTCTGGGGCTTCGGCCCGCAAGCTCGACACGAACAGATCCCCGGTGCCAGGGCATTGGCCCGCGCCCAGCAGCGGGTCGGCTACCAGCACCTGCGGCTGGAAGGTCAGGCGTTGTGCAAGGATGCCCCGGTGCAGCTCGATTTCAACAGCATCGCCGCCGGCCACGCGGTGGACCTGCTCGCCGCGCGCCTGCAGGCCATGGGCGTGACCAGTTTCGTCGCCGAGGCGACCGGTGAACTCAAGGCCGTTGGCCGCAAGCCTGACGGCAGCCCTTGGCGCATCGCCCTGCAATTGCCAGGGCCGGACCGGCAGATGGCTCGCCGACTGTACCCCGTCCAAGGGCTCAGCGTGTCGAGCTCGGGTGACTACCGGCACTATTTCGAGGACAATGGCCAGCGCTATTCGCACGCCTTCGATGCGCGCCTGGGGCGCCCGGTCGACCATGATCTGGCCGCGGTCACCGTGCTCGATGCCTCGGCCATGCAGGCCGATGGCTATTCGACGTTGCTGCTGATTCTCGGTCCGCAGCGCGCGTGGGCCTTTGCCGTGGAACATGAACTGCCGGCAATGTTCGTGACTCGGGCCGAGGGTGGCTTCGTCTCCCGAGCGACCCCGGCCTTCGAGCGTGCGCTGAAAGGCGATTGAAAGCGTTGCCAGGGATGATGCCGCCACGGACCGGTGTGTGACATGTAGTGCAGGCAAAATTGGCCTACGACGCGACCAAGGGTTAATGTGCGCGGCGTTCACGCTTGATTAGACTGCACCCGAATTTTCTCATGGCGCTCCGGCGGCATGATCGAGTCCCGTGGGTAACCGTAACCCCGGGCCAGTTCTGAAGGAGTACGCATGGCTGTCTACAACTACGACGTAGTGGTGCTGGGTTCCGGCCCGGCCGGTGAGGGTGCGGCGATGAACGCCGCCAAAGCGGGGCGCAAGGTGGCGATGGTCGACAGCCGCCGCCAGGTCGGCGGCAACTGCACCCATTTGGGCACCATCCCGTCCAAGGCACTGCGTCACTCGGTGCGGCAGATCATGCAGTTCAACACCAACCCGATGTTCCGCGCCATCGGCGAGCCGCGCTGGTTCTCGTTCCCGGACGTGCTCAAGAGCGCCGAAAAAGTCATCGCCAAGCAGGTCGCGTCGCGCACCGGCTACTACGCCCGTAACCGCGTCGATCTGTTCTTCGGCACTGGCAGCTTCGCCGACGAGCAAACCATCGAAGTGGTCTGCCCCAATGGCGTGGTGGAAAAGCTCAACGCCAAGCACATCATCATCGCCACCGGTTCGCGCCCGTACCGCCCGGCGGACATCGACTTCCATCACCCGCGCGTCTACGACAGCGACACCATCCTCAGCCTCAGCCACACCCCGCGCAAGCTGATCGTCTACGGCGCTGGGGTGATCGGCTGCGAGTACGCGTCGATCTTCAGCGGCCTTGGCGTGCTGGTGGAGCTGGTCGATAACCGCGGGCAGCTGTTGAGCTTCCTCGACTCGGAAATTTCCCAGGCCCTGAGCTATCACTTCAGCAACAACAACATCACGGTCCGCCACAATGAGGACTACGAGCGCGTCGAAGGACTGGACAACGGCGTGATCCTGCACCTGAAGTCGGGCAAGAAGATCAAGGCCGACGCCTTGCTGTGGTGCAACGGCCGCACTGGCAATACCGACAAGCTGGGCCTGGAAAACATCGGCATCAAGGTCAATAGCCGTGGCCAGATCGAGGTCGACGAGGCTTATCGCACGTCGGTGCCGAACATCTACGGTGCCGGCGACGTGATTGGCTGGCCGAGCCTGGCCAGTGCCGCCCACGACCAGGGCCGCTCGGCAGCCGGCAGCATCGTCGACAACGGCAGCTGGCGTTTCGTCAACGACGTGCCGACCGGGATCTACACCATTCCGGAAATCAGCTCGATCGGTAAGAACGAACAGGAACTGACCCAGGCCAAGGTGCCCTATGAAGTGGGCAAGGCGTTCTTCAAGAGCATGGCGCGGGCGCAGATCGCTGGCGAGCCGCAGGGCATGCTGAAGATCCTGTTCCACCGCGAAACCCTCGAGGTGCTCGGCGTGCACTGCTTCGGCTACCAGGCTTCGGAAATCGTCCATATCGGCCAGGCCGTGATGAACCAGCCGGGCGAACAGAACAACCTGAAATACTTCGTCAACACCACCTTCAACTACCCGACCATGGCCGAAGCCTATCGGGTAGCTGCCTACGACGGCCTGAACCGGCTTTTTTGAGCGGCTCCGGCCGGTGGCCTGAGCCGGTCGGGGAGACCGATTTCAGCCCTACCCGAGGGTGGTCTTGGCCAAACCGGGAAAGTCTGTAATCAGGCTATCCACGCCAAAATCAGCGAGCCTGCGCATCAGCGCCGGCTCGTTGACCGTCCACACCGATACGTGCAGCCCTTGGCCCTGGGCCTTGAGCAGGCGCTCAGGGGTGCACAGCGTCCAGTTCAGCGCCAGCATCTGGCAGCCGTAGTTCTGCGCCACCTTCAGCGGGTCGAGCCAGGCGTATTCGGCCACCAGGCCGCGTTGCACATCCGGCACCAGTTCCTGGGCGGCGCCCAGCACCTCGCGCGAGCTTGAGGTAATGGTGACTTTGTCCAGCAGGCCGAACTGCTGGGCCAGCTCGCGAATAGCCAGCACCGTGGTCGCGGCGCGGGTACGCGAAGCGCTCTTGACCTCCAGTTGCCAATGCTCGAAAGCGCATTTTTCGAACAGCTCCTCCAGCGTCGGGATCGGGCAGGGCTGCACATGGCCTGGGCCGCCTTTGCGCGCGTCGATGCGCACCAGCTCGGCAGCGGGGTGCTCGACCACCTTGCCGCGTCGGCCGGTGGTGCGCTTGAGCGTGGGGTCGTGGATCACCATCAGCTGGTTGTCGGCCGACAGGTGCAGGTCGAGTTCGCAGCGGTTAACGCCGTGCGCCAGGCACTGCTGGAAACTCTTGAGGGTATTTTCAGGGGCTTCGCCTTTGGCGCCGCGGTGGCCGTAGATCAGGGTCACGTTCGTTCCTTCAAATCAGGGGGATGAGCCTAGGCGGCGGGGCCGTCTTGTTCCAGTTGCTGGCGGCGCTGCTGCTGTTGACGTTGCAGGATATAGCGGGCCAGCAGTTGCCGTTGGGCATCGGTCATGTCGATGAATTCGGTGCCGACCTCGAAGGTGCCGTCCGGGCGCGGGTCGCAGTGGGTGATCCGGCCGCGCAGCAGCAGGCCGTGGGCGCGCGGCATCAACACCATCTTCACTTTCACCCGGCTGCCCGGGGCGACCGCCTGCGCCTGGGCGAATTCGATGCCACCCTCGGAAATGACCACCCGCTGCGGCTGGCCGATTTCCCCCAGCAGGGTCTGCGCGACCACCGCGCTCAGCAGGTCGAGGCGTTTGTTCTGCGCGCGCAGAAACGCCGCGAGGGTGCGGTCCTTGTCGCTCAACTGGCGCAGCAAATGTTGGGACTCGAAGTCCGAGAGGTGCAGTTCGCTGAGCAGGTTGAACAGTGGCGAATCATCCTGCAACAGTTCTGCCTCAAGGGCTTCGGCCGCGCTGAGGGGGCTGATTTCCAGTGCGATCCGATCTTCGATGCGGTAGTATTCGCGGCGATCTTCTTCGTCTAATGTCGTCATGGCGAACCCATGGTTGCGGCGGTGGTCCGAGTGTAAAGCCGCTGTAGGCGCCTCGCCACCAGGACGTTCCCTTTCCTCCGAACAAGCCCCGACATGTTCAGACCTCTCTTCGCATTCATCGGTACGCGTTACACCCGTGCCAAGCGCCGCAATCACTTTGTCTCGTTCATTTCCCTGACCTCGATGATCGGCCTCGCCCTGGGCGTGGTGGTGATGATCGTGGTGCTCTCGGTGATGAACGGTTTCGACCACGAGATGCGGACCCGCGTGTTGGGCATGATCCCGCATGCCACGCTGGAAAGCGGCCAGCCGATCAACGATTGGCCCGCCCTCGCTGAACAAGTAAAGCAGAATCCACAGGTGCTGGCGGTCGCGCCCTACACCCAGATGCAAGGCTTGCTGACCCATGATGGCAAGGTGCAGAAGGTGTTGCTCAATGGCATCGATCCGGCGCGCGAGCGCCAGGTGTCGATCATCGACAACTTCATTCAGCAGGGCAGCCTCGATCAGCTGGCGCCGGGCGAGTGGGGCATCATGATCGGCGACAAGGCCGCCGCCAAGCTGGGGGTCGCCGTCGGCGACAAGCTCACCTTCGTCGCCCCCGAGGTCAGCGTGACCCCGGCCGGCATGTTTCCGCGCATGAAGCGCTTCACCGTGGTCGGCACCTTCCACGTCGGTGCCGGCGAGATCGACGGCTACCTGGGCCTGACCAACCTCACCGACCTGTCGCGCCTGCACCGCTGGAAACCCGACCAGGTACAGGGCCTGCGCCTGAAGTTCGAGGACCTGTTCCAGGCACCGCGGTTGGCCTGGAACATCGCCCAGCAGCTGGGTGAAGATCAGTACTTCAGCCGCGACTGGACGCGTAGCCACGGCAACCTGTACCAGGCGATCCGCATGGAGAAGGCCATGATCGGCCTGCTGTTGCTGCTGATCGTCGCGGTAGCAGCCTTCAACATCATTTCCACCTTGGTGATGGTGGTCAACGACAAGCGTGGCGACATCGCCATCCTGCGCACCCTCGGCGCCACACCTGGGCAGATCATGCTGATCTTCATGGTCCAGGGCACGGTGATCGGGGTGATCGGCACCTTGATCGGCGCTGTGGTCGGGATCATCGCCGCGTTGAACGTGAGCGCGGTGATCGCCGGCATCGAGAAACTGATCGGGCACAAGTTCCTCAATGCCGACGTGTACTTCATCGATTACCTGCCGTCGCAGATCCAGGCCCAGGATGTGTACATGGTCTGCGGTGCGGCGTTGGTCCTGAGTTTCTTCGCCACCCTGTATCCGGCCTGGCGTGCGGCACGCACCCAGCCAGCAGAGGCGCTACGTTATGAGTGAGTCGCGCATGAGTGATAAAGCCGTTCTGAGTTGCCGTAACCTCGGCAAGTCCTATGACGAGGGCCCGGAGTCGGTACAAGTGCTGTCCGGCCTCAACCTGGAGCTGCATCCGGGTGAGCGCGTGGCCATCGTTGGCAGTTCCGGCTCGGGCAAGAGTACCTTGCTGAACCTGTTGGGCGGCCTCGACCGGCCGAGCCAGGGCAGTGTGTGGCTGGCCGGCGAAGAGCTGTCGGCCCTGGGCGAGCGGGCCCGTGGCCTGCTGCGCAACCGCGAGCTGGGCTTCGTCTATCAGTTCCATCACCTGCTGCCTGAGTTCACTGCCATGGAGAACGTGTGCATGCCGCTGCTGATCGGCCGCACCGCCATTCCCGAAGCGCGCGAGCGCGCCGAGGCCTTGCTCAAGCGGGTTGGGCTCGGCCATCGCCTGCATCACAAACCTGCCGAGCTGTCCGGTGGCGAGCGTCAGCGTGTGGCGATTGCCCGTGCCCTGGTCAACCGTCCTGGGCTGGTGATGCTCGACGAGCCGACCGGCAACCTGGACCATCACACCGCCCAGGGTATTCAGGAACTGATGCAAGAGTTGTCCAGTTCCTCGCGCACGGCGTTCCTGGTGGTGACCCATGACCTTAACCTGGCGCGTCAGATGGACCGAGTGCTGAAGCTCGACGACGGCCACCTGGTGGCTATCTAAGCGCTTGCACGGGGTGGCTGCGCCGCCCCGTTTCCCCGTTTTCATTGGGTGTTTCCTACATGTTCAGACCCTTGCCCATCTTCATCGGCGCGCGCTACACCCGGGCCAAGCGCCGCAATCACTTCATCTCATTCATCTCGATGACGTCGATGATCGGCCTGTCGCTGGGCGTGCTGGCGATGATCGTGGTGCTGTCGGTGATGAACGGCTTCCAGCGCGAGATGAGCTCGCGCATCCTGGGCCTGGTGCCGCATGCCGCCATCCTTGGCGTGCAGCCGCTGGACGACTGGCACAAGGTGGCCGATGCAGCCCTGCAAAACCCAGCGGTAATGGCGGCGGCGCCGATCACGGAAATGGAAGGCATGCTGTCGTACAAAGGCGCCATGCAGCCCATTCAGGTCAGTGGCATCGACCCGGCCGAAGAAGACAAGGTCTCGATCGTCGGCCAGCACATCGTGCAAGGTCGCCTGCAGGACTTGCAGCCGGGCGAGTACGGGGTGGTGATCGGGGAACTGACTGCCCGGCGTTTTCGCCTGAACAGCGGCGACAAACTGACCCTCATCGTGCCGGAAATCAGCAAGGAGCCAGGCGGCATCACCCCGCGCATGCAGCGCCTGACCGTGGTCGGCATCTTCAAGGTAGGCGCCGAGCTCGACGGCTCGCAAGCCTACATGCACCTGGCCGATGCTGGCGAGATGCAGCGCTGGGCCCCGGGCCAGGTGCAAGGTGTGCGCCTGAAGTTGCATGACCTGTACGCTGCGCCGCAGGTGTCCAAGGCCATCGCCGCGCACCTGGGCGATGGCTACCGCGCTGATGACTGGTCGCACACCCAAGGCAGCCTGTTCAGCGCGATGAAGATGGAAAAGACCATGATCGGCCTGTTGTTGCTGATGATCATCGCGGTGGCGGCGTTCAACATCATCGCCACCCTGGTGATGGTGGTGAACGACAAGGGGCCGGACATCGCCATCTTGCGTACGCTAGGGGCGACGCCTGCGCAGATCATGGGCACGTTCATGGTCCAGGGCAGCTTGATCGGCGTGGTCGGCACGCTGATCGGCGGCGTGCTTGGCGTAATCGCCGCGCTCAATGTCAGCCAGATCGTCGGCTGGCTGGAGCGGATCAGCGGCCAGCACATCTTCACTTCCGATGTGTACTTCATCAGCAGCCTGCCATCGGAGCTGCAGGGTGGCGACGTGCTGATGATTTGCGCCGCAGGCTTGCTGATGAGCTTCCTGGCGACCCTATACCCGGCGTACCGGGCCTCCCAAGTGCAGCCTGCCATTGGGCTGGCGGTCTGAAACGGCGGCGAGCTGGGCTGCCCCGTAGCCCATTTCATCAGAGGCTGGGAAGGTCGATCTCGAAGCGCGTCCAGCCGTCTTCGCAGCTTGCCCGGATGCTGCCGCCATGCGCCTGCACGATCGACTGGGTAATCGCCAGGCCCAGCCCTGCATGTTCCTGACTGCCCTCGCGGCGCGCAGGGTCTGCGCGGTAAAACCGGTCGAACAGGCGCGCCAATGCGGCGGGGTCGATCGCCGTGCCGGTGTTGGCCACACACAGCTGCGTGCCAGGCGACAGCGTCACGACAATTGACCCACCTGGGGGTGTAAAGCGCAGCGCGTTGTCGAGCAGATTGGACAGGGCTCGGCGCAGCATCTGCCGGTCGCCGTGCACAGCGGCGGTGCCCTCGCGTCGCAACATCACCCCGCAGTCTTCTGCTGCCGGCGCGTAGTATTCCAGCAGCGCATCGACTTCTTCGTGCATGGCCAACTGGGTTCGCCCGGGCACCAGCAGGCCGTGGTCGGCCTTGGCCAGGAACAGCATGTCATTGATCATCTGCGCCATGGCCTGCAGCTCTTCAAGGTTGCCATGCAGCGCCTCACGGTAGTGCTCCAGGGTACGCGGGCGGGTCAGCGTGACCTGGGTGTGGGTCAGCAGGTTGGACAGCGGCGTACGCAGCTCGTGGGCGATATCGGCAGAAAAAGCCGAAAGGCGCTGGAACGCATCGTCCAGCCTTTGCAGCATGGCATTCAGGCTGCCGGCCAGCGCCGCCAGCTCCTGCGGCATCTGCGCCACCGGCAGCCGAGTGGTCAGGGAGCGGGCCGACACACTGGCGGTCACCTTGCCCATCTGGCGCAACGGGCGCAGGCCACGGCGCGCCGCCCAGGCGCCGAGCAGGGCAGTGGCCAAGGCGGCAAGCCCGACCGTCAGCCAGATCAGCCGCTGCATGCCTTGCAGAAAATGCTGGTGATGGGTGATATCGAGAAACACGGTCAGCTGCGCAGCGCCTGACTCGTGCGCTTTGACGCTGAGGCTGCGGTAGTCGACGCCGTTGGCGGTCACGGTGCTCAAGCCAAGGGTCGCGGGCGGTGTCGGCAAGGCATCACGGCTGCTGAACCAAAGCGCGCCATCGGGTCCGTCGATGCGCAGGGCAAGGTCCGCCTGGTGACTGAGCTCGGTACGCAGGGCAGGCAATCGATCAGTCAGTGCCTGGCGACTGCCTACGCCGTCGATCTGGCTGCGCAGCACCGACACACGCGAGGTCAGCAGTTGCCGGTCCAGTTCGATGAAGTGCTCTGCGCTGGCATGACTGAACAGCAAGCCGGCGCTCAGCGAGACGCCGGCGGTGCAGGCGGCGAACAGCAGCGCCAGGCGCGTGGTGAGTGACAACCGGGGCATCAGTCGTGGCGCTCTTCGAGCACGTAGCCCATGCCGCGCACAGTGTGGATCAACTTCTTGGGGTGGGGGTCGTCGATCTTCAGGCGCAGGCGGCGCACGGCGACTTCGATCACATTGGTGTCGCTGTCGAAGTTCATGTCCCAGACTTGCGATGCGATCAGCGACTTGGGCAGCACCTCGCCCTGACGGCGCAGCAGCAACTCGAGCAGGGCGAACTCCTTGGCCGTGAGGTCAATGCGTGAACCGCCCCGTTCGGCACGCCGGCGCAGCAGGTCCAGGCGTAGATCGGCAAGGGCCAGCAGGGTGTCCTGGCCTGGCCCAGCACCGCGGCGCAACAAGCTGCGCACGCGGGCCAGCAACTCAGAGAAGGCGAAGGGTTTGACCAGGTAATCGTCCGCACCGAGCTCCAGGCCGTGAACGCGGTCCTCGACCGCATCGCGGGCGGTGAGAAACAGCACCGGCGTGCCTAATCCGGCCTGGCGCACGGCTTGCAGAATCTGCCAGCCATCCCGACCGGGCAGCATCACGTCGAGGATCAACAGGTCGTGATCGCCGCTCAGCGCCAGGTGCTGGCCGGTGTCGCCGTCGTGCGCCAGTTCGGTGGTAAAGCCCGCTTCACTCAGGCCCTGACTCAGGTACTGACCGGTGCGCAGTTGGTCTTCGACGATCAGCAGTTTCATGCTCGATTCACAGCCTTGCAGGTGACGTCTAGCCCGGTGGGCGCAGGTGGCCCAGCTGGCCACAGGGATTTGACGGCAATGATACGTGACTGGCCTGGCTTCAGGCCTTGGCTTACAAAGTTGTAATCTTGCCGTCAGGTCCGCGCCAGTCGCAGCAGTTTAACGTGCTGCCAATCACTCGGGTTCGTTGGAGAAATCATGAAACGCTTGTTCATTGCTGCTGCACTGGCCCTGATCAGTTTGCCGGGTGCTGCGCAGGAGGGTGACAGCTTCGCTTTCGGCGAGCCGGCTCCGGCCAGTGCCGCCACGCGTACGGTCGAGGTGCTGCTCAAGGATATCGCCTTCGAGCCCAGGCACTTGCAGGTCAAGGCAGGGGAAACCGTGCGTTTCGTGGTTATCAATCAGGGCCAGCTGCCCCATGAATTCAACCTGGGTGACAAGGCCATGCACGCCGAGCACCAGAAGCAGATGCTCGCCATGCAGGGCGAGCGCTCCACCGCGGCCACCGACCCTGCCCACAGTCATCATGGCGAGCACGGCCATGCCGGGGGCAACACGGTGCTGGTGCAGCCCGGTCAGCGTGCCGAGCTGACCTGGACGTTCCGCAAGTCGGCGCCGATCGAATTCGCCTGCAACGTTCCTGGCCATTACCAGGCGGGTATGGTCGGGTCATTGACCATCGAGTAGGCGGGCCTGCAAGGCAGGATGCAAAACCGGTAGACTAGGAGCAATTTCGAACCTTCAGGTCAGTTTCCATGCACCCCGCCGCCGAACATTCCCCGCTGGGCAAGTCCAGCGAATACATCGCTACCTACACCCCTTCATTGCTGTTCCCCATTCCACGTACCGCCAAGTGGGCCGAGCTGGGCGTCACTGCGCAGACATTGCCTTGGCAGGGTGTGGATTACTGGAACTGCTTCGAATTGTCATGGTTGTTGCCGTCGGGTAAGCCGGTGGTTGCCATTGGTGAGTTCGCCATCCCGGCCGATTCGCCCAACATCATCGAGTCCAAGTCGTTCAAGCTGTACCTGAACTCACTTAACCAGACCGTGTTCGCCTCGCTGGCCGAATTGCAGGCGTGCCTGGTCAAGGACCTGTCGGCAGCTGCGGGCAAGCCGGTTGGCGTACAAGTGCGCAGCCTGAATGACGTGCAGGCACAAGGTGTGGTGGCGTTGCCGGGTCAGTGCATTGACGGTCTGGATGTTGCCATCGACAACTACGCTCATCCGCAACCGGCGTTGCTCAGCTGTGACGCGCAGTGCGTGGTGGAGGAAACGGTGCACAGCAACCTGCTCAAGTCCAACTGCCCGGTGACCGGCCAGCCTGACTGGGGCAGTGTGGTGGTGCACTACAAGGGCCGGGCGCTGGACCATGCCAGCTTGCTGACCTACCTGATCAGCTTCCGCCAGCACGCCGATTTCCACGAGCAATGCGTCGAGCGCATCTATCTGGACTTGAAACAGCTCCTGCAGCCCGAGCACCTGACGGTATACGCGCGCTATGTGCGCCGCGGCGGGCTGGACATCAACCCCTATCGCAGTACCGCTGCGATCAGCCTGGCGAACCTGCGCCTGGTTCGCCAGTAATCGGGCGCAGCCGCCAGGCGGGTGGGCAGCTCAGATGCCCATGCTGTGCAGCGAGTTGGCGATGCTGCGCAGGGTGGCGGTGAGGTCCGGGTGCTCGGCCTCGAAGCGCTCGATTGCCAGGTTGACGCCGTCGACCATGTTGTTGTCGGCCGTGGCTTCCTCGAGCTTCAGCTGCGCTTCGATCTCCCGGGCCTCCTCATGCAGTGCGGCCACTTCTTGATCAGAAAGCGGTACGTTGCGATCCAGTTGCTCGCGCAGGCTGTTCAGGCGTTCTTGCAATTCGCGGGCAGGCATTTGGCTGTACTCCATCAATGGCTTGGCAAAGGCATGGACCTCAGCGAAGCGGCAAAGGTTCTCACCTGTGTTTTAGGGTAATCCACTGACTGGCGCTTTGCCGGTGAGCTGCCCACTGGCATGTATCAGGGTTTTTCACCTTTGCTGCAGCGCAGCGCGATGTCGGCAAGGCAGGTATCGAGCTCGGCAAGGTGGTCGATCACCGAATGCACGCCGAGGTTGAACAGGGCCAAAGTCGCTTTGCCGCGGGCGATGTCGCGCTGTTGTACGGTCATGCCTTGCCACTGCAGCGCACTGGACTCGCCCACCGGCTCGCAGGCCGCCAGGCCCACCGTCCACACGCCGGCATTGAGGCCTGCTTGCAGCAGCTTGGGCTCGCCGCTGACCAGCACGCAGCCTTCCAGCTGTTCGGCCTGCATGGCCATCAAGGCCTGCCAGCAGGGGTCGGGTGCAGGCCAGGGCATGCCTTTGTGCGCGTACCCTGGCAGCCAGGCAGGCAAGACCTCGGCCAGATGTTTACCCTCGGCGTCGGGCAGTTGGTCCAGCCAGATGCAGGGGATCTGTGCGTCACGCAGGCTGGCGAGGGTTGCCAGCGCGCCAGGCGCAGGTCGCGGCTGCTGGTCGATGACCTGGAGCAGGCAATCGCGCAGGCCGAACAGAACAGAGCGGATGACAGGTGCAGCGAGCATGGGGACTTTCCTGAAATACGCTGCAGGCTAGTGACTGTGTGTTACCAAGGCATGACGGCAATGTCTGTTCACAATGTTTTGAGCAGCAAAATGTAAAGCTGTTTATCAGCGTGCAAGTCTCTATACTGCCGGCTGAGTGCGGCGCACCTGATGCGCTTGCGGCCGAGAATTTCGATGGAGAAACATCTATGCGTAGGATCAGTGCCGGTGTGATCGAGCGATTCACCCAGGCCTGTGTCTGTGCCAGCTTGCTGCTGGCGCCTGTGGCTGCCACCCAGGCCGCCACCGAGGAAGATCCCTGGGAAGCGGTCAACCGCCCGATCTTCCGCTTCAACGATACGATCGACACCTATGCCCTCAAGCCGTTGGCCCAGGGCTATGACGCCATTACCCCGCAATTTCTCGAAGATGGCATTCATAACGTTTTCCGTAACATCGGCGATGTCACCAACCTGGCCAACAACGTGCTGCAGCTCAAGCCGCATGCGGCTGGCGTGGACACGGCGCGGCTGATCGTCAACACCGTCTTCGGTATCGGCGGCTTCTTCGACGTGGGCACCCGCATGGGCCTGCAGCGCAGCGACGAAGACTTCGGCCAGACCCTGGGTTACTGGGGCGTGCCAAGCGGCCCGTACGTGGTCATTCCGCTATTGGGGCCGAGCACCGTGCGTGATGGCCTGGCACGCTACCCTGACACCTACACCAAGCCTTATCGCTACATCGACCATGTGCCGACCCGTAACTCGATCTTTGCCCTGGATGTGGTCGACACCCGCGCCAGCTTGCTGCCAGCGGAGAAGCTGATCCAAGGCGACAAGTACATCTTCTTGCGCAATGCCTACCTGCAGAACCGCGAGTTCAAGGTCAAGGACGGTGAAGTCGAAGACGACTTCTAAGCGCTTGCGGTGCATTGACGGCGACCTTTGGGTCGCCGTTTTTGTTACAGGCTTATGCAAACGCGGTGGCGAACCAATGCGCGATGACGTGCGAAGCGCCGGGGTAGAGCCAACGACCCGCGCCATGTCCTAACCATTGGGCACTTCAAACAGTATTTTTATAACTCTCGGTGATTTGGTCGGCAAACTGCAGCGAACTCAGCCGACGTAAGCTTGAAACGCTTTGCGGATGGGAGTACCGTCTGCGCCTTACGCGGTAGATCCTTGGGTTGCCTGGGCTGGGTTATTGGCCTACAACTCAAGTTGAGCTTCACCACAGAGTATTCCAGCAGTTGGATGTCAGCCTTGCAGACGTTCCTGCACCAACCCAAATCGGCGCCGTTCGCCCACATGCAGAAAATCAGTGCAACGCTGCTGATCATCGATGATGACGACGTGGTCCGTGCGAGCCTCGCCGCCTATCTGGAAGACAGTGGCTTCAGTGTGCTCCAGGCCGGTAATGGCCAGCAGGGCCTTCAGGTCTTCGAACAACAGCAGCCCGACCTTGTCATCTGCGATCTGCGTATGCCGCAGATGGGCGGGCTCGAACTGATCCGTCAGATCAGTGAACGCGAGCCGCAATTGCCGGTGATCGTGGTGTCGGGCGCCGGGGTGATGAGCGACGCAGTCGAGGCCTTGCGCCTGGGCGCGGCAGATTACCTGATCAAGCCGCTGGAAGACCTGGCCGTGCTCGAACATTCGGTACGCCGGGCCCTCGATCGTTCGCACCTGGTGCAGGAAAACCAGCGCTACCGGGAAAAGCTCGAAACAGCCAACCGCGAGCTCGAGGCCAGCCTGCACCTGCTGCAGGAAGACCAGACCGCCGGGCGCCAGGTGCAGATGAACATGCTGCCGGAAAGCCCCTGGACGCTGGGTGAGTTCGCCTTCGAGCACCAGATCATTCCGTCGCTGTACCTGTCGGGCGATTTTGCCGACTACTTCCGTGTCGATGAGCGACGGATCGCCTTCTACCTGGCCGATGTGTCCGGGCATGGGGCATCCTCGGCGTTCGTCACCGTACTGCTGAAGTTCATGACCACGCGCTTGTTGTTCGAATTCAAGCGCAGCAAGCAGCGTGAGTTCAAACCCTCACAGGTGCTCAGTCACATCAACCGCGGGCTGATCAACTGCAAACTGGGTAAACACGTCACCATGGTCGGTGGCGTGATCGACGAGGAGACGGGCCTGTTGACCTATGCCGTCGGTGGGCACTTGCCGTTGCCGGTGCTGTACACTCCAGGCCAGGCCCGTTACCTGGAAGGCCGTGGCTTGCCGGTCGGATTGTTCGACGAGGCCACCTACCAGGACCTGGTGATCGAGCTGCCCGAGCAGTTCAGCCTGACCCTCATGTCCGACGGCATCCTGGACCTTTTGCCGGGCGACACGCTCAAAGATAAAGAAGCTGGCTTGCCGGACATCGTCAAGACAGCGGGTGGTAGCCTGGATGGGCTGCGGCAACGATTTGGATTGGCTACGCTTGGGGAGATGCCGGATGATATCGCCCTATTGGTGTTGAGCAGGAACCTTCAATGAGTACCGGTAGAATCCAGTTCGCCGAGCAGAGCGGTACCTTTGTACTGAAGTTTGTCGGTGAAGTGCGCCTGACGCTGTGTTCGGCATTGGATGCCACGATCGAGAAGATCTTCACTGCGCTGAACTTCTCGACGATCGTCATCGACCTGACCGAAACCGAGAGCATCGACAGTACCACCTTGGGCCTGCTGGCCAAGCTGTCGATCCTGTCGCGGCAGAAGGTCGGCCTGTTGCCCACCGTGGTGACCACCAACCCTGACATCTCGCGCTTGCTGCAGTCCATGGGCTTCGATCAGGTGTTCAATATCGTCGAGCACCCGGTGCCGTGCCCGGAATGCCTGAGCGATCTGCCGTCACAGGACCAGAACGAAGACGTGGTGCGCTCCAAGGTGCTCGAAGCGCACAAGATTCTCATGGGGCTCAATGATTCCAACCGCGAAGCCTTTCACGACCTGGTGAGTGCGCTGGAGCGCACCTGATAGCCGCGTTGTCGAGCTGGGACGCTGCCTGATCAGCGGCTGACCTCAACGTCACGCATCGCGCTCGAACGCTGCGGCTTCGCTGCCATCTGCACTGAGCTGATAGACCTGCACCGGCCGGCCTTGTTCATCGAAAAACACCTGGCCCAACCCAGCCCCATTCCACAGCCGTTCCCCCGCCTTGCGACGGCTTGGAACGCGCGGCACGACCTCCATCTGCCGGCGTTTGGTGAACCAGTTCAACGGCGAGCGCGGCGCATACAGCCAGCGGTTGAGCCGATCCAGTACATCCAGCAGGCGCCGCGGGAATTCATTCTTGATGCCGCTGCTGGTCACTTGCCACAGGTGCGGGCTGCGCTGGCGGTGACGGATCAGCACTTCGTAGACGAATGAGTAATGCACGTCGCCTGAAAGGATCACGTAGTGCCCTGGGGTGCGCGAGTGGCGGAAGATATTCAGGATCACCTGTGCGGCGCCCCGGTGCGCCATCCAGTTTTCGGCATCGACCAGCAACGGGTAGCCCAGCCAGCTGAATACCCGCTGTACCGTCTCGATCAATTTCACGCCAAAGATCGGCGCCGGCGACACGATGATTGCCGAGGGATGGTCCAGCAGCGCTTGCTGCAATTCGCTCAGTGCCTCCCAGTCCAGCAGCCCGGAC
This sequence comes from Pseudomonas sp. SMSB3, assembly GCF_052041965.1. Lineage (NCBI taxonomy): Bacteria > Pseudomonadati > Pseudomonadota > Gammaproteobacteria > Pseudomonadales > Pseudomonadaceae > Pseudomonas > Pseudomonas sp. SMSB3. The sequence goes on along the minus strand of NZ_JBKGGV010000008.1, from coordinate 27,212 downwards.
GGCCGGGCCGGGTCGCTTTCACTGCGCCAGCGGCGGGTGCGGGTGTCGAGCACCAGCAGCGGCGGGGCGCTTGGCAGGGTGAATTGCCAGCCCTGGAACTGCAGCAAACGCTCGATCACTTCGTCTTGCCGCGTCGTCGGCAGCTGGCACTGCGCGATCAACCCGCTGCACCCCTGTGGATCGTTGCCCCAGGCCTGGCACAACAGGTAGCCGAGCAACGCGTTGCCGATGATGCGTCGCGAGAAAGGATGGCCGTAGGCTGTCTCTTCCCACTGCGCCGAGAGGTTCCAGTCATCGGTGATGTCGTGATCGTCAAAAATCATCAGGCTGGGCAGATGCGCCATCACCCTCGCGACATCACCCAGGTTGGCAGCGAACGCCTCGATGCGCGGCAGCTCCTCGCCATAGCGCGCCCGGTGTTGATCGCTCAACCCTGCCGGCATGCTCAGGTCCACCAGGCGCCAGGGCACCGGCGACCACACCAACAGGTACATGGCCATGACTTCGGCCAAGGTCACCAAATGGTTGTCGGCATTACTGGACGAAAAGATCGGCTTGCGCTTGCCGCCAAAGAAACGTTCGCGCAGCGTTTCATTGCGCTTTTGCGCTGGCAGCAGGTCGGCGCGGTGATAATAGCTGGCCGGGTGCCGGTAGAGCGCCTGGCTGTCAGCGACCACCGCACCCTCCAGTGCCTCGTCGAACAGGCCCAGCCGTTCGATCAGCGTATGGATAGCCCGTAGCATCGGCCCGGCGACGTCATCGACATAGACCTGGTCGCCCGTCATCAACAACACGGCGGGGCGCTCCTGCGGCTGCGCGCAGGCCTGCAGCAAGCGGTCGGCACAGAGCAACCCGTCGGCCGCCGGGTGATGCGGCTTGCGGCACGAGCCGTGCAGCACGTGATCGAAACGCTCACGCAGCACCAGGATTGGCCGTCGGTTGCCGGGGTAAAGCAGGTGTGGCGCCCAGTCTGCGATGCCCTTGCCGTCGATCAATACATCGAACTCGAGGAAAACATTGCACGGCAAGGGCTCGCTGAACTCAATCTGCAGCAAGTGGATGAAGGCATGCTTGCCAATCGGCACGACCTGGCAATCGACTTGGGCGGTGCCGTCGAACGCAAATTGCACGGGCAACGGTTGGCTACCGACCATCCACAGCGCCAGGCGCTGAGGTTCAAGGCGGCGCAGCACGGGGCCGGCGAGCACAAGGGGCAATGGAGAGGAGGTCATCAGGCGTTAGTTCACAACGTTTGCAGCCGGCAAAAATAAACGGGCGGAAAATGCTGAACATTTTCCGCCCGTCTGGCAAACCACAGATGTATCAGCCTTTTTCGGCCATGACTTTTTCCAGCTTCTCCTGGTCGCGCGCGAACTGGCGGATGCCTTCGGCGAGCTTCTCGGTGGCCATGGCATCTTCGTTCATTGCCCAGCGGAACTGGCTTTCATTGAGGACGTGCTTGGGCTCGCCGGCACTACCAGGTTTGAGCACCTGCGGCAGTTCACCCTGGTCATTGCTCAGCTTGTCGAGCAGATCCGGGCTGATGGTCAGGCGGTCGCAGCCGGCCAACTGCTCAATCTGGCCAACATTGCGGAAGCTGGCGCCCATGACCACGGTGTCGTAGCCATTGGCTTTGTAGTAGTTGTAAATGCGCGTTACCGACTGCACGCCTGGATCGTCGGCGCCGACGTAATCCTGACCGGTGCTTTTCTTGTACCAGTCATAGATGCGGCCCACGAACGGCGAGATGAGGAATACGCCAGCATCGGCACAGGCCTGGGCCTGGGCGAAGGAGAACAACAGGGTGAGGTTGGTCTGGATGCCTTCTTTCTCCAGCTTTTCAGCGGCGCGGATGCCTTCCCAGGTCGAGGCCAGCTTGATCAGCACGCGGTCCTTCGACACGCCACCGGCTTCGTACAGATCGATCAGCTGGCGAGCTTTGGCGAGCAGCGCGGGTTCGTCGAAGGACAGTCGCGCATCCACCTCGGTGGAGATGCGGCCGGGAATGACCTTGAGGATGCCCGACCCTACCGCCACGGAAAATTTATCGCAGGCCAGATCGACATTGCCCTTCGCCTCGCTCTTGACCTGCTTGAGCAGGTCGGCGTAACCGGCAATGTCGGCGGCTTTGAGCAGCAACGACGGGTTGGTGGTGGCATCGACCGGCTTGAGGCGGGTGATGGCATCCAGGTCCCCGGTGTCGGCGACCACGGTGGTGAACTGCTTGAGTTGTTCCAGCTTGGAGGTCATGGCGTGCTCTGTCCTGTGCATTTACTCGACATTACCCGAGGCCCGACGGCCGCTCAAGAGGGCGGTCAGGCGAGGGGTTCTGCCAATGGTGAGGATTCGAGTCAGCTGGGGTGCCGAGGTTCCATGAGCCGAGCAGACATTACCGGCGGGCACCCGCAAAGCCGGGCGCTGGGTACCGCTTGATCTAGCGTCCTTCCATCAACAGCGCCGCTTGATCGAACACCTTCAGTGGATCTGCCGCTTTGTGAATGTCGGCCGACAACAACTGACGGAACCGCCGCGCCCCAGGGAAGCCCTGGCCAAGCCCCAGGATGTGCCGGGTGATGTGATGCATCGCGCCGCCGTTTTCCATATGCGTGACGATGTAAGGCCGCAACTGCGCCAGCGCTTCGCTGCGCGAGACTACAGGCGCCAGGCTGCCGAACAGCTGCTGGTCGACCTCAGCCAGCAGGTAGGGATTGTGATACGCCTCACGCCCGAGCATCACGCCATCGAAGCTTTGCAGGTGCGTCTGGCACGCGTCCAGCGTCTTGATCCCGCCATTGAGCACGATCTCCAAATCCGGGAAGTCTGCTTTGAGCTGCGCGGCGATGTCGTAGCGCAGTGGCGGAATTTCACGGTTTTCCTTCGGCGACAGCCCCTCGAGGATCGCAATCCGTGCATGCACGGTGAAGCTGCGGCAGCCCGCGTCACGCACCTGGCCGACGAAATCGCACAGCTCGGCATAACTGTCGCGGCCGTTGATGCCGATTCGATGCTTGACCGTCACCGGCGTCGCCACCGCATCCAGCATGGCCTTCACGCAGTCCGCGACCAACCCCGGGTGGGCCATCAGGCAGGCACCGATCATGTTGTTCTGCACCCGATCGCTCGGACAGCCGACGTTGAGGTTGACTTCGTCATACCCCGCCGCCTCGGCCAGCTTGGCGCAGGCGGCCAGGTCGGCCGGTACACTTCCGCCGAGCTGCAGGGCCAGCGGGTGCTCGGCGATGTCGTGGCGCAGGAAACGCTCGGCATCGTTGTGCAGCAGCGCGCCGGTGGTGACCATCTCGGTGTAGAGCAGGGTGTGCTTGGAGAGCAGGCGCAGGAAGAACCGGCAGTGGCGGTCGGTCCAGTCCATCATGGGTGCAACGCTGAAGCGACGGGAGGGCTCAGGGCGGGTGATTGCCGCTTCGGGGCGTGATTGTGCAGTGATTTCGTTCAACGTTTTCTGTACCGATTTACGGGCGTAGGGCATTTTTACCAAGCGCTTTGGCAGCTTGTACCCATCGAACCAGACTGGGTACCAATGTTCATCACAGCGATCGGACTGAGCATGCAGGCGGCGTGCTTCATCAGCAGCGCAGCTTGGATCCGTATCAACTGCCATAAGGCGACAGTCTACCAAGAGAGCCACAGGTTCGCCCGTAAACAGGCTGCGGCGGGGAAGATCTGGATGAGTACCGGGAGGCGGGTGGGCCGAAGGCCAGAAGCGGCTAGCTGGAGTGCGCTCGACCCAATCGGTATGATGCCGGCGGGGTCTGAGACCCCTGTAAACTGCGAGGCGCGACGGGGCGAAAGCTCCTGTCACTCGCGCCTAGATGATCAGAGTACTGGATTGCTCTGAGTGATGAATGAGGATGTTATGAAGCCTATCGTACAAATTTCCGCAGCCATTATCCTGGCGTGTAGCGTGTCGGCCAATGCCGATGAGAAAGTACCTGCCCCGAACGAGAAAAATTGCTCAGGCAGCACCTACGAACAAATCCTGGCCAGTCTTTCCAAGGAATCTGATCGTAATGAGTTTGTTCATTACTGCGAGGGTTTTCATCAGGCCAGGAAGCACACAGAGTGGAAATTCGAGAAGAGCCCACCGGACGATTTCTGAGCCCTGATGTGAGGGAGGGGTTGGCTTGCGGACTTGAATGCAACGCGCTGTAGCGATACGCGTTGACCAATTTGCCGATTAGCGCCACCGAGAGCGCAAGGCTTGTCAGCTGCAAGGTGCGTGACTACACACGCATGCAGATCCTGACAACGTCCTTGCGCTGGGCTGACCAGGCAACCCTGATGCAAGTGCCGTGTGCGCTCGACTGCTCCCATACCGACAACTTTTCACAGCTCGCCAACGAAATTCAGTAAAACATTCAACATTGGCTCCGCCCCTGAAAGCCGTTAAGGTGTCGCCCCCAGCAAGGATCGCTGCGACCTCAGGGAGTTTTCATGTCGCTTTCCATCTCGGCCAGTGCGCCGTTCAATTTGCGCAGTGGCGCAATCTTCGCGCCTGCCCAGGCGCTGCCCGCTCAGCTCGATGGCTATTCCCAGCTGCAAGTTCCTGGCGCTGAAACCGTATGGGCGACCGGCGAAGTGGACCTCGGCCAATCGCTGCGTCTGCTGCGTTACTACCTCGACGATGAGGACTATTGGCTGCAAGTATTGATGCAAGGCGAGCAGCCCGGCGACACGGTGCTATTCGGCTATCACAGCGCCCTTGCCGTGCAGGATCAGGCGCATGTGCAGGCACTGATCGGTGCCGGCTCGCAGATTGGCTTGCCGATCTGCGAGCACGATGGCTATCTGTATTCCCGGCAATGGTGCCAGGGGCAGGGGCAGGCGGATTGGGTCGCGCTGCACGAGCAGGTGAAAAGCCCCGACGGGCGTTATGGCATTGCGCACCAGTCGATGTTGTATGCGCGTGACACCGGGCTGCTCGAGCGTCGCGAATTCGTGCTGTATTCCCTCGAGCAGGACGAGCAAGGGGCGATGACCTTCACCACCTCGCTTGGCGTGACGCTGTTTCCTACAGATTTCCAGGTAAGCTGACCGCAGGTCGGTTTCAGAATGCGCCTGGTCGTTCGCATGCAACCGAATACCCCCACAAATGCCATGCTTGATGGATGCCCATGAGCGCCGTGCGCGCAGACGCACGCCCATCGGCAAGGAGGTGCCCGTGCCCACGACGCCGTGACGTGGCCGGTGTGCCGCAGCAGAACACGCCGGATACCTGCCCTCAACAACAATTCAGGCAGGGTCCGTGATGCCGAGGTCCGCTGTATGCCTGATGAACTGCTTCACCTGCCCGTCGTCCAGAGTATCCTGGCTCGCGAGAAGGATACCCCCGGCGCGTTGCTGCCGATCCTTCATGCGATCCAGGACGCCATCGGCTTCATTCCAGAGGCCGCTGTCGCGGACATCGCCCACGCCCTGAACCTCAGCCTTGCCGAAGTGCATGGCGTGATCAGCTTCTACCATGATTTTCGCACCGCACCGCCTGCTCGCCACACCCTGCGCCTGTGCCGTGCCGAGTCGTGCCAGAGCCGCGGCAGCGAGGCGTTGGCCGCGCAGCTGCGCGAACACTTGGCGCTGGACGACCACGGTACCAGCGCCGACGGTGCGATCAGCCTGCGCCCGGTCTACTGCCTGGGCGCCTGCGCCTGCTCGCCGGCCCTGGAGCTGGACGGCCAGGTGCATGCGCGCCTGACCCCGGAACGCTTGCGCGCGCTGGTCTCTGGCTGCCTGGAGGGTGAAACATGCTGAAGCTGTACATTCCCTGCGACTCGGTCGCCCGGGCCGTCGGCGCCGATCAGGTGGCCGACGCGCTGCGGCTCGAAGCTGAGCGCCGGCAGTTGCCCCTGGACATCCAGCGCACCAGTTCGCGCGGGCTCTACTGGCTCGAGCCGCTGGTGGAGTGTGACGGTGCCAGCGGACGGCTGGGCTTCGGCCCGCTTACCGCTGCAGACGTGCCTTCACTGCTCGATGCCTTGACCACTGAGCCTGCCAGCCATGCGCTGGCCCTCGGGCCGGTGGAGCAGATGCCTTATCTCAAATCCCAGCAGCGCCTGCTGTTCGCCCGCGCCGGCATTACCCGGCCGTTGTCGCTGGACGATTACCGCGCCCATGGCGGCTTCGAAGGCTTGCAGCAGGCCGTGGCGCTGGCCGGTGCCGAGGTGGTCGCCGCCGTGCTCGACTCCGGCCTGCGCGGGCGCGGCGGTGCGGCGTTTCCTGCTGGCATCAAGTGGCGCACCGTGCGCGACGCCGGGGCAGGGCAGAAGTACGTGGTGTGCAACGCCGATGAAGGCGATTCCGGCACCTTCGCCGACCGCATGCTCATGGAGGGCGACCCTTTCCTGCTGATCGAAGGCATGATCATCGCCGGTCTGGCTGTGGGCGCAGACACCGGCTACATCTACGTGCGCTCGGAGTACCCGGACGCCATTCGCGTGCTCGATCAAGCGTTGGCCATCGCCCGTGAGGCCGGTTACCTGGGCAGCAACGTCGCCGGCAGCGGCCTGGCCTTCGACCTGCACGTGCGGGTCGGGGCAGGGGCCTACATCTGCGGCGAGGAAACCGCCCTGCTCGAGTCGCTCGAAGGCAAGCGCGGCATCGTCCGCGCCAAGCCGCCGCTGCCTGCGTTACAGGGCCTGTTCGGCCTGCCGACGCTGGTGCACAACGTGCTGACCCTGGCTTCGGTACCGATCATCCTGGCCAAGGGCGCGGCCTATTACCGCGATTTCGGCATGGGCCGCTCGTTAGGCACCATGCCGTTCCAGCTAGCCGGCAACATTCGCCACGGTGGCCTGGTGGAGCGGGCCTTCGGCCTGACCCTGCGGGAGCTGGTCGAAGGCTACGGCGGCGGCACCGCCAGCGGCCGGCCACTGAAGGCCGCCCAGGTCGGTGGCCCGCTGGGGGCCTGGGTGCCACCGAGCCATTTCGATACACCGCTGGACTACGAGGCCTTCGCCGCCATGGGCGCGATGCTCGGCCATGGTGGCGTGGTGGTCGCAGATGACACCCTGAACATGGCCAGCATGGCGCGCTTCGCCTTGCAGTTCTGCGCCGAGGAGTCGTGTGGCAAGTGCACGCCGTGCCGCATCGGCTCGACCCGCGGCATGGAGGTGGTCGACCGCTTGATCGCCAGCAGCGATTTCACCGAGCGGCATGACCAGGCCCTGCTGCTGCGCGACCTGTGCGACACCATGCAGTACGGCTCGTTGTGCGCCATGGGCGGCATGACGGCCTACCCCGTGGCCAGTGCGCTCAAATATTTCCCCGCCGATTTCGGGCTGACCACCACGGAGGCCGCGCAGTGATGATCAATTACTTCGATCCGCAAACCGATCTTGGCACCCCTGCCCGCGACAGCGATGTGCAGGTCAGCCTGAACATCGATGGCCGCAGCATCAGCGTACCGGCCGGCACCTCGGTGATGCGTGCCGCCGCGCTGCTTGGCACCAGCATTCCCAAGCTGTGCGCCACCGACAGCCTCGAGGCGTTCGGCTCGTGCCGCATGTGCATGGTGGAAATCGAGGGCATGCGCGGGTACCCGGCTTCCTGCACCACGCCGGTCAGCGAAGGCATGGTCGTGCGCACGCAGACCTCGCGCCTGGCCGACCTGCGCCGCAACGTCATGGAGCTGTATATCTCCGATCACCCGCTGGATTGTCTGACCTGCTCGGCCAACGGCAACTGCGAGCTGCAGACGGTGGCCGGCCAGGTGGGCCTGCGTGAAGTGCGCTACGGCTACGACGGCGCCAATCACCTGGCCGAGCACAAGGACGTTTCCAACCCGTATTTCGACTATGAACCGAGCAAGTGCATCGTCTGCAGCCGCTGCGTGCGCGCTTGCGAAGATATCCAAGGCACTTTCGCCCTGACCATCACCGGGCGCGGCTTCGAGTCGCGGGTGGCGGCGGCTGGCGGCGATGACTTCCTGAGTTCCGAATGTGTGTCGTGCGGCGCCTGCGTGCAGGCGTGCCCGACTGCCACGCTCACGGAAAAGAGCCTGGTGCAGATCGGCCAGCCCGAGCGTGCAGTGATCACCACCTGCGCCTATTGCGGGGTCGGCTGCTCGTTCCGCGCCGAGATGAAGGGCGACCAGCTGGTGCGCATGGTCCCGGACAAAAATGGCGGGGCCAACCATGGCCACGCGTGCGTTAAGGGGCGATTCGCCTGGGGCTATGCGACGCACCCGGACCGCATCACCAAGCCGATGATCCGCAAGCGCCTGGAAGACCCGTGGCAAGAGGTCAGCTGGGACGAGGCGGTGGCCTACGCCGCCAGCGAGCTGCGCCGCATCCAGCTCAAGTACGGGCGCGACGCCATCGGTGGCATCACCTCCAGCCGCTGCACCAACGAGGAAGCCTACCTGGTGCAGAAGCTGGTGCGCACGGCGTTCGGCAACAACAACGTCGATACCTGCGCGCGGGTATGCCATTCGCCGACCGGCTATGGCCTGAAGCAGACCTTGGGTGAATCCGCCGGCACCCAGAGCTTCGATTCGGTGATGCACGCGGACGTGATTCTGGTGATCGGCGCCAACCCCACCGACGCTCACCCGGTGTTCGGCTCACAGCTCAAACGCCGCCTGCGCCAAGGCGCCCGGCTGATCGTCATCGACCCACGGCGCATCGACCTGGTCGACTCGCCCCATGCCCGCGCCGAGCTGCACCTGCAATTGCGGCCCGGCACCAACGTGGCCATGCTCAACGCCCTGGCCCATGTGATCGTCACCGAAGGCTTGCTGGCCCAGTCGTTCATCGATGCGCGCTGCGAGACCGAAGCCTTCGCCCGCTGGCGCGAGTTCGTCAGCCTGGCTGACAATGCGCCCGAGGTACTGGCGCCGGTCTGCGGCGTACCTGCCGAGCAGATTCGCGCCGCTGCCAGGCTCTACGCCACGGGTGGCAACGCGGCGATCTACTATGGTTTGGGTGTTACCGAACACAGCCAGGGCAGTACCGCAGTGATGGGCATCGCCAACCTGGCGATGGCCACCGGCAACATCGGCCGCGAAGGCGTAGGGGTCAACCCGCTGCGGGGGCAAAACAACGTGCAGGGCTCCTGCGACATGGGGTCATTCCCGCACGAGCTGCCAGGCTACCGGCATATTTCCAACGAAAGCGTTCGCGCCGAGTTCGAGCAGGCCTGGGGCGTCACCCTGCAACCGGATCCGGGCCTGCGCATCCCCAACATGTTCGAAGCGGCGCTCGATGGCAGCTTCAAGGCGCTGTACTGCCAGGGCGAGGACATCGCCCAGAGCGACCCCAACACCCAGCACGTGACCGCAGCCCTGCTGGCGATGGAATGCGTGGTAGTGCAGGACATCTTCCTCAACGAAACCGCCAAGTTCGCCCACGTGTTCCTGCCGGGCAGCTCGTTCCTGGAGAAGGACGGCACCTTCACCAACGCCGAACGGCGCATCTCGCGGGTGCGCAAGGTCATGGAGCCGCTGGCAGGCAAGGCGGACTGGGAAGCCACGGTGGCGTTGGCCAATGCCTTGGGCTACCCGATGAGCTACCGGCATCCGTCCGAAATCATGGACGAGATCGCACGCCTGACGCCGAGCTTCCACCGCGTCAGCTACGCCGAGCTCGAGCGCAATGGCAGCTTGCAATGGCCGTGCAACGAAGCCTCGCCCGACGGCACCCCGACCATGCACATCGAGCAGTTCGTGCGCGGCAAGGGGCGCTTCATGCTGACCGGCTACGTCCCCACCGACGAGAAGGTCAACAGCCGCTACCCGTTGCTGTTGACCACCGGGCGCATCCTCAGCCAGTACAACGTCGGCGCGCAGACCCGGCGCACCGGCAACACCGCCTGGCATGACGCCGACCGCCTGGAAATCCACCCAAGCGACGCCGAGAGCCGCGGCGTTCAGGACGGCGATTGGGTCGGCATTGGCAGCCGCGCCGGGCAGACGGTACTGCGCGCCAAGGTCAGCGCGCGGGTAGCGCCCGGGGTGGTGTATACCACCTTCCACTTCCCCGAGTCCGGGGCCAACGTGATCACCACCGACAACTCTGACTGGGCCACCAACTGCCCGGAATACAAGGTCACTGCGGTGGAGGTGGTCAAGGTGTTCCATCCGTCCGAATGGCAGAAGCGCTACCAGGACTTCAGTGACGAACAGCGACGCTTGCTCAAGGAGCGTCGCACCGCGGAAAAAGCCGAGGTACGCCGATGAGCAGCGACAATCTGGTCAAGATGGCCAATCAGATCGCCCACTATTTCGACAGCGAGCCGGACCGGGCGCTGGCGGTGCAGGGGGTGCGCCAGCACCTGCAGAGTTTCTGGACGCCGGCGATGCGCCGCCAGCTGGGCGAGTGGATGGCCGAGCACGGCGAGCAGGCGGTGGATGGCAAAGTGGTGGAGGCGCTTGGCTGATGCGCTGGTCTGCCGGCCCTGGGCACCACGCCGGGGCCGGTAGCGCAACATGAAATGTCCGTCATGTATGCCGGGCGACGGATTGCGCAGTGCTACGCTCGCGCAATCAGTCGTCACGGATACTCGCTATGAACATGAACTGGCACCAGGCCTTGCAGCAAAGCCTGAGCTGGCTTGCCATCGCTTCGCTCATCACCCTGGTCGGTTTTCTCGCCGCCGCCACCTTGGCTGTGCGCTACACGCAGTGGGGCCGCCAGTTCTGGCAACTGGCCGGGCCGTACTTCACCTTCAGGCGCAGTTGGCGTCCGCTGTTGGTGTTCGCTCTGCTGCTGGTGCTGACGCTGGTCTCGGTGCGCATGAACGTGCTGTTCTCGTTTTGGTACAACGGTTTCTACAGTGCGCTGCAGGCGCTCGACCAAACCGCGTTCTGGTACCTGCTCGGGGTGTTCGCGGTGCTGGCCACGGTGCACGTGTTGCGCTCATTGTTCAGCTTCTATGTGACCCAGGCGTTCAGCATTCGCTGGCGGGTGTGGCTGACCGAGCGCCTGACCGGCCAGTGGCTTGCAGACGATGCCTACTACCGCGGCCGCTTTCTCGCAGAGCCGGTGGACAACCCTGACCAGCGTATCGAACTGGACGTCAACGCCTTCGTCTCCACCTCCGTGTCCCTGGCCTTGGGTGCGGTCGGGGCGCTGGTATCGCTGGTGGCCTTCACCGGCATTCTCTGGGGTTTGTCAGCGCCGCTGGCGGTGGCGGGGCATGAAATTCCGCGGGCTATGGTGTTTGCCGTTTACATCTATGTGCTGATCGCGACCTGGATCGCCTTTCGCCTGGGTCAGCCGTTGATTCGCCTGAATTTTCTCAATGAAAAACTCACCGCCAATTTCCGTTATGCGCTTATGCGCCTGCGCGAGAACGCCGAGAACATCGCCTTCTACCAGGGGGCGCCGGTGGAGCGGGCGACCCTGCTCGGGCGCTTCGCCGCGCTGATCGGCAACGTCTGGGCGCTGGTGTTTCGTAACCTCAAGTTCAGCGGCTTCAACCTGGGCGTCAGCCAGGTGGCCGTGGTGTTTCCCTTCATGCTACAGGCGCCGCGCTTTTTCAGCGGAGCGATCAAGCTCGGCGATGTGATGCAGACCTCCCAGGCCTTCGGCCAGGTGCAGGATTCGCTATCGTTCTTCCGTGAGTCCTACGACACCTTCGCCCAGTACCGCGCCACCCTCGATCGCTTGACCGGTTTCATGGACGCCAACCAGTTGGCCAGCGCCTTGCCGCGGGTCGACACCCAGGCACAAGCGCAGGGGTTGGACATCGTTGGCCTGCAGGTCAGGCGTCCAGACGGCCATGCCTTGATCACCGGCCTCGACCTGCGTTTGCACGCAGGCCAGGCGCTGCTGATCAAAGGCCCATCGGGCAGTGGCAAGACCACCCTGCTACGCGCTCTGGCCGGGCTTTGGCCGTACGCCGAGGGCACGGTACAGCGCCCTGCGGGTACCCAAGCGTTGTTTTTGGCGCAACGTCCCTACCTGCCATTGGGCGACCTGAGCGCAGCCATTGCCTACCCAGCCGACAGTCAGGCGGGGGATCAAGCGCGCATGCAGCAGGCATTGCGTGCGGTCAACCTCGCGCACCTGGCGGATCGGCTGAGCGTCGACGGTGATTGGTCGAGCATTCTGTCGGTGGGTGAGCAGCAGCGCCTGGCGTTCGCCCGGGTGCTCTACAACCGGCCGCAGGTGGTGTTTCTCGACGAGTCCACATCGGCCATGGACGAGGGGCTGGAACAGGCAATGTACGAATTGCTGCGCCATGAGCTGCCAGACACCTTGCTGGTGAGCGTCGGCCACCGCAGCACCTTGGCCCGCTTGCATACCCATAAGCTGGAGGTGAACGGGCAGGGTGGCTGGGTGCTGCGTCAGCAGGAGGTATTGGCCTAACGTCTTCGAAGGCTGTGCCGGGTTGTCCAGCGGCCCGGACTAGCCTACATGCTCAACCGCAACGCCAATGCCGCCAAGGTCACCAGCAACACCGGCACGGTCAGCAACACGCCGACCTTGAAGTAGTAGCCCCAGCCAATCGTCACCCCTTTGCGCGCCAGCACATGCAGCCACAACAAGGTGGCCAGGCTGCCGATCGGGGTGATTTTCGGGCCGAGGTCGCAGCCGATCACATTGGCGTAGATCATGGCCTCGCGCACCACCCCCTGCGCTTCGCTGGCGTGGATCGACAAGGCGCCGATCAGCACGCTGGGCAGGTTGTTCATCACGGAGGACAACAGCGCGGCGATCACTCCGGTCCCCAGCGACGCCGCCCATACGCCCTGGCCGGCGAGGGTGTTCAGCACGCCGGTCAGCGAGTCCGTCAGGCCGGCGTTGCGCAGCCCGTAGACCACCAGGTACATGCCCAGCGAAAACACCACGATGTGCCAGGGTGCCTCGCGCATCACCCGACCGGTCTTGATCACCCGGCCCCGCGCGGCGACCGCGAACAACACCAGCGCGCCGGCAGCGGACACGGCGCTGACCGGAATGCCCAGGGGCTCCAGGACGAACAGGCCAGCCAGCAAGCCCAGCAACACCAGCCAGCCGACCCGGAAAGTGGCGCGGTCGCGGATCGCCAGGGCCGGCAGCTTCAGTGCCTGCAGCGGGTAGCGGGCAGGAATGTCGCGGCGAAAGTACACCCACAGCACCAGCAACGTGGCGGCCACGGCGACCAGGTTGACCGGCACCATCACCGCTGCGTAGGCGTTGAAGCCCAAGCCGAAGTAATCCGCCGAAACGATGTTCACCAGGTTCGAAACCACCAGCGGCAGGCTCGCGGTATCGGCGATGAAGCCTGCGGCCATGACGAAGGCCAGCGTCGCAGCCGGGGTGAAACGCAGGGCCAGCAGCATCGACATGACGATCGGGGTGAGGATCAGCGCCGCCCCGTCATTGGCGAACAGCGCCGAGACTGCCGCGCCCAGCAGCACCATGAAGGCGAACAGACGCCGGCCATTGCCACCCGCCCAGCGCGCCACGTGCAACGCGGCCCACTCGAAAAAGCCTGCTTCATCGAGCAGCAGGCTGATGACGATCAGGGCGATGAAGGTGCCGGTGGCGTTCCAGATGATTGCCCAGACCGTGGGGATGTCGCTCAGCGACACCACGCCGAACAACAGCGCCAGCACCGCCCCCAGGGTGGCGCTCCAGCCGACCCCGAGGCCCTTGGGCTGCCAGATGACCAGGGTCAAGGTGAACAGGAAGATCAGGGCGGCAGGCAGCATGGGGTGGGCGACTCTCGGCAAGTGGAGGGGCAGAGGTGACTGTAGACGGCGGCGACCAGCGCGGCGTTCCCTGGCACGCCTGACGAGCGTCGCTGACCTGCGCAAAGCTTGGTTACAAACATGTAAAGTTCGTAAATAAGATTTAAACCCATTTGAGAATCTTTATATTTCCCATCCCTGGAAGCCTCAGCCTGAAGGCTTGTCGTTCGCTCATCAATCGCAGGGAGAAGTATCGATGTCGTCCAGAACAACCAACGGCCTGGCCTTGGCCGTGCTAGCGCTGGCTTCGCCGGCCATGGCCAGCAGTGCTGGCGGACCCGTCACGCCGGAAGCTGGGGCGGGCCTGGAACTGCCGTTGGCCGATAATGCCCTGGTGATCGAAGACACCTTGGTCACCGCCGAGCGCGAAGCGCGCCAGGCACTCGGCAGCTCGGTGATCACCGCCGAGGACATCAAGCGTCATCCACCGGCCAACGACCTCTCCGAGCTGATCCGCCGCGAACCTGGCGTCAACCTCACCGGCAACAGCGCCAGCGGGGCGCGCGGCAACAACCGGCAGATCGACCTGCGCGGCATGGGCCCGGAAAACACCCTGATCCTCATCGATGGCAAACCCTCCAGCGCGCGCAATGCCGTGCGCTATGGCTGGAACGGCGATCGCGATACCCGCGGCGAAACCAACTGGGTGCCAGCCGAGGCGGTCGAGCGCATCGAGATCCTGCGCGGCCCGGCGGCGGCGCGCTACGGTTCCGGGGCCATGGGCGGGGTGGTCAATATCATCACCAAGCGTCCTACCGACGCGCTCAAGGGCAGCGTCAGCCTGTTCACCCAGCTGCCACAAGACAGCGCCGAGGGCGCCAGCCGCAGGGCCAATTTCAACCTCGCTGGCGGGCTGACCGACAACCTGGGTGTTCGCCTCTACGGGGGCCTGGCCAAGAGCGATGCCGACGATCTCGACATCAACGCCGGGCATGCCACCAGCGACCTGGTCGCCGGACGCGAAGGTGTACGCAACAAGGACCTCAACGGCCTGCTGAGCTGGAGGCTGAACGACCAGCATCGTTTCGAGGCCAGTGCCGGCTACAGCCGCCAGGGCAACATCTTTGCCGGCGACACCATGAACAGCAACGGCGGTGGCGATGTCGAGTTCGTCTCCAGCCTGTATGGCCATGAAACCAACGTCATGCAGCGCAGCACCTACGACCTGACTCACCTGGGCGATTTCACCTGGGGCACCAGCAAGACCAGCCTGGCTTACGAGTACGTGCGCAACTGGCGGCTCAACGAGGGCCTGGCGGGGCGCACCGAGGGCGCGCCCAACCAGGAAGGAGCGGCCATGTCGCGCCTGCGCAACACGCGCTTGAGCAGCGAGGTGAACCTGCCATTCGCCGCTGGCGCCACCGAGCATGTGCTGACCCTGGGCGGCGAATACCTCTATGAAGCGCTCAACGACCAAGGCTCCTTGCGTGCACAAAGCTCGGATCCCTCCGCTGGTGGCCTCATTGGCTTCGACCGCAGCAGCTCGAAGATCAACGCGCGCAGTTACGCCCTGTTCATCGAAGACAACATCGTCGTCGGTGACACCACCGTCACCCCTGGCCTGCGCTTCGATCACCACGAAACCTTCGGCGACAACTTCAGCCCCAGCTTGAACCTGTCGCATGAGCTGACCGAGGCGCTGTCGGTCAAGGGCGGTATCGCCCGCGCGTACAAGACGCCCAATCTCTATCAGTCCAATCCCAACTACCTGCTCTACAGCCGGGGCAATGGCTGCAGCGTGCAACAAAGCAACAATGGCGGCTGCTATTTGCAGGGCAACGCCGACCTCAAGCCGGAGATCAGCGTCAACAAGGAAATCGGCCTGCTCTACGACCGTGGCACCTGGCGCACCAGCGCCACGTACTTCCGTAACGACTACCAGAACAAGATCATCGGTGATACCGAAGTGCTCTATACCATCGGTTCGGGCAGTCGCGTCACCCAGTGGGATAACGCCGGCAAGGCTCGGGTCGAAGGCCTGGAGGGCAATGTCTTCATCGCTCTCACGCCGACCCTCGACTGGAACACCAACCTGACCTGGATGCTCGACAACGACAGCCGCGAAACCGGCGAGCCGCTGTCGGTGATTCCGCAGTACACCGTCAACAGCACCCTGGATTGGCAGGCCACCGACAAGCTGTCGCTGCAGCTCTCGGGCACCTATTTCGGCAAGCAGAAATCGCCGACCTACAACTACCGCACCGAGCAGGACTATGACCTGCAAGCGCAGCAGGATGTAGAGGCATACGGCCTGGTCGATGTCAGCGCAGGTTACAAATTCAATGCCCACTACGATGTGCGGGTGGGCGTGAACAACCTGTTCGACAAGCAGATTCTGCGGGGCGGCAACGCCAGTAGCTCCGGTGCCAATACCTACAACCAGCCTGGGCGAGCGCTGTTCGCGGCGCTGAACATCACCTTCTGAAGCACGCGCAGGGGGCCTCTGGCAACCCCTGCCGGCTCAGCCTGCAGGGGCCTTGGCGAAAGCGGCGCGGCTGGATCACGGTGACAGGGTGCCGCAAGACTCAGCGCGCAAGCAGCACATCACAGTGAGCGAGCCAGCGCTCGAACAGCCTGAAGGTATCGACAGCCGCTTTCACCGTCACGGCCTGATCGGCCGGGAACACCGAGGCGTGGGCCAGCCGCTCGAGGAAGCTGCGCCAGTGGCTGCCGGTCAACGGTCCATACACATCGAGGAACGCGCAGCCGTTTTCAGCGTCCAGGCCCAGGCGCTCGGCCATGGCCCGCTTGAGCACCTGGCCGCCCAGGGTCGAGCCCTCCAACACGTACATCACACCAAGCGCAGCGGGTGGGCCGTCGATCACGGGCAGCGCCTGGCAGATCGGCAAAGCTTCGACGTCGGTCTGGGTCAGGCCGAGTGCCTGCAGGTCGCGGCGCAACGTGGGGATCTTGCTGCGCTCAGGGCCTTGATAGTCATGCAGCTGCTCTTGCAGAGGAGCATGAAAGCCATAGTAGGCCTCGAGCAGGCGGCGATAGGCAGCGGTATCGAACGAAGGAGCGAAAAACGGCAGGCGCGCTTCCAAGGCTTTGTGGCTGTCGCGGGTGTGTTCGCGCAAGGCGTTGAGCAAAGGATTGGCGTCGCAGGTACGGCTGGGCATGTAAAGCGCTCTGACGGCAGATTGCCTAAGTGGGCGTAGGATAATAACCCACCGCCGCGCTGTGCCATGACTTTGTTGCAGTAAAAATATCCCTGGCGTGGTAAACCAATGGGTCTTTTGCACAGAGATTTCTCCGCCGGTGAAAGCCATACGCCTGACCTTGCTGTGCCACGCCTTGACTCTCGCGCAGAAGAACGGCTGCTTGGCGCGGCCTGATGACCCTCTGCTGAGCGACGACTCACCGCTGCGGCCTGAAGCCGCTGTGCGCCTGCTCAGCGCTCCCGAACGACGCGCCACGCAAACCGCTCAATGGCTGGCGCCCGCTGTGCCAATTGTCCCCGCGTTGGCCGATTGCAATCTTGGCTGCTGGCAGGGGCTGGCGCTCAAACAGCTGCAGGCGCAACAGCCTGACGCGCTGGCGCGCTGGTTGGCCGATCCCTCCAGCGCGCCCCACGGCGGGGAGTCGTTTGAGCAAGTGTGCGCCCGTGTGCAGGGCTGGTTGCAGGCATTCGATAGCCCGGGAGACTGGTTGGCCGTCACTCACCCTTGGGTGATTCGCGCCGCCTTGGCCTCGGTGCTGGATTGCGCGCAAGAAGCTGCGCTGCGCATCGATGTGTTGCCACTGTCACGGGTGACGCTGAGCTTCACTGGGCAATGGCGCTTGCGCCTGGGCTGAGCAAGCGCCGTGTGCTGATCAGAACGCCAATTTGTAACCGATCAGCAGCAGCATGCCGGCCAGGCAAGGACGCAGCACGCGATCGGAAATCCGCCCGGTCAGGTGGCTACCCATGTAGATGCCCGGCAGCGAACCCAGCAACAAATAGCCCAGCAGCGACCAGTCCATGTTGCCCATTCCCGCGTGGCCGATGCCGGCCACCAAGGTCAACGGCACTGCGTGGGCGATCTCGGTGCCGACCAGGCGGCGGGTAGCGAGAAATGGATAGAGCAGAAACAGCGCCACGGTGCCCAGCGCACCGGCACCGATCGAGGTGAGGGTGACCATGATTCCCAGCACCACGCCGGTCAGTACGGTCAGGGTGTTGAGGCTGCGATCACTGAGGTGGTAATGATCGCCGGCGTGACGGTTGGCAAAGGCTTGCAAGCGCGATTTGAACAGGATGGCCAGGGCCGTGAGAATAAGCACCACGGCCAGGCCTTGCTTGATGATGGCATTGAGTGCGCTGGTGTCGGTATGCAGGGTACTGAGGAACCACAGGGTCAGCGCTGCGGCAGGAACGCTGCCGAGGCTAAGCAGGCCGGTGATTTTCCAGTCGATGTTCTTCTGCTTGCCATGCACCCAGACGCCGCTGGCCTTGGTGATGGCCGCGTACAGCAGGTCGGTGCCTACGGCCGTGGCCGGATTGATGCCGAACCACAGCAGAATGGGTGTCATCAGCGAACCGCCGCCAACGCCGGTCATGCCAACGATGAAGCCCACCACCAGTCCGGCAATGGTGAAACCGAAAGAACCTACATCCATACGCTACTCGACTGCCCAGCTTTGCCCGTTATCGGATGCCTGCCAGCATATAGATTGTTCATATAGCTAAATAGAATTGTTCGTTATTAGGTTATAACTGCGCCCCTTGGGAGCTGCACGTTGCAAGCTGCGAGCTCCAATTAAAAGCAAGAGCGGGGCGGTGCGGGATTCGAGATGTCGAGTCCAGCACCGCCCCGCTTTTTTCTTGCAGCTTGCAGCCTGCGGCGCCGTCAGATCCTGAAGGTGGCGACGAGCTGTTTGAGGCGGCCGGCTTGCTGGGCCAGGGCGTCGCAGTGCTGCAAGGTCTGGTTGAGGTTTTCCACGCCTTGCTGGTTCAACGCGTTGATCTGGGTGATGTCCAGGTTCAGGCTCTCGACCACGGCGGTCTGCTCCTCGGTGGCGGTGGCCACCGACTGGTTCATGCCGTCGATTTCACCGATACGCAGGGTCACGCTGGCCAGACGCTCGCCGGCCTGATTGGCGACTTGGACCGTCTGCTCGCTCGACACCTGGCTGGTGTTCATGGTGTGCACCGCTTCGCGCGAACCCACCTGCAAACTGGTGATCATGCGGTGGATCTCTTCGGCCGACACCTGGGTGCGATGGGCCAGGTTGCGCACCTCATCGGCGACCACGGCAAAGCCGCGCCCGGCTTCACCGGCGCGCGCCGCCTCGATCGCGGCGTTGAGCGCCAGCAGGTTGGTCTGCTGCGAAATACCCTTGATCACATCGAGGATCTTGCCGATTTCATCGGTGCTGGCATTGAGCGTCTCGATCTGCTCGCACGACTCGCTGATACGTTGCGACAACGCCGTCATCGCATGGATAGCCTGGTCCACCACCTCACGCCCCCCGTGGGCCTGTTCGCTGGCGCCGCTGGCGTGTTGCGAAGCATCGGCGGCATTGCGGGCGATCTCCTGGGTGGCGGCGCCCAGCTGGTTGATTGCGGCGGCCACGCTGTTGGTGCGCATGCTTTGCTCTTCAGAGCCAATGATCGAGGCATTCGAGGCGTTCACCACCTTCTCCGACAAGTCATGCACCAGGCGGGTGGCCGAGGACACTTCGCTGATCGAGGTATGAATGCGCTCGACGAAGCGGTTGAACGAGCTTGCCAGTTCACCGAATTCATCCTGGTGCTGCACTTCCAGGCGCCGGGTCAGGTCGCCTTCTCCTTCGGCGATGTCGCGCATGGCGCGACCCATGGTGGTCAGCGGGCGCATCAGCACCGGAATCAGCAAACCGAGCAGCAGGGCGATGGCCGCCACGGCGATGAGCATGGCGATGATCGCCGACGTGCGGAATTGGCTGAGCGCCGCGTAAGCCTTGTCCTTATCGATCGACAGGCCGATGTACCACTGCGCTGACGGCAAGCCGGCCACCGGGGCGAACGAAATCAGCCGCTCTTCGCCGTTGAGCGTGACATCCTGCATGCCGGTGACCACGCGCAAGCCGCTGCCGGGGTAGATGTCGTCGAGGTTTTTCATCACCTGGGCTTTGTCCGGGCTGACGATGACTTGGCCCGTGCTGTCGGCGAGGAAGGCGTGGCCGAGGCCGCCGAAGTCCACCGAGTTGATGATCTGCACCAGGGTGTCGAGGGTCAGGTCGCCGCCCACCACGCCCATCAGCTCACCACCCGCCTTGCTTTTCACGGGTACCGCGATGGTCACCATCAAATCGCCCAAGGCGCCTTGATAAGGGGGCGTGAGCGCAGTTTGACCGGCCGTGACCGCCGTGCTGTACCACGGCCGCTGGCGTGGGTCGTAGCCAGGCGGCATTTGTGAATCGGGGCGCTGGGTGAAGGTGCCGTTGGCTTGCCCCAGGTAAGTGAAGAGGAAGTTCTTGGCGTAGGTTGGCTGCTCGATGAGCCCATTGAGGGTTGCGCCTGCGCCTTGTTCGGCGATGTCCTGCGCCAGGTTTTCCATGACCAGAATGCGCCCGCTCATCCAGTTCTGCACGCTGCTGGCCGTCAGCGCGCCAGCTTGCTGCACCGAGGCTTCGATGTTCTGGCGCAAGGTGGTGCGTTGCAGATAGTCGTTGTAGAGCGTGAACAGGGCAAAGGCCAGCACCACGACACCGCAGGCGCTGAGAAGGATCTTGTGGCGGAATTTCAGGTTCATGTTTCGAGACCTTGAGCCATGGAGGGGAGGGCCGCGCGCGCTTGTGGCGGAACGCGGAACCGGTCTCCTGGGTATCGGCCTGGCTGTTAAAAGGTTGATACGGCTACGGATTTTTGCGCCGTTGCGCGACGGACGGTGGACTATTTGCTGGCCATCAACTCGATCAGCAG
This sequence comes from Pseudomonas sp. SMSB3, assembly GCF_052041965.1. Lineage (NCBI taxonomy): Bacteria > Pseudomonadati > Pseudomonadota > Gammaproteobacteria > Pseudomonadales > Pseudomonadaceae > Pseudomonas > Pseudomonas sp. SMSB3. The sequence continues at coordinate 6,636 of NZ_JBKGGV010000008.1, read as the reverse complement.
GCGCGCACCTTGCCGTAGCGGTTGCTGCTTGCGCCAAAAGGCGTGAACCGGCAGCTGCAACTCATTGCGCGTGTTGCCGAACCGCAGGCGTACCAGGCGCCCGCTGTCGATCAGCGGCGCAACCCTGGCCAGCGGCAGATCGCCCCACCCGAGGCCGGCCTCGACCATCTGCAAGGCCAGGTCGAAACTGTCGGTGGACCAGTGCGTTGCGCCGATCAAGGGACGTGGGTCGAGCAGCGGAAGATCTCGGCTGCGCACCAGGATCTGGCGCACGTTGACCAAGTCTTCGAGGTAGCGGATGCGGCCTTCGACCAAGGCTGGATGCGTAGGCGCCAGTGTGGCGACCAGCGACTCCAGGCCGACGTGCTGAAAGCTGCGCTGTGGGTCGACGTGCAGTCCGGCGAACGCCAGGCACAGGTCGACGCGGCCGCTGTCGAGCAGGTGCAAGGCGTCCTCCTGCGGCGCACTGAGCACTTGGATATCGAGTAATGGATAGCGCGCACCCAGATCGGCAATCGCAGCCATCAGCGGCAGATGGTCGATATCCGGCACCACAGCCAGGCTCAGGCTGCTCTCCAGCCCTTGGGAGAGTTCCAGGGCATGCACCTGCAGCAGCCCGAGCTGCTCGGCAATCAGCCTGGCATGGGGTTCAAGCGCTCGCGCCTGAGCCGTGGCCCGCACCTCGCGCGGACCGCGTTCGAACAAGGCGTAGCCCAGCTCAGCCTCGAGGTTGCCAATGGCCATGCTCACGGCGGAGGGAACACGGTGCAGTGCGCGTGCGGCAGCGGAAAACGAACCGCGGTCGAGCACCGCTAGAAACAGCTGGATGTTATCGCTGGAAAAGTTCATGGCAGCCTCCTGTCAGTCAATCTGATGGCTGCCTACTTTTCCTGTCAAGCCGATTGAAGCACGATTGCTGCCTTGCTATTCCACCACTTGAGGTAATCCGTGCAGGGCGTCAAACGTAAATTGGTCTATGTCACGTTCTATGAATTGATCGGCTTGTGCATGTCGACGTTGGGGTTGGCGTATCTGTCCGATACCCAGGCGTCGCATACCGGCCCGCTGGCGGTGCTGATCACTAGCATCGCCATGCTGTGGAACCTGATCTACAACAGCTTGTTCGAGCGCTGGGAGAGCGGCCAGACCAAGCGCGGGCGCAGCGTGGCGCGACGCGTGGCCCACGCCATCGGCTTTCAGTTGACCCTGGTGGTGTACCTGATTCCGTTGATTGCCTGGTGGCTGGACATGACCTTGGTCGAGGCGTTCGTGGTTGACTTGGCTTTCATCATTCTGGTGCCGTGTTACACCTTCGCCTACAACTGGGCGTTCGACCGGATCTTCGGCTTGCCCACCGCGGCCATGGCCCGTGCCTGAGAGCAAGGCGCCACTGAAGTCCGCGCCAGCGCGCTTCACGCTCGCCGCTCAAGGCCAGCAGCGCTCAGCCGCCAAGGTCGAGCTTTTGCTCAAGCCGATCGAGGTGATCGTGCATCAATGCCAGCGCCGCCCGTGCATCAGCAGCCTCCAGCGCATCGATGATCGCCGCGTGTTCCTCCCAGGCGCAGTGCTCGCAGCAGGGTGATTCGTAGCGGGCGATGATCAGCGAGGTCATCGGCACCAGGCCATTGAGGAATCTCGCCAACGGTGCATTGGCAGCCACCTGCGCAAGCTTGAGGTGAAACTCGCCGCCTAGACGGATGGCGGCGCAGCGCTCGCCGCGTTCATGATGCTGGCGTTCGCGTTCGACCAATTGCCGCAGTTGGCGGATCTGCGCAGGCCGTGCGCGCTGGGCGGCCAAGCTGATCAAGGTGGTCTCGGCCAGGCGCCGGGCGCTGAGCACTTGACGCGCCTGATCTGGGTCCGGTGCAGCCAGGTGTGCGGTGTGGCTTGGGCGCTGCACGATCACCTGCTGGTCGGACAGCCGCCCGAGCACTCGGCGGATCACGGTGCGGCTGACACCAAAGGCATTGCCCAGTGCCTGTTCAGGCAGCAGGCTGCCCGGTGGCAGGCGCTGCTCGAGAATGGCATCGAACAGGCGCGGGTAGATCTGCTCGGCGGAAAGGCGCGTTTCGCCAGCGGCGAGCAGGGCTGGCAGGCGGGGGGCGGCGTGGGCGCAGGCGGTCATGGTCGCTCTCCTGTGGTCATTGGCCCGGGTGATCGTCCGGGATGTTGAGTTCGATGCCCATGCGCAGCCCCTCGGCAAGGATGTGCTGGCGCATCTGGGCGCTGGCGTGGGCGCTGTTGCGATCGCGAATGGCGCGCACCACGGCTTCGTTTTCCTTGAGCCGAGCGGCCAGGTGTTCGGGCGAATTGCGCAGCATGCTGGCGCTCTGCTTCAGGGCGTTGCCGGTCTGTTGCACCACGCTCTGGAAGATCGGGTTGGTGGTCAGGGCAAACAGCGCTTCGTGAAAAGCGATATAGGCACTGACCCCGGCTTCGCTGTCATCGGCGTCCAAGGCTTCGCGCATGTCCATCAAGGTCAGGCGTAGTTGCCCGATGTCCTGACTGTTCGCCGACTGCGCCACCAGGCCGACGATGAACGGCTCGAGGGTGTAGCGCAGCTCCAACACATCGGCCAGGCTTGCCGCCGCGGTGGCTTCGCCAGCGGGGTCCTGGGTCGGTGCCTCGGCGTCGAGCACCAGCACCCCCTTGCCCGGCAGCGAACGTACCAGGCCCAGGGTTTCCAGCACGGTCACTGCTTCGCGCAGGCTCGGCCGGCTGATGCCCAACTGCTCGGCCAGCTCGCGCTGCCCAGGCAGCATGTCGCCAGAGCGCCACTGGCCGCGGGCCAGGGCCTTGCGCAGTTTTTCCACCACTGAGTTGACGACGGTCGATGAGCTGATCACGGTTCGCTCCTGCGAGGGCCGGCGACAACGCCGGCCGGGTTCGCTCAGAATTCCTGTTGATGGGGGTTGGCTGGCTTGCGCGGCGTCATGGCGAAGCCCGGTTTGCCATCGAGCACCTTCTGCGCGCGCTCAAGGTCGATGTCCTTTTCCCAGCGCGCGATCGCCACGGTGGCCACGCAATTGCCGATCAGGTTGGTCAGTGCCCGGCCGATACCCATGAACCAGTCCACTGCCAACACCAGCACCAGGCCGACGACCGGAATCGCCGGTACCGCGGTCAGGGTCGCCGCCAGGATCACCAGTGCCGAACCTGGGATGCCGTGGGCACCCTTGGAAGTCACCAGCGACACCAGGAGGATGGTCAGCAGGTCGGTCATCTCCAACGGCGTGCCGGTGGCGTTGGCGATGAACACGATGGCCAAGGTCAGGTAGATCGAGAAACCGTCCAGGTTGAACGAGTAACCGGTAGGGATCACCAGCCCGACGGTCGAGCTGCCGATACCCAGGTGTTCAAGCTTGCGCATGATCTGCGGCAGCACGGCGTCGGAGGATGCGGTGCCCAGCACGATGGTCAGCTCTTCACGCAGGTACTTGATGAACGGCAGCAGCTTCAAGCCCGACACGCGCATCACGGTGCCGAGAATGATCAGTACGAAGCCGGCGCAGGTCAGGTAGAACAGCGCCACCAGCCCACCCAGGTGCTGCAGCGATTCCAGGCCGTACTTGCTGGTGGTGAAGGCGATCGCGCCAAACACGCCGATCGGTGCCAGGCGCACGATCATGCCCATGATGCGGAAAATCACGTGGCTCAGTTCATTGATCAGCCGCGAAATACCGGCGGCCGATTCGCCCACCAGGTTCAGGGCGCTGCCGAACAGCACGGCGAACAACAGCACCTGAAGAATATTGTTATCGGCGAAGGCACCGATCACCGACGTGGGGATCAGGTCCATGAAGAAAGCGGTAGCACCATGCAGATGCTGGCCGCGCTCGGCCAGGCTGCCGGCATCGGCGGCGGAGAGCTGGTCAAGGTGAATGTTGGCGCCGCTGCCGATACCGCTGGTAAAGGCGAAGACCAGGCCGATGACCAGGGCGATGGTGGTCAGCACTTCGAAGTAGATGACCGATTTCAGGCCGATGCGTCCAACCTTCTTCAAGTCACCGGCGCCGGAGATGCCGCTGACCACGACGCAGAACACGATCAAGCCGATGAGCATCTTGATCAACTTGATGAAGCCGTCGCCGAGGGGTTTGAGTTGCAGGGAGAGGTCGGGGAAGCTGAGGCCGCAGGCAATGCCGAGAGCAAGGCCGAGCACAACTTGCAGGAAGATCGAACGCGAGCACCATTTGAGCATGGGAGAGATCTCAGATCGGTGTCCTTGCTTCGATGCCGCACGGGGCGAAAGAGCGCAGGACTTAATTATTGTGGTCTTACCGGTTTGTTCAGCGCGCAGTCATGGAACCGCGAAAAATCCCATATTGCAAGGGTTTTTGGCCTGACCGGTCTGACCAGTTATGGGGCATTGACGGCGGCCACGCTCTGGATCGGTGCGTGTATCGTTTGCGCAAGATAAGGAGGATGTGCGATGGCCGGCGCTGCGCGAGAGCTGTGCAAGCAGCTTGCCAAGGGTAGGGAGCAAGGCGGCGAAGGCGAGTAGGCGGGCAAAAAACGGCACCCGCCAGGGGTGCCGTTCTCATCGGGCGCTGTGTTACTTGTGCAGCTCTTCGGCGGCGTACAGCGTGTTCTCAAGCAGGCATGCGCGGGTCATCGGGCCGACGCCACCTGGCACTGGGGTGATCCAGCCGGCGCGGGGCAGGGCGGTCTCATAGACCACATCGCCCACCAACTTGCCGTCTTCCTGGCGATTGATGCCGACGTCGATGACGATGGCGCCTGGCTTGATCCACTCGCCTTTGACCAGGCCCGGCTTGCCAGCGGCCACCACTACCAGGTCGGCGCGACCGACATGGCCGGCCAGGTCCTGGGTGAAGCGATGGCATACGGTGACCGTGCAGCCACCGAGCAGCAGCTCCATGGCCATTGGCCGACCCACGATGTTGGAGGCGCCGACGATCACCGCGTCCATGCCGTACAGGTCCTGGCCGGTGCTTTCGAGCAAGGTCATGATGCCTTTCGGTGTGCACGGGCGCAGCAGCGGAATACGCTGGGCCAGGCGACCGATGTTGTAAGGGTGGAAACCATCGACGTCCTTGTCCGGGCGAATGCGCTCGAGCAGCAGGGAGGCGTCGAGGTGCGCCGGCAGCGGCAATTGCAGCAGGATGCCATCGACGGCCGGGTCGTCGTTGAGGCGGTCGATCAGCTCGGTGAGCGCTTGCTGCGTGGTATCGCTGGGCAGGTCGAACGCCTGGGAAATGAAACCGACCTCTTCGCAGTCCTTGCGCTTGTGCGAAACATAGACGTGGGAGGCGGGGTCGGTGCCGACCAGAATCACTGCCAGGCCCGGCGTGCGCAGGCCTTGCTGGCGGCGCTCCTCGACCCGTTGAGCGATCTGCTTGCGCAGGTTGGCGGCGATCGCCTTGCCATCGATTAGGTGTGCAGTCATAGACGCGTGATTAACCATCGAGAAAGAAACCATAAAGAGCGCGCATTCTCGCACGACATGGCTCGAGGGCAAAGGCGAGTGGTCGGGCAAATGCCCTAACCCCTTCAATAATTTAAATTTTTTGGAGAAATGTGTTGACGGCCTAGAGGCTCGCCTATAAGATTCGCCGCACTTGTCGGGCACAGCCTAGCACTGGTTGGCGAAGTCGGGCGGAATGAGTGGTTTAGCAGTTACCTGTTAAGGCCTCGTTCGGTTAGGCTTTAAGCTTAAGCGCCCGTAGCTCAGCTGGATAGAGCATCCGCCTTCTAAGCGGATGGTCGCAGGTTCGAGTCCTGCCGGGTGCGCCATTTAGGCAGCTGGGCAAGCAAGTAGTGCTGTAGTGCAATATGGTGGGCGTAGCTCAGTTGGTAGAGCGCTGGATTGTGATTCCAGTTGTCGTGGGTTCGATTCCCATCGTCCACCCCATATTCAATGAAGGCGCCTCTGATTGCAGGATTGGCGCCTTTGTTCTAAGCGTTACGCGGACGTGGTGAAATTGGTAGACACACTGGATTTAGGTTCCAGCGGCGCAAGCTGTAAGAGTTCGAGTCTCTTCGTCCGCACCATGCTTCTGTAAGTTGTACCGCAACACCGCAATATTGTTACATGGTGGGCGTAGCTCAGTTGGTAGAGCGCTGGATTGTGATTCCAGTTGTCGTGGGTTCGATTCCCATCGTCCACCCCATATTTTTTCAAAGGCGCTTTGATCGCAAGATCAGGCGCCTTTGTTGTTTCTGGGCGGTATGGCTTGAGGGTTGTGGCGCCTGTGACATCGCGCCGCCCGCGCGGCGCATCGCGAGCTGCGCTCGCTCCTACGTTTGTTTCGGGCCGATGTTTCCTGTGGGATTTGCGTGCGGACGCCTTGGTGCATGGCGCGATATCACGTCGTATCAACAAGGTAGTCGCGCGCGCCTGCCACAGGCGTTACTGGTCCGAAACAAACTGGGCTGTATGGGTTGAGGGTTTCGGCGCCTGTGGCATCGCGCTGCCCGCGCGGCGCATCGCGAGCTTTGCTCGCTCCTACGTTTGTTTCGGGTCATTGTTTCCTGGGGGATTTGCGTGCGGACGCCTTGGTGCATGGCGCGATATCACGTCGTACCAGCAAGGCAGTCGCGTGCGCCTGCCACAGGCGTTACTGGCCCGAAACAAACTGGGCTGTATGGCTTGAGGGTTTCGGCGCCTGTGAC
>NZ_JBKGGV010000007.1:0-284087 GCF_052041965.1 Pseudomonas sp. SMSB3 | reverse complement strand
CAGCGTTTAAAACCGCTGTCAACCATTCATCTCAACCGCTGCCGATCTGACGATCGAAGCGCCTCCAGCACCGCTTGAACAATCTAACTCGTTGAATCTCAAGGAGTTTCTCGTTCCGTTGTCGCTGGAAGTGGGGCGCATTATAAGGGGATTCGAGAGGGCGTCAACCTTTAACTTCATATATTAGTCCATTCCCGTCCTTGCGCCCCACTCCGCCATTTGCGCACTATATTGCACACTCGCCCCTCAGGAATGTCATCGCTAAATGAACAACAAGCCCCGCAGCCTGGCCGCCATGCTTTTCCCTATCGGCCTGCTGCTCATTGCCATGGCCTCGATTCAATCGGGCGCGTCGCTGGCAAAGACCATGTTTCCCATGATCGGTGCCCAAGGCACCACCACCCTGCGCCTGATTTTCGCTAGCGTCATCATGCTGCTGGTGCTGCGCCCATGGCGTGTACGCATGACCGCCAGCACGCTGCGTAACGTCGTCATCTACGGCATGGCATTGGGTGGGATGAATTTCCTCTTTTATATGTCCTTGCAGACGACGCCACTGGGCATCGCCGTCGCCCTCGAATTCACAGGCCCCCTGGCCGTGGCGCTGTTCGGCTCGCGCCGCGCGCTGGACTTCCTGTGGATTGCGCTTGCAGTGGCGGGCCTGCTCTTGCTGCTCCCGGTAGGCCATGGCGGGCAACCGGTGGACCTGGTCGGTGCTGCCTACGCGCTTGGCGCCGGCGTCTGCTGGGCGCTGTACATTCTATTCGGCCAGCGCGCAGGCGCCGAGCACGGGATCCAGAGCGCAGCACTGGGCGTTGTGGTCGCGGCATTATTCGTCGCACCGATCGGCATCGTGCACGCCGGCAGCGCATTGCTCACTCCTGCGGTCATTCCACTGGCCCTGGCCGTTGCGGTGCTGTCGACCGCGTTACCCTACAGCTTGGAAATGGTCGCCCTCACACGCATGCCCGCTCGCACGTTCGGCACCTTGATGAGCATCGAACCGGCCATCGGTGCGTTGTCGGGCCTGGTGTTTCTCGGCGAGGTATTGAGCACCACGCAGTGGCTGGCAATCGCAGCCATCATCGCAGCATCCGTGGGAGCCACACTGTCCATGGGCCGCAAAGCCACCCCTGCGGTTGTCGCGGATTGATCGGCAAGCGATTGGCCACCGCAACGAGATAAGGATTGTCGCAGCCTGGCCTGCTGATTAAGCTGTGGCGAAGATCATCATCGCTCAACGATCGCACTGCACGAATGGATGCCGGGGAAATTCAGGAAGAACGAAGCCATAACGACAGGGTCAGACAGCAGTCACGCCCTGCATATAAGGACAGGAATGAAACGAATTTTGCTCATCCTGGCCGTCTTGGCCATTGCCGGATGTGCCGCTACGGCCAAGACTGAGGTCAAAAAAGGTAAGAAAGGCCTGCACATCAACTGCTCAGGTCTGTCTTCTTCGTGGGACAAGTGCTACAGCAAGGCCGCCAGTTCCTGTAGCTCGCGCGGGTACAAGGTGATTGCCCGTTCGGGGGACACCGACGCCGAGGCGGGGGACTACCTGTTCGGCATCAATCCTGCCGGTTACACCAGCCGCAGCATGATCGTCATCTGCAAATAACATCAAGGGCAGCCACTGGCTGCCCTTCCTTTTAAACTGCCGCTTAGGAAGCGCTCGCTCAAATCGCAGCCGTACGCGATTGCAGCCACGCCAGGGCGTCACCCTGCAGCAGTGGCGACAAGCGCTCGCGCACCGTTGCGTGGTAGTGATTGAGCCAGTCTCGCTCCTCTTCGGTCAGCCGCTCGGCGAGCAGGCAGCGGGTATCGATTGGGCACAGCGTCAGGGTTTCGAAGTCGAGAAACTCGCCAAAGGCGCTGGCACCTGATTCGCGGTTGACCACCAGGTTCTCGATCCTGACGCCCCACGACCCTGGCCGGTAAGTGCCAGGCTCGATAGAGCTGATCATGCCAACCTGCATTGCCGTTTGCGGCGTGGATGGCGCCTGGTAGGCAATGACCTGAGGCCCTTCGTGCACATTCATGAAATAACCGACGCCATGGCCGGTGCCGTGACCGTAATCCACCTGATCAGCCCAGATCGGTGCCCGAGCGATGGCGTCGAGCAGCGGTGAGAGAATGCCTTTCGGGAAACGCGCACGGGACAGCGCAATCATGCCCTTGAGCACCCGCGTGCAATCTTGTTTCTGTTCGACACTCGGCGTGCCCACCGGGACCATGCGGGTGATGTCGGTGGTACCTCCCAGGTACTGCCCGCCGGAGTCGATCAACAACAAGCCGTCACCTTCGATCACTGCATGGGCGCGCTCGGTTGCGCGATAGTGCGGCATCGCGCCGTTGGCATTGAAAGCGGCAATGGTGGCAAAACTGAGCGAGACAAAGCCCGGGCGGCGCGCCCGGGCGGCGCTGAGCTGCTCGTCGATGGTCAGCTCAGTGATGACTTCCTGGCCTTGATGAGCTTCGAGCCAGGCAAAGAATTCGCACAACGCCGCGCCATCTTGCTCCATCGCCTGGCGAACATGCGCGAGCTCCAGATGAGTCTTGCGTGACTTGCTCAAGGTCGTCGGATTGAGCCCTTCAACCAGCTGCACCTGCTTGGGCAGCGTGCTTACCGAGCCACAGGTCACGCGCGCCGGATCGAGCAGCAAACGGCTGCCGGGTGCCAGCTCCGCCAACGCCTGTTGCACTGCCGCATAGTCGCGCACCTCGATACCGTCGACTTCCAGCACGTGGCGCAGATGCCCATCGAGCTTATCGGCGCCCACGAACAGTAGCGCCTGCTCTTTGCCGACCAATGCGAAGGCCAGGAACACCGGGTTGTAAGAGACGTCGCTGCCACGCAAATTGAACAGCCAGGCGATGTCATCGAGTGTGGCGATAAAGTGCCAATCGGCGCCACGCTCTTCCAGGGTACGACGCAACTGGGCCAGTTTTTCCGCTCGGTTGATCGTGGCGTGCGGCGGCAGATGCTGATACACCGGATTGCTCGGCAGCGCCGGGCGCCCCTGCCACACCTCACCGAGCACATCCTGGTGGGTGACCAAGCGCGATCCGCGCGCCTGTAGCCGAGCTTCGAGCTGGCGCGCCGCAGACAAAGCCATCACGGCGCCATCGACTGCCACAGCGCCATTGACCGGCGTGTGCTCGCCCAGCCATTCGAGCGCTCCGGGCTTACCGGGCGCCAGCTTCATCAAGGCGATACCGCTCCCGGCCAGTTCTCGCTCAGCCTGCTCCCAATAGCGGCTATCGACCCAGACGCCGGCGAACGCAGCAGTGACCACCAGCGTGCCGACCGAGCCCTCGAAGCCAGACAACCACTGCCGCCCTTGCCAGAAACCCGGCAGGTACTCGGACAGATGTGGGTCGGCCGAGGGCACCAGCAGAGCGTCAAGGCCTTCCCGCGCCATGACCTCACGCACCCGCGCCAAGCGCTCCGGCACAGTCTGTACTCCGGTGGTCTGAACGTTCATGCGCACTCCTGGCAATCCATCGTGGTGTTCTGGTGCGCTAAATAATGGAGCAGCCGCCCCGTCGTCGCAACGGTGTCGATCAAGGCCTGGGGCCAAGCTCGCACACGCCATCAGTCGTTTACCGCTGAACTAACCGTCGACGGGCGCTTCACAACTGTACATTCACCGACAGCAAGCAGGTGCGCATGGCCAATGTCAACGACCGCAAGACTGCCGTCATCTTGCTCGATACGCGCGAGCACACCCCGGAGCACGAGCGTGCCGTGCACCTGAAGATCGCCGAGCGACTGGCCTGCTTGCTCGGCTGCGATCAGGTGCTCAACGCACTGCCGGGCGACATCAACGGGCGCTACTACTACCTGCCCACTTCAACCCTGGTCGGCCCCGAGCGCTATGCCGCACTAGGCATTCATAGTGAGGCAGACCTGTTTGGCGGCTTGGTCGCCCAGCCGTACATGGCCACCAAGGCCATCTCTCACCCACTGCCTGCCGATGCGGTAATGCCACCCGGCTGGACGGACGGATTCGCTCGCCAGGCCAGCGATGCCTTGCTGCGCGGCTACAGCGTGTTCAGCAAGGCCGATGCTCGACGCGCCGTGCAATTGCTGCTGCCTGAAGGGCCAGTGCGGGTGAAACCGGTACTGGCCACGGCGGGGCGCGGGCAGTGCGTGATCACGCAGGCCGCAGAGCTCGAGCCACTGCTTGGCGAAATGGACGACAGCACGCTGGCGCTCTACGGCCTGGTGCTTGAGGAAGATCTACACGATGTCGAGACTTTCAGCGTCGGCCAGGTGAGGGTCGCAGGCTTGACCTGCAGTTATCACGGCATTCAGCACCTGACCCACGACCACCAGGGCATGTCAGTGTACGGCGGCTCGTCTCTGGCCGTGGTGCGTGGCGGCTATGACGCCTTGCTGCAGTTGCCCCTCGAAGAGCATCTACGCCTGGCGATCAACCAGGCCATGGTCTATGAGGCGGCTGCCGAACAGCACTTCCCAGGTTTCCTCGCCAGCCGGCGCAATTACGACATCGCCCGCGGCACCACCGCCAACGGTCAGGTTCGCAGCGGTGTGCTGGAACAGTCCTGGCGACTGGGCGGGGCAAGCAGCGCGGAAATGCTGGCCCTGCAGGCGTTTGCCAGCGACCCGACACTGCTGCGCGTGAAGGCTTCGACCCATGAGATCTTTGCGCAGGTTTCCCTGCCCAGCGATGCCACCCTCTTCTATCAAGGAAACGACAGTGAACTCGGACAATTCAGCAAGTACGCGCGCATCGGCCAGCATGAGCATTCAGAGTGAAACGGTTGAACTGCAAGTCGAAAATGACAGCATCGTCGGCACGCTGGTAAGCCCTGGCAGCAAGATGCCAGGGATTCTATTCGTGCATGGCTGGGGCGGTAGCCAGCAGCGCGACCTGGCCCGCGCCCGACACATCACCGGCCTGGGCTGCGTGTGCATGACTTTCGACCTGCGCGGCCATGAGAAGACCGAAAGCCAGCGCCTGACCGTCACCCGCGAGCAGAACCTGCAGGACCTGCTGGTCGCCTATGACCGCCTGCTCAGCCATCCGGCCGTGGACAGCGACGCCATTGCCGTAATTGGCAGCAGCTACGGCGGCTACCTGGCTACCTTGCTGACCTTGCAGCGGCCGGTGCGTTGGCTGGCCCTGCGCGTGCCGGCGATGTACTGGGACGACGAATGGAACATGCCCAAACAGGGGCTTGATCGCCAGCGCCTGAACGTCTACCGGCAAAGCACGCTTGGCCCGGCCGATAACCGAGCGCTGGCAGCCTGCGCTGAGTTCGCAGGCGACGTATTGCTGGTCGAATCCGAGCAGGACGATTACGTACCGCACGCCACGCTGATGAACTATCGCTCAGCCTTCGTCAACGCCCATTCGCTCACCCATCGCATCGTCGACGGCGCCGACCACGCGTTGTCCAGTGAGCAGAGTCAAAAAGCCTACAGCTCGATCCTGGCCGCCTGGATCAGCGAGATGGTGATCGGCGCACGCCTGGACCGCTACCCGCACTACGCGCCCTGGTATGCCTGAGCTAGGCGTGATTGGGGCTCAACTGGCAGTGCAAGCCGCCATCGCTGCTGCGCACCAGGCTGCGCAGGGCCTGGAACGCCGCGAAATTGACCCCATGGGCTTGGTTCTGCCTGAGCAGCTGCAAGAACGGCTCGTCGCTGAAGCACTGCGCTGAAGCCTCCCAGGCCTGACGCGATTGCCACTGCAAGCATTGCAGCACACGGCTGCCATCATCGCTGGCCTGTATGCTCACCCCTTGCAGGCCAGGACAGCGGGAGGCCAGTTGCTCGCTGCGGGTTGCCAGTGCCTGGGCCAGGGACTCCTGGCGGCAAGCAGGGACGTGATATTCGATCATCTGGGTGAACCACAAAGCGTTAGGCATGGCCGTCATGGCAGGTCTCCTGGCTGAACGCGCTTGCTTGAGAATGTCCAGCAGGGTAAAACCTCGAGTTAACTCAAGGTCAAGCGCTCTATTGTCCCTCTATGCCCAAACCAATGTCCGCCGCTGCCGATAAGCTACTCACCGTGGGCCAACTGGCTGCGCGCAGTGGCGTTGCCGTCACCGCACTGCACTTCTATGAAACCAAAGGTCTGATCAGCAGCACGCGTAATGCGGGAAACCAGCGCCGCTACCCCAGGGCGATGCTGCGCCGCGTAGCAGTGGTCAAGATGGCGCAGCGCCTTGGCATTCCCTTGGCGGAAATCGCCTGCGCGCTCGCCGCGTTGCCTCTCGACCACACCCCCACTGCGCAGGACTGGCAACAGCTCTCGGCGCGCTGGCGTGAAGACCTGAACCGTCGCATCGATAAGCTGCTCAGGCTGCGTGACCAACTCGATGGCTGCATTGGCTGCGGCTGCATGTCGCTCAAAGAGTGCCCGCTGCGCAACTGTCAGGATCGCCTGGCTGACGAGGGGCCAGGGCCGCACCTTTGAGCGACTTCAGATCACCACGTTGCGCACGAAGCGCACGGGCACTGCCTGATCATTGCGATAGGCATAGCGACAGTTGCTGGCAAATACATGGAAATGGCCGGCTGCCAGCGCATGCTCGATGCCTTCGATGATGAGCGTCAACTGGCCTTCGGCCACGTAAATCTGCTCGTGCCAACCCTCGGCATCCGCTTCGCTGGTGTAACACTCACCTGGCGCCAGGCGCCACTCCCAGATTTCTACCTCACGTCGGGCGCTGCTACTGGCCAGCAGCGTGGCCCGGCTCAATGGGTGCTCGCCAGCCCAGGCCAGTTCATCGATACGGCCAGGGTCGCGCTGATCCGGCGCCTGGATCAACGTACTGAAGGCCACACCCAGCGCTTCGGCGATCAGGTCGAGGGTGGTCAGGCTGACGTTCTTCTCGCCCGCCTCGATGGCGACCAGCATGCGCCGACTGACCCCCGAGCGCTCGGCCAGCGCGCTCTGGCTCATCCCCGCAGCATTGCGCAGGCTCCGTACATTGAGGCTGACGTGTTGCAATACCGAGGCGCGGTGGGCGGAATCTTTGTGCACTATATTGCTCACATGCCAGGGCTGCGCAGTATACTGCGCACTTTGCGGCGATTGTGCGCCGCGTTCAGCGAGTGCGCAAGAACATGAAGCCAGCCAGCAGCCGCCCGACAACCACCGTCTCGTTCCGCCTGAGCAAGGCAGAATGGGTGCTGGTGTTCATCACCATGTTGTGGGGCGGGACATTCCTGTTGGTGCACAACGTCATGGCCGTGAGCGGTCCGATGTTCTTCGTCGGCCTGCGCTTCGCGGCCGCTGCCTTGTTCGTCGGCCTGGCCTCGGCGCGGGCACTCTCCGGCCTGACCTTCACCGAACTCAAGGCTGGCCTGCTGATCGGCGTTGCCATCATGCTCGGCTACGGCCTGCAGACCATGGGATTGCAAACCATCAGCAGCAGCCAATCGGCGTTCATTACCGCACTTTACGTGCCGTTCGTGCCGCTGCTGCAATGGCTGGTGCTAGGCCGCCGCCCGGGCCTGATGCCAAGCATCGGCATCTGCTTGGCCTTCATCGGCCTGATGCTGCTGGCTGGGCCAGAAGGCGGCGGCCTGCACTTCAGCGAAGGCGAGATGGTGACCTTGGTGAGTGCGGTGGCGATCGCTGCGGAGATCATTCTGATCAGTCGGTTCGCAGGCCAGGTCGATGTACGCCGGGTCACGGTGGTGCAATTGGCGACTGCGTCGCTGCTGGCATTTTTGATGATCGTACCGACCCAGGAGCGTCTGCCAGACTTTTCCTGGCTGTTGCTGCTGAGCGCCCTGGGCCTTGGTGTGATGAGTGCGGTGATCCAGGTGGCGATGAACTGGGCACAGCAGTCAGTCTCGCCTACCCGCGCCACCCTGATCTATGCCGGCGAGCCTGTCTGGGCCGGTATCGTCGGGCGCTTGGCCGGCGAGCGCCTGCCCGGCATCGCACTGCTCGGCGGGTTGTTGATCGTCATCGCTGTCGTAATTAGCGAACTAAAGCTGCGGCGCAACCGTCAACTCGATGATGCTACGCAAGTTGCCATCACCCGCGAGCCTGAAGCCGGGCACTGATTACCTGGCGATGACTATGCTCTGTAAAAAGCTGTTATAAAAAAACAGCTAGTCACAGCGCTTTTGTAGGATTCTGCGACAGCTTGCGTGTTGGTGATGAACGGTCTGGCACGTATGATCCCTGCAAACCTTTCCAGAATAGATCGCTATGTCCTTGATAGTGCTACTGCTTCTGCCGTTCGTGGGCAGTTGCCTGGCAGCTGCGCTGCCGCACAATGCACGTAACGCCGAGTCCATACTCGCCGGGCTCGTGGCCTTGGTCGGCACCGTCCAGGTAGCACTGCTGTACCCTCAGGTTGCCCACGGCGGGGTGATCCGCGAGGAATTCCTCTGGCTGCCCAGCCTGGGGTTGAACCTGGTGCTGCGCATGGACGGCTTCGCCTGGCTGTTCTCCTTACTGGTGCTGGGCATCGGTACCCTGGTATCGCTCTACGCGCGCTACTACATGTCGCCGCAAGACCCCGTGCCGCGCTTTTTCGCGTTTTTCCTGGCCTTCATGGGCGCAATGCTGGGGCTGGTGATTTCCGGCAACCTGATTCAGCTGGTGTTCTTCTGGGAATTGACCAGCTTGTTCTCTTTCCTGTTGATCGGCTACTGGCACCACCGGGCCGACGCTCGCCGAGGCGCCTATATGGCGCTGATGGTGACCGGCGCCGGCGGGTTGTGCCTGCTGGTGGGGGCGCTGTTGCTCGGCCATGTGGTCGGCAGCTACGACCTCGACCGGGTCCTGGCTGCCGGTGCAACCATACGCGAACACGCCTTGTACCCTGTGCTGCTGCCGTTGATCCTGCTCGGCGCCTTGAGCAAGAGTGCGCAGTTCCCCTTCCAGTTCTGGCTGCCCCACGCCATGGCGGCGCCCACGCCGGTGTCCGCTTACCTGCACTCGGCGACCATGGTCAAAGCCGGGGTGTTCCTGATGGCGCGTCTCTGGCCGGTACTGTCAGGCAGCGAGGAGTGGTTCTGGATCGTTGGCGGCGCTGGCGCGATCACGCTGGTACTGGGCGCCTTCGCCGCCATGTTTCAGAACGACCTCAAGGGCTTGCTGGCCTATTCGACCATCAGCCACCTGGGCCTGATCACCCTGCTGCTGGGACTCAACAGCCCGTTGGCGGCCGTCGCCGCGGTGTTCCACATCCTCAACCATGCCACCTTCAAGGCCTCATTGTTCATGGCAGCGGGAATCATCGACCATGAAAGCGGCACGCGCGACATTCGCCGCCTCAGTGGCCTGATACGCCTAGTGCCCTACACCGCTACCCTGGCCATGGTGGCCAGCGCCTCGATGGCCGGCGTACCGTTGATGAACGGGTTCCTGTCCAAGGAAATGTTCTTCGCCGAGACGGTGTTCATCAGCTCGACTGCGTGGGTAGAGGCCGCTCTACCGGTCATTGCCACCCTGGCCGGGGCATTCAGCGTCGCCTACGCCTTGCGATTTACGGTCGACGTGTTCTTCGGCCCCACCGCACAAGACCTGCCGCACACCCCGCACGAGCCGCCACGGTGGATGCGCGCCCCGGTCGAGTTTCTGGTACTGGCCTGCCTGGTGGTGGGTATCTTCCCCGCCCAGTCGGTTGGCCCCCTGCTCGCAGCGGCCGCGCTGCCCGTGGTCGGCGGCACGCTGCCTGAATACAGCCTGGCCATCTGGCACGGCTGGAACGCCCCGCTGATCATGAGCCTGGTGGCGATGTGCGGCGGGGCCGTGCTTTACCTGCTGCTGCGCAAGCAGCTGCGCCGGGGCCGCTTCCCTTATCCGCCGCTGATCGAGCGCTTCAATGGCAAGCGCCTGTTCGAGCTGGGCCTGTTGCGCCTGATGTTGTTGGCAAGGCGCCTGGAAACTGCACTGACCAGCCGCCGGCTGCAGGCGCAGCTGTTCATGCTGGTCACCGCGGCCTTCATCGCTGGCCTGGCGCCCATGCTCTACAGTGGGCTCAGCTGGGGCGAGCGACCGAAGATTCCAGGCTCTGGCGTCTTCGTCGCGCTGTGGCTGATCGCTATCGCCTGCGCCATCGGCGCCGCTTATCAGGCCAAATATCATCGACTGGCGGCCCTGACCATGGTCAGTGTCTGTGGCTTGATGACGTGCATCACCTTCGTCTGGTTCTCGGCGCCTGACCTTGCACTGACCCAGTTGGTTGTCGAAGTGGTCACCACCGTCCTCATCCTGCTCGGGCTGCGCTGGCTGCCACGGCGGATCGAGGGCGTCTCGCCACTGCCGGGCCGGTTCGATCGTGCCCGCGCCAGGCGCCTGCGCGACCTGCTGCTGGCCATGCTTGTAGGCGGTGGCATGGCTGTGCTGTCTTACGCCATGCTGACCCGGCCGACCCCCAACGACATTTCGTCGTTCTACCTCAGCCGCGCCTTGCCGCAAGGCGGCGGCACCAACGTGGTCAACGTGATGCTGGTGGACTTCCGCGGGTTCGACACCCTGGGCGAGATTACCGTGCTGGTTGCGGTAGCTCTGACGGTGTTCGCCTTGCTGCGACGCTTCCGCCCACCCAAGGAAAGCATGCAGTTGCCTGCCCAGCAGCGCCAACTGGCTCCGGATGTGGTCACCGACCTGGTCAACCCGCGGCACGTCGCCGACACCGCCCTGGGCTTCATGACGGTGCCGGCGGTACTGGTGCGTCTGCTGTTACCCATGGCCCTGCTGGTGTCGATGTACCTGTTCATGCGCGGTCACAATCAACCAGGCGGAGGCTTCGTCGCCGGGCTGGTGATGTCGGTAGCGTTCATCCTGCAGTACATGGTCGCCGGCACCCAGTGGGTCGAGGCGCAAATGAGCCTGCGCCCACTGCGCTGGATGGGGACTGGATTGTTCTGCGCAACGCTCACCGGCGCGGGCGCGATGATGCTTGGCTATCCGTTCCTGACCACCCATACCGCGCACTTGCACCTGCCAGTGCTGGGCGACGTGCACGTGGCCAGCGCACTGTTCTTCGATGTCGGCGTGTACACCGTGGTGGTGGGTTCGACCTTACTGATTCTCACCGCCCTGGCGCATCAGTCGGTACGCGCTTATCGCCCCGGGCAACCGTCCAAAACCAACCGAGCAGGAGCCGCCTGATGGAAGAAGTCATTGCAGTCGCCATCGGCGTTCTCGCGGCCTCCGGGGTCTGGTTGATCCTGCGGCCACGCACTTTCCAGGTGATCATGGGCCTTTGCCTGCTGTCCTATGGGGTCAACCTGTTCATCTTCAGCATGGGCAGCCTGTTCATCGGCAAGGAGCCGATCATCAAGGAAGGCATCACCCAGGACCTGCTGCACTACACCGACCCGTTGCCGCAAGCCCTGGTGCTCACGGCCATCGTCATCAGTTTCGCCATGACTGCGCTGTTCCTGGTGGTGTTGCTGGCTTCGCGCGGCTTGACCGGTACCGACCATGTTGACGGCCGGGAGCGCGACGAATGAGCGGTATGAGTCAACTGATCGCCGCCCCCATCCTGCTGCCGCTGCTGACCGCGGCATTGATGCTGTTGCTCGGTGAAAAGCATCGCCGGGTCAAGGCCCGTCTGAATCTGCTGTCGACCGCTGCAGGGTTGGGCATCGCCATCTACCTGCTACTGTGGGTGCGCACCCAGGGCCAGGCCGAATCGTTCGGTGTCTACCTGCCAGGCAACTGGCCGGCACCCTTTGGCATTGTGTTGGTAGTCGATCACCTCTCTGCGCTGCTGCTGACGCTGACCGGGGTAATCGGCATCAGCGCCCTGCTCTTCGCCCGGGCGCGCTGGGACGGGGCAGGCGCCAGTTTCCATGCACTGTTCCAGATCCAGTTGATGGGGCTGTACGGGGCATTCCTGACCGCCGATCTGTTCAACCTGTTCGTCTTTTTCGAGGTATTGCTCGCCGCGTCCTACGGGCTGCTGCTGCACGGCTCGGGACGAGCTCGAGTGCGCGCCGGCTTGCATTATGTCGCCATCAATCTGTTCGCCTCATCGCTGTTTCTGATTGGCGCCGCGATGCTGTACGGCGTAACGGGTACGCTCAACCTGGCCGACCTGGCGCTGAAGATACCGCTGGTGCCCGAAGCCGATCGTGGCCTGCTGCATGCCGGTGCAGCCATTCTGGCCATCGCTTTTCTGGTCAAGGCGGGTATCTGGCCGCTCAACTTCTGGCTGGTACCGGCCTATGCCTCGGCCAGCGCGCCGGTGGCCGCGCTGTTCGCCATCATGACCAAAGTCGGTTTGTACGCACTGTTACGCCTATGGACCCTGCTGTTCTCCGGCCAGGCCGGCGCATCGGCGCATTTCGGCGGTCAGTGGCTCGTCTATGGCGGTCTGGTGACCCTGGCGGTCGCAGCCGTGTCGATACTGGCCGCTCAGCGTCTGGAGCGCATGGCCGCGCTCAGCATCCTCGTTTCGGCTGGCACCCTGCTCGGCGCCGTTGGCTTCGCCCAGCCAGCGCTCACCGGCGCGGCGCTGTTCTACCTGGTCAACTCGACCCTGGCCTTGTGCGCGCTGTTCTTGCTGGCGGAGCTGATCGAGCGGTCGCGCTCGGCGAACGAAGCGCCGCTCGAGGACGAGGAAGGCGCCCTGCCCTCGCCACTGGAATCGCTGCACCCGCCTAAAGGCATCAACCTCGACGACCAGCAGAAAGCGGTGATCGGCCAGATCATTCCCTGGACCATGGCCTTTCTGGGCTTGAGCTTCATCGCCTGCGCGCTGTTGATCATCGGCATGCCGCCGTTATCCGGGTTCGTCGCCAAGCTCAACTTGATCAGTGCGCTGTTCAACCCACTCAGCCTGGGCACCCCGGCCGACCAACCCCTGTCGGCGGCTGGCTGGGCGCTGGTCACGCTGCTGGTGCTGTCTGGCATGGCTTCGTTGATCGCCTTCGGCAGGGTTGGCATCCTGCGCTTCTGGAAGCCGGAGGAGCGACCCTCGCCTGTGCTGCGCCGCTATGAGTGCCTGCCGATCGTCATCCTGCTGGGCCTGTGCATCTTCGTCAGCCTGCGGGCCGAGCCATTGCTGCGTTATACCCAGGACACCGCCGCCAGCCTGCAGGCGCCAAACGCCTACATCGAAGCGGTGATGGCGGCGCGTCCGATACCAGGCCCGACCACAGTCGACACGCAGGTGCAGCCATGAGTAAGTTATTCCCCGCCCCGCTGTTATCGGCCGCATTGTTTGCCCTGTGGTTAGTGCTGAATTTGTCCGTGAGCCCGGGCAACCTGCTGCTGGCCGCCGCGCTCGCGCTGCTGGCCCCGCTATTGCTGGCGCCGCTGCGCCCCCAGCATGCCCACGTGCGCCGGCCTTGGACAATCCTCAAGCTGGTCGGCCGGGTCGGCATCGACGTCATTCGCTCCAACCTGCAGGTGGCAGCGGGGGTGCTACGCGCTGGACGACGTTCGCCAAACTCGGTGTTCGTGCACATTCCACTGGACCTGCGTGACGCACATGGCCTGGCGGCCTTGTCGATGATCACCACGGTAGTGCCGGGCACCGTGTGGTCGGAGCTTGCCTTGGATCGCAGCGTACTGCTACTTCATGTGTTCGACCTGGCCGATGAAGCGGCCTTCATCGAGCACTTCAAGCTCACTTATGAACGGCCTCTGATGGAGATCTTCCAATGACCGGTCTGCTTGCCACTGCGGTGCTCGCCAGTCTGTTCATCTTTACCCTGGCCATGGGCCTGACGTTGATCCGACTGTTTCGCGGGCCGTCCGCCCAGGACCGGGTCCTGGCACTGGACTACTTGTATATCCTGGCCATGCTGATGATGCTGGTGCTGGGGATTCGCTATGCCAGTGACACCTATTTCGAAGGTGCCCTGCTGATTGCCCTGTTCGGCTTCGTCGGCTCCTTCGCGCTGGCCAAGTTCCTGCTGCGGGGCGAGGTGATCGAATGAACGAAACCTTGGAACTGCCGTTCTGGCTGGAACTGCTCACAGCCGCCCTATTGCTGATCGGCAGCCTGTTCGCTTTGATCGGCGCCTTGGGCTTGCTGCGTTTGAAGGATTACTTCCAGCGCATGCACCCGCCAGCATTGGCATCGACCATCGGCGCCTGGTGCGTGGCGCTGGCCTCGATCATCTACTTTTCCTGGCTCAAGCAAAGC
Source organism: Pseudomonas sp. SMSB3 (assembly GCF_052041965.1). Taxonomy (NCBI): domain Bacteria; kingdom Pseudomonadati; phylum Pseudomonadota; class Gammaproteobacteria; order Pseudomonadales; family Pseudomonadaceae; genus Pseudomonas; species Pseudomonas sp. SMSB3. Next base: position 269,978 of record NZ_JBKGGV010000007.1, on the reverse strand, counting down.
CCCGTGCTGCATGCCTGGCTGATCCCGATACTGCTGTCGATCACCGTACCCGTCACCACGCTATTGCTCGCCAGGGCGGCGTTGTTTCGCAAGCGCATGGCCAAAGAGCCTGTGCCCGAGGAAGTCAGCAGCGGTGGTGATCGCGGTAACTGAAACGACAACGCCGTGGCAACCCGTCTGTCGATGTGCCCGCCCGGGCTTGGGCGGGCTTTGATCACTCACTGGCCTTGAAGGTGGTCAATTCGCCCTTGCGCCATTTTGCGACCTTGCCCGTCACAGCCTTGAGCAGCTTGCCAAGGCCCTCCTGAATCTGCTGCTGAGCAGCGAACACCAGCATCACCCCTTGGCCTTCGCGAAAGACGATGCCCTCGCCTTCTGGCACGGAGACGAACGCGTAGTCGCCCACACCATAGACGTTAAGCTTGATCTCGCGAAAGCGCATCTCCAACTTGCCGCCCTCGCGACTGGGCAGCACAGCCGCGCGGAAGTGATCGCCGACCTTTAATTCCAACCGCTGTTTGTCGTCGACCACCAAAGCACTTTCGGTGTCGATCTCGGCCATATACAAGCCTTCGGGGGTCTGTTCGGTGACATAGATGAAACGGCCCTGAAACAGCTTGGCCAACTTGCCGCGCAGATCGCCCAGGGCAAACAAGGCGTGGGTATCAAGTGTACTGACTGCCAATGAAGTAATCCTCAAACCGGTGACATCCGCCCTCTCCCGCAAGCGGCGAGGCACGGCATTACAGTGCGTTAAGCGAAAAATAATATAAAAGTAATGCACGAACCGTCTGTGCCCGCCGACGATGCAGCACGCAGGAAACGTTACTCTGGCTTGCCAGATACGGCCTCAAAACAGGGGGTCGACCTAGGCGCCGCGAGGGCCGCGTAGTTTCTGACAACAAACCTGTCGGAAAAGATGCGATGGATAACTGCGCGCCCCTCGGCACAAAGGGCTCGACGTTCCATCGGCGCATTACCTGGATAAATATGCACGAAAACACTGAAATCCGTCGAGTGGTAAAGCGTATTTCTTGTTTGTGTCACGGGCCGAGCCAGCTGTATTCAGGCTCGCGATAAACGCAAAAAGCCCCATGAATCGCTTCATGGGGCTTCGCGCGCTACGCCGGGTTAAACCTGGCGCTGGTGACGATCAAGCTGCTCGTGACGCTCCTGCGCCTCGATGCAGTACTTGGTGGTCGGGCTGATCAGCAGACGTTTCAGGCCAATGGGCTCGCCACTGTCATCGCACCAGCCGAAGCTCTCATCGGCGATTCGATCCAACGCCATTTCGAGCTGCGGCAACAGGCGCTGGTCGCGGTCGATGGCATTGACCAGCCAGCTGCGCTCCTCTTCGACCGACGCTACGTCGGCGGGATCCGACGGCGTGTCCAGGCCCTCGATGGTGGCGCGGCTCAGCTCGATGCGTTCATGGGTTTCGACTTTCATCGCCTGCAGCAGGCCAGTGAAGAAGGCCAGCTGGTCGGCATTCATGTAGTCATCGGCCGACATGGCCAGCAACTGTTCCTTGGTCATCGATTTCTCTATGAAAAAATGTGCATTTAGGCGATACAGGGGTCACCGACGCCTCAGCGTCGATGACAGAATTCTTCAAGCGCCTATCGGCACTCTTTTACAGGGGGCGGCAGTCTAAGGCGCCACGTCGCGTGGAGCAACTGCAATCGGAAGCGAATTTGCCCCAACTGGGCACAATCCGCTGGTCGGTGCCGGCACAAGGCCCGGGGCAATCGTACAACAACCAGCACGTCCGGGCCGCCGGCCTGGAGCGCAGCGACCCGGACCGTTGACCTGTCTCAACGATTCTTGAACTGGGCCTCGCGCTTGGCGATGAAAGCAGCCATGCCCTCTTTCTGGTCCTCGGTGGCGAACGCGGCATGGAAGACCCGGCGTTCAAAGCGTACACCTTCGCTCAGGGTCACTTCAAAGGCGCGATTGATACTTTCCTTGACCATCATGCTCACCGGCACGGACTTGCCGGCTATCGTCGCTGCAACCTTCAGGGCCTCCTCCAGCAGCTGCGCTTGCGGCACGATCCGCGCCACCAGGCCAGCCCGCTCCGCCTCTTCAGCGTCCATCAGACGGCCGCTCAGGCACAATTCCATGGCCTTGGCCTTGCCCACCGCGCGGGTCAGGCGCTGAGTCCCGCCCATGCCCGGCAGCACGCCGAGGTTGATTTCCGGCTGGCCGAACTTGGCATTGTCGGCGGCCAGAATGAAGTCGCACATCATCGCCAGCTCACAGCCGCCGCCCAGCGCAAAGCCCGAGACCGCAGCGATGATCGGCTTGCGCCGGTTGGCGATGCGGTCGGCGTCGCTGAATAGATCGTCAACGTAGATCTGCGGGTACTGCAGCTCAGCCATTTCCTTGATGTCGGCACCGGCGGCAAAGGCCTTGGCTGAGCCTGTGAGGACCACGCAACCAATATTCGCGTCACGCTCAAGCTGATCCAGCGCCTGGTTGATCTCGCCAACGATCTGCGCATTGAGCGCATTCAGCGCCTGGGGCCGGTTGAGGGTGATCAGGCCGACCTTGCCGTGGATGTCCAACAGGATGGTTTCGAATGCCATGCAGGCTGCTCCTTCAAAGATTGCGCGCAATGACCATGCGCTGAATGTCGCTGGTGCCTTCGTAAATCTGGCAAACCCGCACGTCGCGGTAGATGCGCTCCAGCGGGAAGTCACTCAGATAGCCATAACCGCCAAGGGTCTGCAAGGCATCGGAACAGACATTTTCGGCCATTTCCGAGGCGAACAGCTTGGCCATGGACGCTTCGACCAACGCGGGCCGCCCCGCATCACGCAGCGCTGCGGCATGCAGAACCATTTGCCGGGCCACGGCAATCTGGGTCGCCATGTCGGCCAGGCGAAACGCTACCGCCTGATGCTCGAACAGCGGCTTGCCGAAGCTGTGTCGCTCATGGGCGTAGTCCCGGGCCACCTCATACGCCGCGCGGGCCATGCCTACCGCCTGGGCAGCGATGCCGATACGGCCGCCTTCAAGATTGGCCAAGGCGATTTTGTAGCCTTCCCCTTCTGCACCCAAACGGTTGCTCAACGGTACCTGCACATTGTCGAAGACAATCTGACAGGTGTCCGAAGCATGCTGCCCAAGCTTGTCCTCGACCCGCGCCACCTGATATCCCGGCGAGTCCGTCGGCACGATGAACGCGCTGATGCCTCGCTTGCCAGCGGCAGGATCGGTCACGGCGAAGACAATCACCACTGCGGCGTTCTGCCCGGAGGTGATGAACTGCTTGCTGCCATTGAGTACGTAGTGGTCACCGTCCAGGCGCGCCCGGGTCTTCAGGCTGCTGGCGTCCGAGCCCGCATGGGGCTCGGTGAGGGCGAACGCCCCGAGCATGGCGCCGGTGGCCAGCGGGGTCAGAAACCGTGCTTTCTGCTGCTCGGTGCCAAATCGCAGAATCGGCACGCAACCCACCGAATTGTGCACGCTCATGATCGTCGAGCAGGCACCGTCACCGGCGGCGATTTCCTCCAGCGCCATGGCATAGGCCACATAGCCGGTGTCACTGCCGCCCCACTGCTCAGGGACCAGCATGCCGAACAAGCCCAGCTCGGCCATTTCGCCGATGGCTTCACGGGGGAAGCGATGGGCTTTGTCCCACTGCTCGGCGAATGGCTTGAGCCGCGCCTGGGCAAACCCCCGTACCGCATCGGCGATTTGTTGTTGCTCTTCAGATACCAGCATGGTGCACCTCAGTACAGGCATTCAATGGCCATGGCCGTGGCTTCGCCACCGCCGATGCAGATCGCTGCGATGCCGCGGCGCAGCTTGTTCTGGCGCAAGGCCCAGAGCAAGGTCACCAGGATGCGCGCGCCCGAGGCCCCGATGGGGTGACCCAAGGCGCAGGCGCCGCCGTGGATGTTGACCTTGTCATGGGGCAAGTCGAAATGCTTCATGGCCGCCAAGGTCACCACGGCAAACGCTTCGTTGATCTCGAACAGGTCAACATCGGCCAGGCTCCAGCCGGTGCGCGCCAACAGCTTGTCGATGGCCCCGATCGGTGCAGTTGGGAACAGCGCCGGCGCGTCGGCGAAAGCCGCGTGGCCGTGAATCAGCGCCAGCGCCTGCAAGCCCCGCCGCTCGGCCTCGGAGCGGCGCATCAGCACCAATGCGGCGGCACCGTCGGAGATCGAGCTGGCATTGGCCGCGGTCACCGTACCGCCCTGGCGAAACGCCGGTTTGAGCTGTGGGATCTTGTCCAGACGCGCTTTGGGCGGTTGCTCGTCGCTGGCAACGACCCGCGTCTGTTTACCCTCGCTGACCTGCACCGGGATGATTTCATCGGTAAAGCGGCCGTGCTCGATTGCCGCCTGGGCACGGGTCAGCGAGGCAATCGCGAATTCGTCCTGGGTCTGGCGACTGAAACCCTCGGCCTGCGCGCAGTCTTCGGCAAACGTGCCCATCAGACGGCCTTTGTCGTAGGCATCCTCCAGGCCATCCATGAACATGTGGTCGATGATCTTGCCGTGGCCCATGCGATAGCCACCGCGGGCCTTGTCCAGCAGGTAAGGCGCATTGCTCATGCTTTCCATCCCGCCGGCCACCAGCACGTCGGCGCTGCCAGCCAGCAACAGGTCATGGCCGAGGATCGCTGCCTGCATGCCCGAGCCGCACATCTTGTTCAACGTCGTGCACGGGGTGTGCTGGCCGAGCCCCGCGCCCAGCGCCGCCTGGCGCGCCGGTGCCTGACCTTGCCCAGCAGATAGCACGCAACCGAACAGCAGCTGATCGACGCTCTGGGCATCGATACCGGCGCGTTCGACGGCGCCACGAATGGCTGCGCTACCCAGCTGCGCAGCGCTCAGCCTCTGCAAATCACCCTGCAAGCCGCCCATGGGCGTGCGCACAGCACTGACGATGACAATCGGATCATTGCTCAGAATCATGTTGTACTCCTTATCTGGCAGCCATGCGCAGCGCGCCATCGAGGCGAATCACCTCGCCGTTGAGCATGCTGTTCTCGATGATGTGGCGCACCAGCGCCGCGTATTCCTGCGCGCGCCCCAAGCGCGGCGGGAACGGCACCCCTGCGGCCAACGAGGCCCTGACCTCATCGCTCATGCCGGCCATCATTGGGGTTTCAAAAATGCCGGGGGCAATGGTCATCACGCGAATGCCGAACCGCGCCAGCTCGCGGGCCGCCGGCAGGGTCAGACTGGCGATCGCGCCCTTGGAGGCGGCATAGGCGGCCTGGCCGATCTGACCGTCATAGGCGGCGATCGATGCGGTATTGATGATGACGCCCCGCTCGCCGCCCTCGTCCCCAGTGCCCTCGGCCATGGCCGCTGCGGCCAGGCGCAACATGTTGAAGCTGCCGATGAGGTTGACGTTGATGACCTTGGAAAAGCTCAACAACCCGTGCGGCCCTTGTTTGCCCAGCACCTTCTCGGCACCGACGATACCGGCGCAGTTGATCAGCCCTTGCACAGATCCGAAGGCCTGCATGGCGGCATCAACCGCCGCTTGCGCCGCGACCTCGTCGCTGATGTCTGCCACCGCGAAATGGGCATTTTCGCCCAGCGCCTCGGCCTTGGCCTGGACGGCCGCCGCGTTGAGGTCGACCAGCATGACTTTGGCACCGGCCTCGACCAGCATCTGTGCGGTGGCAGCGCCAAGCCCTGAGGCTGCGCCGCTGACGATGAAATGTGCGTTCAAAATGTGCATGTGAAGGTTCCTGTCAGGCGCTGGCTGCGGTGGCTGGCTGCGCGTGTTGTCGGGCGATTTCCTGATTGCGCAGGATGAAGCGCTGCAGCTTGCCGCTCGGGGTCTTGGGCAGCTCGCTGACGAACTCGATTTCCCTGGGGTAGGCATGGGCGTAGAGGCGCTGGCGCACGTGCTGGCGCAGCGCTTCGGCAAGCTCGGCGGAGGCCGGGTGGCCTGCAGCCAGAATCACGAATGCCTTGATCACCTCGGTGCGCTGGGGATCGGGCTTACCGATCACTGCTGCCTCGATGACCGCGGGGTGCTCTATCAACGCACTCTCCACATCGAAAGGGCCAACCCGGTAACCGGAGGTGGTGATCACGTCATCACTGCGGCCAACGAAACTGATGCTGCCATCTTCATTCAATTCCACGGTGTCGCCGCTCAGGTAATAGCGGCCGACGAACGCCTTGGTGGGCAAGCCGAGGTAGCCGCCGAACCAGCACAGCGGCGAGCGGTCACGATCTACCGCGAGAATGCCTGGCTGCCCCGCTGGCAGCTCCTGGCCCTGCTCGCCCAGCACGACGATGCGGTGTCCGGGAATGGCGAAGCCAGCGGAGCCCTGGTGCACGGGATGGCGCAGGCCGTGGTGGTTGCACAGCACCATGCCCAGTTCGGTCTGGCCGTAATGGTCGTGTAGGGTCACCTGCAGTTCATCGGCGAACCAGCGAATGACCTCGGGATTCAACGGTTCTCCGGCACTGCTCACCACCCGCAGCTGCCCCTTGATCGCTGTCGAGAACGTGCTGCCCGCCGCGATCAGCAGGCGAAACGCGGTAGGCGAGCCGGCCAGGTTGGTGATGCCCAGCTTGGTGATCAGCCGGGCACAACTTTCGACTGAGAACGGCCCGTCGTAGAAAGTCGTGCTAAGGCCCAGCGACAGCGGCCCGGTGACCGCGTAGTACAAGCCATAGGCCCAACCTGGATCAGCCAAATTCCAGAAGCGGTCCGGCTCGCGCAGGTCGATGGCATCGCGCATGTAACCCTGGAACGCGACGATGGCCCGCAGCGGCACTTCAAGCGGCTTGGCAGGGCCGGTGGTACCGGAGGTGAACATCAACAGGAAAGGGTCATCCCCCGTGCGCAGCACCGGCTCGCAGTTTGCGTCGCAGCCATCCAGGCACTGCTGGAAATCCAATTCGCCGGGGCGGGCCTGGACGGTAACGATGATTGGGCAGGCGGTCACTTCATCGAGCTTGCCGCGATTATGGGCATCGGTGACCACCACGCGGGCAGCGGACTGCTGCAAACGATGCTCAATGGCCTTGGGACCGAACGCCGTGAACAGCGGCTGGTAGACCGCGCCAAGGCGCCAGGTGGCGAGAATGGTGATAAGCAGCTGGGGGGTACGAGGCAGCAGCCCGGCGACCCGATCGCCTGCGCGCACACCTTGCGCCTTCAGCGCATTGGCGAAGCGGCTGGACTGGCTCTTGAGTGCATCGAAATCGAGCTGCCCGCTATTGCCTTGTTCGTTCTCCCAGCGCAATGCCACCCGGCCTTGGCCGGTATGGCGGTCACAGCACTCGATACAGGCATTGAGCGCCCGCAGGTTGCCCTGCAGCGCCGCCGCCGCAGTCTGCTCAAGGTCGAAGCCCCGGGCGGCCTCGGTGTAATCGCGCATCGTCGCACTCCTGGTCTCTTGTTTTTGCAGTTGAACCATCGGTGCGACGATGTTCGCCCTGGCCAGCACAGGCGGCAATGGCCAAAGGCATCAATATGGATGACCGGTTTGGCCGCTGGCGCCAGTCAACCGGCGCGACGCTCCAGGACGTGGATGAAGCGCAGGCTCAGCGCCCGTTTCGCGGCGTCTCGTTGATCCTCCAGGTCGATCAATTGCGCCTGGTACTGCTGCTCCCCCAGTGCAGCGCGCTGCGCCAACAGGGCTTGGGCGCCTTGCTGGTAGACCTGCTCGATCGTGGCCAGGTCGGCGGCATAGGTTCGTTGCATAAGCGCCTGCCAGAAAGGCCGCTGCCCCAGATAGGCGACCAAGGCTGCCGGCGTCTCCGCCTCTCGCACCGCGCGACGTGCCGCCAGCAGTTGCTCGCTGGTGATGCGATTGAGATCGCTGACATGCATCGCCCGGGGTTGGCCTGGCAAGCCAAGCCATTGGCGCAAGCGCACGCGGTAGGCGAGCCTGATACCTGGCGCATCGATCACCTCGCGCCGCGCGTTGCGCGCATTGATGTCCTGCCTGGCCACGCGCTCGACCTGCTCGAGTCGGAACAAGCTGCGCCCAAGGTTGAACCAGCTGACGTCGCGGCTGCCGACCGGCTCGTCGGCAGCCAGCGCGCCGCTCTGACTGCGCAGTCGATGCACCAGCAACTGGCTGAAGCAATCAATGACTGCGTTGTCGTCCGTCGGACGCTGGCCAACCAGCCGCAGCATGGCGCTGCGCAGATTGTCATCGACATCGGCGGCAGCCAGCAGCGCCCATAATTGCTCGGTCATGTAGCCTTGAGTCCAGGCATAGTCGGCCAACGGCATCAATCGCTCAAGCAAATGGAGCAGATCGCCGCCGCCGGCTTGCGCCGACAGGCGCTGCCAGCGCACCGCGCGACCCGCCTGCGCCTGTTCGTCGGCTCCCAGCCACCAAGCACGCGTCTGCTCCGCGTCTGGGGTGTTGGCGGCGATCGACTCGGGCGCCTCGACGATGGTATCCAACGCCCGCAATGCCAAAAGATCTAGGCTCGGCAGCGGATTGTTGTCGACCAGCAACGAGCGGCGAAACTCGTAGGGCATCAGACGAATTTCAGCGGGCACTTCGGTCAATGCGTTGTCTCTCAGATCACCCTCTTCGAGGAACCCACACAACCACAGCCCCTCTGGCCACGTGCCCAGTTGGCAGCTGCGCAGGCCCAGGCGCACAAGATGAGGAAGGCGACTGTAGCTCATCGCGTACTGGCCCAGCGGGTTGTAGCTCAGGTCCAGGTGGGTCAGGCGTGCCAGGCTCTGCAGCGCAGCCAACGAAGCGGAATCCGGACGGATATTGTTGTGCCGCAGGTTCAGTTCCCGCAGTTCAGTGAGGTAACCAATCCCGTGCGGTATGCGCAGCAGATTGTTGTTGCCCAGGTTCAGTTCACGCAAGGCCGAGAATGCTTCGATGAAGCGCGAAGGAAGATGAGTGAGCCCGGTTTCATTAAGCACCAAGGCCGACACGTGGTTGAACTCGACCGACATCGGTATTTCCGGCAGGCTGCTGATCTGCAGGCCGAACAAACGCAAGCGTTGACCACTGTGTCGGCCTTGCCCATCGATCACCGGCTCAGCCTGTACTCGCCAGGCCCTGGCGATTTCTTCACGCACCCGCACCCGTAATGCACGCCGTGTTTCGTTCAGCTCGCTGCCCACCCACTGGTTCAAGGTACGCTGCAGCTGCATGTGGTCGTCCTGCACATCCAGCAGCACCTGATAAGCGCTACCGCGACTGGCAATCCGCCGCTCGATCTCCAGTTCGACCTGTGCCGGGGTCAGTCCTGGGAAATAGCGCAGCAGGATCGCCCGCAGCAGCAAGCTGGGTGTGCCGCTGCCAGCGCCACGCCCGCTCAGCGGATAACCGACTCGGCCATCGTCAAGCCGTCTGCCAGGGTTGAACCACTTCGGTTGCGGCGCCCAGTTCAGCAACTGCGCAAGGCCCTGGTGGGAGCTAGGCAACTGCGCCATTACCCAGCTCCGCAACTGACCGGCCGGGTCTGCGCCGGTGATGTCGAATTCGGCCAACTGTTGCGTCGATAACGCGGCGACGACTGCCCGGAACAGATCGCCGGCGTCATCGACCGCAAGCGTCAGGGCATGGCCCGCGGCATCGTAAAGCCAGAATCTGCCTTGGTCACGCACCAGCACCTTGGCCGCCTCGGTGACTGCATGGGCCACCACGCTCCCGATCAGACGCCCGGCCGCAGAACCTTCTCGAAGCTCCAGGTTGACGGAGGCCGAACCGCGTTGGGTCATGACCGCCAGCACCAATGCGCCGCTGTCGTCGCTGTAGGCATTGCTCAAGTACAAGCCTTCCAGGGCACGGTTGAGCCGGGCCACGCGCATCAGCGATGCCGCCTTGGTCGCCAGCGCCAGCGGCACTTTCTGCCCGGCAATCGCCTCGCGCCGTGTATGCGCTGATACATCATGCAGCAGCTCGCGGGCATAAGCCTCGGGCAGCGCCACAAAATCTCGACGCAGCAGCGTCAGCAAGGCGTCGTCCATGGGCGGCAGGCTCGCCAAGTGCTCGAACAGCGGCTCACGCAAGGCGGTCTGGCTGGCGCGCACATTGGCCACGCCCGTGCCCACCAGCGCTTGCGATTCACACCATTGCAGCAGCGGCAATTCGTCAACGGGCAACTGGCCGGCGCGCACATGTGCAAAAAAGCGCTCTACGCGCGCGTCCACTTCAAAACGGCGCAAGGTTTCGCGCAAATTGACCGGGGTGCGGCGGTTTTCCAACAGGATGCCACGCAGCTCATCCTCATCGACCCCGGCCACGTGCAGCATCTGTCGGACCCGCTGCAGGCTGGCCGGTGGGTGCTGCGGCCATAGCGTGTCGAGCATGCGCTGGGGATCGTCCCAGGCCTGCGGATGCTCGCGCAGCAGACGCCAGCAGCGCTCGCCGTTGTGCACCACCTCAGGCGCGTAGGCATCGCTGCGCAAGGGGTGGCGCACGCAATACGGCGCCTCCGGATCTGGTCGATGCACCTCGAAATAACGGCTGCCAGCGCGCATCCATTGACGCCCGCCCTGGGTGTACAACCCGTTGCTGCCCAACTCGAGCGATTCAGGCTGCGACTGGTAGGGCGTGAGGTCGCCTGACCACAATCGCTGCCCTCGCCCGCCAAGGTTCACGGGCTCCATCGCAGCGACCACCGCGTTACTCACCAGCACGCCAGTACCTGCGGTCGCGGCGCTGGCCAAAACGGTTTCAAGCACGTCGAACAGGTGTTGCAGCGCCTCGTGCTGATGCCCCTCGGCCAAATCGGCGAAACCCTCGTACACATCCGCTACGGTTTGCACCACCAATTGCCCAAGCAACATCGCGCCGACCACCGGCATGAACAACCCCGCCAGGTTGAGAATGCCCATGCCGACACTCTCCCAGTCCTCGATCCTCGCTCGCGCTGCCTTGGCGTCGGCCTGCGCGGTGGGTACCAGCAATAACCGCGCATCGTCTTTGACGCGCTGCACCTGCTCCTGGGCCAAGGCGCTGAATACCGACGCCGGCGGCACGCGGCCCAGCAGCTGCAGGTCGCTGCGAGGGTCACGCAGACGCAGGGCCAACGTGCGGATGAACGCAGGGCGCTGCTCGATGCCGATGAGTTGGCTGAAGAACTGGCGATAGCCAGCGTCTGCAAGCTCTGCCACCACGGCTCGCTGCATGGCAACGCCATTGTCGTAACGGCGCAGCGCCCTCACAGGGTCACCTGGCAAATACAGCACCACGGCCTTCTCGGCGCCAGCGCTGTCCTTGAGTGTAATGTACAGGCCATCGGCCACCGGGTGCCCCAGCACCTGCAACAGGCCGGGGTAGCTTCTCAGTCCGCTGGGCAGCTTGTCGGTGTCTGGCTCGGCGATCTCCCGCAACGCCAGCTCCTCATGGCCGCTAATCTCGCCCTTGAGCGCGGCGATCTTACAGGCCAGGCGAAAGCCCGCTTGCTTGTCTGCAGCCAGCGCCTCGATCGCCTCAGGCGTAAAGGTGTCATTCAACTGACCCTGGTATTGCTTGCCGACATCCAGCGTGCGACACGCCTGGACCAAATTGCCCACGTCGCCGGAAAGCACCTGGTCCTTGCCGGGCATGACCAGACCGGTACCTTGGTAGTAACTGGCCGTGGGCGCAAAGTTGCTCATCAGTTGCAGCAGGCCGTTGCGTCTGCGCTCGCCGTAGCCATAGGTGGGCAACGTCAGGTTAGTCAGGGTATCGAAGCTAGGCGTGATCTCCAGCCATTCGAGCGAACTGAACGGCACGCCATCGGCCAGCGGTGATGCCAGCAGCGTGCTCAATCGCTGTTCGGCATAGACCTGCAACGGCAGCAGTTGCGCGGTGTGTTGCCGCAAGCGCTGCTGACTTGCGCGGTGCGCCGCGAACAGCCCGCGCAACGCGGCGATTTGCGCTGCCGAGGCGCGGCTGAGCCAGTCGGGTAAACGGGCGCTGATGAAGTCTGTGGTGGCCGTCGCGATCTTCTCCTCGTTCGAGCGTTTTACTTGTGTGCCCATGTTTGGCTCCTGCGTTGTGCTGGCAAAACGCAGATGCTCACCCATGGGCATGGCCGTGGGCAGAGGGAATCGTGCAGCCTGAAGCGCCGATCAAACGCAGCAGCGCGCCTCAGTCATCGACGAAGCTCGCCAAGGCTTCGCGGGTCAGGCGCAGCGCCAGCACCTCAACCGCATCCTGGCGTTCGATGGCCAGTTCATTGGAGCTGCGCAGGTAGTCCACGCTGTCGAGCTGCGCCGACTCCAAAGTCTGCAGGCGCACCCAGAATGGCGCCTCCACCTCGCTGAACGCTTGGGCATGTTGCGCCCGCAGGCTTTCCAACCAGTATTCGCGCTGGCTGATATAGCGCGGCAATGCGTCGCTGGCCTGTGCCTGACGCACGGCGACGGCGGCTGCAGCCAACTGCTCGCGGGTCACCCCGGCGAGGGCCTGGAAGTGCATGGTGCGCGGTTGGCCCGGCAGATCGAGCTCGATAGCCAGGCCCGTGCGATAAGCCAGGCTTATCTCAATCTCATCGCCAGCGCGATTCTGCGCACGACGCACATTCATGTCTTCACGCGCGATCATTTCGACCTGATCGAGCCGAAACAGCTGCCTGGCCAGGCGCAGGCGCGCCCGCGTCGCCGCCGCTGGGTCGCTGGCGCGCAGGGCGTTGGCCACGTAGCGGCGTACCTCCAAGGTACTGAAGCAAGACGCGACGCTGTCCACGCAGGTGCGTGGATTGCTTGCCAGCGTGAACAGTTCCTCGCGCAGCTCTGGATCGTTGCCGGCATCTTCGAGCAAGGCCCAGACCCGTCGCCTGAGGTCCGCCGGGACACTGTGGAAATCCTGGGTGTCGACCAGTTCGGTCAGTAGCTGGAACAAGGGGCGACTGCCGGACTCGGCATAGAGCGCGTCCCAAAGTGCGGCCCGCTCGCCGCGTACCTGCCCGCTCGCCGTCTGCAACCAGGTGTTCCGGGCAGCGGTTACGGCGGCGTGCAGGTCTTCCACCGGCTCGACCAGGCTGGGAATTATGCCAAAGCGTCGGCTGAGTGCCGCTGGCAGCGGATTACCGTTGAGTACCAGTGCCCTGCGCCACTGCTCAGGCGCGTCGAGCACCGCCTGGGGCACGCTCGCCAGATGATTGTCGCGCAAATCGGCGATTTCCAGCTGCCCGCACCAGTGCAGGTCGGACGGTACATTGAGCAGGTTTGCGCTACGCAGGCTGAGCTCGCGCAATCGCGCCAAGGGCCGCAGATTGAGGCTTATGCTGCCTAGCGGATTGAAGCTGAGGTCCAGTACCTGCAAGCGTGTCAGCCTGGCCAACGTACCCATACCGGCCGCGCTCAAGGTGATCTGATTGCCGGCCAGGCGCAGGTTGCGCAGTTCGCTCAATTGCCCAAGCTCAGGCGGCACACTGGTCAGCGCATTATCGCCCAGGTTCAGCCAGCGCAAGCGGGTGAAGCTTCGCAAAAATCCTTCAGGGACCTGCTCCAGGCGCAATCCCGTCAGCGTGAGCTCGGCCACGTGGCTGAAGCTGGTCGCCAAGGGCAGGTGCGGCAGGCTGCGCAATGGCATGTCAGCCAGGCTCAGGCTCATGCCCTGGGGGATATCCCACTGATCGACGATGCGCTCGCCAATCAATTGCCAGTTGCGCCGCAAGCGCCGCGCTGCGCGCCGCCGCAGGGCAGTGGCTTCGCTGCCGCGGGCGCGCTCGATCCACAGCTCAAGCGCTTTTTTCAGCTCGCGGTACTCCTGCTCCTGCAGCAACAGGTTGCGATAGGCAGAGCCTGGACGTTGCAGCAGGATGTCCAGGTACTGCTGCACCTCCTGCTGGTCGAAACCTGGATAAAGCCCGCGGATTCGTGCACGCAACAGGTTCAATGGCGGGTGATCACCGGGCAGGCGCCCGCTGAGCAGGTACCCGATGCGCCCGTCGGCAAGCCGGCGCATCGGATTGGGCGCGACGCCTGCGTCTGGCTTGCCTAACAGCTGCAGCAAAGCCGAGCGCTGCGCGGGCAGCCAGGCCTGCAGGTCGCCACGCAGTTTTTGCGCAGCCTGAGGCCCCTCCCAACCGAGCCGGGCCCGCTCGGCTGCATCGAGGCATGCGAGCAATGCTTCGGCAAGCATGGCCGGCTCGTTCTGTTCGGTCGTAGCGCTGCCAGCCCCGATGTGTACCCTGAACCCACCCTCGGCGCGCACCAGCACCGTAGCCTTGCCCCCCGGCACAGGCGCGCGCAAGCTGGCGATGCGCGCGCCGGTTGCCGATCCCTCACGTACTTCCACGGCCGGGGCCAGCGGCCAGCGGCCCGGTTGCTCAAGCAAGGCAAAGATCAGCTCGAGCTGGTCGCCCCGTTGACAGCAGTTGAGGTAAAGGCCTTCACGCAGGCGCGTCAATTGCGCGACCTGCAGCAACTGCCGAGCCTGCTGCGCCACCGCCAGCGGAATGCGCCCATGGCTGCGCAGGCTGACGCGCTGCTCGAGCGTGATGCCCTTTAGCAAATGCACGGCATAGGGCTTGGGCAGCCCTGGGAAATCCCGCAGTACCAGCGCAAGCTGCGGATCATCGGCGACTGTCTGAGCGGTGAAGTGCTCGAACATCCGTTCACGCAGTGCAGGGGCCTGCTGCCCGATCGCCGCTCGCTGCGCGGGTAATCCAAGATCCTGTATGCCCAGCTCGTCCATGCACCACTGCCAGAGCTCGGTGTCGGGCTCGCCAATGCCGATCGCCGCGACGAAGCGATCGATCCTGGCATCCACGGCGAAGCGCTCCAAGGTATCGCGCAGCGCTATCGGCAAAGGACGATTCTCCACCAGCAAACCGCGCAGATAAACGTCATCGACGTCCGCCACGTTGAGTACCTGGGCTATCCGTTGCGCCTGCAATGCTTGCGCCGCTGGCCACAGGCGGCCCAGCAACTGCTCGACACCCTGCCATTCCAGGGGCCGTTCATGCTGCAGTCGCCAGCCTCGCTCGCCGTTGAACGCCAGCGCGGGACCATAGGCGGTGGGGTCCTGCACATCCACCAGGCGCCACCCACCCGCGAGCGCCGTGGCGCGCACGCGATAGTGCTGCCCCTCGTGCCGCCACCATTGTTCGACGCCGTCGCTAAGCAGGCCGTTATCGAGCTCAAGCAACATCGCCGGGGGATTGGCATCCTGATAGGCCGTGAGGTCGTTACGCCAGAGCCGCTGCTGGTTGGCATCGTTGACCACCGGCTCAAGCTCGGCGACCCAGGCACTGCGCTTGAAGGCGCTGGCGACGACCTTTGCTCCGGTCAGGACAGCAGCGTTGACTGCAACCGTTTCGGCAACGCCCAACGCGTGTTCGAGCGCTTCGTGCTGATGGCCCTGCGCCCAGTGGACGACGCCTTCGCACACCTGCGCGAGGGTTTGACGGACCATGTCGGCCAGTAGCAAGCCCCCGACCACAGGTGCAAAGGCGCCGGCCAGGTTGAGGATGGTCATGCCCACGGACTTCATCAAGGCCAGACGTTCGGCCGACTGACGGGCATCGGCATCGGCAGTGGGCACGACGACAAAGCGGGCATCGTCGCGAATCCGCTGCAGCCGCGCCCCGGCCAGCGACGCGAACCACTGCCCGGCAGGACCAACGTACGCACTCAGATCCACGCCGAGGTCAGGCTCGTCGTCGAGCAGCCGCTGGCTGAGCATTTCAAGAAACTGTGCCCTGTCGCGCAGTGCCACCCGTTGTACAAGGCGCTCGCGCTTGAGCGCGTCGTTCAGCCACTGCACCAGCAAGGTGTTGAGCGCGCCCCAGGTGCTCAGGTGGCGCACCGGCTGGTCGGGGTCATCGGCCATGCACAGCAGCACACCATTGACCGTGTTGCGCTTCACGGCACCCGTGAGTCCGGGTTTCCAGTCGCCGCTGAGTTCGATGACCATCAGCCCTGACAGACAGCTGTCCAGAATCTGCAACTCGCCATACCGAACAGTGGGACTTTGGCTGTGCTTGGGCAGGCGCCCTTGTCCCAGGTCACGCAATACAGCCACCTCTTGCGACGGCAACGCGCCGCGGGTGGCGGCCAATTCAGCCATCAGCACGAAGTTGCACCGCAGGTCCTCGCCCAATTCGGCTGTCAATGAGTCGGTGAACAGCCTTGCCAGATGCTGTTGATACTGCTTGCCGGCGTCGATTTTGCGACACAAGGACACGACCTTGGCAGCGTCCTTGCTCAGCACTGTCTCCGGGGTAGCAGCGGCTTCATCGGCGGGGTAAATCAAGGCAGTCTCGCTGTAGAACGACTCACCGTTCTTGAAATTCTGCATCAACACCTGCAGCGCCGGCACTGTCACGAAGTAACTGTCACCGCTGGGCAGTTCCCCTGGTTTGACGGTAAAAGTCCGCCGCTCTTCTCGCCAACAGGCTCGGGCCAAATCGATCGTCAGGCCCATGTCGCGCTTGATCGCCGCTTGCAGCAAGTCCTGCACGAAAGTGTGCAACGGCACGAGGCGCTCGAAAACCGCCTTGACCTTGCGCTGACTGGCCATATGGGCAGTGAAAGCCCGGCGCAGCGCAGCGATCTGCGCAGGCGGCGCCGTGGTCAACCAGCGAGGCAGGATCTCGCCGAGAAACTGATCCGTGGCATGTTCGATCTTGGCAGGCAATGTGGATCCAGGCATGACAGGTAACCCTCTGGGAAACCTGCGAAACTGGCTCATCGCGCGCCTTTCAAGCAGCGGGAATCAGTCACCTGCCTGCTGCGCCAGCATCAACGTCCGGTAGTGCCCTGGATTACAGCCGAACCACTTGCGGAATGCTTTGTAGAACGAGCTGGTGTCGGCAAAGCCCAAGCGCTCGGCGACCTCGCTCGTACTCAATTCGGGGGCCGCCAGCCAGGCGATGGCCAGCTCTCTGCGCACGCTGTCCTTGAGACCCTGGAATGTCTGCCCTTCGTCAGCCAAGCGCCGGCGCAGGGTCGAAAGCGAAAGGCACAACGTCTGCGCCAGACTGTCGGCGTCTGGCCACTGGCTGGGCGGTTGATGCGACAAATCGTGACGTATGCGCCGGCCCAGGCTAGCGGGGTCACGGTACTTGACCAGAATGTTGCCAGGCGCTTCGGCCAGGAAGCGCTGCAGTTCTTCCTCGCTGCGCCGCAGCGGCAGATCGAGGCAATCGGCCGCAATGATCATGCGACTGCGTGGCCGGTCGAATTGCAGGTTTTCCGAAAACATCACCCGGTAATCATCACAGAACGGCGGCTCGGCACAGCGCGACTCGATGGCCAGAATAGGGATCCGCCTGCCCGCCAGCCAACACGCAACACCGTGCACGATCATCCAGAAGGTGAAGTAGGTGAACGCCCGTCGCGGCGCCTCCTGCGGTTCATCGATCACCACCTGCGCCAGGCTTTGCTGGCGCACAAGAGCCGGCTGCAGGTCCTCGAGCATCAGTGCCAGAAACGCCAAGGCGGTTTCAAGGGCCGCGCCCAGGGTAGGCTGGGCCATGCTCGCCCGGCACATGAATGCCAGGCTGCCGCTGCGCAGGCCACGCGGGTCCATGGCGAAGAATTCATCGTTGCAACGGCGCGCCAACAGTCGCCAAAGCCTGGCATAGGCTTGGGCAGTGACGCGCGCCTCTGGCCATGCCAATGCCTGCCCGTCGATCCCGGCACGCGCCAGCAAGCCCATGTCAGCGTCTGCACCTGGACAGGTTTGCAACAGCGCCTCGCGCACCAGTTGCATGGAGATGGTGTCTTTCTCGCTCATCGATGGCCCTATCGCTCCATTGCCGGCCATCTTAGCCGGCCCTGCTGGCAGACGTCAGCATGCCTCGCTCGCCAGGCTCAGAAACGCCTGGATCACGCGCAGTTCCCGGCGCCGCTCAAGGCAGGCGAGCCAGTGCTGGTTGACCAGCCCCTGCCCTGCCAATGGCCGTGCCACCAACCGCGGATCGTTGGCGATCTCGGTCGATGAAACCACGCCGATGCCCAACTGCGCGGCAACCGCTTCGGTCACCGCTTCGCGGCTGTCCAGCTCCAGCAGCACGCGCGGCTGCACTGCGGCCTCGGCGCAGGCCCGATCGAAAGTGATTCGAGTGATGGAGCTCGGCTCGCGCATCACCATGACCTGCTGATCGAGCTCAGCCAGGGACAGATCGCCCTGGCCTTGGGCCAAGGCATGGCTGGCCGGCAACAGCGCGCATACCTGTGACTGGCACAGGCGCTGCAAGTGCAGGCCGTTACGCGGCTCAACGTCGGTCAGCACAGCGACATCGGCATGCTCGCCGAGCAGCGCCGCCAGGGTGTCCTGGGCATTGCCCAAACGCAGATTGACGGTCACGCCTGGGTAGCGTTGGCGCAGCCGGGCCAGAATCGGCATGACCCGATGCGGCCCGTCGGCGGCCACTTGCAGACACCCGGTCAGCAATTGGCGATTGGCTTCGAGCATGGCCTGGGCCTCATCGGCCAGACCGAACAGCGCCCGGGTGATCGCAGCCAGACGAGTGCCTTGTTCGGTGAGTTCGACCCGCCGCGCAGTGCGCCTGAGCAAGCTCACCTGGTAATGCGCTTCCAGTGCCTTGACGTGCCCGGTCACCGCCGGCTGGCTGATGAACAACCGCGCAGCCGCGCGGGTAAAGCTGCCCTCGCGGGCCACGGCGTCGAAGGCACGCAACTGAAACAGGTTCATCGGCATCGGCCTGACTTATGGCTGGGATCGGAACAAGCAATTTGATTGATGAACCGCGCGATTGCAACCTGTGCCCTCGCTTGCGCTTACCGCTTGAGGGCTATCTTCGATGACTATCACACCGATTCTGCTGACCCCAGGACCGCTCACCACGTCACTGCGCACCCGCCAGGCCATGTTGACGGACTGGGGCTCCTGGGACCGCGACTTCAATCAACTGACGGCCAGCGTCTGCGAGCAGTTGCTGGGCATGGCCGGCGCCAGCAGCAGTCACCATTGCGTACCGCTGCAAGGCAGCGGCACGTTTGCCGTGGAAGCGGCAATCGGTACATTGGTGCCGCGCGCGGGCAAGGTCCTGGTGCTCATCAATGGCGCCTACGGTCAGCGCCTGGCGAAGATCTGCAGCGTTGTGGGCCGTCGTTTCAGCACGCTGCAAAGCGCCGAGGACCAACCCATCAGCGCCGCCGAGCTCGAACGCGTGCTCGCAGCCGACGCAGCGTTCACCCACGTGGCGCTGATCCACTGCGAAACCAGCACCGGCCTGCTCAACCCGCTCAGGGAGATCGCCGCTGTGGTCGCGCGCCACGGCAAGCACTTGATCGTCGATGCCATGAGTTCATTCGGCGCGTTGCCGCTCGATGCCCGACATATCCGCTTTCAAGCGTTGGTCGCAGCCTCGGGCAAATGCCTTGAAGGCGTGCCCGGCATGGGGTTCGTGCTGGCCGAGAAAGCGGCCCTGGCAGCTGCCGAAGGCAACGCCCACTCACTGGCCATGGATCTGCATGAGCAGCAGGCGTACATGGCGAAAACCGGCCAGTGGCGTTTTACCCCGCCGACCCATGTGGTGGCGGCCTTGCATGCAGCCCTGCAGCAACATGCCGAAGAAGGCGGGCAACCGGCGCGCTTGCAACGCTACGCCCGCAACTGCAAGACCTTGCTCGATGGCATGCAGGCGATCGGCATACGTAGCTTTCTGCCGGCGCATGTCCAGGCGCCAATCATCGTCACCTTCCGCGCCCCCAGCCATCCACGCTACCGCTTCGATGATTTCTACCGGCGGGTCAAGGCCAAGGGCTTCCTCATCTATCCGGGCAAGCTGACCCAGGTCGACACCTTTCGCATCGGCTGCATGGGCTGCATCGATGCGGCCGCTGGGAACGGTATGCAGGCTGCGGTAGACGCTGTGGCCCAGGTGCTAGGCGATATGCGCGTGCTCAACAGCTGATTATGCAGTTGCAACCCTTGGAGGCCACCATGAACTACAGCAATCCCCGTCAGCTTCAAGCCGTCATCCTCGATTGGGCCGGTACAGTCATCGACTTCGGCTCTTTCGCCCCGACCCAGATCTTCGTCCAGGCGTTTGCCGAGTTCGGCGTGCACCTGAGCCTGGACGAGGCGCGCGGCCCCATGGGCATGGGCAAGTGGGATCATATTCGCGCCCTGTGCAACCTGCCGCACATCGCCGAGCGCTACTGCAATGCAGTCGGCCGCAAGCCCTGCGACGACGACGTGACCGCCCTCTACGAGCGCTTCATGCCGCTGCAGATCGAACACATTGCCCAGCACTCGGCGTTGATTCCCGGAGCATTGGACACCCTCGATCGCCTGCGCCAGGCTGGCCTGAAAATCGGCTCGTGTTCGGGCTATCCGAAAGTGGTGATGGACAAAGTCATCGAGCTGGCGGCGCGCCAGGGCTACCGCGCCGATTACGTGGTAGCCAGTGATGAAACCCCCAATGCTCGCCCCTGGCCTGCGCAAGCGCTGGCCAACGTCATCGTCCTGGGGATCGACGACGTGGCAGCCTGCGTGAAGGTAGACGACACCGTCCCAGGTATTCTCGAGGGGCGGCGCGCCGGCATGTGGACCGTGGCGTTGGTTTGCTCGGGCAATGCCCTGGGGGTGACATGGGAGACTTATCAGGCGCTGGGCCGCGAGCAGCTGCAACGGGAGCGGGCGCGCATCCATGCGCAATTCGCAGGCTCACGGCCGCACTATCTGATCGACACCATCAACGATCTGCCAGCGGCCATCGCCGATATTCAAAGGCGCCTGGCCAGAGGCGAGATGCCGCAAGCCTGCTGAACCTCAAACCGCGCGGTTGAGCTTGACCCACGAGGCGAACTTGTCGATGAAACCTTGCAGGAAGGGCCGGGTCTTTTCGCTGAGTTTGCCATTGTCGTCGAACAGGTTGGCCGCACCGCCGATGTAGGCTTCGGGCATTTGCATGCACGGCATGTCGAGAAATACCAGGGTTTGGCGCACATTGTGGTTGGCCCCGAAGCCGCCAATGGCCCCCGGCGAAACGCTGGCCACCGCTGCCGGCTTGCCGCCCCAGGCGCTTTGCCCATAGGGCCGCGAGCCCACATCGATGGCGTTCTTCAGGCAGCCCGGGACCGAGCGGTTGTACTCGGGAGTCACGAACAGCACGGCATCGCTGCGACGGATTTCATCACGAAACCGCTGCCACGGCTCGGGCGCGCCCTGGGCCTCGACATCCTCGTTGTACATCGGCAGGTCGCCGATCTCGACAATCTTCAGGGCAAGGCTGGACGGCGCCAGCTCCGAGAGTGCGCGGGCCACCTTGCGGTTGTAGGAATCCTTGCGCAAGCTGCCGACGACGACCGCTACCGAATACACCTGGCTCATGGCGATTTCCAACCTTTGCTGGGAAAAGGGACGTGTTAGTTATAGATGACCGTTCCTCGGCGACTTGGTTTTTTTTCCGAGGTATTAAAACTTCCCTGTAACTCGGACGGTCTATCTATTCAGACATTTCCTACGTAATTCAGAGGTTTTCCCCCAAATGGCAGCAGTAATGGTCGGCCAATTTCACGCCCGTGACGCCGAAGGCCGTATCTATCCCGTCCACGAGTTTCAGGAATCCACCCTGCAGGCGGACGGCAGCGCAGTCGGCGCGCCGATCACCACCTACCGCCTGGCCATCGGCGACCGCGTCAACCACCTGGGTGATAACCGCTTCGAACTGGCCCAGACGGGCGTCGAGATCATTCGCATTCCTTGATGCAATCAACGGTGTACTGGCCATGTTGATACTGCAGGCCATGCACATCGGCCACGAAGCCTGGGAATTCGCTATTGAAGGCGCGGGCGAAAGCCAGATAGTCGAGAATCGAGCGCGTCTGCTCAGTGAAGCGTTCACCCGGCATGATCAAGGGGATGCCTGGCGGGTAAGGCACCAGCATCACCGCCGACACTCGCCCGAGCAATAGCTCGATCGGCACCGCATGCACGTCCCCGCGTACCATCCGGTCATAGGCGTGCGCCGGGCTTGTCGCGACCTCTGGCAGGCGGGTGAACAGGCGTTTGAGCTGTTTGGCAGTGGCATTGCTGCGATAGCACTCATGCAGTTGATCGCACAGCTCGCGCAGCCCCAGCCCTTGATAGCGCTGCCCATCCACGGCAACGATACTGGGCAGGCAGGTACTGAGCAGGGTATTGGCCTGGTAGTGGCGCTTGAACTCGAGCAACTCGGTCAGCAGGGTGCTCCACTTGCCCTTGGTAATGCCCATGGAGAACAGCACCAGAAAACTGTACAGGCCGGTTTTCTCCACCACCAAGCCACGCTCCCAGAGAAACTTGCTGACCACCGCTGCCGGCACACCTCGCTGGTCCAAGATCCCGCCGGCGCTCAGCCCTGGCATGACCAGCGTGACTTTCAGCGGATCGAGCAGCGCGTAGTCCTCGACCACTTCGCCAAAACCATGCCAGGGGTCGTCCGGTTGCAGCAGCCAATCCGCTGCGTCCTGGCGCTGGGCGCCGTCTGCAGCCGGTGGTTGCCAGATACTGAACCACCAATCCTCGGCCGCGATGTGTTCGCGCAAGTTGGCCAATGCCCGGCGGAAACTCAGGGCCTCGTCGAACATCTCCTGCAACAACGAACGCCCCGCCGGTCCTTCCATCATGGTCGATGCCACGTCCAGCGAGGCAAGGATGCTGTACTGCGGCGAGGTGGAGATATGCATCATGAACGCTTCATTGAAACGGTCCCGGTCCAGCTGACGCAATGCGCCATCCTGCACATGGATCATCGACGCCTGACTGAACGCCGCCAGCAGCTTGTGGGTGGAATGGGTGCTGAACACCAGCGGGCTGCGTTCGCCGCGCGCAGTGCCCATGGCATAACGCCCTTCGAAGAACTCGTGGAAGGCGGCATAGGCGAACCAGGCTTCGTCGAAATGCAGCACCTCGACACTGTCGCCCAACGCCTGTTTGATCATGCCAGCGTTGTAGCACAGCCCGTCATAGGTGCAATTGGTCACCACTGCCAACCTGATCCGCCCCTCGCGCCCCCTGGCCAGCGGGTTGGCCTGAAGCTTGGCCTGGATCGAAGCGGGGCTGAACTCGCTCAAGGGGATAGGCCCGATGATGCCCAGTTCGTTGCGTTCCGGG
Organism: Pseudomonas sp. SMSB3; assembly: GCF_052041965.1. NCBI lineage: Bacteria > Pseudomonadati > Pseudomonadota > Gammaproteobacteria > Pseudomonadales > Pseudomonadaceae > Pseudomonas > Pseudomonas sp. SMSB3. The sequence goes on along the minus strand of NZ_JBKGGV010000007.1, from coordinate 246,994 downwards.
CACAGGTAGATAGGGATCGCACCGGTCATGATGATGGCGTGAACCACTGACTTGTGGCAGTTGCGATCGACCAGGACCAGGTCGTCGCGACCCACCATGGCGTGCCAGACGATCTTGTTGGCGGTGGAAGTGCCGTTGATCACGAAAAAGCTGTGGTCGGCGCCGAAGTTGCGCGCCGCACGGGCCTCTGCCTCGGCCAGGGGGCCGGTGTGATCGAGCAGCGAGCCTAGTTCGGGCACTGATACCGAAAGATCCGAGCGCAAGGTATTTTCACCGAAAAATTGGTGAAACGCCTGACCCACCGGGCTTTTGCGGTAGGCCACGCCGCCGCCGTGGCCGGGGGTATGCCAGGAGTAGTTGGACTGGGCAGTGTGCTGCACCAGCGCCCTGAAGAACGGCGGGAGCAGACCGTCGAGGTAATTGTGCGCGGCCCTGGCCACCTGGCGTGCCAGAAACGGCACGGTGTCTTCGAAGAGGTACAGAATGCCGCGCAATTGGTTGAGCTCGCCCATGGCCTCGGCCGGTGCGTTTTCCAAGGTCACTTGTTCGCCCAAGGCGAAGATCGGCAGGTTGGGTGCGCGCAGATGGGCCAACGCAATCAGCTCGGCCATGTTCTGCAACAGATGCAGGTTGTCGCCCACCCCCTCAGCGGCGATCAGCATGCACGCCAGGCCATGATGCGTGGTCGCGACCAGCCGGGCCTCGGTATGCTCGGCAGCCTTGATGACGGCAAAGCCGTCCTGGATCAGCTCATCGGCGATGGCGCGGATCCGCTCACCTGCGACGCTGTCGCTCTTGATCGCGCGGTGGACGATGAGGATCGGGAACTTGAGGTCCTTGTACATCAGCCAGCTACCTTTGCCGGACACGTTGTCCTAAGGGTAGTAGCCCAACTGCCGCGTGGGCTTTTTCTGACGCCGTTATCAGCCCGCCGTGGCTTCGCTCAGGGCCTGCCACAGGGATGGGCCGCCTGCCGACTTGGCCACTGCCGCCAGCCGCTCGGCATGCGCCTCGAGTTCCTCGGCGCTGGCCAGGATCACCCGCCCCGGTGCCCGTCCGACAATGCGCCGGATCTCGCTGCCACCACTGCCCTGCCCTTCGTTGTCATCAGCGCCTTGACCTGCCAGCGACAGGCTGGTCTGGCCACCGGTCATGGCCAGGTAGACGTCGGCGAGCAGCTCGGAGTCGAGCAGCGCGCCGTGCAACTCGCGACCCGAGTTGTCGATGTCGTAGCGTTTGCACAAGGCATCGAGGCTGTTACGTTGCCCAGGGTGACGGGCACGCGCCAGCAGCAAGGTATCGAGGATGGTGCAGTGGTTGGCGATTTCGGCGCGGTCAGCCTGACCGGCCAGGGCGAACTCGTTATTGATGAAGCCTACGTCAAACGCCGCGTTATGAATGACCAGGGTAGCGCCTTGGATGAACGCGAAGAATTCTTCGGCGACATCGGCGAAACGCGGCTTGCCAACCAGAAACGCATCGGTGATGCCGTGAACGTTGATCGCGCCTTCATCGCTTTCGCGATCCGGTTGCAGGTAGACATGGAAATGCCGGCCGGTGAGGCGTCGACCGATGACTTCGACACAGCCAATCTCGATGATCCGGTGTCCTTCGCTGACAGGCATACCGGTGGTTTCGGTATCGAGAATGACGAACCGTTTATCTTGCTGCTGCTCCACGCCAGGCACTCCAACTTACATCGAGGGCGCGCATTATAGCGCGTTCGGCGCGCTGCAAGGGGCAAGCTGCAAGCTGCAAGCAAAACCAGCGCGCCGGCAGTTCGACTTGCCGCTTGCTGCGGACCTATCGCAGTTCAGCGACGCCGCGGTTGGCCAGTTGGTCGGCGCGTTCGTTGCCGGGGTGGCCGATGTGGCCGCGGACCCACTTCCAGGTGACCTTGTGGCGATTGACCTGCTCATCCAGCAGCTTCCAGAGATCGGCGTTCTTGACCGGCTCCTTGGCTGCGGTTTTCCAGCCGCGCTTCTTCCAGTTGGCCATCCACTCGTTGATGCCTTTCATCACGTACTGCGAGTCCGTGGTCAACACCACCTCGCATTCGCGCTTGAGTGCCATCAGGCCCTGGATCGCCGCCATCAACTCCATGCGGTTATTGGTGGTTTCGCGCTCGCCGCCCCACAATTCCTTCTCGACGCCCTTGCAAACCAGCAGGACACCCCAGCCGCCCGGGCCAGGATTGCCCTTGCAGGCGCCATCGGTATACATCTCGACGCTATCGCTCATGTACCACTCTTGTTCAGTGCTCTTCGGTGTCTGGATGAACGGCCGTGCGATTGACCTTGGCCAACGGCAGGGGGAGCAGCTTGCCCATCGGCTCGCGGCGTTCCTGGCGCAACGGCCGCAGGCCAACCACCATCTTGCGCGCCACCAGCAGGTAGACCCCGCCGCCAGCGCTCTGCCAGCCACCGGCCAGCCGTTCCCATCCGGCCAGGCGTTGCTGCCAGGCAGGTGAGGCAAGCGGCGGACGATAGCACCCGAAGCGGCGTTTCTCCAGCGCAAAGCCCAGCAGGTTCAGCCAATCACCTACCCGTGACGGCGGAATGCAACGCGCCTTGCGCAGCGCACCTTGGCTGAAGCAGTGGCGAACACCCCAACCGCTCCAGGGATTGATACCGACGATCAGCAGGTGCCCGCCCGGCCGCACAGCGCTGGCCGCCTCGCGCAGCAGGCCATGGGGCGACAGGCTGAAGTCCAGGCCGTGCTGCAGCACCACCACGTCGGCCGCGTGCTCCCCCAATGGCCAGGCCTGCTCTTCGCAGACGATCTCGACCCCCGGCAACGGCGCCCCGAGGCGCACATTGCGTTGCACGCGCGGTGCGGTAGGGGGCGCTTCGGCGCACGGGCCGTAGTGCACGAGGTAGCCGCCGAAAAAACGCCCAAGCTCTTCTTCGAGCAGTTTCTCCTCTTCCTTGAGCATCAGTTGGCCCAATGGGCCACGGAACCACTCACGGGCCAGGCTGATCAGCTCAACCCACTGCGGGTCGGCCTGGGCAAAGGCTTGGTCGGTCATACGCTCTCCCTCGAGGTTCTCGTACCACGCCAAGGCGGCTAAGATGCCTGCATGTGCCACGCCAGGCGATACGGATCCGCACCATGATACAGATCGATGCTCTACCTGCTTTCTCCGACAACTACATCTGGTTGTTACAGGATACTGCCAAACGCCGCTGCGCGGTGGTCGATCCTGGCGATGCCAGCCCGGTGGAGAGCTGGCTGCAGGCCAACCCCGGGTGGACACTCGACACCATCATGATCACTCACCACCACCATGACCATGTCGGCGGCGTCGAGCGTCTCAAGCAACTGACCGGCGCGCATGTCTGCGGTCCGGCCAACGAGCAGATCCCGGGGCGCGACCAGGCGCTGGACGACGGCGATCAGGTCACGGTGCTCGGCGTCACATTCCAGGTGTTGGCCGTGCCCGGCCACACCTTGGGCCACATTGCCTATTACAGCGACCAGCCAGCAACACCGCTGCTGTTCAGCGGCGACACCCTTTTCGCTGCCGGTTGCGGGCGCATGTTCGAAGGCAGGCCCGAGCAGATGCAGCCTGCCCTGTCCCGCTTGGCTGCGCTGCCTGAGCAGACCAAGGTGTACTGCGCCCACGAATACACGTTGAGCAACCTGCGCTTTGCCAAGGCCGTGGAGCCGAGCAATCGCCACATACAGCAACGCTTCGACGAAGTCACTCGACTGCGCGCCGAGCAGCGCATTACGCTGCCGTCGACCATCGGCCTGGAACGCCTGACCAACCCCTTTTTACGTACCGCTGAAACATTAGTTAAACAAAAAGCAGACGAATGGAAGGGACATTCAAACGACTCGCAGGTCACTGTTTTTGCTGCTTTGAGGTCTTGGAAAGACAGCTTCTGATAACCTCAAGATATATCGCAATGGGTTGTCAACGGTTGACCCGGCCGGGTGCGGTTTCTAGAATCGCCGAAATTTTTTGCCCGGATACCTGTCTCAGCCGATGTCTTCCAGCAGCCGCAGAACCGCTCATTCAGTCGCCCTGACGCGCCTGGCCCAAGTCAGTGCGCTGGCGCTCGCCGCCACCCTGGTGGGCTGCCAGAGCACCCGTCAGGTCGAGGAAACCGACAGCGTCCGCGCGCACAGCTACCAGGCGCGGATCAAGCACAAGCCCGCGCCGCTGGTGGTCAAGGTCGCCGACCAGCCGCCGCAGGATGTCTGGGAACGCATGCGCCGGGGCTTCGCCCTGCAGGACAGCATCGACGTCAATCCGCGTATCGAGCAGCAACGCCTGTGGTTCGCCAGCAACCCATCGTTCCTGGAAAGCGCGGGCGAGCGCGGCAGCTTGTACCTGCACTACATCGTCGAGCGCCTCGAAGAGCGCGACATGCCGCTTGAACTGGCGTTGCTGCCGGCCATCGAAAGCGCCTACAACCCGATGGCCTATTCGCGCGCCAGCGCAGCCGGCATGTGGCAGTTCATGCCAGCGACCGGTCGCCACTTCAACCTGCGCCAGACCAACTTCTATGATGGTCGCCGCGACGTCACCGCCTCCACCAATGCCGCTCTGGACTACCTGACGCGGCTGCATGACATGTTCAACGGTGACTGGATGCTCGCACTGGCGGCGTACAACGCCGGTGAAGGCACGGTCAGCCGGGCCATCGAGCGCAATGAAAAGCTCGGCCTGCCAACCGATTACTGGAACCTGCCGCTGCCCCAGGAAACCCGCGACTACGTGCCCAAGCTGCTGGCCCTGTCGCAGGTGGTGCTGACGCCGGAAGCCTATGGTGTGAACCTCACCCCCATCGCCAACGAGCCGTACTTCGAAGCGGTGGCGATCAACGACCGTCTTGACCTGTCGCGGGTTGCCGCCTTCGCCAATATCGACGAAGACGAGCTGCTCCAGCTCAATCCGGCCTTCAAGAAGCGCATGACCGTCGACGGCCCGAAGCAGCTGCTGGTGCCCACGGCCAAGGCGCAACTGCTCAGCGCCAGCCTGTCCAACCTCAAGCCCGAGCAACTGGTCAGCCTGCAACCGAACAAGGCCGTGTTCGCTCGCGCCGTGGCCGAAAGCCGCGCTCCGGCTACGGCCCGCAGCTACCGCGTCAAGCGTGGCGACAACCTGAGCACCATCGCCAAAGCCAACCGAGTGTCGGTCAAGGACATCCAGCGCTGGAACAAGCTGCCCGGCAACCGCCTCAAGGCCGGCCAGGTATTGGCCCTGCGCGGTGGCAATGCGCCAAGCGCGGCAGCCAATCGAGTCGCGGCCGCTGGCAAGCGTTCGACACAATACAAGGTTCGCAAGGGCGACTCCTTGTATCTTGTAGCCAAACGTTTCAATGTGGAAATGCAGCACCTCAAGCGCTGGAACCCGCGCAGTGGCCACGCGCTCAAGCCGGGCCAGACCCTGACGGTCTACCTGGGGCATTAAGGCGCAGGGGCTGCTTGCAGCCCCTCTCTTTTTCCATACCCGCCAAGCTGTTACTGTACGCCGATCAAAGCCCAACGCCTCTGGATCGGATGCCGACTTGATACGTCCCCTCCTGCTGTCTCTCAGCCTGGCCTTGAGCTTCCCCGCCGTCGCGATGGTGAGCGAAAGCCACGGATACGCGCAATTCGGCACGCTCAAGTACCCGGCCTCATTCACCCACTTCGACTGGGTCAACCCGCAGGCGCCCAAGGGCGGGACCTTGCGCGCCATGGCGTTCGGCACATTCGACACGCTCAACCCCTACACCTTCAAGGGTACCAGCCCGGTCAGCACGCCCAACTTCTTGCAGTATGGCGTCAGTGAGCTGAACGAAACGCTGATGGTCGGTACCGGCCAATACGACCCGTCAGGCGACGAGCCTACCTCCAGTTATGGACTGATCGCCCGTTCGGTGGAGTACAGCGAGGACCGCAGCTGGGTGGTATTCAACCTGCGTCCCGAGGCGCGCTGGCATGACGGCAAGCCGATCACTGCAGCCGATGTCGCGTTTTCCTACCGGACCTTGCTCAAGCAAGGCCACCCGATCTACCGCACCAACCTGCAGGAGGTGCAGCGGGTCGATATTCTCGGGCCACTGCGCATTCGCTTCGTGTTCAAGCGGGCCGGTAACCCGCTGCTGATCCTGCGCCTTGGGGAAATGCCGGTGCTACCCAAGCATTACTGGCAAAAGCGCGACTTCCAGGCCACGACCTTCGAGCCGCCGCTGGGCAGTGGGCCCTATCGCATTACCCAGGTGCAATCGGGGCGCAGGCTAGTGTTCCAGCGCGTGAAGAACTACTGGGGCAAGGACCTTGCCGTGAACCGCGGCAAGTACAACTTCAACCGGGTCGAGTACGAATTCTACCGCGATGCCACGGTAGCCTTCGAAGCCTTCAAGGCGGGCGAGTTCGACATCTATATCGAGCACCAGGCGAAAAACTGGGCCAATGGCTACAACTTCCCTGCAGTACGCCGGGGCGAAGTGATCAAGGCGCAGATCCCTCATCGCATTCCCACGCAAACCCAGGGTTTGTTCATGAACAGCCGCCGGGCCACTTTCAGCGACCCTGCTGTGCGCCAGGCGCTGGGCTTGATGCTGGACTTCGAGTGGACCAATCGGGCGCTGTTCAGCGATGCCTACCGGCGCTCGACCAGCTATTACCCCAACAGCGAATTCAGCGCCAGCGGCCTGCCCACGGGCAAGGAATGGCTGCTGTTGGCGCCGTTTCGCGACCAGCTGCCCGAGCGGTTGTTCACCCGGCCTTATCAGGTCAGCCACACCGACGGGCGCGGCATCAACCGCCAGACCCTGCGCCAGGCGCTGAGCCTGCTGGGTCAGGCCGGCTGGAAACTCGACGGCCAGCGCCTGGTCAATGGCAAGGGCCAGCAACTGCGCATGGAAGTGCTGCTGGTCAACCCCAACCTGGAACGCATTCTGCAGCCCTACGTCGAAAACCTTGCCAGCATCGGTATCGACGCGCATTTGCGTACCGTTGATCGCGCCCAGTACAAGCAGCGCCTGGACCAGTTCGATTTCGACATGATTCTGATGACCCTCAACCAGACGCTGAGCCCGGGGCTCGAACAGTGGTTGTATTTCCATTCGAGCCAGGCCTCGGTCAAAGGCAGCAAGAACTACGCAGGAGTGAAGGATCCAGTGGTCGACCACTTGCTCGATACCTTGCTCGCCGCGCGCAGCCGTGACGACCAGGTCGCCGCCGCCAGGGCGCTGGACCGCGTGTTGTCCTGGCATTACTACATGATTCCCAACTGGTACCTCGACAATCACCGCCTGGCCTACCGCAACCGGTTCGCCTTCGTCAGCACACCGCCCTACACGCTGGGGCTGAACAGCTGGTGGATCAAGCCTTCGGAGAAAGCCCAATGAAGCCGACCCATCGCCTGGCGCGCAGCCTCCTGCTCGCCTGCCTGAGCCTGCCGGCGCTGGTTGCACTGGCCGCGCCGCAACATGCGCTGACGCTGTACGACGAGCCGCCGAAGTACCCGGCGAACTTCAAGCATTTCGACTACGTCAACCCTGATGCGCCGAAAGGCGGCACGTTCCGCCAGTCCAGCTTCGGCGGCTTCGACAGCCTCAACCCGTTCATCAACAAAGGCGTGGCCGCAGACAATATCAGCAGCATCTACGACACCTTGATGCGCCAGAGCCTGGATGAGCCGTTCACCGAATACGGCCTGGTCGCCGGCCAGATCGAAAAGGCCCCGGACAACAGCTGGGTGCGCTTCTACCTGCGCCCTGAGGCACGCTTTCACGACGGCCATCCCATGCGCGCCGAGGACGTGGTGTTCACCTTCAATGCCCTGATGAAGGATGGCGCACCGTTGTACCGCCAGTACTACGCCGATGTCGCCGAAGTGGTGGCCGAAGATCCGCTCAAGGTGCTGTTCACGTTCAAGCACACCAACAACCGGGAACTCCCGTTGATCCTCGGCCAGCTTCCGGTACTGCCCAAGCATTGGTACCAGAACCGCGAATTCACCCGCGGCAGCCTCGAGCCGCCGCTGGGCAGCGGCCCGTACCGGGTCGCCGAGGTCAAGCCAGGGCGCTCGATCCGCTACGAGCGGGTCAAGGATTACTGGGCCAAGGACCTGCCGATCAACCGCGGTTCCTACAACTTCGACGCCATGACCTTCGATGTCTATCGCGACAACAACGTGGCATTGGAGGCGCTCAAGGCTGGCGCATTCGACTACGAGCTGGAAATGAGCGCAAAGAACTGGGCCACCGCCTACGATGTGCCCGCCGTACGCGACGGCCGCCTGATCAAGGAAGAGATTCCCAACGGCAACCCGGTCGGCATGCAGGGCTTCATTTTCAACCTGCGCAAGCCGGTGTTTCAGGACGTGCGAGTGCGCAAGGCGATCAGCCTGCTGTTCGATTTCGAATGGACCAACAAACAGTTGTTCAACGGCGCCTACATCCGCACCGACAGCTACTTCGAAAACTCCGAGATGGCCGCTAGCGGCCTGCCGTCGGCGGCTGAGCTGAAGATCCTCGAGCCTTTGCGCGGCAAGGTCCCGGATGCGGTGTTCGAGCAGGCCTTCGCCAACCCGGTAAGCGACGGCAGCGGCATGATCCGCGAACATCAGCGCGAGGCGTACAAGCTGTTGCAGGAAGCGGGTTGGAAGATCGTCGACGACAAGATGGTCGACAAGGACGGCAAGCCCGTCAGCATCGAGTTTCTCCTCGCGCAAACCCAGTTCGAGCGCGTGTTGCTGCCATTCAAGCGCAACTTGGCGGACCTGGGCATCGGTTTCGAGATTCGCCGCGTGGATGTGTCGCAGTACATCAACCGCCTGCGTTCGCGAGACTTCGACATGATCGTCGGGGGTTATCCGCAATCCAATTCGCCAGGCAACGAGCAACGTGAATTCTGGTCCAGCGCCGCTGCGGATAACCCCGGCAGCCGCAACTTCATTGGCCTGCGCGACCCGGCCATCGATCAGTTGGTGGAGCAGTTGATCAACGCCGACTCGCGCCAGAGCCTGATCGAGCACTGCCGAGCGCTCGACCGTGTCCTGCAATGGGGCTACTACGTGGTACCCAACTGGCACATCAAGACCAACCGCGTGGCGTACTGGAACCACATCGGCCATCCCAAGGTGTCGCCCAAGTATGACGTTGGCATCGACACCTGGTGGATCAAGCCCAACGTGCAGCCGGCGGTGAACGCAGCACCTGTGGATGAGGCTAACTGACATGCTCGCCTATATCCTGCGGCGCCTGCTGCTGATCATCCCGACCCTGTTCGGCATCCTGGTCATCAACTTCATCATCGTCCAGGCGGCCCCAGGCGGGCCGGTGGAACAGATGATCGCCAAACTCGAAGGCTTCGAGGGGGCCACCAGCCGTATCGCCGGGGGCGGCGCCGAAGTGTCCGTGGCCGGTTCCAACTACCGCGGCGCGCAAGGCCTGGATCCGGCGCTGATTGCTGAAATCGAGCGCATGTATGGCTTCGACAAGTCTGCACCGGAGCGCCTGTGGTTGATGATCAAGAACTATGCGCAACTCGATTTCGGCACCAGCTTCTTCCGCGACGCCAAGGTCATCGACCTGATCGCCGAAAAGCTGCCTGTGTCGATCTCCCTGGGGTTATGGAGCACGTTGATCATGTACCTGGTGTCGATCCCGCTGGGCATCGCCAAGACGGTGCGCCATGGTAGCCATTTCGATGTCTGGACCAGCTCGGCGATCATCGTCGGCTACGCGATACCGGCCTTTCTGTTCGCCATCCTGCTGATCGTGCTGTTTGCCGGCGGCAGCTATTTCGACTGGTTCCCCTTGCGCGGGCTGACCTCCAACAATTTCGACGAGCTGTCCACTACCGGCAAGGTGCTCGATTATTTCTGGCACCTGGTGCTGCCGATCACCGCGCTGGTGATCGGCAACTTCGCCACCATGACCCTGCTGACCAAGAACAGCTTCCTCGACGAAATCGGCAAGCAGTATGTGGTCACCGCCAAGGCCAAGGGCCTGAGCCGCTCGCGCGTGTTGTACGGCCATGTGTTCCGCAATGCCATGCTGCTGGTGATCGCGGGCTTCCCCTCGGCGTTCATCGGCATCTTCTTCACCGGCTCGCTGTTGATCGAGGTGATCTTCAGCCTCGATGGCCTGGGCCTGATGAGTTTCGAGGCGGCCATCAACCGCGACTACCCGGTGGTCTTCGGCACCCTGTTCATCTTCACCCTACTCGGCCTGGTGGTGAAATTGATCGGTGACCTGACCTACACCCTGGTCGATCCACGCATCGACTTCGCCAGCCGGGAGCACTGACATGGCCCTGTCCCCTCTCAACCGTCGCCGCTTCGAGCGCTTCAAGGCCAATCGCCGCGGCTGGTGGTCGTTGTGGCTGTTCCTGATTTTGTTCGGCCTGAGCCTGGGCGCCGAACTGATCGCCAACGACAAGCCGATTGCCGTGCGCTACGACGGCTCGTGGTATTTCCCGGCGTTCAAACGCTACCCGGAAACCACTTTTGGCGGCGAGTTTCCCCTCGAAGCCAACTACAAAAGCCCATACATCCGCGATCTGCTGGATAAAAAGGACAGCCTGGTGCTATGGGCGCCTATCCCGTTCAGCTACCAGAGCATCAACTACGACCTGCGCGTGCCCGCCCCGGCGCCCCCGTCGGCGGACAACTGGCTGGGCACCGACGATCAGGGCCGGGATGTCCTGGCGCGGGTTATCTACGGCTTCCGCGTGTCGGTGTTGTTCGCCCTGACCTTGACCGTGCTCAGTTCGATCATCGGCGTGATCGCCGGCGCCCTGCAGGGCTTCTACGGCGGCTGGGTGGACCTGGCCGGCCAGCGCTTCCTGGAGATCTGGTCGGGGCTGCCGGTGCTGTACCTGCTGATCATCCTGGCCAGCTTCGTGCAGCCGAATTTCTGGTGGCTGCTGGGCATCATGCTGCTGTTCTCGTGGATGAGCCTGGTGGATGTGGTACGCGCCGAGTTCCTGCGCGGGCGCAACCTTGAATACGTGCGCGCCGCGCGCGCGTTGGGTATGCGCAATGCCGCGATCATGTACCGGCACATTCTGCCCAACGCGATGATCTCGACCATGACCTTCATGCCGTTCATCCTGACCGGCGCCATCGGCACCCTTACCGCGCTGGACTTCCTCGGCTTCGGGCTGCCGCCCGGCGCGCCTTCGCTTGGCGAGTTGGTAGCCCAGGGCAAGTCCAACCTGCAGGCACCGTGGCTGGGCATCAGCGCCTTCGCCGTGCTGGCGATCATGCTCAGCCTGCTGGTGTTCATCGGTGAATCCGCCCGCGATGCCTTCGACCCGAGGAAGTGAAATGACGCAACAGAACCTGATCGAAGTACGCGACCTGGCCGTGGAGTTCGTCACGGGCGAGCAGGTCAACCGGGTGGTCGATGGCATCAGCTTCGATATTCGCAAGGGCGAGACCTTGGCCCTGGTCGGCGAAAGCGGCTCGGGCAAATCGGTCACGGCTCACTCGATTCTGCGCCTGCTACCCTACCCGCTGGCCCATCACCCCAGCGGCACCATCGTCTACCAGGGCAAGGACCTGTTGCAGCAGACCGAGAAGAGCCTGCAGCGCATTCGCGGTGATCGCATCGCGATGATCTTCCAGGAGCCGATGACCTCGCTGAACCCGCTGCACAGCATCGAAAAACAGATCAACGAGATTCTCCTGCTGCACAAGGGACTCACTGGCAAACAGGCCACCGCGCGCACGCTTGAGCTGCTGGAGCTGGTTGGTATTCCCCAGCCGCACAAGCGTCTGAAGGCCCTGCCGCATGAGCTTTCCGGTGGTCAGCGGCAGCGGGTGATGATCGCCATGGCGCTGGCCAATGAGCCTGAACTGCTGATCGCCGATGAGCCCACCACGGCGCTGGATGTCACCGTGCAGCTGAAGATCCTCGACCTGCTCAAGTCATTGCAGGCACGCCTGGGCATGGCCCTGTTGCTGATCAGCCACGACCTCAACCTGGTGCGTCGCATCGCCCACCGGGTGTGCGTGATGCAGCGTGGGCAGATCGTCGAGCAAGCCGACTGCGCGACCTTGTTCAGCGCACCGCAACACCCCTACACGCAGATGCTGATCAATGCCGAGCCCACCGGGCTGCCGGCGCATAACCCAGTGGGGGCGCCGCTGCTCGAGGTCGACGACCTCAAGGTGTGGTTTCCGATCAAAAAAGGCCTGCTGCGCAAGACGGTCGACCACGTCAAGGCCGTGGACGGCATCAACTTCAGCCTGCCCCAGGGCCAGACCCTCGGCATCGTCGGCGAGTCCGGCTCGGGCAAGTCGACCTTGGGCCTGGCCATCCTGCGGCTGATTGCCAGCCAGGGCGGCATCCGCTTCCGTGGCCAGTCCCTGCAACACCTCAACCAGCAGCAAGTGCGCCCCCTGCGCCGAGAGATGCAGGTGGTATTCCAGGACCCCTTCGGCAGCCTCAGCCCGCGCATGTGCGTGGCGGACATCGTCGGCGAGGGCCTGCGCATTCACAAGATCGGCACGCCTGAAGAACAGGAGGCGGCGATCATCGCTGCCCTCGAAGAGGTTGGCCTGGACCCGGCCACTCGCCATCGTTACCCCCATGAATTCTCCGGAGGTCAGCGCCAGCGCATCGCCATCGCCCGGGCGCTGGTGCTCAAGCCCGCCTTGATCCTGCTGGATGAGCCAACCTCGGCACTGGACCGCACGGTCCAGCGCCAGGTGGTCGAATTGCTGCGCAACCTTCAGCACAAGTACAACCTGACCTACCTGTTCATCAGCCACGACCTGGCAGTGGTCAAGGCGCTGAGCCATCAACTGATGGTGATCAAGCAGGGCCAGGTGGTGGAGCAAGGCGACGCGCAGCAAATCTTCCGTGCTCCGCAGGATGCGTATACCCGGCAGTTGCTCGAGGCGGCGTTCTTGCAGGTCGAGGGTAGCTAGCCAACGCGCCACGCTGCCAATGGCTGATAGCGCGGCGTTGAACCGATGGCTCCCGACACGCTAGAAATCAATGGTGCCAGAGAACTTCACCAGACGAGGATCGCCCTGGGTCAGGTAGCCGCCATTGGCTGAAGCCCAGTAGTTCTTGTCGGTCAGGTTCTCGACGTTGACCCGCAGGGTCAGGTCTTTTTCGGCGACCTTGAGCGTGTAGCGGGCGCCGGCATCGAAGCGGTTCCAGGTCGGCAGGCTGACGTTGTTCGCCGCATCGACGAATTGCCCGCCAGTGCGCAGCATGCGGGCGTTGAGCGCAAGGCCAGGCACGCCGGGTACATCCCAGTCGACGCTGGCATTGAGCTGGAAGGTCGGCACACCGATCGCATGATTGCCGTCATTGCTCCCGTTAGCGGTGTTCTTCTGCTGCGAACTCATGCGCGTGCCGCCGGCCATCAGGCGCAAGCCTTCGACAGGCTCGCCGAACAGGCTCAGTTCCACGCCTTTGTTCACCTGCTCGCCATCGCGGATGTAGGTGACGCCGTCAGTGTAGCCATCCGATGGCTTCTCGATCCGGAACACTGCCAGGTTGGCACCGTAGGTCTGTTTGTCGAACTTGATGCCAGCCTCGAGCTGCTTGGTGCGCCCCGGTGGGAACATCTGCCCGGCATTGACCACGTTGGCCGGCGCGGTGGGGCCTTGGGCCAGGCCTTCGATACGGTTGGCATACAACGAGATGCTGTCGGTGGCCTTGAACACGATGCCGTACACCGGCGTGGTGATCGACTCGCTGTAGGGCTCGCCATTGCGGCTGCCGTCCTTGGACGGGTTGCTCGGCGTGGCCGGAGTGGTGCCGTCGTAGAAGTAGTTCTCCACCCGCAACTGCTGTCGGCGCAGGCCGTAGGTCAGCAGCAGACGGTCATCGAAAACGCCGATCGTGTCGGAAATCGCCAGGCTGCGGCTGCGGGTCTTGCCGGTGACGCCCGGGTCGCCCATGTCGCCGCCGGTGATGCTGACGTCAGTCGGCCGCGGTAATTTGCCCGGGTTGTAGATATTGCTGTTGCCTGGGGTGGAGCGGTAGAAGACGTAGGCGTTGCTCTGCTCCGCCCACAAGGTGGTGGCGCCCAGCGCAATCTGGTGGCTGAACGGGCCGGTCTGCAGCCGGCCATTGAGCCCGGCGGTGAAGCTGGTATTGTCCTCACCGTGGACGATATCCGAGCCGCCGAGGGTGGCCCTGCCACTGTTGCCGACCAGCACTGGCGTGCCGTAGGTGCCGTGCTCGCGGGTATGGCGGGCGCCACCGGCCAGGTAGGCGGTCCAACTGTCGTTGAGGTCCCATTCGCCTCGCAGCATGCCGAAGGTATCTTCCGACTCGCTGTAGCTCCAGTTCTGGCCATAGTTGTGGCTGGCATCCGGCGCGGTTGGAGCCTTGGTGGTGAGGTTGGCGCCCGTGCCCAGGCGCACCGAGTTGCGCAGGTGATTGATGCGTTGCTTCTGGTAACCGATGTCACTGGATAGGCGAAAACCATCGCCACGGTAATCCAGCCCGGCGGTGAACAGCTTGGTGCGCTGATCCTGATCGTCGATCGCCGTCTCGCCTTCACGCTGGCTGAGGTTCAGGCGCGCGCCGAAGCGGTTGTCCGCGCCGAAGCGCTGGCCGATGTCCAAGTGCTCGCCGAGGCGGCCATCGGTGCTGATGTCCTGGGTGTAGCGACGGGTCGGCTGGTCACCAGCGCGCTTGGGCTGCAGGTTGATGTTGCCACCAAGCCCGGTGCCGGTTGGGCTGACTCCGTTGAGGAACGCGTTGGGCCCTTTGAACACCTCGACCCGCTCGACGCCATCGGTCGACATGATTTGCCGCGGCAGCAGACCGTACAGGCCATTGAAGGCAATGTCATCCCCGGCCAGGGGCAGGCCACGGATGACGAAGACCTTGGACTGGTTGCCGAAGCCGAACGACTCGCGCACCGACGGGTCATTGGCCAACACATCACCGATATCCTCGGCCTGCTGGTCCTCGATCACCTGCGCGGTGTAACTGGTCATCGTGAACGGTACGTCCATGTAGTCCTGGTTACCCAGCAGCCCCATCTGCCCACCCCGGGCCACCTGACCGCCTGCGAACGCTTCGGGCAGCGCGCCAGGCTGGGCCTTCAGCGCATCGGCGTTGACGTCGGTGGCTTCTAACTGGATGGGCTCGGCCGCGTGTGCCACCAGTGTGGCCGAACAGCAGAGCGCGAGTAATGCGGGGCGCGAGGGAAAGAGGCATGACATGGTGATGACCTGGCGGCGCTGGATGGGAAAGGAAGCGTAAATGGTAACGCTTCGCATATCCAGAAAATAATTGCACCGGGCTTACTGTCAAAAATCATGAAGACAATCGTCTTTCACTATCAGCGAGTCAAAGCATAAAGTTGGCCCAACACAAAAACACCTGCACTCAAGGTAGCGCCATGTCCAGCCAGCCACAGTCCAGCTCCGCCATACTCGAGACATTGATCGAGCGCTCTGCCCTGCCCAGCCCCGCGGTCACTGCGGCGCAGGCGCGGGCGTTGTTGCAGGCCCACTATGGCATGGAGGGCGAGCTGACGGCGCTGGGTAGTCAACAGGACGTGAACCTGCGTGTCGACGCCGCATCCGGCCGTTACGTATTGAAGGCCTGCCACGCCAGCTATGCCGAAGTCGAGTTGCAGGCTCAGCATGCCGCCCTGGCTTACCTGCACCGGCAGAGCCTGCCAGTACCGGCCGTGCAAGCCGCGCGCGATGGGCAAACCCTGTTGGCCGTCGAAGTGGGTGGCCAGGCGCTGCGCGTACGACTGCTGGACTTCATCGAGGGTCAACCGCTGACCCGTCTCAAGCATATGCCGGCGCAGCTCATGGCAGCGCTGGGCGAGCTGTGCGCACGGCTCGACCAAGCCTTGGCTGGCTTCGACCACCCAGGGCTGACGCGTACCCTGCAGTGGGATCCGCAACATGCCCAGACATTGATCGCGCACTTGCTATCTGTATTACCGGATGCCGGGCAGCGTACGCGCCTCGAGCAGATCACCGGCGAAGCGGCCGCTGTATTGGCGCCACTGGTCGAGGCCCTGCCCAGCCAGGCCGTGCACCTGGACATCACCGACGACAATACCGTTTGGGCACGTGACGCGCAGCGGCAGTGGCAACTGCAGGGCGTCATCGACTTCGGCGATCTGCTGCGCACCTGGCGGGTTGCCGATCTGTCGGTGACCTGCGCCGCGCTGTTGCACCACGCCGAAGGCGACCCGCTGCGCATTCTGCCGGCAGTCAGCGCCTACCAGGCGATCAACCCGCTGACCGAGGCCGAGCTGCGGGCGCTGTGGCCGCTGGTGCTCAATCGCGCTGCGGTGCTGGTATTGAGCAGCGAGCAACAACTGGCGGTCGACCCTGATAACCAGTACACCCGCGATAACATCGCCCATGAATGGGAGATCTTCGACACCGCCGCAGCCGTGCCCCTGGCCTTTATGCAGGCGGCCATCCTGCAGGCTGCCGGATTGCCCGCGGACGTCTTGTCGCTGCAGGGCTGTGCGCCGTTGCTGCCTGACCTGCGGGAACAAACGGTGACGCGTTTGGACCTGGGCGTGCTTAGCGAGCATTACCAGGCAGGCAACTGGGAGCAGCCAGGGTGTGACCAGCGACTGCTGTCGGCACAGCCGGCACCAGCGTGCACCCTGCATGGCGAGTACCGGCTGTCGCAAACCCACATCGACCGCGCCGATGAACCTGCGACCTGCGCGCTGGCGGTTGAACTGCTGTTACCGGCCGGTAGCCGTGTGCAAGCACCGCAGGCTGGCGCCTGGCAGTGTCACGCCGATGGGCGAGGCTGCCTGCGTACAGCGGACTGGACGTTGTGGCTGCATGGGCTTGAGCAATCGCCGGCAGACGGCCTGCATCTCGACAAAGGGCAGCCCTTGGGTACCAGTGGCGCGTACCTGACCGTCCAGCTGTGCCTGGACCCGGCGATCTGCCCGCCGCGATTCGCCCAACCGTCCCATGCCAAGGCCTGGCTGGCCATCTGCCCGTCGCCGGCCGCATTGCTTGGGTTCGATTGCGATGCCGCGCCCCTGCCCGACGCACAGGCGCTGCTGGCCCGCCGTGATGCCAGCTTCGCCCGTTCGCAAAAGCACTACTACGCCCAACCGCCGCAGATCGAACGTGGCTGGCGCAATTACCTGATCGACCTGCAGGGTCGTTCGTACCTGGACATGCTCAACAACGTCGCGGTGCTTGGCCACGGCCACCCGCGCATGGCGGCCGAGTCAGCGCGGCAATGGTCGCTGCTCAACACCAACTCGCGCTTCCATTATGCAGCCGTCACCGAGTTCTCCGAGCGCCTGCTGGCGCTGGCACCGCCAGGCTTCGATCGGGTGTTCATGGTAAACAGCGGCACCGAAGCCGGCGATTTGGCGATCCGCCTGGCATGGGCCTACAGCGGCGGGCGTGACCTGCTCAGCGTGCTGGAGGCCTACCACGGCTGGTCGGTGGCCACCGATGCCATTTCCACCTCCATCGCCGACAACCCGCAAGCCCTGCAAACCCGCCCGGACTGGGTACATCCGGTCGAGGCGCCGAACACTTTCCGTGGCCGCTTCCGCGGCGCGGACACGGCTGCCGACTATTTGGCCGATGTCGACGCCAAGCTGGCCAGGATCGATGCCAGTGGCCGCCAGTTGGCAGGTTTCATGTGCGAGCCGGTGTACGGCAATGCCGGTGGTATCGCGTTGCCGGCGGGTTACCTGCAGCAGGCCTACGCCAGGGTCCGCGCACGCGGTGGCGTGTGCATCGCCGACGAGGTGCAGGTCGGTTACGGACGCCTGGGCGAATATTTCTGGGGCTTCGAGGAGCAAGGCGTGGTGCCGGACATCATCACCATGGCCAAGGGCATGGGCAATGGCCAGCCATTGGGCGTGGTCATCACTCGCCGGGAGATCGCCGAGGCGTTGGAGGCCGAGGGCTATTTCTTCTCTTCAGCCGGTGGCAGCCCGGTCAGTTGCCGTATCGGCATCGCGGTCCTCGACGTCATGCAGGAGGAAGGCCTGTGGCACAACGCCCGCGAAACGGGGCGTTACTTCAAGGCGCGCTTGCAGGCGCTGGTGGATAAATACCCCCTGGCCGGCGCAGCCCATGGCTCGGGCTTCTATCTGGGGCTGGAGCTGGTCCGTGACCGCCAGACCCTGGAACCGGCCACGGAAGAAACCATGCTGCTGTGCGAGCGGCTGCGCGAACTGGGCATCTTCATGCAGCCCACCGGCGACCACCTGAACATCCTCAAGATCAAGCCGCCAATGTGCACCACCCGAACCAGCGTCGACTACTTCGTCGACTGCATCGAGCAGGTCCTGGCCGAAGGCCTTTAGGGCTGTGATACGGGCCGCCGAGTGTTCATACTTTGCGACCCGATCGACAGGTAGGCGGCTATGGCGTTCAGCAGCGACTCTCTGACCCTTTTTCTTGCGGTACTCGAGGCCGGCTCGTTCTCAGCCGCTGCGCGCAAGCTGGGCCGTGTGCCTTCGGCGGTGAGCATGGCCATCGGCCAACTGGAAGCAGAGCTGGACCTGACCCTGTTCGACCGGTCCACGCGCAAGGCCTTGCCCACCAGCGCAGCCCTGGCCCTGGAGCCGCAGGCGCGCCAGGTGATCTGCCAGCTCAACCTGCTCGATGCGCAGGCCCTGCAATTGCACCAGGGCCTGGAAAAACGTCTGACCATCGCCATGGCGCCCGAGCTGCAAACCGGTCGCTGGAGCGAGCCGCTGCAGGTACTCGCCCAGGAATTCCCCAGCCTTGAAATCGAAGTGCGTTCGGCCACGCAGACCGAAGCAGTGCGCTTGCTGCACGAAGGCAGCGTGCAGTTGGCGCTGGTCTTCGAGCGGCCCGGGATCGACGAGCGGGAATCGTTCCTGGAGGCTGGCAGCCAGTTGCTGGTGGCGGTCGCTTCACCGCGCCACCCCGCTGGGCAACACAGCGAAACGCCGCTGGCCGAAGAGGCGTTTGCCGAACAGCGGCAGATCATCGTGGCCTCCGGCAAGGCCACAGGCTCCGACCCACGCATGGTGTTGTCGCGACGCATCTGGCTGACCGACAGCTACCTGGCGACTCTCGACCTGGTGCAATCAGGCTTGGGCTGGGCCTACCTGCCGCAACCTCTGGTCGAGCCGTTGATCGCCTCCGGCGCGCTGGCCGAAGTACGCTTCGACAACATGGCCAGCCGTTTGCGACTGTGGGTCGATATCCTCTGGCTGAAGCCGCGCCCATTGGGTTTGGGCGCCAGGCGCTACCTGGAGGTCGCGCGGCAGTTGTTCGAGCAGGAGCCGCCCAGGGCATGAGCCCTGCTCAAGGCGCGGGCGCCATCAGGCGATAGCCCACGCCTGCCTCGGTGACGATGAAGCGTGGCGCGGTCGGATCGTCGCCGAGCTTCTGGCGCAGGTGCCCGACCACGATGCGCAGGTAGTGGGTGTCGTCCACATGGGTCGGTCCCCAGATGTCCTTGAGCAACTGCCGTTGGGTGATGACCCGACCCGGATGCCGAGCCAACTGCGCCAGAAGCGCATATTCCTTGCGCGTCAGGGCGATTTCGGCGCCCGCCAGGGTCACTCGGCGAAAAGCGAAGTCGACCACCAGCGGCCCGAAATTCGCCTGCGCCGGGTTGCTGCCGACCTGTGGCACCTGACGCAGCAAGGCCCGCACCCGGGCGAGGAATTCCTGAATGCCGAACGGCTTGGTCACGTAGTCGTTGGCCCCACCATCCAGCGCGTCGACCTTCTGCAACTCGCTGGCACGCACCGACAGCACCATGACCGGTACCGCGCTCCACTCGCGTAGCTCACGCAGAACCTGCTGGCCGTCCATGTCGGGCAAACCAAGGTCGAGCACCACCAGGTCCGGCCTGGCCAGGGCAGCCTGGGCCAGACCTTCGGTGCCGTTGGCGGCTTCGATCACCCGGTAGCCTTGGGCGCTCAGGCTGATACGCAGAAACTTGCGGATCTGCGCTTCGTCGTCGATGACCAACAAGGTCGCGGGCTGGCTCATGGGCGTTCACTTTCGGCAGTCGGCTGCTGGGGCAGTGGCAAGCATAGGGTGATGCACGTGCCTTGGCCATCGAGGCCTTCGCCGACCCGCACCTGCCCCCCATGAGCGCCGACCATGCCCTGGCAGATTGCCAGGCCCAAGCCCGTGCCTTGCCCGCCGCGATCACCCCGGGCGGCGGTGTAGAACATGTCGAAGATCAGCTCGCGCTCCTCTGCCGGTATGCCCGGCCCCTGGTCGCTGACGGCAATCAGCAAGTGCTCTTCCTGCACCGTGACCTGCAGCAGCAGACGCCCTTGGGCTGGCGAAAAGCGCGCGGCGTTTTCCAGCACGTTGACCAGCCCCTGCTCGATCAATGCAGCGTGGACGTAAAGCAACGGCAACTGCGGCGGTACTTCGGTATGCACCTGCAGCAGTGCCAGCAGCACGCGCAGACGCTGCAGCGCGCTGGCGATGATATCGGCCGGCGCCACCCAGTCCCGGGCAAGCTTGAGGGCACCGTGGCCGAGCCGGGTCATGTCCAGCAGATTCTGGATATAGCGGTCCAGGCGCTCGGCCTCGTCGCGGGTGCCTTCGAGCAGCTCGCGGCGGTCATCGACGGGGATCGCCTCGCCCAGCGCCAGCAGGCTGTCGATGCTGCCGCGCATGGCAGTCAAAGGGGTGCGCAAGTCATGGGAAACTGAAGCGAGCAAGGCACTGCGCAGCTGCTCGGTTTCGCCATGCAGACGCGCCGCTTCCAACTGCTCGGCCAGGTGCACGCGGGCCAGGGCCTGCGCCAACGGTTGGCCGAGGGCCATGAGGAGACGGCGACGCTGGCCACTCAGCGGCTCGCCGGCGCGCGAACGCACCCCAAGCAGGGCCAAGGGCCGTTCCTCCACCGTCAGCGGCCACCACCACCAGCGGCCATCGGGTAGCGTGTCAGTGCCGTGGCCCGCAGCCTGGCCATGCTGCCAGGCCCAGTCGGCAGCGGCGCGCTCGGTGTCGGTGAACGTGCCGCCCTCACCGCTGGCCAACTGCAACTGGTCGTTACCATCACGCTCCAGCAGGCACACCTGGACCTGCTGCCAACCGCCCAAGTGCTGCCCGGCGGCACTGAATACGGCCTGACGGTCGGTGGCGACCGTCAGGCGTCGAGACAAGTCGAGCAGCTGACTGGTCTGCGCCTGGGTCTCGCGCAGGGCCTGCACCTGTCGGCGTTGGCGCGCCGCCAGGTTGCCGGTGAGCGCGGCCATGAGCATGAAGAACACCAGCGTCAGCACGTCCTCCTCGCGCTGGATGCTCAGCGAGAAATTCGGTGCGATGAACAGGTAGTCGTAGGCCAGGAACGACAAGGTCGCGCAGAACAGCGCAGGCCCCAGGCTGCTGCGCACTGCCACCAGTAGCACGGCGGCGAGAAACACCAGGGAGATGTTCGGCAGCTCCAGCACCTGCGATACGCCCCAGGCTGCCGCCGCGGCGCTTAGCGTGGCCAGCACTGCCCACAGGTAGTGACGCCACGCCCAGGCCTGCCCCACCGCCCGCGGCGCAGTTCGGGCGCGGCTGTCGCGGTCCAGCACATTGATCTCCAGGCCGTGGCGTTCGCGCAGCAGGCGCGTGGCGACGCCGGCGCCGAACAAACGCCGGCGCACGCGGTCGCGCGATTGGCCGACCAATATCAGGCTGGCCCGACGCTGCTGGGCGTGCTGAATCAAGGTGCGTGCCACCTCGCCCGCACGCAGCACCACCACCTCTGCACCCAGCCGTTCAGCCAGTTGCTGGGCCGCTTGCAAATACTGGCGGGCCGCCTCGTCGCGCAGCTGGCCGTTATCCACGTGCACCAGGCTCCACGGCAGATGACGGCGCTGGGCTACCCGACTGGCATGGCGCACCAGACGCTCGGCTTGGGCATCCCCCTCCACCCCGACCAGCAGGCGCCCGCGCAGGGCTGGCGGCGCTTCGCCGCGCTGACGGTAGCCCTGTGCGAGGTCCGCGTCGACCTGGGCGGCAGCGGTGTGCAAGGCCAGTTCGCGCAGGGCGCTCAAGTTGGTCTGGGTAAAGAATGCATCGATTGCCGCGCGCGCCTGCTCCGGCACGTACACCTTACCCGCGCGCAGGCGCTCGAGCAGCTCGCGCGGTGGCAGGTCGATCAGCACCAGTTCGAACGCCTCCTGCAGCACCCAGTCGGGCACGGTTTCGCGCACCTGTACGGCAGTGATATCGCGCACTTTATCGTTGAGGCTTTCCAGGTGCTGGACGTTGACCGTGGTATAGACGTCGATGCCTGCGGCCAGCAGCTCCTGCACGTCCTGCCAGCGCTTGGCGTGACGGCTGCCGGGGGCATTGCTGTGCGCCAGCTCATCGACCAGCACCAAGCGCGGTGCGGCCTCGAGCAAGCCGTCAAGGTCCATCTCTTCCAGGGTGACGCCACGGTACTCGCTGCGCAGCAGCGGTTGCTGAGCCAAACCTGCGAGCAGCGCCTCGGTCTCGGCCCGGCCATGGGTCTCGACCACTCCGGCCAGCACGCGCAAGCCCTGGCGCTGATGGGCGTGCGCGGCCTGGAGCATGGCGTAGGTCTTGCCAACCCCTGGCGCTGCGCCGAAAAACACCTTGAGCCGGCCCCGGCCGCTGCGCGGCAACCCGGCCAGCAGCGCATCGGCGCGCGTGGCATCACTCATGGTCGATCCCTTGCGCCGATGTACGCCTGCCGCGATCACTCATCGAACATCTCCTCAAAGCCGTTGCAATGCTTGGTTCAAGGCCAGCACGTTGACCACCGGTGGCCCGATCAGCGGATGCAGGGTGGCCTCTTCCAGCAGGGCCTGCAAGCGCTGTGGCGATAGTTTCCGCGCCGCTGCCACCCGCGGGATCTGGTAGGCCGCTGCGGCAGGCGGCAAATGCGGGTCCAGGCCGCTGCCCGAGGTGGTCAGCAGCGCCTGGGGCACCGGCCCGAGCTGGGGCTCGAACAACCTCGCCGCGTCGTCCATGACCCGCTGGGCCAGCGCCGGGTTGCTGGGGGCCAGGTTGCTGGCAGCGCTGGCCACCGTGGCGAAGGCTCCGGCCGATGGCCGCGGGTGGAACCACTCAGGCCCCTCGAAACCCTGGGCGATCAAGGCCGAGCCGCGAATCTGCCCCTGGTTATCGCGCACCAGGCTGCCATTGGCCTGTTCGGGGAATGCCAGCTGGGCGATGCCGGTCACCGCCAGGGGGTAAAGCCCGCCGGTAATGGCGGTCATCAGCAGGATCAGGCTCACGGCCGGGCGTAGATAGCGAGTCATGATGGCCTCCTCAGACCAGGTGCAAGGCATTGAGCAACAGGTCGATCAACTTGATCCCGGCGAACGGCACGACGATGCCGCCCACGCCATAGATCAGCAGGTTGCGCCGCAGCAGCTGCGCGGCGCTCGCCGCCTGGACGCGCACACCGCGCAGCGCCAGGGGAATCAACGCGATGATGATCAGTGCGTTGAACACGATGGCCGATAGAATCGCGCTTTGCGGGCTGGCCAGCTGCATCAGGTTGAGCACACCCAGCTGCGGGTAGATAGCCGCGAACAACGCCGGCAGGATGGCGAAGTACTTGGCAACATCGTTGGCGATGGAAAAGGTGGTCAACGCGCCGCGGGTCACCAGCAGTTCCTTGCCGACCTGCACTACGTCCAGCAATTTGGTCGGATCGCTGTCCAGGTCGACCATGTTGGCCGCCTCCCGTGCCGCCTGTGTGCCGTCGTTCATGGCCATGCCGACATCTGCCTGGGCCAGGGCCGGAGCATCGTTGGCGCCATCGCCACACATCGCCACCAGGCGCCCGTCGTGCTGCTCCTGGCGGATACGCTCGAGTTTTTTCTGTGGGGTCGCTTCCGCCAGAACATCGTCAACGCCGGCCTCGGCGGCGATGGCGGCAGCGGTCAGCGGGTTGTCGCCGGTGACCATGACGGTGCGAATGCCCAGCTTGCGCAACGCGGCGAAGCGCTCGCGAATGCCCGGTTTGACCACATCCTTGAGGTGGATCACGCCGAGCAGCCGTTTGTCCAGGCACACCAGCAGCGGTGTGCCACCACTTTGTGCAATGCGTTCCACCTCACGGGCCAGGGCAGGCGGCATGTCCAGGCGCTGCAGGCCAACGAAGGCCAGGACCGCGTCCACAGCACCTTTGCGATAGCGATGCTGCTGGAAATCGATCCCCGACAGCCGCGTCTGCGCGCTGAACGCGACGGCCTCGTACTGGCCCGACGACGGCTCGATGAAATCGTGCAATTGCCGCAAGAACTCGACGATCGACTTGCCTTCTGCCGTTTCATCGGCCAAGGAGGCGAGCAAGGCCCCCTCCCCCAGGGCCTTTGCGGTGATGCCCGGCGCTGCGTGCAGCGCCGCGCAGCGACGGTTGCCGAACGTGATGGTGCCGGTCTTGTCGAGCAGCAAGGTGTGCACGTCACCGGCGGCTTCTACCGCGCGCCCGGAGCGGGCGATTACGTTCAACCGCACCAGCCGGTCCATGCCGGCGATGCCGATGGCCGAGAGCAATCCACCAATGGTGGTGGGGATCAGCGTCACCAGCAAAGCGGCGAGGAAGATCAACGGCAGGCTGCCGCCGGAGAAATGGGCGAACGGCTGCAGGGTGACCACGACGATCAGAAAAATCAGCGTCAGGCCAATCAGCAGCATGTCCAAGGCAATTTCATTCGGCGTCTTCTGCCGTTTGGCGCCTTCGACCAGCGCAATCATGCGATCCAGGGTCGATTCGCCGGGATTGCTGGTGACGCGAATCAACAGCGCGTCCGACACCACCTGGGTGTTGCCGGTAACCGCCGAGCGGTCGCCACCGGACTCGCGGATCACCGGGGCGGACTCCCCGGTGATGGCCGCCTCGTTGACCGCCGCGATGCCCTCGATGACTTCACCATCGGCAGGGATCATTTCGCCAGCCACCACCCGCACCACATCGTCGCGACGCAGCGCGCTGGCGGCCACGGTCTCGAAACTGCCGTCGCGCTGCCGGCGCTGGGCACTCAGCCCTCGACTCCCGGCCTTCAGGCTGTCGGCCCGGGCCTTGCCGCGGCCTTCGGCCAGGGCTTCGGCAAAGTTGGCGAAGAGCACGGTGAACCACAGCCACAGGGCGATCTGCAGCGCCACCAAGCGGCTGACGCGCGGATCGGGGACCAGGCACAGCAGCGTGGTCAGCAACGCGGTCAGGGCCACTACCAGCATCACCGGCGAGCGCTTGAGCTGACGCGGATCGAGCTTGATCAACGCCTGGATCAAGGCCGGGCGCCACAATGCGCGAAGGCGTATGCGGTCGCCTGCGTGGGACCGGGCTGTTACTTCGGGAATGGGCATGTTCATCAATGGTTCCTCAGAAACCCAGGCTCAGGTGCTCGGCAATCGGCCCCAGGGCCAAGGCCGGCAAGAAGGTCAAGCCGCCGATCAGCAGGATGCTTACCAGGAGCAGGCCGGTGAACAACGGACCGTGCGTGGGAAAGCTGTTCAGCCCTTGAGGTGCACTGTTCTTGGCCGCCAGGCTGCCGGCCAGGGCGAGAATCGGCAGGATGTAGCCAAACCGGCCGATCAGCATCGCCAGGCCAATCATCAGGTTGTGATACACCGTGTTGGCCGAAAAACCGGCCAGCGCCGAGCCGTTGTTGGCGGTGCCGGAGGTGTAGGCGTACAGCAGCTGGCTGAAGCCATGGGCACCCGGGTTGCTTACCGCAGCGGCCGAGCCTGTCAGGCTGGCCGCGATGGCGCTGAACGCCAGCACGCCGACCGGCATCACCAGTAGGGTCGCCACCAGCAGCTGGACCTCGCGGGCCTGCAGTTTCTTGCCCAGGTATTCAGGTGTGCGGCCAATCATCAACCCGGCGAGGAATACCGCGATGAGCACGAACAGGAGCATGCCGTAGAGACCTGCGCCCACGCCGCCGAAAATCACTTCACCGACCATCATGTTGATCATCGCCACCATGCCGGTAAGCGGGTTGAGACTGTCATGCATGGCGTTGACCGAGCCGTTGGAGGCCGCCGTAGTGGTCACCGTCCAGAGCACCGAGCCTGTGGTGCCGAAACGGCTCTCCTTGCCCTCGAGCGGGGCGCTCTGCTCGACCTGGGCACTGCGCAGCGCCGGGTTTGGCTGCTGCTCCGACCACAGCGCCGTGCCAGCACCAAGCAGGAACAGGCTGAACATGCAGGCCAGGATCGCTCGGCTCTGGCGCAGGTCCTTGACGTAATGACCGAAGGTGAATAGCAGCGCCACCGGGATGAGGATGATGGCGGCGACTTCGAACAGGTTGCTCCAGGCGGTAGGGTTCTCGAACGGGTGCGCCGAGTTGACGCCGAAAAAGCCGCCGCCATTGGTGCCCAGTTGCTTGATCGCGATCTGGCTGGCGACTGGCCCCAACGGCAGGGTCTGCTCGTTGCCCTGCAAGGTCAGGGCATGGGCGTAATCGGCGAAGGTCTGCGGCACGCCCTGCCACACCAGCAGCAAAGCCAACAGCAGGCACAACGGCAGCAGCCCATAGAGGGTGGCGCGGGTCATGTCGACCCAGAAGTTGCCCAGGCTGCTGGTAGAGCGCCGGGCGATACCGCGACACAGCGCGACCAGCACTGCCAGGCCCGTGGCAGCGCTGACGAAGTTCTGCACCGTCAAACCCAGCATCTGGCTCAGGTAGCTGATCGATGCCTCCCCGCTGTAGGCTTGCCAGTTGGTGTTGGTGACGAAGCTGACGGCGCTGTTGAATGCCAGTGACCAGTCCAGACCGGGCAGATGCTGCGGATTGAGCGGCAGATGGCCCTGCAGGAGCAGGACACTGAATAGCAACACGAAACCGGCCAGGTTGAACGCCAGCAGCGCCAGTGCGTACTGCTGCCAGTTCTGTTGCTCGGTATTGACCCCGGCAAGGCGGTAGCAGCCGCGCTCGATCGGGCCCAGCAGCGGTGTCAGCCAGGTGCGATTACCCTCCATCACCTGATAGTAAAAACGTCCAAGCCAAGGCGCTGGCAGCAGCACGATCACCAGGAAGGCCAGCAGCAATGCGTAGTCGTAACTGTGCATGGCCGCTCCCTAGCTGCGATCGGCGCGCAGCAGCGCCACCAGCAGGTATACCGCCAACGCCACTGCCACAAGCAGTGACAGACCATCGAGCATGTACATGAATGCAAATCCCCCAGGATGCGGCGTCAGCCGCTGTGGGGGAATTGTCGGTGCGAGGGGCGTAAAGGAACGAGAGCGAAACCGCGAGGGAGGAATAAAGAAAGCGTAAAGTCTACTTTTTACGCGTTCGCTTCAAGGCTGTACCTGGGCGGTATTGCGGCTCCAGTCCAGCAACAGGCTGTAACCCACCGCCAGCAACGTCGGCCCGATGAACAGGCCGATGAAGCCAAAGGCGATCAAACCGCCGAACACACCCAGCAGCACGATCACTAACGGCAGATTGCCGCCACGGCTGATCAGGTAGGGCTTGAGCACGTTGTCCACGCCGCTGATGACGAAGGTGCCCCAGATACCCAGGAACACCGCCATGCCATACTCCCCCTTCCACACCAGCCAGCCAGTGGCAGGGATCCATGCCAACGGCGGTCCCATGGGGATCAGGCTGAGCATGAAGGTCACCAGGCCCAGCACGATGGCCCCAGGCACACCGGCGATCAGAAAACCGATCAGTGCCAGCAGGCCCTGGGCGGCGGCCGTGCCGATCACGCCGTTGACCACCCGCTGCACGGTGCCGGCCACCAGTTCGAGGTAGTAGTCGGCGCGGGCGCCCACCAGGCGGTTCAGCAACCGCAGCACGAAGGCCGACAAGCGTGGGCCGTCGCGATAGAAAAAGAACACGAAGACCAGGCTAAGGGTGAGCTCGAGTATGCCGCTGCCAATCTGTGCACTGCGCGCCAGCAGCCAGTTGCCGACCTGCCCTAGGTAAGGCTTGAGCGAGGCCAGCAAGGCCGCGCCCTGTTGGTCAAGCGACTGCCAACCGCTGACCAGGCGCTCGCCCACGAACGGTATCGCCCCGAGCCACGCCGGGGCATCGGGCAGGCCATCGACCTGCACGTCGCGCACGAACGCCGTTGCATCACGGATATGATCGGCCAGGTTGAAACCCAACCACACCAGCGGCAGCGCCACGATGAGGATCCAGGCCGTGGTCAACAGGCTGGCAGCCAAGGTTTCGCGCCCGCCCAGGGCGCGCGTCAGCAAGCGCATCAGCGGCCAGCTGGCGAAAGCCAGGATGGCGCCCCACAGCAGCGCGGAGATGAACGGCGCCATCACCCATAGGCCGGCGCCGAGCAAGGCCAGCAGGAGAATCTGGATCAGCAGGCGATCATTGTTGATGGCGGCGCTCATTCAGCGGATCAGCTCCAGGTGCAGGCCATCGGTCGCGGCACTGCCGATCTCGAGACGGCCGGCGCGGACCCCGGCCTTGACCAGCTGCTCGCGCCAGGCCTCGGCCTCGGCGCCGCTCAGGCTGGCGCGCAAGGTGCTGTCCAGGTTCAAGCTGCGGGACAGTAAGGTTACCCAGCTGGCTTGCGGCTCGCCCAGGTCCGGGTAGTCGAGCTTGCCGGTATCGCGCATTTCACGCAGCACCGTGGCGGCAGTCGGCAAGATTTCGCCCAGCGGCTGCGCTGCGACGAACTCTTCGACATGCAGGTACGCGCGGCGGTTGCCACGGGTCACGCTGTACAGCGCGACCAGGGTGTCTGCCTCTTCGGCCGAGCGGCGCAGCAGGATGAACGCCTGGCGCTCGTCACCGCCATTGAGCCGGGCATTGGCGAACACGTCGTTGGCCCACAGGCTGGCTTCGCCGCAATCACGGCCCTGACACCAGAACAGCGGATAGCCGCCTTCGCTTTGCAGGGTCTCGCGTGCACGGGTGAAGGCTTCGCGGGCGCTGCGCTCCACCGGCAATTCGTAGGTCACCGAGCTGACCTGGCCACGGCTCTCGACCTTGTCGTCAACGCGCAGCCGACCGCTGATCTTGCGCAACGGTCCCATGGGATAGATGCGCTCCTGCTCCACGGCCGGGCGCTGGTCGACGACCTTGGCGTCGACCGGCACCGGCAAACTGCCGGCCCACAGCAGCGGGCTGGCAAGGATCAGGCAGGCAGCAAATGTGCCACGCATGGCGGTAGGTGCGCTCATGGGCGGCCCATGCGGCGCAACGCGCCGGGTTGAAGCTCCAGGATGTCTGGCAGTTGCATGGTTGTCTCCCTGTTCAACCCGCCCAGCCTCGACACTTGTCCGGTGCAAGTCAAGCAAAGCCAAAGAAGCGATTGAAACAGTCTGCGACAAGGGTCGCGCCTTGCTCGTCGTTAACGTGCAGGTGATGCCCACCCGGCAGCACCGTCTGCTCAAAGGGTAGCTGCTCCAGCAGGTCGGTGTGCTGCACCAGCATGCCGTCGGCCGCCACCACCAGGCTCACCGGACAACTGACCCGTTGCACGTAGGCCATCGCCTGGCCCTGGCTCAGGCGCAGCGGCGAGGGCAAGGTCAGGCGACTGTCGCTGCGCCAGCTGAAACCGCCGGGCACCGGCATCAGCCCGCGCTGGGCCAACAGCTCGGCCGCCTCACGGCTGACGGCCACCATGCCCTTCATGCGCGCTTGCACGCCTTGCTCCAGGGTCGGATAGACCGACTTGCGCTTGCCATCCAGGCGCAACTGCGCCTGCAACGCCACACCCAGGCGCTCGCCGGCATCCTGCTCGGCCGCCGTCGGAGGAATGACGCCGTCGATCAGCGCCAGGTGGCTGACCCGCTCGGGCAACGCTGCGGCCAGTTGCACGCAGATGATTGCACCCAGCGAATGGCCCATCAGGGCAAAGCGCTGCCAACCCAGTTGCTCGGCCACGCGCAGCACATCGTGGGCGTAGTCGGCCAAGGCGTAGCCAGCCCCTGGCGGGCGGTGCTCGGAATAGCCGTGGCCAGCCAGGTCGAGGGCAACGATACGCAGGCCTTTCAAGCGCGGCGCCAGGCGAGCGAAGCTGTTGGCGTTGTCCAGCCAACCGTGCAAGGCGATCACCGGCAAGCCCTGCTCGGGGCCAAACAGGTGTGCGGCCAGCTCGATATGCCCAAGGCTCAGGCGCACCTCCTCGACCTGGGCGCTCATGCCTGGCTCCAGCGGTCGAACAGGCCTTTGAGCAGGCTGGCGGTATCGGCTGGCCGTTCCAGTGGGAACATGTGCCCACCCGCAACGCTGTGGTACTCGCCGCGCGGCATGCCGCGCACTGCCAAGGCGTGGTGGCGGCGAACGACCTTGCTGCGATCACCGCCCACCATGGCCAGCGGCACCTGCAACTGCCGCGCAGGTGCCGGGCTGGCATGCGGGATGCTGCGGTAGATACTGATTTCCGTGGCCGGATCGAAACGCAGCCGCAAGCCGTGCTCGGCCGCTTGCAGGCCGTGCTCGAGGTAGGCTTCCAGGCAGTCCGGGTCAAAATGCCGAAACAACGACTTACCGGCGAAGTAGGCCCGCGCGCTGTCACGGTCGCTGAATGTTTCGCGCCGACCCAGGGTACGGCCAGCCGGGGTGATACGGTCGATGAAGCCCAAGCGCTTGGCGGTGCGCAGCAGCCACTGGTCGGCGCGGGTCAGCACCGGTGAATCGAGCATCACCACCCCGCGGTACAGCTCCGGGCGGCGCAAGGCCGCATGCAGGTGCAGCAGGCCGCCCAGCGAGTGGCCCACGCCCCAGACCGGCGCGCGCTGTTGCACCAGGTGGTGCAGCAGCTCATCCACCAGGTTGTGCCAGTTGTCATCTACCGGAAAGCGCGGGTCATGACCATGCTGAGCCAGGTGCGTGACTTGATAATCCGGCGCCAGGGCGGCGAACAGCTTGCCATAGGTGGCAGACGGAAAACCGTTGGCGTGGGCGAAGAATATCTGCTGCGACATGGCGCCATGTCCGGAGGGGGAAGATGGCTTATTGTCGGCATCGCGCCCCGCTCGGGCAACGTCCGTATAGGTCATCGCCAAGGGCGTTCAGGTCATGCCGACTGATCGAAGCTGCCGCGAGAGCGGCGCAGGCACGCCTGCAGTAGCGCCACCTGGGCCTCCAGCGTCTGGCGCGCCAGGTCCTGGTCCTTGGCGGACAACTGCACCCGGCGCAGCGCCAGGCAGCTGGTCTGAATCAGATGCGAGACGCGCAAGCAGGCATCCTGCAGTTTGCGCAGCTGTTCCTGGGCGTGCTGATCATGGGCATGCGGGCTGCCTGTCTTGTGCAGGTGCCCCATCAATTGATACAGCTTGGCGTCTGCGGCATCGCGCAGCAGGCTGTAGTGCACGAAATCCAAGGCGATGTCATTTTTCACCTTGTCCACGGTGGGGCCCAGATCCAGCGAGGCTACCAACTCCAAACGTGGTACTGGCATAGCGTGCTCCCTGGCTGGCCCGAAAATCGATTCCTGGGTGCAACGCTACCAATGGATCCAAAATGTGGGCAACTGGCAAATTTGTCAGTTGCCCACGCCCTCACGGTGTGTGAAGCAGGTTGCGTAGCGTCATCAGCCCCGCGAGAGGCCAATCGCCGTCAAGCTCGGCAAGGCTGGCTGTACTCAACGGCGCCGGCTGGCGAGCATGGCCGTGCTCGAGCAGACCGACCAGATTGCCCACCAGCGGCTGATGGCTGACCAGCAGCACATGCTCCAGGCCCAGCCGCTCGATCTCAGCGATCACCATCTGCGCGTCGCTTTCCGGCGTCAACCAAGGTACCGTCTGCACCGGCTGGGCAAAGCCCAGGGTGTCATGCACCAGTGCCGCGGTCTGCTGCGCGCGCACATAGGGGCTGGCAATGATCGCCTGCAAGGGCTGGCCCAGCAGGTGCGCTGCGCTGTGCAGGACCTGTTCGCGGCCATGCGCGGTCAGGCGTCGTTCGGCATCGGTGTTGGCGCGCGGCTCCGCCTCGCCGTGGCGCAGTACCCACAGCCTCACAGCTTCGGTTCCTCGTCACGCACCGGGTGCGGCGCCGGGGGCACGCTGTGCGGCGCCTCGCCCTGGGCCGCGCGCGGGGCCGGCCAGTCGGCGAACGGCCAAGGTTTCTGGTCGGTGTGAAAGATCCCGAAGCGGCCGATCTGTGCCAGGTACTGGCTCAGGCTGTCACCGAAGTTCATCAGGCTGGCGCTCGGCGCACCGTAGATCAGGCGGTAGATCAACTGCACCAGGACCAGCGCACCCAGGAGCAGCTCGGCCAGTTGCCAGACCACCAGGAACACCAGCATCCACAGCACTCGCAGGATGATCGACTCGCGCTCGGCGCGTTCAGGGGTATCGTTCACGTGCTGCTCCTTGGCTCAATTGAAACCGCTGATGGAAATGAAATCGACGTCGGTCTTGGGCTCGGCGCGCATCAGGTGCTCGATCACCTGATTGAGCGTACGGCCTTCGAACAAGATGGCATGCAGACCAGCCACCAGTGGCATGTAGACCTGGGCTTGCTGAGCCTTGGCCTTGAGCACCTTGAGCGTGTTGACGCCTTCGGCGACCTCGCCCAAGCGGCTGACGGCCTGCTCCAGGCTCAGGCCCTGGCCGAGCGCATGGCCGACCTGATAATTGCGGCTCTTGGGCGAGGAGCAGGTGACGATCAAGTCGCCGACGCCGGCCAGGCCAAGGAAGGTCATGGGGTTGGCGCCAAGGCTTACGGCAAAGCGCGTCATCTCGGCCAAGGCACGGGTGATCAGCATGCTCTTGGTGTTCTCGCCCATGTCCAGGGCCACGGCCATGCCGGCGATGATGGCGTAGACGTTCTTCAGTGCCCCGCCCAGCTCGACGCCGAAGCGATCGCTGCTGGCGTAGACGCGGAACGTGCGACCGTGCAGGACCGCCTGCACGCGCTGGCAGAGCTCGTCGTCCTCGCTCGCCACCACGGTCGCGGTCAGCGCGTGCTCGGCGATCTCCCGCGCCAGGTTGGGGCCGGACAACACGCCGATACGCGCCTGCGGGGCAATTTCTTCGAGAATCTGACTCATCAGCTTGAAGCTCTGCGCCTCGATGCCCTTGGTCAGGCTTACCAGGAGCTTGCCGCCAAGCAGTTCGGCATGCGGGGCCAGCACGCTGCGCAAGGCACTGGACGGCAAGGCGACGAAGATCAGGTCGCTGCCTTGCAAGGTCGACAGCAGGTCGTTGACCGGCTCCACCCCTGGCTGCAGGCGAACGCCCTTGAGATAGCGCGGGTTCTCGCGGTTGACGCGCATCGCCTCGGCCTGCGCCGGGTCGCGCATCCACTGGCGCACGGGCACGCCGTTCTCGGCCAGCAGGTTCGCCACGGCGGTGCCGAAGCTGCCGCCCCCCAGAACCGCAACAGGTTGCTGTTCAGTCATATCCAATCCGTTAAAGCCATAAGTTAAGTGGCGACCGGGGCATTATACGGCTCGTCCGCGACAGAACCAGTGCCAGGCAATCCACTGGCATTGCTGGCAAAACCGTCACGGTCGGTTAACATCGCCGTTTCAATCGTGAAACAAGGCTGTCCTGTGTTCCCTGGCCCGCCCCCTTACCCGCGCCTGCTCTTGCTGACTGCCCTGCTTGGCGGCCCGGCCCTGGCCGATGATCTGTTCATCGACAACAGTGACTTGCCACAGGTTCTGACCGCCACGCGCTTGAAGCAATCGCCGGCTGCGGTGCCAGGCAGCATGACCGTGCTCGACACCCAGCTGATCCGCGCCAGCGGCGCACGCGACATTCCCGAACTGCTGCGCCTGGTGCCGGGCATGATGATCGGCTACGGCGCCGGCAATCAGCCGACGGTCAACTACCACGGCAGCAATGTCAGCGATGCACGGCGCATGCAGGTGCTCATCGATGGCCGCTCGGTGTACCGCGCAGGCCTGGCCACGGTGGACTGGAGCGATATTCCGCTGGCCATCGAGGATATCGAGCGCATCGAGGTGTTTCGCGGCCCCAACACGGTCAGCTATGGCGCCAACGCGCTGATGGCGGTGGTCAACATCCTCACCCGCAACCCGGCTGACAGTCATGGCACCCGGGTGAAACTGACGCGCGGCCAGGACGGTATCAACGATTATTACCTCAGCCACGGCTTCGGCTGGGACGGCGGCGACCTGCGCCTGTCGCTTTCGGGGCAGCAGGACGACGGCTTCGACGAAGACCAGTTCGGCCAACACTATCGGGACAGCCGACGCCTGAACCGCTTCAACCTCAGCGCCAGCCATGTGCTCGCCCCCGACCAGACTTTGGAATGGCAACTGGCGGCCAAGGAAGGCAGCAACCAGCGGCCCTACACCTACCAGCCGGTGTTTCCCTACGTCACCCAACGCGGCGACGATGCCGACGTCACCGCCAAGGACTACGCCGGGTCGGTGCGCTGGAACATCGACTTCAACCCCGAGCACAGCCTGTACGTGCAAGGCTCGGCGCAGCACTTCGATCGCCAGCAGGTGTGGCGCGCCTGCGACGCGGCACTGTCGTTCAGCCCTGAACTGACCCGCCTGTGGCAGCTCAATCCCGACTTCGCGGAAAAAGTCGCGCGCGGCGCCAACGACCCGCCCAGCAGCACTAACCCTGAAGAGCAGGCGCTGGTCGATGCAATCAGGGACCAGTGGAACAACCAGGGCGGCAAGAACGTGGTATGCGGCGATGTCGATCAGAGCACGCGCGAAACCCGCTACGATCTGGAAATCCAGGACACCTTCAGCCTGACCGACAACCTGCGCCTGCTCAGCGGCATGAACTATCGCTACGATCGGGCCGATTCGCAGACCTACTTCAATGGCAGCCTCGACGACCAGACCTGGCGTCTGTTCGGCCAGCTCGAATGGCGCGCCGACGAGCACTGGATCATCCAGGGCGGCGCCATGCTCGAAGACTCGCGCCTGTCCGGCAGTTCCCTGACGCCGCGCCTGGCGGTCAACTACCTGATCACGCCACGGCACGGCCTGCGCGCGGTGTATTCCGAAGCCGTACGCTCGCCCGACATGTTCGAGAACAACGTCAACTGGAGCTACACGGTCAAGAACCTGGCCCCTGCCGCGTTCGGCCAACGCAATGCCGAATATTTCGTCAAGACCCGAGGACCGGGCGACCTCGAACAGGAGCGCATGCGTTCGCGCGAGCTGGGGTACAACGGCTACTTCAGCGACCTGGACCTGAGTGTCGACCTCAAGCTGTTCTACGACGAGATCACCGGCATGATCAGCGAACCGTTGAAGAACAACCAGTACATCGCCAGCAACGCCAACCGGGCCCGCTTCAGCGGCAGTGAAGCGCAACTGGATTGGCGCCTGAGCCCGCGCGACCGCTTGCGCATGACCTACGCCTACGTCGACGCCTGGGCCAGCAACCCGGCCGATCGCCGGCTCAGTGCGCGCAACAGCGGCTCGGCCGGGTGGATGCGCGACTGGGGTGCAGGGTGGTCGAGCGCGCTGTTCTACTACGGTGACGATGCGCTCAATCAGTACCGCTACGAGCGCGTCGATCTGCGCGTGGCCAAGCGTTTTCGCCTGCACGGCAGCACCCTGGAACTGGCGGCGCTGTGGCAACAGCGCCTGGACGATCAGCCCACTACCGTGGAGCAGAACCGCTACGACAGCCGCCAGCGCTTGAGTGTCAGCGCGGAGCTGGAGTTCTGATGGTGCGCATGCTGCGCCTGCTGCTGCTGTGCCTGTGGCCGCTGGGTTCGCTCTCGGCCAGTGAAATCCTGCTGCTCGGCGGTGAAGACCAACCCGGCATCCGCAGCTTCGTCGAAGCCCTGCAAGCCCGTCGTGGGCACGATCAGGTACGCTTCCAACGCGTCGCCCAGGCGCCGCGCCCCAGTCAGCTCAAGAATGACCTGCGGCTGGTCCTGCTCGACAGCGCCGCCATGGACTGGCGCCTGGCCGACGCCAGTGGTCCCCCTGCCCTGGCCATGCGCATCAGCCGGGTGCAGGCTGAACGCCGCCTGGGAAAGTCCCGCCCGGCCTTCCTCACCCTGCTGTGGAGCGATCCGCCCGTGCAGCGCCAATTGCGCCTGGCCCGCTACCTGCTCCCGCAGGCCCAGCGTGTTGGCGTGCTGTACGGTGAGCACAGCCATTTTCTGCTCGACGAGCTGCGCGAGGCGGCCCATTCCCTGGGTCTGGAAATTGTCGCGCAGGCCTGGCCGGACCCCCGCGACAGCCGCCCGCTGCAGCATCTGCTGGGGCACAGTGACGTATTGCTGGGCCTTGACGACCCCGAGCTGTACAACTCCAAGACGGCGAAGAACCTGCTGCTCAGCAGCTATGGGCGGCAAATGGCGATGATCGGGCCGAATGCAGGGTTCGTGCGGGCCGGGGCACTGGCCAGCACCTACAGCGATCAAGAGGATTGGCTGGCCGTACTCGACCAGTTGCTCGACCAGCCGCCAGCGCGCTGGCCGCGCAGCCTCTATCCCCAGCATTACGGCGTCAACGGCAACCAGCAGGTTGCGCGCGCCCTGGGCCTTGAGCCGATCGATCCGACTGCCACCGCCAAGGCCCTGGCCGAAGGAGAGCCCACC
Organism: Pseudomonas sp. SMSB3; assembly: GCF_052041965.1. NCBI lineage: Bacteria > Pseudomonadati > Pseudomonadota > Gammaproteobacteria > Pseudomonadales > Pseudomonadaceae > Pseudomonas > Pseudomonas sp. SMSB3. The sequence continues at coordinate 210,646 of NZ_JBKGGV010000007.1, read as the reverse complement.
CCATGAGCAAACGCCTGAGCTGGGACATCCACACCCGCACGCAGATCATCAGCCTTGGCCCGGCATTGCTACTGACATTGCTGTTGATCAGTTTCTTCACCTTCGTGCGCATTCAGGACTTGCGTCAAGAGCTCAATCACACTGGGCAGTTGATCGCCAATCAGCTGGCTCCGGCCTCTGAATACGGCGTCATCTCCGGCAACAACGAAGTGCTCGAAGGCCTGATGCGCGCCACGTTGAGCATACCGCACGTGCGTTTTCTGGAAGTGCAGGACAGCCGCAACCACATCCTGGTGTACGTCGAACAACAGGGTGAAAGCAGCAACCGCGCGCAGCAGGTAGAAGTGTTCCAGGCGCCGATTCGCCTGCAGCAGATTCGCCTGGACAGCGACTTTCTGCAACAAGGCAAGGCACTGCCAGCCATTGGCGACGACTACTTGGGCAGGGTCATCGTCGGCATGTCCGATGACGCGTTCAGCCAGCGGCAGCAGGAAATCGTGATCAAGGCCGGCATTCTCGCGCTGTTCGCCTTGCTGTTCACCTTCCTGTTGGCCCGCCGCCTCGCCATGAGCCTGGCCAAGCCGATCAGCGACATGGGCCATGCGGTCAAAGCCATTCAGCAAGGCCAGTACAACGTGCCGTTGCCGGTGGTCGACGACAGCGAGCTGGGTCATCTGGCACGCCACATCAACAACCTCGCCAGCGCCCTGGAACAGGCCAGCGCAGAACAGAAGAAAGCCATCGCCCAATTGATCCAGGCCCGCGAGGAAGCCGAGCAGGCCAACGGCGCCAAGTCTGATTTCCTGGCCATGATGAGCCACGAGCTGCGCACGCCGATGAACGGGGTATTGGGCATGCTGCAGTTGCTGGAAACCACGCCGCTGACTGCCGAGCAGGCCGATTACGCGGCCGTGGCCAGTGAATCGACCGGGCACTTGCTCAAGGTCATCAATGACATCCTCGACTTCTCGCGGATCGAGCGCACCACCCTTGAGCTCGAACACATCGACTTCAACCTGTGCGAACTGGTCAGCAGTTGCGTGCAGTCGTTCCAGCACAATGCCCAACAGCGCGGGCTGGAGCTGCATCTGCAGCTGCCGACGGACGGCGCGCAGCCGCAGGTGGTGGGCGACCCGACGCGTATCCGGCAAATTCTCCTCAACCTGATCGGCAATGCGCTGAAATTCACCGAGCGTGGCCAGGTGCAGGTGCAGGCGCGCTGGCAAATGCTCGATCGCCAGCTGCTGTGGGTGACATGCAGCGTACGTGACACCGGCATCGGCATCGACAGCGAGCGCCTGGAAACCATGTTCGTCGCCTTCCAGCAGGCCGACAGCTCGATCTCGCGGCGCTATGGCGGCACCGGCCTGGGCCTGTCCATCGCACGCACCCTCGCCGAACGCATGGGCGGCAAGCTGCGCGGTGAGAGCCGCGAAGGCCTGGGCTCGACCTTCACGCTGGAAATTCCGCTGGCCCTGGCCGCCAGCGCAGCAAGCAGACAACCTGGCACGTCACCGGCCAGCGCAGCGCTCAATCACGGCACGCGCATCCTGTTGGTCGAAGACAACCCGGTCAACCAGAGCGTCATCGAAGCCATGTTGCGCAGTCTGGGCCTGGAAGTCAGCGTGGCCCATGACGGCCTGCAGGCCGTCGAGCAAGTCAGCAGCCAGCCGTTCGCCGCCGTGTTGATGGATTGCCGCTTGCCGCAGGTCGATGGCTACGAAGCGACCCGGCGCATTCGCCTGTTGCCCGATCACGCCGACCTGCCGATCATCGCCTTGACCGCCAACGCCCTGCAGGGCGATCGCGAGCGCTGCATGGCTGCCGGCATGAACGATTACCTGAGCAAACCGTTTCGCCGCACCGAGCTGCAACGGGTATTGCAGCGCTGGTTGCCCGGCCGCACAGCTGCGACTGGCGATAAATGCTAAAGTGCGGCAGTCTTAAGGACTGGACAGGACCTGATTCGGACCTGAAAATAGACGTTTCAGTGCACACCTGTACTTCTTTCGTCGGGTGCACTGTGACTTTCACCACAACGCAATAGTCTACCTGTAGGCTGCCGCCCTGAGCGTACGTCAGGCCGGTCGGGAAGATTCATCCCCTGCCACAGGGGGTTATTGAGGAGCTCGCATGACCAAACAACACGCCTTTACTCGGGAAGACCTGCTGCGCTGCAGTCGCGGTGAGCTGTTCGGCCAGGGTAATGCGCAACTGCCCGCGCCGAACATGCTGATGGTCGATCGCATCACCCATATCAGCGAAGAAGGCGGCAAGTACGGCAAAGGTGAATTGGTCGCTGAGCTGGATATCACCCCGGACCTGTGGTTCTTCGCCTGCCATTTCGAAGGCGATCCGGTGATGCCGGGCTGCCTGGGCCTCGATGCCATGTGGCAGCTGGTTGGCTTCTTCCTGGGCTGGCAAGGCCTGCCAGGTCGCGGTCGCGCACTGGGCTCGGGCGAAGTGAAGTTCTTCGGCCAGGTCCTGCCGACCGCCAAGAAAGTCACCTACAACATCCATATCAAGCGCGTCCTGAAGGGCAAGCTGAACATGGCCATCGCCGATGGCTCGGTCAGCGTCGATGGCCGCGAGATCTACACCGCCGAAGGCCTGCGGGTCGGCGTGTTCACCTCCACTGACAATTTCTAAGGGTTATTCGCATGCGCCGCGTCGTTATCACTGGTCTGGGCATCGTGTCGTGCCTGGGCAATGACAAAGCTACCGTCACCGAAAACCTGCGCAACAGCCGTCCGGGTATCCGTTACAACCCGGAGTACAAGGAACAGGGGCTGCGTAGCCAGGTGTCCGGCTCGATCGACCTCAACCTCGAAGAACTGATCGACCGCAAGGTCTACCGCTTCGTCGGTCACGCCGCTGCCTACGCCTACCTGGCGATGCAGGATGCGATCAAGGACGCGGGCCTGAGCGAAGAGCAGGTGTCCAGCCCGCGCACCGGCCTGGTGGCCGGCTCCGGCGGCGCCTCGACCCTGAATCAGATGGAAGCGCTCGATACCCTGCGCGAAAAAGGCGTCAAGCGCGTCGGCCCTTATCGCGTCACCCGCACCATGGGCAGCACCGTGTCGGCCTGCCTGGCTACCCCGTTCAAGATCAAGGGCATCAACTACTCGATCTCCTCGGCCTGCGCCACTTCTGCACACTGCATCGGCACTGCTTTGGAGCAGATCCAGTGGGGCAAGCAGGACATCGTCTTCGCCGGTGGTGGTGAAGAAGAGCATTGGAGCCAGTCGTTCCTGTTCGATGCCATGGGCGCCCTGTCGACCAAGCGCAACGAGACCCCAGAACTGGCTTCGCGTGCCTACGATGCCGACCGTGACGGCTTCGTCATCGCGGGCGGCGGCGGCATGGTGGTGGTCGAGGAGCTGGAGCACGCCCTGGCCCGTGGCGCCAAGATCTACGCTGAAATCGTCGGCTACGGCGCTACCTCCGATGGCTACGACATGGTCGCGCCAAGCGGCGAAGGCGCCATCCGCTGCATGCAGCAGGCGCTGTCCACGGTCGATACCCCGATTGACTACCTGAACACCCACGGCACCTCGACCCCGGTCGGTGACGTTGCCGAAATCAAGGGTGTGCGCGAAGTGTTCGGTGCCAATGCGCCGAAGATCAGCTCGACCAAGAGCCTGTCGGGTCACTCGCTGGGCGCTGCGGGCGTGCACGAGGCAATCTACTGCCTGCTGATGATGGAGAACAACTTCATTGCCGGCTCGGCCAACATCGACGAGCTGGATCCGCAAGTCGCCGACTTGCCGATCCTGCGCAAGACCGAAGAAAACGCCAAGATCGATACGGTCATGAGCAACAGCTTCGGCTTCGGCGGCACCAACGCCACTCTGGTGCTCAAGCGCTGGACTGGCAAGTAATACCCCGCCGCTGCAACGAAAACGCCCCGACTGGTTCGGGGCGTTTTCGTTTCCGGCATCGCCGGCGCCCGCTTAGCGGGCCTTGGGCAGCACGGCGAGGAAATTATCCCGGGCGACTTTGTTGGCGACTTCCGTTGGCAAAGCATCGAGGAACGGCTTGAAGCCGTGCATCTGCTCCCCCAGGCTGCCAAAGCGGCCGACCACGTCCGAGCCCAGCATGAATTTATCCGGATGCTGCTCGACCAGTGCCAGCCATTGCTTGCGCGGAACGCCCTGCTCGTCGAGCAGGTAGGGTTGCAGCACGCTCCACGAAAGGTCGACGTACAGATTGGGGTAGTCGGCCAACAAGCGCGTCAGCACTGGCAGCAGGAAATCCATTTGCGTCTGATGGCGATGGATCTCGGCACTGCTGCCAGCGTGCGCCCAGATGAAGCGGGTGTGCGGGTGATTGCGCAACGGCTCTTCGATTTCGGCCAGGTAGAGCGGGTTGCGTTCACGCTTGGAGGTGATGTTCGAATGCACCAGTACGGGCATGTCGCGTTCGGCGGCCAGGTGGTAGATACGGGTCATGGCTTCGTTATTGGCCCGCGGTGTGTCGCCAACGGTCAGCGCAGTCAGGTCGTCATGGCGGGTGAACACTTCGCCGATGCCCTGCCACAACCCTGGATTGAGCTCGAGCATGCGCTCGATGTGGCTGACGGCGTTCTTGTCGACCGGGTTGAAGCCGGTCAGGAACGGATGGAAGCGCTTGCGTTGCTCGGCCGACAGTTTCTGCAGCGCCGCGGCGACGTAGGTGTCGGTGGCGCTGTACCAATAGGCATCGGCGTCATCGCCTGCGTAGTAGCGCGGGCGCTTGGGCTCGTCCTCGTGCCATTTCTTGGCCACCGGGATCCCGGAGATCATCGAATGCTCGACGCCCGCACGGCCCATGGCCTCGATCAGCGCCGGCATGCCCTCGGTTTCCTGGAAAAAATCCACGTAATGAAGGTGAGCATCGCTATAGCGGTAGTCACGGGCTTGGGCTGCCTGACACAAGCAGCCAGACACCACCAGGCAGGCCAGTACTCTGGCGATCATCGATAACTTCCTTATCTGGGCATGAACAGAATAGACCGAGCGGCAAGCGCAACGGTTCAGCCCTGCCCGCTACTCAGGCGCTGTGGCTCTAGTCGCCGAGCAAGCCGCGCAGGGGCTGCCAGGCAGCCCCTGGGTGCCATCAGCGGGCGAACACTTCGCTGAGCAGGTTGTGCATCGAGCGAAACGCACGCTCACTGGTGCGTCGGTCGTACTGCATCTTGCCGGGGACATTGGCATTCGGGTCGGTGAACGAGTGCACCGCGCCGCCGTAACTCAGGAGCTGCCAATCAACCTTGGCTGCATTCATTTCGTCCTCGAAGGCCGGCAGCTGCTCTTTCGGCACGAGGGGATCGCTCGCCCCGTGCAGCACCAACACCGAGCCTTTGATGAACTTGGCATCCTCAGGATTGGGCGTATCGAGGGTACCGTGGAACGACACAGCAGCGCGCAGCTCGGCGCCGCTGCGGGCCAGCTCCAGCGCACAGCAGCCGCCGAAGCAGAAGCCGAACGCGGCGATCTTGCCAGGCGCCAGCAGCGCCTTGGACTGGCCAAGCAACTGCTCGAGCGCTACCTGCATGCGCTTGCGCAGCTCGGCACGGTCATTCTTCAGCGGCATCATCGCCGCGCCCGCTTCCTCGGCAGTGGAGGGGCGTACCGACTGGCCGTACAGGTCGGCGAGCAGCACCACGTAACCCTGGGCGGCGACTTCCTTGGCAATGCGCTCGGCGCCTTCGGCGATGCCCATCCAGTTCGGCGCCATCACCAGACCGGGGCGGCCCAGGGCACCTGGTTCATACACCAGGCGGCTTTCATAGGTCTTGCCGGAGAGGTGATAGACCAGCGATTCGACGATTACCTTGCTCATCAGGCGCTCCTTAACTGCTCACAATGAAAAAAGCCCGCCGAAGCGGGCTTTGCTGTGCGTCAACTCATGCAGACAGCTCGACGAGCAGCTTGTTCAGGCGACGCACATACGCCGCAGGGTCCTTCAAGCTGTCACCGGCGGCCAAGGCTGCCTGATCGAAGAGAATGTGCGACAGTTCGGCGAAGCGATCTTCGCTTTGCTCATGATCGAGTTTCTCGATCAGCGGGTGAGTTGGATTGAACTCGAAGATCGGCTTGGATTCCGGCACTTTCTGCCCGCTGGCCTCGAGAATCTGACGCATCTGCAGACCCAGATCCTGCTCACCGATGGCCAGAATGGCCGGCGAGTCGGTCAGGCGATGCGAGACCCGCACCTCGGCCACGCTGTCACCGAGCGCGCCTTTGAGGCGCTCGACCAGGCCTTCCTTGTCCTTGGCGACTTCTTCCTGGGCTTTCTTGTCCTCTTCGGAGTCCAGCTTGCCCAGATCCAGGTCACCACGGGCCACGTCGACGAACGCTTTGCCGTCGAATTCATTGAGGTAGCTCATCAGCCACTCATCGATGCGATCGGTCAGCAGCAGCACTTCGATGCCTTTCTTGCGGAAGACTTCCAGGTGCGGGCTGTTCTTCACCTGCGCGTAGGACTCACCGGTGAGGTAGTAGATCTTGTCCTGGCCTTCCTTGGCACGCGCCAGGTAGTCGGCCAAGGCAACGCTCTGCTCGCCGCTGTCGTCATGGGTGGAGGCGAAGCGCAGCAGACCGGCGATCTTTTCCTTGTTGGCGAAGTCCTCGGCCGGGCCTTCCTTGAGCACCTGGCCAAAGTTCTTCCAGAAGCCTTTGTATTGCTCAGGTTCGTTCTTGGCCAGCTTCTCGAGCATGTCCAGCACGCGCTTGGTCAGCGCCGTCTTCATCGAGTCGATGATCGGGTCCTTCTGCAGAATTTCCCGCGATACGTTCAGCGACAGGTCGTTGGAATCGACCACACCCTTGATGAAGCGCAGGTACAGCGGCAGGAACGACTCAGCCTGGTCCATGATGAACACGCGCTGCACGTAGAGCTTCAGGCCGCGCGGCGCTTCACGCTGATACAGGTCGAACGGGGCGCGGGCCGGTACGTAGAGCAGCGAGTTGTACTCGAGCTTGCCCTCGACCTTGTTGTGGCTCCAGGCCAGCGGGTTTTCGAAATCGTGACCGATGTGCTTGTAGAATTCCTGGTATTCCTCGTCCTTGACCTCGCTGCGCGAACGGGTCCACAGGGCACTGGCGCGGTTGACGGTTTCCCATTCCTGCGCAGGCTGCTCTTCACCCTCGGCGGCTTCGGCCTGCTCCTTGGGCAGCTCGATGGGCAGGGCGATGTGGTCGGAGTACTTCTTGACCACATTGCGCAGGCGCCAGCCGTCGGCGAATTCCTGCTCGTCCTTCTTCAGGTGCAGGACGATTCGGGTGCCACGCTGTGGCTTGTCGATGGTGGCGACTTCGAATTCGCCCTCGCCCTTGGACGACCAGTGCACGCCTTCTGCAGCGGGCTGACCGGCACGGCGGCTGTAGACGTCGACCTGGTCGGCGACGATGAACGCCGAGTAGAAACCAACACCGAACTGACCGATCAGGTGCGAGTCCTTTTTCTGGTCGCCGGTGAGGTTCTTCATGAAGTCGGCGGTACCGGATTTGGCGATGGTGCCCAGGTGGGCGATCACATCGTCGCGGCTCATGCCGATGCCGTTGTCTTCGAGCGTTACGGTGCCGGCCTCCTTGTCGAAGCTCAGGCGGATTTTCAGGTCGGCGTCGTTCTCGAGCAATTCAGGCTTGGCCAACGCTTCGAAACGCAGCTTGTCGGCGGCGTCAGAGGCGTTGGAGATCAGCTCCCGCAGGAAGATTTCCTTGTTCGAGTACAGCGAATGGATCATGAGGTGCAGCAGCTGCTTTACCTCGGTCTGGAAGCCCAGCGTTTCTTTTTGAGTCTCCACACTCATGGTCTTCAAAACTCCGATCTGATGGCAATGGCGCCTGGCGGCCGTTACGGCCAGCCTTTGACGGCGGATGTCATTCAGATGGGGGCTGGCCTGACGAATTCAAGGGCTTTTGCGGTTCGATCTTGAAATGAGCGCGCGCAGTGGCGATCGGCGTGTGCGCATCGGCCTGCCAGGCGGTGATGGCGACGTTGGTCACACGCCGCCCCTGGCGCCACAGCTGGCAGCGTGCGTAGGTGTCGCGGTAGTGCCCGGCACGCAGGTAGTCGACGGAGAAGTCGATGATCTTGGGAATGCTCGCGCTTTCGCTGTAGATCAACAGGTACAAGGCTGCAGACAGCTCCATGAAACCGGCGATGACCCCGCCGTGGATGGCCGGCAGCAATGGGTTGCCGATGTTGTCTTCGCTGGCCGGGAGCCGAAACAGCAAGTCCTGCCCTACCCGCTCGCACTCGACGCCGATCAAGCCGGCGTAGGGTATCAACGCCAGCAGCGGCCGGTAATCACCGACCGCGTGTGCGGCGCTGAGTTGCTGGCGCACCTCCTGCGGGATCATGCTTCACCCGCCTTGAGGCTGTTGCCGAAGCGAATACCGCCCTTGATGTCCTGCCCCAGGCGCATGAAGGTGCCTACCGCATGGCAGATCGGTTGGGTAGGGTCGTCCTGATAGGCTGTGCCACGGGTGAAGATCACGTCGCGGGTCACTCGATAGCACTGTGAATGGCCGTAGATCGGCTTGTGCGGGGTGGCGGCATGCATGTAGTCGATGCGCAGGTCCAGGGTTGGGCACACTTCGAAACGCGGTAGCACGCACAGGGTTGCCATGCCGCAGGTCGTGTCCATCAACGTGCTGAGCGCGCCTCCATGCACCGCACCACTTTGCGGGTTGCCGACAATTGCCGGTGACCACGGCAGCATGAGTGTGATACCTGCAGGACCGGCGGCGGCCACCTGCATGCCCAACAACTGACAGTGTTTCAACGCCGACAGAAATCGCTCGGCCATGGCCATTAACTCAGTGTCGTTCATATCCCGTTCCGTCATTAACTGCGCATGGACATAAAAGCAGTAGCCAAGGCGCGCTTGAATGAGTTGTTATATATCTGCAACCGCAGCGGAACTTATCCGAAACGGCTGAACTCGAAGGAACAAGTCGATTATTCCACCAAGGAGATACACCCTCATGCGTAAACCTTTTGCTTTTGCTCTGATGCTGGCTGCTGCCATGGGCCTGGCCGCTTGCGATAAAGCGAGCGAAGACAAAGCCCAGGACGCACAAGAACACCGCGAGCAAGCCCAGGAAAAAATGGACGACGCTCAGGATAAGATGAACGACGCTGCCAAGGAAAACGCCGAAGCTGCCAAAGATCAGGCTGAAGCCCAGCAGAAGGCCGCTGAAGAGGCCGCACCGGCCACTCCAGCCACCGCCCCTGCAACTGCTCCGGCCGAACCTGCCAAGCAGTAATAAGCCAGATACAAAAAACCCGACACCTGTGTCGGGTTTTTTTATGCCGGTGGATTAACGATTAATCGTTTCAGTCGGTAGTACAGGTGCATCTTTACTCGCTTCCAGTGGCAGGCTTTGGGTGGGCGTGAAGACCATCACCTCCAACACGTCGGAATGAAACTCGCGGCGGTACAAGATCAATACCACGCCGACACTCACCAGCATGAACAACCACGGGCTGATGAACCAGGTCAGCATGGCCATGCCGAAGTAATAAGAGCGCAGGCCCAAGTTGAACTGGTTGGCCGCCAGTGACAACACCCGCGCAGCCCGTGAAGCGAAGGCCTTGCGCTCCAATTCATTGACCAGGCGCTCACCGATCATGGGTGCCGAGCCGACCAGCACTGCGGCGAAGTTGTACTGGCGCATGCACCAACTGAAAGTGAAGAACGCGTAGACGAACACCATGGCCAGGCACAGCAATTTTATTTCCGACATGCCCTGGGAGGCTTGCTGCACCATAGGCAGGTCAGCCAGGAGCGACAGCGCTCGGTCGGAGGCGCCCAGTACGGTAAGAATGCCCGCCAGGATGATCAGCGTGCTGGAGGCGAAGAACGACGCGTTGCGCTCCAGATTGCCAATCACGCTGGCGTCGGCGATGCGGTTGTCCCGTAGCAGCATGCGGCGCATCCAGTCCTCGCGATACAGGTGCAGCACGCTGGCCAGGCACGCCGTGTCGCGGCCCTTCCAGATCGCGTAGCGGGTATAACCGCCCCAGCAGAGTGCGAACCAGCAAACGGCCAGCAGGTTGTGAAGGTTGCTTTGGATGAAGTGCATGCAGAGTTCCCGAGCGGCAGGTGCACAGAGAATAAGGTCGCCTGTTCGACGCTGCCTAGCGGTAAAAGGCACAGGCTGAGGTTGAAAGCGGCGCGAGGTGCGCAGGCCTTGCTGCAGCAACAGCCAGGCAAGAAAAAGCCCCGCCTCTCAACAGAGAACGGGGCTTCGGCGTTGACAGCTTGGGCAGGCGCCCCTTGGCTTGTGGCCGGCGCCGCCTCAAGCCATCAACCCATCACGCCAGCGCTTCGCGCGGCTTGCCGAGCATCCGGTCGCACGCCACGGCGGCTACCAGCGTCAGCACTGAAGGCACCAACCAGGCCAGGCCTTGATCACTGAGTGGCAGGTGCGCCATGAAGTCAGGCAGCACGTGGGCAACGCTGCTGCCCTTGACCGCGTCGACCACACCGAACAGCAACGACACCAGCATTACCGGCGCCAGAATGCGCGTCGGCGAGTTCCACAGATCCTTCACGAAGCTCAGCCCCACCACCACGATGCATGGCGGATAAATCGCGGTGAGCACCGGGATCGAGAACATGATCAGCTTGGTCAGGCCCAGGTTGGAGATCAGCAGCGAGAAGCCGGCCAGGATCACCACCAGCGCGCGGTACGACAACGGCAGGATCTTGCTGAAGTACTCGGCACAGGCGCAAGTCAGGCCGACCGCGGTCACCAGGCAAGCCAGGGCGATCAGTACGGCGAGAAAACCGCTGCCCAACCAGCCGAAGGTATGTTGCACGTAGGCATGCAGCACCGCAGCACCATTGGAGGCACCGGCGGCGATTTCATGGCTGCTGGCGCCGAGTCGGAACAGGCTGACATAGACCAGGGCCAGACCGACACCTGCGATCAGACCGGCGATGATCGCGTAGCGCGTGATCAATTTAGGCGACTCGACGCCGCGCGAGCGGATGGCGTTGACGATGACGATACCGAACACCAGGGCGCCCAGGGTATCCATGGTCAGGTACCCATCGGAGAAGCCCTTGGAGAACGCGGCAGCGGCATAGGCTGGCTGCGCTTCGCCAACGGTACCCGCCGGCAGCGCGAAGGCCGCGACGCCCAGCACCGCCAGGGCCAGGATTTTCAACGGTGCGAGGAAGCGCCCGACCGTGTCGAGCAACTTGCCCGGATACATCGACACCGCCAGCACCACGGCGAAGTACACCAGGCTGTAGATGAACAGCGCCGTCGGGCTTTCACCGGTCAACGGCGCCACGCCCACCTCGAACGAGACGGTCGCAGTACGCGGCGTTGCGAACAGCGGGCCGACCGACAGGTAGCACACAGCTGCCAGCAGGCCACCGAAGAACTTGCCGATCGGGCTGCTCAGGGCGTCCATGCCACCACCGACCTTGGCCAAGGCAATCACAGTGATCACGGGCAGGCCCACGGCTGTCACCAAAAAGCCCAGCGCCGCCATCCAGACGTGCGGACCAGACTGCAGACCGACGATAGGCGGGAAGATGATATTGCCGGCGCCAACGAAAAGCGCAAACGTCATAAAGCCAAGCGCCAGGATATCCTGGCCTTTGAGAACTTTCATTTAGGGTAGTACCACACTGCTGAAATCGGGATTCGAGAGGGGATTTCCCCGTGGATGAGGGAAATGCTGCCCGGCTTGATAGGCCAGACCCGTTTAGCGTGTCGTTCCCTTTTGGGGTACGGGCACAGAGTGAACGCGTAGATTAACCGTTTTACCCAGCAAACGCACTGGCACAGTGCCGGTTGTCCGATGTGCATACATGTTTGTCGTCTCTGTGAACGCAGACAGCAGGGATTATCCTCCTATCGAGGATGCCGTCTGTGTGAAAATTCCTATCAATCCCATCGAAAATTCTTTATTGCCTAGATACGACAAAGGCCACCCGAAGGTGGCCTTTGTGCGCGTGGGGGGTGTAGCGGTATTACTTCTTGGCTTCCCAGCCGGTCAGCTCGGCCAGCGCCTTGCCGATGTCAGCCAGGGAACGCACGGTCTTCACACCAGCGTCCTGCAGCGCGGCGAATTTCTCGTCCGCAGTGCCTTTGCCGCCGGAGATGATCGCACCAGCGTGGCCCATACGCTTGCCCGCAGGTGCAGTGACACCGGCGATGTAGGAAACCACTGGCTTGGTCACGTGGGCCTTGATGTAGGCCGCAGCTTCTTCTTCAGCCGAACCGCCGATTTCGCCGATCATGACGATCGCTTCAGTCTTCGGATCTTCCTGGAACAGCTTCAGGATGTCGATGAAGTTGGAGCCTGGGATCGGGTCGCCACCGATGCCCACGCAGGTCGACTGGCCGAAGCCGGCGTCGGTGGTCTGCTTGACCGCTTCGTAGGTCAGGGTGCCGGAGCGCGAAACGATACCGACCTTGCCCGGCAAGTGGATGTGGCCTGGCATGATGCCGATCTTGCACTCGCCCGGGGTGATCACACCTGGGCAGTTAGGGCCGATCAGGGTCACGCCCAGTTCGTCGCACTTGACCTTGGCATCGAGCATATCCAGGGTAGGAATGCCTTCGGTGATGCACACGATCAGCTTGATGCCACCGAACGCGGCTTCCAGGATCGAATCCTTGCAGAACGGAGCCGGAACGTAGATCACCGACGCGTCAGCGCCGGTTGCTTCAACGGCTTCCTTGACGGTGTTGAACACCGGCAGGCCCAGGTGGGTGGTGCCACCCTTGCCTGGCGTAACACCACCGACCATCTTGGTGCCGTAGGCGATGGCTTGTTCGGAGTGGAAAGTACCCTGCGAGCCGGTGAAGCCCTGGCAGATGACTTTGGTGTCTTTATTGATCAGGACGCTCATTACTTGCCCTCCGCAGCTTTGACAACTTGTTGAGCAGCGTCGGTCAGGCTGGTTGCCGCAATGATGTTCAAACCGCTTTCTGCCAGTACTTTAGCGCCCAGTTCGGCGTTGTTGCCTTCGAGGCGAACCACGACCGGAACCTTGACGCCAACTTCTTTCACTGCACCGATGATGCCTTCGGCAATCATGTCGCAGCGAACGATGCCGCCGAAGATGTTGACCAGCACTGCAGCGACATTGCTGTCGGACAGGATGATCTTGAACGCTTCGGTAACGCGCTCTTTGGTAGCGCCGCCACCTACGTCGAGGAAGTTGGCTGGCTTGCCGCCGTGCAGGTTGACGATGTCCATGGTCCCCATGGCCAGGCCAGCACCGTTGACCATGCAGCCGATGTTGCCTTCGAGGGCAACGTAGTTCAGTTCGAACTTGGCAGCGTGGGCTTCACGGGCGTCGTCCTGGGACGGGTCATGGAAGGTCTTGAGCTTCGGTTGACGGTACATCGCGTTGGCGTCGATGTTGATCTTGGCATCGAGGCAGTGCAGGTCGCCATCAGCCTTGATCACCAGCGGGTTCACTTCCAGCAGGGCCAGATCGTGATCCTTGAACAGCTTGGCCAGACCCACGAAGATCTTGGCGAACTGTTGAACCTGCTTGCCTTCCAGACCCAGCTGGAACGCCAGTTCACGACCCTGGAACGGCTGAGCGCCGACCAGAGGGTCGATGGTGGCCTTGAGAATCTTCTCAGGCGTTTCGTGAGCGACTTTCTCGATGTCCACGCCACCTTCGGTGGAAGCCATGAACACGATGCGGCGGCTCGAACGATCCACTACAGCGCCCAGGTACAGCTCCTTGGCGATGTCAGTGCAGGATTCGACCAGAATCTTGGAGACGGGTTGACCGTTGGCATCGGTCTGGTAGGTAACCAGATTCTTGCCCAACCACTGTGCAGCGAACGCCTTGGCGTCTTCCTTGCTGCGAACCAGCTTGACGCCGCCCGCCTTGCCGCGACCACCGGCGTGAACCTGGGCCTTAACCACCCACTCGTTCCCGCCGATCTTGTCGCAGGCTTCTGCAGCTTGCTCAGGGGTATCGACTGCGAAACCCTTGGAAACTGGCAGGCCGTACTCAGCGAACAGCTGCTTACCCTGATACTCGTGAAGATTCATGCTTTTTACCGTCTTCGTTAGGTACTGCGCTTCGGCGCTGCGCCATTGCTGGCGCCGCACCACCTGTGACCGTCAACCCCGGTTTTCCCGTGTAGTCCGGTCCGGCGGACGTTCCGCGGTGAGTCATGCACGCAAGACTCACGACGGGCAGCCCGCCGTGGTTTCTTATAATTAACGCTTCTTACGGTTGGCCACGTGAATGGCGCCGCCATTCACTGCCAGCGCTGCTTCATGCAGCGCTTCGGACAGGGTCGGATGGCTGAAGACCATCATGCCCAGATCCTCGGCACTGGTGCCGAATTCCATTGCGATCGCGCCTTGCTGAACCAGCTCGGCAGCCGATGGGCCGATCACGTGAACACCCAGGACGCGGTCGGTCTTGGCATCGGCGATGACCTTGACGAAACCGCCGGTGTCGTTGGCTGCCATCGCACGGCCGCTGGCGGCGAACGGGAAGGTGCCTACGTTAACCTCAACACCCTCGGCCTTCAAGGACTGTTCGGTCTTGCCGACCCAAGCGATTTCCGGGTGGGTGTAGATGACCGATGGGATCAGGTCGTAGTTCATCTGGGCCTTGTGGCCCTTGATGCGCTCAACCACCATGATGCCTTCTTCCGACGCCTTGTGCGCCAGCATCAGGCCGCGCACCACGTCACCGATGGCGAACACGCCCGGTACGCTGGTGGCGCATTGGTCGTCGACATAGATGTAGCCGCGCTCGTCGATGTTCACACCGCTGTCGGCAGCCAGCAGGTCAGTGGTCACAGGACGGCGGCCAACGGCAACGATCAGCTTGTCGAAGGTGATCTTCTGCTCGCCTTCGGCGTTGGTGTAGGTCACTTCGACTTCGTCGCCGTTGACTTTCGAGCCAGTGACGCGAGCGCCCAGCTTGATGTCCAGGCCTTGCTTGGTCAGGGTTTTCTGGGCTTCCTTGGACACCGCGGTGTCGGCAGCCATCAGGAAGGTGTCCAGCGCTTCCAGGACAGTCACTTGCGCGCCCAGGCGAGCCCAGACCGAACCCAGCTCCAGGCCGATCACGCCAGCACCGATAACGCCCAGACGCTGCGGTACGCTCTGGAATTCCAGGGCGCCAGTGGAATCGACGATGACGTTCTGGTCGACCGGCGCCGGTGGAATGTCGATCGGACGCGAGCCGGAAGCGAGGATCACGTTCTCCGCTTCGATGACTTCGCTGGTACCGTCAGCCTTGGTCACTTCGACTTTCTTGCCGGCCAGCAGCTTGCCGTGGCCCTGGATGGAAGTCACGCCGTTGGCCTTGAACAGGGTGGCGACACCACCGGTCAGGTTCTTCACGATGCCAGCCTTGCGGCCAACCATCGCGGCGACGTCCATCTTCACTTCACCGGTGGAGATACCGTGAACGTTGAAGCTCTCCTTGGCTTCCTTGTACTTCCAGGAGCTGTCGAGCAGCGCCTTGGACGGGATGCAGCCTACGTTCAGGCAGGTGCCGCCCAGGGCCAGCTTGCCCTCGGCGTCGGTGTACTTCTCGATGCAGGCAGTCTTCAGACCAAGTTGGGCGGCCTTGATGGCAGCCACATAGCCGCCAGGACCTGCACCAATCACCACTACGTCGAATTTCTGGGTCATAAAAGATTCCTTGTTAGCTTCAAGCGGCAAGCTGCAAGCCGCAAGACAGACACGCTTCGGCTTGAAGCATGCCGCTTGCAGCTTACAGCTGCGCGATTAGATGTCCAGCAGCAGGCGAGACGGATCTTCCAGCAGGTTCTTGATGGTGACCAGGAAGGTTACCGCTTCCTTGCCGTCGATCAGGCGGTGGTCGTACGACAGCGCCAGGTACATCATCGGGCGGATCACGACTTGGCCGTTGATTGCCATCGGACGCTGGATGATGTTGTGCATGCCCAGGATCGCGGCTTGTGGCGGGTTGACGATCGGCGTCGACATCATCGAACCGAAGGTGCCACCGTTGGTGATGGTGAAGGTGCCGCCGGTCATCTCTTCGATGGCCAGCTTGCCGTCACGGGCCTTCTTGCCGAAGGTGGCGATGCCGTTTTCGATTTCAGCCAGGCTCATCGACTCGGCATTGCGCAGCACCGGCACCACCAGGCCACGGTCGCTGGAGACGGCAACGCCGACGTCGGCATAGCCGTGATAGACGATGTCGTTGCCATCGATCGATGCGTTGACTGCCGGGAAGCGCTTGAGGGCTTCGGTGGCGGCCTTGACGAAGAACGACATGAAGCCCAGACGCACGCCGTTGTGGGTCTTCTCGAACAGGTCCTTGTACTTCGAACGCAGGGCCATGACTTCGGTCATGTCGACTTCGTTGAAGGTGGTCAGCATGGCCATGTTCGATTGCGCTTCTACCAGACGCTCGGCGATCTTGGCACGCAGACGGGTCATCGGCACGCGCTTCTCGGTGCGATCGCCAGCGGCGGTCACCACAGGCGCGGCAGCGGCGGCAGCAGGCTTGGCAGCCGGTGCTGGAGCGGACTTCTTGTTGGCCACGGCAGCGACCACGTCTTCCTTGGTGATGCGACCGCCTTTGCCGGTGCCGGTGATGCTGGCCAGGTCAATGGCGCTTTCCTCGGCCAGCTTGCGCGCAGCCGGTGCAGCGATCGGGTCGTCTTCGCCGGCATCGGTGCCGGCGGCGGCGGCAGCCGGCGCGGCAGCAGCAGGAGCGGCGGCCGGCGCGGCGGCGGCAGCGCCGCCTTCAACGATCGAACCCAGCACTTCGTCGGACAGAACGGTGTCGCCCTCGCCCTTGACGATCGCGCCCAGCACGCCATCAGCGGTGGCCAGCACTTCCAGGACGACCTTGTCGGTCTCGATGTCGACGATCAGCTCGTCACGCTTGACGGCGTCGCCTGGCTGCTTGTGCCAGGTGGCAACGGTGCCATCGGCAACCGATTCCGGGAAGGTTGGGGCTTTGATCTCGATAGCCATTATCTGTGTTTCCTTAAATTCGGTTTCAGGTGCGCGAAGGCATTAAACGGTGAAGGCGTCTTGCAGCAGTTTTTCCTGCTGTTCGGCGTGCTTCGATGCGTAACCACAGGCTGGCGCAGCAGAGGCGTCGCGGCCGGCGTATTCCAGGACCAGCGCCTTGTTGTGGCGGCCCAGGATACGGCGCATGTGGTGCTGGCTGCTGTACCAGGCGCCCTGGTTCATCGGTTCTTCCTGGCACCACACCGCATGCTTGAGGTTGCTGTACTGCGCCAGGATTTCGACCAAGTCGTCCTCAGGGAACGGATACAGCTGCTCAAGACGCAGGATCGCGATGTCTTCGCGGCCTTCGGCACGGCGTTTTTCCAGCAGATCGTAGTAAACCTTGCCGCTGCACAGGACCAGGCGTTCGACCTTGGCCGGATCGAGGGTGTCGATTTCCGGGATCACGGTCTGGAACGAGCCTTCGGCCAGGTCTTCGAGGGTCGACACGGCCAGCTTGTGACGCAGCAGCGACTTCGGCGTCAGGACGATCAGCGGCTTGCGCAGCGGACGGATGACCTGGCGACGCAGCAGGTGATAGATCTGCGCTGGAGTGGTTGGCACGCACACCTGGATGTTGTGCTCGGCGCACAGCTGCAGGTAACGCTCAAGACGTGCGGAGGAGTGCTCCGGCCCCTGCCCTTCATAGCCGTGCGGCAGCAGCATGGTCAGACCGCACAGGCGACCCCACTTGTGCTCGCCGCTGGTGATGAACTGGTCGATCACCACCTGGGCACCGTTGGCGAAGTCGCCGAACTGGGCTTCCCAGATCACCAGCGCATTCGGCGTGGTGGTCGAGTAGCCGTATTCGAAGGCCAGAACCGCTTCTTCGGAGAGGAACGAGTCGTACAGCTCGAACTGCGGCTGACCTGGGAACAGGTTCTTCAGCGGCACATAGGTGCTGGCGTCCTTCTGGTTGTGCAGCACCGCGTGACGATGGGAGAAGGTGCCACGGCCGATGTCCTGGCCGGTCATGCGGATCGGGTGACCTTCGAACTGCAACGTGGCGTAGGCCATGGTCTCGGCGTAGCCCCAGTTGATCGGCAAGCCACCGGCTTGCATCTTCTGGCGATCTTCGTAGATCTTCGCGACCTGACGCTGGACGACGAAGCCCTCGGGCAGCTCGAGCAGCTTGGCCGACAGATCCTGCAGGGTCTTGAGGTCGAAGCGGGTGTCGTGACGCGCGGTCCAGGCATGGCCCAGGTATGGACGCCAATCGACGAACAGCTCGCGGTTCGGCTCCTTGACCAGGCTCTTGACCACGTGCAGACCGTTGTCCAGCGCGTTGCGGTACTCGTCGATCTTGGACTGGGCACGCTCGGCGTCGATGCGTCCGGCCTGCAGCAGTGCCTCGGCGTACAGCTCGCGGGTGGTGCGCTGCTTGGTGATCTGCTGGTACATCAACGGCTGGGTGCCGTTCGGCTCGTCGGCCTCGTTATGGCCACGACGGCGGTAGCAGACCAGGTCGATGACCACGTCACGCTTGAACTGCATGCGATAGTCGATGGCCAGCTGGGTCACGAACAACACGGCTTCCGGATCATCGCCGTTGACGTGCAGGATCGGCGCCTGAATCATCTTGGCGACGTCGGTCGCATACTCGGTGGAACGCGAGTCTTCCGGGTTGCTGATGGTGAAGCCAACCTGGTTGTTGATCACGATGTGCACGGTACCGCCGGTCTTGAAACCGCGGGTCTGCGACATCTGGAAGGTTTCCATGACCACGCCCTGACCGGCGAAGGCAGCGTCGCCGTGGATCGAGATCGGCAGCACCTTGTCACCCACGGTATCGTTGCGGCGATCCTGACGGGCGCGCACCGAACCTTCAACCACTGGCGAGACGATTTCCAGGTGGGAGGGGTTGAACGCCATGGCCAGGTGCACTTCGCCACCCGGGGTCATGACGTTGGAGGAGAAGCCCTGGTGATACTTGACGTCACCGGAGCCCAGCTCGTTCATCTTCTTGCCTTCGAACTCATCGAACAGCTCGCGCGGGTTCTTGCCGAAGGTGTTGACCAGCACGTTCAGACGACCACGGTGGGCCATGCCGATCACGACTTCCTTGGTGCCGTAGGAGCCGCAGCGCTGGATCATCTCGTCCAGCATCGGAATCAGGCTCTCGCCACCTTCGAGGCCGAAGCGCTTGGTGCCTGGATACTTGGTGCCCAGGTACTTCTCCAGGCCCTCACCGGCGGTCACGCGCTCGAGCAGGTGGGTCTGCACGTCGACGGAAAACTCCGGACGGCCGCGCACGCTCTCCAGGCGCTGCTGGAACCAGCTGCGCTGCTCGGAATCGACGATGTGGGTGAACTCGGCGCCGATGGTGCGACAATATGTCTTCTGGAGCGCCTCGATGATCTCGCGTAGGATCGCCTCCTCTTTGCCGATGAACAGGTCGCCGGCACGGAAGGTCGTATCAAGATCGGCATTGGTCAAGCCGTAGTGATTGATCGACAGGTCTACGGGCGCTGGTCGCTGCCACAACCCCAAGGGGTCGAGCTTGGCAGCCTGATGGCCGCGCATACGATAGGCCTGGATCAGTCGCAGTACTTCAACCTGCTTCTTCTCGTGTTCTGTGCTCACGCTCCCGGCTGAAACCGGTTGGGCGCGGCGCTGGTTCTTTGCCAGCAGTACGAAATGATCGCGGATCGTCGAGTGCGATACGTCGGTAGCGGTGCTGCCGTCGGCGGGCAACTTCTGGAAGTAGGTGCGCCACTCTTCTGGCACAGCGTTAGGGTCGTGCAGGTAGAGCTCGTAGAGCTCTTCCACATATGCAGCGTTACCACCTGAAAGGTGGGCGCTTTCCCACATGCGCTGCATCACGCTTTCTTGCATGCTTGGTCACCCTCGGTTAGGGGACTGATCGGCGAGAGCCACAGCAAACCTGGAAAAGTCCGAATAAAGCGACTGAACCACGCCACTTGGATCCTGCTGATTTTCCGGGTACCAGCCCGGAAAGCCCCTGCTGGTCTCATATCTTCATAGGTATCGAGCGCGGGCTTTGTGAACCCTTGCTCAGGTTTTACCTCAGTGCGGGCTCACCACCCGCACCTCGGCTTACTACAGGTACAACGCTTTGAATCAGGTGCCGCTTTGCAGCAGCATGTTACGTACGTGACCGATTGCCTTGGTCGGGTTCAGACCCTTGGGGCAAACGTTGACGCAGTTCATGATCCCGCGGCAGCGGAATACGCTGAACGGATCATCCAGGGACGCCAGGCGCTCCTGGGTCTTGGTGTCACGGCTGTCGGCCAGGAAACGGTAGGCTTGCAGCAGCGCGGCTGGGCCCAGGAACTTGTCCGGGTTCCACCAGAACGATGGGCACGAGGTCGAGCAGCAGGCGCACAGAATGCACTCGTAGAGGCCGTCGAGCTTCTCGCGGTCTTCCGGCGACTGCAGGCGCTCGATGGCCGGTGCCGGCGTGTCGTTCTGCAGGAACGGCTTCACCTTCTCGTACTGCTTGTAGAAGATGCTCATGTCGACCACCAGGTCGCGAATGACCGGCAGCCCAGGCAGCGGACGCAGCACCAGCTTGTTGCCCTTGACCACGCCGGACAGCGGGGTGATGCAGGCCAGGCCGTTCTTGCCGTTCATGTTCATGCCGTCGGAGCCGCAAACGCCCTCACGGCAGGAACGACGGTAGGAGAACCCTTCGTCCTTTTCCTTGATCAGCGCCAGGACGTCCAGCACCATCAGGTCCTTGCCGCCGGTATCGACGTCGAACGACTCCATCTTGGGCGCCGAGTCGGTATCCGGGTTGTAACGATAAACTTCGACTTTCAACATAGCAGCCATCCTCAATAAGTCCGGACTTTTGGTTCGAAGGCTGGAACAGTCTTCGGCGCAAAGTTGACGCCACGCTTGGCCACGCGCTTCTCACCCGGGTAGTACAGGGTGTGGCACAGCCAGTTCTCGTCGTCACGGTCTTCGAAGTCTTCACGGGCGTGAGCGCCGCGCGACTCTTTACGGGCTTCGGCCGCGATGGCGGTAGCTTCGGCGACTTCCAGCAGGTTCTGCAGCTCCAGCGCTTCGATACGCGCGGTGTTGAAGGCCTGGGACTTGTCGTTGATCTTGACGTTGGCGATGCGATCACGCAGGCCAGCCAGTTGCTCGATACCCTTCTGCATGTATTCACCGGTACGGAATACACCGAAGTAGTTCTGCATGCAGCTTTGCAGCTCACGCTTGAGGCTGGCGACGTCTTCGCCGGTGGTGCGCTCGTTGAGCTTGTTCAGGCGGTTCAGCGCGACATCGACGTCGGTATCGCTGGCGTCGCGATATTCTACGCCTTCGCTCAGTGCCTTCTCCAGGTGCAGACCGGCCGCACGACCGAAGACCACCAGGTCGAGCAGCGAGTTGCCTCCCAGGCGGTTGGCGCCGTGAACCGATACACAGGCCACTTCACCCACGGCGAACAAGCCCGGGATGATGTGATCCTTGCCGTCGGCGTCCATGGTGATCGCCTGACCATGAATGTTGGTGGCAACGCCGCCCATCATGTAGTGGCAGGTCGGTACGACCGGCACCGGCGCGACCACTGGATCGACATGGGCGAAGGTCTTGGACAGCTCGCAGATACCAGGCAGGCGGCTGTGCAGCACTTCTTCGCCGAGGTGGTCGAGCTTGAGCAGCACGTGGTCCTTGTTCGGGCCCACGCCGTTGCCAGCGATGATTTCCTTGACCATGGAACGGGCCACCACGTCGCGGCCAGCCAGGTCTTTCGCGTTAGGCGCGTAGCGCTCCATGAAACGCTCGCCATGGGCGTTGATCAGGTAACCACCTTCACCACGGCAACCCTCGGTGACCAGAACACCGGCGCCGGCGATGCCGGTGGGGTGGAACTGCCACATTTCGATGTCCTGCACCGGTACGCCAGCACGCAGGGCCATGCCGATACCGTCACCGGTATTGATCAGGGCGTTGGTGGTCGAGGCGTAGATACGCCCGGCGCCGCCGGTGGCCAGTACGGTGGCCTTGGACTTGATGTAGACGGTTTCGCCGGTTTCGATGCAGATGGCGATCACGCCCACGAACGCGCCGTCCTGGTTCTTCACCAGGTCGACTGCATAGTATTCGTTGAGGAACGTGGTACCGGCTTTCAGGTTGCCCTGGTACAGGGTGTGCAGCAGCGCGTGACCAGTACGGTCGGAAGCGGCGCAGGTACGGGCCGCCTGGCCACCCTTGCCGAAGTCCTTGGACTGACCACCGAACGGACGCTGGTAGATACGACCGGTCTCGGTGCGCGAGAACGGCAGACCCATGTGATCCAGCTCGAAGACCGCGGCCGGGCCTTCCTGACACATGTATTCGATAGCGTCCTGGTCACCGATGTAGTCGGAACCTTTGACGGTATCGTACATGTGCCAGCGCCAGTCATCGTTCGGGTCGGCCGAAGCGATGGCGCAGGTGATGCCGCCCTGGGCCGATACGGTGTGCGAACGGGTCGGGAACACCTTGGTCACGACGGCAGTCTTGTGACCGCCCTGGGCCAGCTGCAGCGCTGCGCGCATGCCGGCACCGCCGCCACCGATGATGATGGCGTCGAAGGAAATGGTTGGAATGCTAGCCATGGATCAGATACCCCAGAGAATCTGCACACCCCAGACGAAGTAAGCGAACATCGCAACGCCGCATACCGCCTGGAACAGGAAACGAATCGCAGTCGCCGACTTGCCGAACGACATCGGCGTCAGGTAGTCGGTGGCAATGGTCCACATGCCGACCCAGGCGTGTGCGCCCAGGGCAACGAGGGCCAGCAGACTGAAGATGCGCATCGCGTTATTGGAGAACAGACCATGCCACTGGGCGTAGTCGACACCTGGGTGAGCGATGACCCAACCGATCAGGAACAGGAAGTAAGCCGCGAGAACGACCGCAGACACGCGTTGCGCCATCCAGTCATAGAGGCCCGAACGCGACAGGTTCGTGACATTGGTTACCATACCCAAACTCCCACCAGAACGATCACCACCACGGAGATGACAATCACGATTTTCGAGCCCAGCTTGCCGCCTTCCAGCGTCTCACCGATGCCCATGTCCATGATCAGGTGGCGTACACCTGCCACCAGGTGATACAGCAGGGCGGATAGCAGGCCCCAGGTCACGAACTTGGCCAGCGGGCTGGTCAGACACGCCTTCACCTCGCCGAAGCCTTCTTCCGAACCCAGCGACTTGCCCAGTGCGTAAAGCATGATGGCAAGGCCGATGAACAGGATGACGCCGGAGATACGGTGCAGGATGGACGTGTACGCAGTGACAGGAAGCTTGATGGTCCTTAGGTCTAGGTTTACAGGTCGTTGGCTTTTCACGGCTTTTTTCACACTGAAGAGCCCCTAGCGAATCAGGGCAAAGTTGTTGGTAAGTGTACTGGTCAGGTACCCACCACCCAGGGAACGGCGACCCCCAGTAGTTCGGGCTTGCAAGCCCCAGGGAGTCGGGTGCCGAGTATAGACAGTTAGGCTGCTTATGACAACGTGAGGGGGTAGCCCAAATAGCGCATTGCCTTTAGCGAGCAAAAGGCGTAAATGGGCGAGAAATTCGTGAAAAATCAGGGCTGGGGAGCGGTTTCAAGCAGCCTTTAGGCAAATTGACATTCGAATTTACTTCTCTATAGTGGTGCGGGCCCTGCGTGGGGGGCTGTCTGATGATTTCAAGCATTAATAGGAGGCCACATGGCTGACAAAAAAGCGCAGTTGGTCATCGAGGGCGCTGCCCCCGTCGAGCTGCCCATTTTAACCGGCACCGTTGGTCCTGATGTAATCGACGTCCGCGGGTTGGGGGCCACTGGTCACTTCACCTTCGACCCTGGTTTCATGGCGACTGCCTCGTGCGAATCGAAGATCACCTACATCGACGGCGACCAGGGCGTGCTGCTGCACCGCGGCTACCCGATCGAGCAACTGGCCGAGAAATCGGACTACCTCGAAACCTGCTACCTGCTGCTCAACGGTGAGCTGCCCAACGCCGAGCAGAAGGCGCAGTTCGTCAGCACCGTGAAGAACCACACCATGGTTCACGAGCAGCTGAAATCGTTCTTCAACGGCTTCCGCCGTGATGCCCACCCGATGGCGGTGATGTGCGGCGTGGTCGGTGCGCTGTCGGCGTTCTACCACGACTCGCTGGACATCAATAACCCACAACACCGCGAAATTTCCGCGGTGCGCCTGGTCGCCAAGATGCCGACCCTGGCCGCGATGGTTTACAAGTATTCGATGGGCCAGCCGATGATGTACCCGCGCAACGACCTGTCGTACGCGGAAAACTTCCTGCACATGATGTTCAACACCCCCTGCGAGATCAAACCGATCAGCCCGGTGCTGGCCAAGGCGATGGACCGGATCTTCATCCTCCACGCCGATCACGAGCAGAACGCCTCCACCTCGACCGTGCGTCTGGCCGGCTCCTCGGGCGCCAACCCGTTCGCCTGTATCGCCGCCGGCATCGCTGCGCTGTGGGGCCCTGCCCACGGCGGTGCGAACGAAGCGGTGCTGACCATGCTCGATGAAATCGGCGATGTCTCGAACATCGACACATACATCGCCAAGGCCAAGGACAAAAACGATTCGTTCAAGTTGATGGGCTTCGGCCACCGCGTCTACAAGAACCGTGACCCACGCGCTACCGTGATGAAGCAGACCTGCGACGAAGTCCTCGGCGAGCTGGGCATCAAGAATGACCCGCAGCTGGAACTGGCCATGCGCCTTGAAGAGATCGCCCTGACCGATCCGTACTTCATCGAACGCTCGCTGTACCCGAACGTTGACTTCTATTCGGGCATCATCCTCAAGGCGATCGGCATTCCAACCAGCATGTTCACCGTGATCTTCGCCCTGGCGCGTACCGTCGGATGGATCTCGCACTGGAAAGAAATGCTCTCGAGCCCGTACAAGATCGGCCGCCCTCGCCAGCTGTATACCGGCGAACTGCAGCGCGATATCGTCGAGCTGAAAGACCGCGCGTAAGCACCACCGCGAACGCAAAAGGCTGCCTCGGGCAGCCTTTTTTCATTGCGCAACGAGACTGACTACTGGCGCTTCTCGGCGCGCTCGCGCAGCCCTTTGAGGGTGTTGAACGGGGCATCGACCACGAACTTGTTCGCCACCATCGCCGGCACGCTGCCACCAGGCTCGGTGTGCACCTGGTAAGTCACCTCGGTAGCGTCACCCTTGGGCACCAGCTTCCAGAAGCCCTCCACCTTGGCCACGCGCACGAAGCCTTTTTCTTCCGCAATGTAGGTCGGCTCTTCCTCAAGCTTGCGGGTCAGGCTGCCATCGGCACCCTTGACCGTGGTCACCCGCAGCACGGAGTCACGCGGCGTCACTGGCCACGGCGTGTTGAACTGCGTGTAGGTCCAGCTCTGGTCGCCTTCGTGCTTGAGCAGTTTCTGTGTCTTGCACTCGTGGATCCAGGCACAAGCCCCCGCCACGTCTTCCTGCAGCGCCTGAACCTTGGCCAGCGGCGCCTTGATCAGGGTGATGCCCTGGTAAGCCTTGTACTTGGAGCCCGGCACCTCGCTGAGCGAAACCTTGATGCCATCCTCGTCCTTGGCCACCTGCCAGTTCTCGGCCCAGGCCGCCGGCGCCAGCAGAACTCCCATGCCACACAGCAGTGCAATACGCTTGAACGATCTCATCATGCTTATCCTTGTTGTCGAAGATCCAGCCTTTTACGCCGCCGTCATCTGCTCCCACCAACCCAGAATCCTGATCGCCTCGTCACGGTCGCTGCCACACACCTCGACATCGGCTTTGAAGCCCCCGCACACCGCTGGCCGCTCGGGCAAGCCGAACAGCTCGCAGAGGTTGTCCGCCGTCAGGTGCAGGCAGCGCTGGCCAGCGGGCTTGCCATCAGGCATGCGCGGCATCGCCGAAGAGATGGATGGGGCGATGCAGCAGGCACCGCAGCCTTCACGACACTTCATGGTCAAACAGACTCCGTGGAACAGGATGGGGCGGACGCACTGGAATAGTAACCGCTCAAACAGACGTTTGAAATTGCCAGGCGGATGAAATCTGCCGTGACTTTGCAGTCAGTTGCGCTCGCTCAATTGCGGAATTGAAACTCGATGGCCGCACCCTCTACATCACGCCGGCTGTCATTGCGCAGTTGTAACTGCATTTCATTGCTGATCAAGCGGCCATTGAGCTGAAACGGGCTATCAGAGTCGCCTGCCTTGTCAGGAAACATGGCCGGCAGGATAGGCTTGCGCCGCAGCGTCGCGTCACCCACGGCGGGGTCGAGCTCCTCGACCATGTGGGTTGGCAAGCTCAGGTCGAGCTTGGCCTTGGGCAGCGGCTGCTTGACCTCTTTGCTGACGGTCTTGGCCTTGCCCTTGCGCTTGTTGGCGGCAGGCTTGGACTTAGCTGCAGGCTTGGACGTTGCCGCAGGCTTGTTGCCCGTCCCGCCCTGCCCCGCCTGCACGGCAGGCTGCGCGGCCTGCGCCACGGCAGCAGGCAGACACAACGGCATGGCAAGGACAATCAGGGCGACACTACGCAAAAGGTTCATGGACATCAACGAAAGGCGCAAGCGAAAAGAAGGCATATGCTCACCGCTCCATCGGTCGCTGGCAAGCCTACATTAGTGAGGACTGTGACTCCCGGCATAATTGCTGAGCCAGCAGCCCCAGGGTAATGACTGCCCGCTCGGCCTCCTTGTTCCATGGAATACCGCAGTTCAAGCGAATGCAGTGGTTGAACTGCTCGGTATTGCTGAAAATCAGCCCCGGCGCGATGCTGATGCCTTGCTCCAGGGCCCGTACGTGCAGCTCCTGGGTGTTGACCCGGCCAGGCAGGCTGACCCAGAGAATGAAGCCGCCCGTTGGCCGAGTCATTTGCGTGCCTTCGGGGAAATGCTGCTGCACTGCCAATTGATAGGCACTGAGGTTTTTCCGGTACTCCTGACGAATGAAGCGCAGATGCCGGTCATAACCGCCGTTTTCCAGGTAGGCAGCCACGCCCATCTGGGTGACGCTGCAGGCCGAATGGGTCGTAAAGGTCTGCAGACGCTGAATCTCATCCTGATAACGCCCCGCCACCATCCAGCCGACACGCACGCCAGGAGATAACGTCTTGGAGAAACTCGAGCAGTAGATCACCCGGTCAAGCCGGTCGAAGGCCTTGAGCGCCTTGGTCTTGCCTTGCTCGAACATCAATTCGCCATAGATATCGTCCTCGACGATCTGGATATCGAAGTCCGAGGCCAGGCGCAACAGTTGCTTCTGCCGCTCTTCGGGCACAGTGCCGCCCAGCGGATTGCTCAAGCGCGAGGTCAACACCAGCGCCTTGATCGACCATTGGTTGGCAGCAAGCTGCAGGGCCTCAAGGCTGATGCCGGTCGCAGGGTCGCTGGGGATCTCGATCACTTTCAGCCCCAGCAAATCGGCCAATTGCAACAACCCGTAATAAGTCGGCGACTCGGCGGCGATCAGGTCACCAGGGCGGGTCAATACGCGCAGTGACATCTGCAAGGCGTCCACGCACCCATGGGTGACGATGACTTCGCGCGGATCGACCAACACACCGGCGTCGCGCATGCGGATGGCAATCTGTCGACGCAGGGGTTCGAAACCGGGGCTGAACATGTAGCTGAATGCCCGCGGGCTGTGAAACCGCGTGACCTTGGCTATCTGCTGATGCAGCGCCCTCACAGGCAAATAGTCGACATGCGGCACGGCGGCGCCAAAGGGGAATACGCCATCACGACGCGCTTCGGTCAGCACTTGCTGGATGATACTGGCGCGGGTGACCAAGCCTGGGCGTTCGACCCGCGCGATATCAGGGGTCTGCGCGGTCAGGGCGGGTGTCTGATGGACGTAGTAGCCGGACTGCGGCCGAGCGCGAATCAGCCCCTGGTCTTCAAGATTGGCGTAGGCCTGCAACACCGTGGCATGGCTGACGTTGAGCTGGGCGCTCATCTTGCGCACCGATGGCACGCGCTCGCCGGGCTGGTAGACACCGCGACGAATATCATCGGCCAGTTGCTGGGCGATACGCTGGTACAGCAGCAGGTTGGTCATGGCGAAGTCTCGGCGCGGCGTGTTGTTCTTGTAAGACTGACTGACGGCTAAGCATACCGTAACAGTTGCAAAGTGTACTGGGACAGTTTGCAGCTCAAACAACGATACAGCGGCGTGAGACCTTGCGAAATGATTAATTGATCTCCCCAACAGCGAGGTCACCGTGGGCGCGGCCTCGTGTCGCGAAAGGGCCGCGACGGGGCCCCGGCATTATCGGCAGCGAAGCTGTCATCATGGGGGCTTTGCGCACCCTTGAGCGACGCCAGCCCGCTACCCCATCATCAGCGCGCAGGCGCCAGCTTGCCTTTGTCGTCGGAGAAAACAATCTCCACGCGGCGATTCTGCGCCCTGCCTCGCTCCGATGCATTGGCCTCGATGGGATACTGGTCGCCATAACCCTCGACCTGCAAACGCTTCTCGTCCACCCCAAGGTCGACCAGCATGTCGGCGACCGACTGGGCCCGGTCGCGGGACAACGCGAGGTTGTCTTCAGGCGTACCGGTGCTATCGGTGTAACCCTCGATGCGCACTACACGGCGTGGGTTCAACTGCAGAAACTGCACCAGTTTCAGCACGGTACGGCTGGCCGAGTTTTTCAGCTCGGCGCGGCCTGTGTCGAACAGCACATCGCCCAGGGTCATCACCAATCCACGGTCAGCCTGCTCGGAGGCCAATGCGGCAATTTGGTGCTCGATCCATTTGCCCTGTTGCTGAACGCTGGCGAGCTTGGCCTCACGCAATGCCAGTTGCAGACGCTGACGCTCCAGGTCGAGCTTGGCCAGGCGCTCCTGGTTCGCTGCAAGTTTGGCATGCTCGCCGGCAATCTCGCTGTAGCGTTGGCTCAGGTAGGCATAATGACGCACGTCGCTCCCGCTGCCGATATAGCTCGATAGCCGTTCGGCCCGCGCCAGCGACTCACCGGCGCGTATCACATCGCGCGGCGCGCTGCGCAGCACGTCGGAATCGTCCTTGACCTTCTGGAAGGCCGCGCTGGCGTCTTCCAGCGCCGCCGAACTGCGCTGGCTGGCGCAACCCTGCAGGCCTGCGCTGAGGACCAACAGGGCCAGCAGCGCCTTACGCTGCAAGCGCATCATGGCTGCACCTCCAACTGCTTGTGCAAGCGCTTGATCCGCGCCTGCAGCAGCTCGAGTTGCTCATCGCTCTTCTGGTTCAGCACCTGCGCCTCAGCCAGGCGCGCATCCAGCTCGGCCTGCTCGGCACGCATGCGCGCGTCACGGTAGTCGGCGGTCAGCATGTTGGTCTTGGCTCGAGCGAATTTGTCTTCTGCCAACTTCAGCGCTTCGACCTGGTCGGTGGCACCAACCGCCCTGGCCTGCTCCAGGGCCTGCTCGGAAATACGCATCTGCTCATTAGGCGCCGGGTCGTTGGCACAGCCAGCCATGGCGAGCATGACCATGGCGAGGATAAGGGGTTGGGTTCTCACGCATTCTTCCTACTGTTTTGGGGCGTCGGCCTGCGCCTGCATTTGCGCTTTCCAGCGCTCGACATTGCGTTGCAGCACAGCTTCGGACACGCCGGAGATCGGCAATTCTGTCAGCTTTTTCGCCAGTTGCCCACGCAACCACGCGTCATTGCAGGCTGAATTGTGCGACAAGGCCAGATACAGCCCTGGGCGGTCTACAGGCAGACCCCGGGCGATCAGGTCATTGCTCATGCCCAGACCCTGGGTCATGGCCATGCCCGAGAAGCGCCCGGCCAGTACATAGTCGACCTGCCCCAGGATCAGTTTCTGGAACGCCTGGGTGAGATTCTGCGCAGGCGCCAGGTCCAGTTGCGCCTTGGCGAAAGCAGAAAATGCAGGCGTCAGGCGGGCACGCTCGGAGAGGCTGCCGCGGTACTTGGCCAGATCTGCCGGGCCATCGTAGACCAGGCTCGCGTCATGGCGCGTCCATACCAGGTATTCGTTGAGCTGCAATGGCGGGTGCAGGTAATCCATCGCGGTCAGCTGCTCGACCTGCAGTGGCATGTCGAGCAGCAGGTCCATGCGCCCGCTGCGCACCTCCTGCAAGGCCACATCGCGCCGTCCGGCGTTGAGCACCTCGACACTGATACCCAGCTCGCCAAGCACCTGGCGCAAGAGATCGACGTTGGCACCAATCAGGTGCTTGGGGTCTTGTGGATCTTGCCAGGCATACGGCGGCGCGTCCGGGCTGCCGGTGGCCACCAGTCGCTCGCACTTGCCAGCCGCCATGGCCAGCGCTGGCAGCAGCGCCAGCATACACGCCAGCCCTCTGCCCGCATTGCGTAACAGCATCGCTCACTCCTTGCCCTGCAACGAAAAAAGCCCGGCCCTCGAAGCGAGGGCCGGGCTTCTTTATAAGTGAAGCAGGCAGATCAGACCAGCTTTTCCAGCTCTGGCACGGCCTCGAAGAGGTCGGCGACCAGGCCATAATCGGCCACCTGGAAGATCGGCGCTTCTTCGTCTTTGTTGATCGCAACGATCACTTTGGAGTCCTTCATGCCAGCCAGGTGCTGGATCGCACCGGAGATACCGACGGCGATGTACAGCTGCGGCGCGACGATCTTGCCGGTCTGGCCGACCTGCATGTCGTTGGGCACGAAGCCTGCGTCAACCGCAGCGCGCGAGGCACCGACAGCGGCGCCGAGCTTGTCGGCCAGGCTGTACAGGTGGCTGAAGTTGTCGCCATTGCCCATGCCACGGCCGCCGGAGACCACGATCTTGGCAGCGGTCAACTCCGGACGATCGGACTTGGCAAGCTCTTCACCGACGAATGCCGACACACCTGCATCGTGAGCCGCGCCCACGGCTTCGATGGCAGCCGAGCCGCCTTCGCTGGCCACGGCGTCGAAGCCGGTGGTACGCACGGTGATGACCTTCACCGCAGCGCTCGATTGCACGGTGGCGATGGCGTTACCGGCGTAGATCGGGCGCTTGAAGGTATCGGCCGACTCGACCGAGATGATCTCGGAGATCTGGTCGACGTCCAGCAGTGCAGCCACGCGCGGCAGGATGTTCTTGCCATTGGTGGTGGCCGCAGCCAGCACGTGGCTGTAGGCGCCGGCCAGCTCTTTGATCAGCGGCGCGACGTTTTCCGGCAGCGCGTGGGCGTAGGCGGCGTTATCGGCCACCAGCACCTTGGCCACACCGGCGATCTTGGCAGCGGCTTCGGCGGCAGCGCCGACATTTGCGCCTGCGACCAGTACGTGGACATCACCACCGATCTTGGCCGCGGCGCCAACAGTGTTCAGGGTGGCCGGGGCTACGGCAACGTTCTCAGGACCTTGTAGAAGGTCAGCGACAACCAGGATAGTCATTTAGATTACCTTCGCTTCGTTCTTCAGCTTCTCGACCAGTTCGGCCACCGATTTGACCTTGATGCCAGCGCTGCGGGCAGCCGGGGCTTCGACTTTCAAGGTCTTGGTGGTGGAAGCCAGGGAAACGCCCAGTGCGTCGGGGGTGAGGGTCTCCAGTGGCTTCTTCTTGGCCTTCATGATGTTGGGCAGCGACGCGTAGCGTGGCTCGTTCAGCCGCAGGTCGGTGGTGACGATGGCAGGCAGGTTCAACGCTACGGTCTGCAGGCCGCCGTCGATTTCACGGGTGACGTTGAGCTTGTCGCCCGCCACTTCGACCTTGGAGGCGAAGGTGCCCTGGGCATAGCCGGTCAACGCAGCCAGCATCTGGCCGGTCTGGTTGTTGTCGCTGTCGATGGCCTGCTTGCCGAGGATCACCAGCTGTGGCTGCTCCTTGTCGACAACCGCTTTCAACGCCTTGGCCACCGCCAGGGAGTTCAGTTCTTCTGCCGCTTCGACCAGGATGGCGCGGTCGGCGCCAAGGGCCAGGGCGGTGCGCAGTTGCTCCTGGGCAGAGGTCGGGCCGATGGAAACCACGACGATTTCGCTGGCAATGCCCTTTTCCTTCAGGCGTACGGCTTCTTCCACGGCGATTTCGCAGAAGGGGTTCATGGACATCTTGACGTTAGCAAGGTCGACGCCGGAGTTGTCCGCCTTGACGCGAACCTTGACGTTGTAGTCGACCACTCGTTTGACAGCTACAAGAACCTTCATGGATTCCTCGTTACTCTCCGGTGAATAGATAGTCGCCTGGGGCAAAGCCCTGCGATGCGCGTGGGTACAAGGGCACCTCTGAAAAACGTACCGGCATCGGGAAAATTGATGGTGACCGAACAGTCCTTTCACGACTGTTGCGGCAAATCCCCACGGGTCATTTGCTGTCGTGAAGTGTAAACTCCACTACAAACCGGCCTGTACCGCTCTGCATCGAACGCCAGCCTGCTCCGCACCTGTCTTTAGAGGTGTACCTGCGCCCGGCTGCAAGCCTACGGCGAACGTAAAACCGCTCGTATCTTGACCGGATCACCCCATCCGGTCAATACGGCATATCGGTCACCTTCTAGCCGCACTCCTGTGATTTTACTGGGCTGCGGCAAATTCAAACAAACGTTTGTATTGGACCCGCCAAGTGGTGTAGATATAATGCGCGCCAAGACAAAGCGGTGTAGTCCGTCCATTGCGTTGCTACAGCTTTGCGCCTCGCAGCGCCGCCGCACGCAAGCACCCATAAGACCAAGCAACAGCACGAGCCTTGATGAGTAGGAGAGAACCTGTGGAACGCGAATACATGGAATTCGACGTGGTCATCGTCGGGGCAGGCCCCGCGGGCCTGTCCGCCGCCTGCCGCCTGAAGCAGAAGGCCGCCGAAGCCGGTAACGAGATCAGCGTCTGCGTGGTGGAAAAAGGCTCCGAAGTCGGTGCTCACATTCTTTCCGGCGCCGTGTTCGAACCGCGCGCGCTGAACGAGCTGTTCCCTGACTGGAAGGCGCTCGGCGCACCGCTGAACACCGAGGTCAAGCGTGACGACATCTATGTGCTCAAGGATGCCGGCAGCTCGACCAAGGTCCCTGACCTGTTTGTGCCCAAGACCATGCACAACCACGGCAACTACATCATTTCCCTGGGCAACTTGTGCCGCTGGCTGGCCCAGCAGGCCGAGAACCTGGGCGTGGAAATCTATCCGGGCTTCGCCGCCCAGGAAGCGTTGTTCGACGATAACGGCGTGGTCCGCGGCATCGTCACCGGTGATCTGGGTGTCGACCGTGAGGGCAATCCCAAAGAAGGTCTGTACACCCCCGGCATGGAACTGCGCGCCAAATACACCCTGTTCGCCGAAGGCTGCCGCGGCCACATCGGCAAGCAGCTGATCCAGCGCTTCAACCTCGACAGCGACGCCGACGTCCAGCACTACGGCATCGGCCTCAAGGAAATCTGGGAAATCGATCCGGCCAAGCACGAGCAGGGCCTGGTGGTCCACACCGCTGGCTGGCCGCTCGATGTCACCAGCAAGGACAACACCGGCGGGTCGTTCCTGTATCACCTGGAAAACAACCAGGTGGTGGTTGGCCTGATCGTCGACCTGTCCTACGCCAACCCTTACCTTTCGCCGTTCGACGAGTTCCAGCGGCTGAAGCACCATCCGGTCATCAGCCAGTACCTCGAAGGCGGCAAGCGCATCAGCTACGGCGCCCGTGCCATTAGCAAAGGTGGCCTGAATTCGCTGCCCAAGATGGTTTTCAACGGCGGCGCGCTGATCGGCTGCGACCTGGGCACCCTGAACTTCTCCAAGATCAAGGGCAGCCATACCGCAATGAAGTCGGGCATGCTTGCCGCCGAGGCGGTCGCCGATGCCTTGTTCGCCGGCCGCGACGGGGGTGATCAGCTCGACGGTTATGTCAGCGCCTTCAAGGCTAGCTGGCTGTACGAGGAACTGTTCGCCAGCCGCAACTTCGGCGCTGCGATCCACAAGTTCGGGCCATTGCTTGGCGGCGCCTTCAACTACATCGACCAGAACTGGTTCGCTGGCAAGCTGCCGTTCACCCTGCATGACAACAAGCCCGACTACGCCTGCCTCAAGCTCGCGGCCGACTCGAAGAAGATCGACTACCCCAAGCCCGACGGCAAGCTTAGCTTCGACAAGCTCAGCTCGGTGTTCCTCTCCAGCACCAACCATGAAGAGGAGCAGCCCTGCCATCTGAAGCTGACCGATCCGAGCGTGCCGATCGCCAGCAACCTGCCTTTGTACGACGAGCCGGCCCAGCGCTACTGCCCGGCCGGGGTCTATGAGGTGGTTACCCAGGAAGACGGCAGCAAGCGGTTCCAGATCAACGCGCAGAACTGCGTGCACTGCAAGACTTGCGACATCAAGGACCCGGCGCAGAACATCACCTGGGTCGCGCCTGAAGGTGCCGGTGGGCCTAACTACCCGAACATGTAAGGCCCCTGCCCTTCGCAAGGCGTGAAAAAGCCCCCGGCTCGCAAGAACCGGGGGCTTTTTTTGCAGCGCCTTATTTGTCAGCGCACAGTGCGATGCCTGGCTCGGCAGCGAATGTCAGCGGCTCGCGGCGCCCGTAATGAAGCGCCGTGACCACGCCGACCAGGCCCATGATCAAGCAAAAGCCGACACACACCCACGGGCTCCATGGCATCAGCGCAATCAATGCCAAGGGCGTGGTGCTCGCCCACAGGGCATAGGCCACGTTATAGGTGAACGAGATGCCCGACACCCGAATTTGCGCCGGAAACAGCCCGACCATCACCGACGGCACCACCCCGACGACGCCGCAGGCCAGCCCGGCCAGGGCGTAGGCCAGCCCCGTCAGGCCCCACTGGCACACCAGGCTTGCGTACAACGCGCCGATCCCCAGCGGCAGCAGCGCGCTGTAGATCATCAATGCGCGCCAGGCGCCCAGGCGATCGACCAGCAGCCCGGCCAGCACGCAGCCTAAGTTGAGAAAAACGATGCCGACGCTGCTCAGGGCAAACGTGTGCCCTGCGCTCATGGCGAAACGTTGCTGCATCACCGTCGGGGTGATGACCACCAGCACCACGACCGCCGAGGTCAGCACGCAGGTCAGCAAGGCGGCCGGGATCAAGGCTGAGCGGTGTTGCCCAAGTACCTGGCGCAGCGGAAACCTGACCGGCTCCTGGCGACGTTCGCGCAGGGCCAGGAACACAGGCGTTTCGCTTAGCCAGCGGCGTAGCCAGACGCCGATCACCCCGAAGACGCCACCCAGCAGAAACGGGTAGCGCCAGGCGTAGTCGAGGATTTCCTGCGGCGTGAACAGCTGCGCCAGCAGTGTCGCGGTCAATGCACCGAGCAGGTAACCAAAGGTCAACCCCGCCTGCAGAAAGCCCAGTGCGTAACCACGACGCCCGGGTGGCGCATGCTCGGCGACGAAGGTCCAGGCGCTTGGCACCTCGCCGCCCACCGCAGCGCCCTGCAGGATGCGCAACGCCAGCAGGATCAACGGCGCCGCATAACCGATCTCGGCGTAAGTCGGCATCACCCCGATCAACAGGCAGGGCAGCGCCATCATCAGAATGCTCAGACTGAAGACCCGCTTGCGGCCCAGGTGATCGGCAAAGTGCGCCATCAGGATGCCGCCCAGCGGTCGGGCCAGGTAGCCGGTGACGAAGATGCCGAAGCTCTGCAGCAAGCGCAGCCATTCGGGCATCTGCGGCGGGAAGAACAGCTGGCTGAGGGTCAGGGCAAAGAACACGAAGATGATGAAATCATAGATTTCCAGCGCGCCGCCCAAGGCCGCAAGGCCCAGCGTCCGGTGATCGCCGCGGCTGAACCGGGGCGGGCGAGCGGTATCGATGGCAGTCATGACAGGTTCCGCGAATCGGCAAAGGGCATGAGGATACCAAATGCCCGGGGGCTTGCCCCAGCGCGGGGGTTAACGGCTGAACACGGTGGGGGCGAAATGACCAGACCGGCGCCGCTGTGTGGCACCTGGCGCCAGCCCTGCTGGCAGGGCGATCTTGCCCACCAGCACGGGGCTGTCGATGATCGCCATGAAGGACTGCAAGGCATCGTTGTCGGGTGCCTGGGGCAGGCTCACGCTGACCGCTTGGCGCTCGGTTGCCGGCACTGCGGGCACCTTCAGGTGCTGGGTGTGATACAGCAGGGCGTGCTGAATCTGCGCGCTGACCCGGCAAAAACGCTCCAGGTCGACCCCCACGTGGCTGGCCAGCTCGATGTTGCCCAGCAGCAGGTTGAATGGTTGCAAGGCCGAGTGCACCAAACGCTGTAACTCGTCGAAGGACTCGACCGGGGCGATTCGGTAATAGCCCAGCCCGTTGAGCAGCTTTTCCAGCTGCAAGCGCTGGTGCAGGTGCTCGTCGGCGATCAGGATGCGCAAGGTCTTGTTCGTCATGGTCGGACCTGGGCCTTGGGGTCAATGTCAGCACAGCTACCTGACCACGCGCCCAAGCAACAGGCAGACACCAGGGCGCTGCCTGGCGGGGTCAAACTAGATAGTTGTCGTGAACCTGCGAGAAATCAAGCGGCCATCACACAGAATTTTCACGCGCATTTAACCTGAGCATCAGCCTTACCCCTGCCGCGCAGCCGCCATCAACAGGCCTGAGGCTAAATCCGCTTGCCCAGGCTTCGTTTATCTGGGACTTCGCTGCGCACCGCTACAGACCGCGCATCATCACCACCCAGGCTGGAAGTCCGCATGAGCCGCTTACCCTCCCCCCGTCGCCGCTGGGCGCTTGCCAGCGTGGGCTTGCTCAGCCTGGCCGGCCTGGTTGCCTGGCAATCCTCGCCGTTCGCCGAGCAGTCGCTCGATACCATCGCCGTGACACGCGGCGACATCGAGAGCAGTGTGACCGCGCTGGGTACGTTGCAACCACGCCGTTACGTGGATGTCGGCGCCCAGGCGTCCGGGCAAATTCGCAAATTGCACGTGGAAGCCGGCGACGCCGTGCGCGAAGGCCAATTGCTGGTCGAAATCGACCCCTCCACCCAGCAGGCGCAGCTCGATGCCGGGCGCTTCGCCATCGACAACCTCAAGGCCCAGCTCGCCGAACAGCGCGCGCAGTTCCAGCTGGCTGGCCAGCAGCTCAAACGCCAGCGCGACCTGGCCGCCGCCGGGGCAACCCGCGAGGAAGACCTGCAGGCCGCAGCGGCCCAGGCGAAGGTTACCCAGGCGCGTATCGACATGTTCCAGGCACAGATTCGGCAAGCCCAGGCCAGCCTGCGCAGCGCCGAGGCGCAGCTCGGCTACACGCGTATCTACGCACCCATGGACGGTACCGTGGTGGCGGTCGATGCCCGCGAGGGCCAGACCCTCAATGCCCAGCAACAAACGCCGCTGATCCTGCGCATCGCCAAGCTGTCGCCGATGACCGTCTGGGCCCAGGTTTCGGAAGCCGACATCGGCAAGGTCAAACCCGGCATGAGCGCCTACTTCACCACCTTGGCGGGCGGCAAACGGCGCTGGCACAGCCGTGTACGGCAGATTCTGCCGCTGCCGCCCAAGCCCTTGGAGCAGGCCAGTCAGGGCGGCGGCAGCCCGGCCAACGCGGGTAGCGCAGGTAGCCAGGTGGTGCAGTACACCGTGCTGCTGGACGTCGACAACCCGGACGGCGCACTGATGGCCGACATGACCACCCAGGTGTTTTTCGTCGCCGGCCAGGCCAGCGCCGTGCTCAACGTGCCGATGGCCGCGCTGGAGGAGGTCGACGGCCATTACGTGGCCCGCGTGCTCGAACCGCATGGCAAGGTGGTGCAACGCCCGGTTCGCACCGGCATCAGCGACCGCTTGCGCATCGAGGTCGTGGATGGGCTCAGCGAAGGCGAGCAATTGCTGATGGGCGCCCCCAGCGCCAGTGGGGGCTGAATGACGGCGCCATTGATCGAGCTGGTTGATATCCGCAAGCGCTACGGCGGGGTCGACACCCCCGAAGTCGAAGTATTACGCGGCATCAGCCTGAGCATCTACCCCGGTGAGTTCGTCGCCATCGTCGGCGCTTCCGGCTCGGGCAAATCGACCCTGATGAACATCCTCGGTTGCCTCGATCGCCCAAGCACCGGCAGTTACCGCTTCGCCGGCAAGGATGTGGCGGCGCTGGACAACGATGCGCTGGCCTGGCTGCGCCGCGAAGCCTTCGGTTTCGTGTTCCAGGGCTACCACTTGATCGCCTCGGGTTCGGCCCAGGAAAACGTCGAAATGCCGGCCATCTATGCCGGCACCCCCGCCGCCGAGCGGCACGCGCGGGCTGCCGCCCTGCTCGAGCGCCTGGGCCTGGCCAGTCGCAGTGGCAACCGCCCGCACCAGCTCTCGGGCGGGCAGCAGCAACGGGTGTCGATCGCCCGCGCGCTGATGAATGGCGGGCATATCATCCTGGCCGACGAACCCACCGGCGCACTCGACAGCCACAGCGGCACCGAAGTCATGGCGCTGTTGGACGAGCTGGCCAGCCAGGGCCACGTCATCATCCTCATCACCCACGACCCTAAGGTCGCAGCCCGGGCCCAACGGGTGATCGAGATCGGTGACGGCCAACTGCTCAGCGACACCGGCGAGCAACCTACACCCGGCGCGCCGCATCCTGGCCTACAGGCCGACGAACTGCGCCAGCGCCTGGACTGCGGTGCGACGCAACGCGGAGCCTGGAAAGGCGAGCTGTTCGAAGCGCTGCAAGCGGCCTGGCGGGTGATGTGGGTCAACCGCTTCCGCACCGCCCTGACCTTGCTCGGCATCGTCATCGGCGTAGCGTCGGTGGTGGTCATGCTGGCGGTCGGCGAAGGCAGTAAGCGCCAGGTCATGGCGCAGATGGCTGCCTTCGGCTCGAACATCCTCTACCTCGATGGCAAGCCGGCCAGCCTTGGCGAGCCGGCCGGCATCATCACCCTCGACGATGTGGCCGCCATCGGCCAGCTGCCGCAAGTCAGGCAGATCATGCCGGTATTGGGCGCCAAGGTCATGGTGCGCAACGGCAACCAGAGCCAGCAGTATTACGTGGGCGGTAACAACAATCAGTTCCCGTCGATCTTCAACTGGCCAGCGGTCGAGGGAGACTTCTTCAGCGAGGACGACGAAGCCAGCGGCGCAGCGGTGGCAGTGATCGGACAAAAAGTCCGCCAGCAGATGTTGGCGCCTGATCGCGATCCGCTCGGTCAGTACATTCTGATCGGCAATGTGCCGTTTCAGGTAATCGGAATCCTGGCTGGCAAGGGCGCAAGCTCTGGCGACACCGATGCCGACGGACGCGTCGTGGTGCCCTACGCCGCCGCCGCGATCCGCCTGTTCGGGCAACGGGCGCCGGACTACATCACCATCACCGCAGCCGACGCCACCCGTGTCGATGAAACCGAAGCCGCCGTCGGCCGCCTGCTGCGTCAACGCCACCAGGGCCGCGACGACTTCGAGCTGACCAACTCGGCAGCGCTGATCCAGGCTGAGGCGCGCACCCAGAACAGCCTGTCGCTGATGCTCGGCGCCATCGCCGCCATTTCCTTGCTGGTCGGCGGCATCGGGGTGATGAACATCATGCTGATGACGGTGCGCGAACGAACCCGCGAGATCGGCATCCGCATGGCCACCGGCGCGCGCCAGCACGACATCCTGCGCCAGTTCCTCAGCGAAGCGGTGCTGCTGTCGATGGTCGGCGGCATCACCGGCATCACCCTGGCGCTGCTGATCGGCGGCGCGCTATTGCTGGGCAAGGTAGCGGTGGCGTTCACCCTGCCCGCCATGCTCGGCGCCTTTTCCTGCGCCGTGCTCACCGGCGTCGTGTTCGGCTTCATGCCGGCACGCAAAGCCGCCCGACTCGACCCGGTCAAAGCCCTTACCAGCGAATAGTCCATGACCCTGCCAAGCCGCATCAGCCTGTTGACCCTGTGCCTGGGCCTCACCGCCTGCAGCCTCTCGCCCGCGCCACCCAGCGGCATCACCGCGCCGCCCGCCTGGCAAAGCGGCAGCGCCAAGGCCGCGGGCGAGCTGCCCCCGTCCCAGTGGTGGCAGGCTTTCGAGAGTGCCGAACTAAGCCGGCTGGTCGAGCGCGCCAGGACCAATGCCCATGACCTTGGCGCTGCTACCGCGCGGGTGCGCCAAGCGCAAGCGCGCGCGGTGATCGCCGGCGCACCACTGCTACCGGAGCTGAAATTCGAATTCGACGGCAGTCGTCAGCGCCTGCTGCATGGCGAGGGCTACGATCAGCTGGACGTCAGCCGTTACGAGCGCACCAGCACCTCGTTCGGCCTGCAACTGGCTGCCAGCTACGAGATCGACTTCTGGGGCAGTCTGCGCGCTGCGCGGGCGAGCGCCTTGCACAGCCTCGAGGTCAGTCGCTTCGAGCGCCAGACGGTCGAGCTGACCCTGATCAGCAGTGTGGCGAACACGTACCTGCAGGGCCTGGCCGTGCAAGAACAACTGCGCATCGCCCGCCTCAACCTGAGCAATGCCCGTGACGTACTGGCGCTGGTCGAAACCCGCCAAGGCGCAGGCTCGGCGACTCGTCTCGAGCTGGCCCAGCAGCGCAGCCTGGTGGCGGCCCAGCAGCGCCAGCTGCCGTTGCTCGAGCAGCAGTGGCAAGACAACCGCATCACCCTGGCAACCCTGCTCGGGGACCCGGTGCAGGCGCTGCCTGCCAGCCGCGATACCCTGGCCGCCTTGCACTGGCCGGACATCGGCAGCGGCGTGCCCAGCCAGTTGCTGACGCGCCGGCCTGACATCGCCGCCGCTGAAGCGCGGCTGGCCGCCGCCCACGCCAACATCCAAGTGGCCAGGGCCGCGCTGCTGCCAAAGCTGACCTTGGGCGCCAACCTGGGCACCGGCGCCCCTACCCTGCCCCACGTCTTTGACAGCGCTTTCTACACCTTGGCTGCCGGGCTGGTGGCGCCGGTGTTCAACAATGGTCGACTGCGGGCGGCGCAACAACTCGCCGAGGCCGAGCAGAGCGAGCTGCTGGAAAGCTACCGGGCGAGCATTCTGGCGGGCTTTGCCGATGTGGAAAAAGCGCTCAACGCCATCCACGGGGTGGATCGGCAGCGCCAGTGGCAGGATCGGCAAGTCGAACAGGCGCAGGTCGCCTTTGACCTGGCCCAACGGCGGTATGCCGCTGGCGCCGAAACCCTGCTCAGCGTGCTCGAAACCCAACGCACGCTGTACCAGGCCCAGGATCAGCAAGCCACCTTGCGCCTGGCCCGCCTGCAAGCCAGTGTGGCGTTGTACAAGGCCTTGGGTGGCGGTTGGCAACTGGCGGGTGTGGCTCGGTAGGTCAGGGGCGAAAATAGGCGCTGGCGAACGCAAAAAAGGGCCGCGCAGCGGCCCTTGTCACTCAGATGGCGGCGGCTAGCGCCTGCGCGAAGCGTTGTGCGACTTCGTCGATCTGCTCGGCGCTGATGATCAGCGGTGGCAGGAAACGCACCACCGCGCCGTGGCGCCCGCCCAACTCGAGAATCAGCCCACGGCGCAGGCATTCGCGCTGCACCTTCGGCGCCAGCAGGCGGTGCGCCGGCGGATGGCCCAGCGTGTCGGGCTTGCCGAGCGGATCGACCAGCTCCACGCCCAGCATGAGGCCACGGCCCCGTACATCGCCCAACTGTGGGTAGTCGCGCTGCAGGCGCAGCAGGTGCTCACGCAGACGCTGCCCCATGGCCTCGGCATGCGCCGCCAGGCGGTGCTCGAGCAGGTGATCGATCACCGCCGAGCCTGCGGCCATGGCCATCTGGTTACCGCGGAAGGTGCCGGCGTGCGCGCCCGGCTTCCAGGTGTCCAGCCAGTCACGGTAGACCACCACCGCCAGTGGCAGGCTGCCGCCAATGGCTTTGGACAAGGTGACCACATCCGGCACGATGCCGGCGTGCTCGAACGCGAACATCCGCCCAGTGCGGGCAAAGCCGCTCTGGATCTCGTCGACGATCATCGCCACCCCGGCTTGTTCGGTGATGCGCCGCACGCCTTGCAACCACTGGATGTCGGCGGGGATCACGCCTCCCTCGCCCTGCACCACCTCAAGGATCACCGCTGCAGGCAATGGCACGCCGCCTTCTGGGTCGAGCAGCAGGTTTTCCAGGTAATGCAGGTTGGCCTTGACCCCCGCCTCGCCCCCCAGACCGAACGGGCAACGGTAATCGTAAGGGTACGGCATGAACTGCACACCGTTGCTCAGCAGTGCCCCCAGCGGCTGCTTGGGGCCGTGACTGCCCATCAGGCTCAGCGCACCCTGACTCATGCCGTGGTAGGCGCCCTGGAAGGCCAGCACAGTGCTGCGGCCGGTGGCGCCGCGCACCAGCTTGAGCGCTGCTTCAACCGCATCGGTGCCGGTGGGGCCGCAGAACTGGACCTTGGCTTCCCGGCGCAGGGCTTCTGGGAGGATGCCGAACAGGTCCTGGACGAAGCGGTCCTTGACCGGCGTGGTCAAGTCCAAGGTATGCAGGGGTAACTCGTCGGCCAAGACCCGCTGGATCGCCTCGATCACCACCGGATGATTGTGTCCCAGCGCGAGGGTCCCGGCGCCGGCCAGGCAATCGATGAACTGCCGGCCTTCGACGTCCTCGACGTAGATGCCGCGGGCGCGCTTGAGCGCCAGCGGCAGGCGCCGTGGGTAGCTCCGGGCGTTCGACTCCTGTTGCTGCTGACGCTGCAGCAGCGGCGACTCGCTGAATTCGTACAACGGCTGCGGCGCCCCGGGCGGTGCAACCTGAGCCAGGCTGGTGGCGGTGGACATGGGTGAATCCTCGCAAGCAAGCGAATGGGCAGTTATCGCTTGGAAAACGCTTGAGTGCGCAGAGGATTTAGCCGTTGTTACGGGATTTTGCCCAACTGTGCCGGCACCTGCAGCAGCACTCGCAGCCCACTGTCGTCGCTGTCGAAACGCAGGCTACCCGCGCAGCGTTGCGCGATGGCCTGCACAATCGCCAGACCCAAGCCGCAACCGCTGCTCTGGCCGGTGCGCCAGAAGCGCTGGGTCAAATGCTGCAGGTCGTGCTCGGCAATGCCTGGGCCATGGTCGCGCACCAGGAACCCAACCTGCCCTTCGGCCATTTGCACCTGCACTTCCACTTCGCTGTCCCCGCCATGGCGCAGGGCGTTGTCCAGCAAATTACGCAGCGCCGCCACCGCCAGCGGCGCGGGCATGGCCAGGTAGACTTGCGCAGCCTGCTCGGGCAGGCGCAGGACGATACGCCGGTCGTCTCCTGCGCC
This sequence comes from Pseudomonas sp. SMSB3, assembly GCF_052041965.1. Taxonomy (NCBI): domain Bacteria; kingdom Pseudomonadati; phylum Pseudomonadota; class Gammaproteobacteria; order Pseudomonadales; family Pseudomonadaceae; genus Pseudomonas; species Pseudomonas sp. SMSB3. Next base: position 167,627 of record NZ_JBKGGV010000007.1, on the reverse strand, counting down.
GGCATCCTGTAGCGCCTGATGCACGACTTGTTCAGCACTGCACTGCACGCCGTCCTCGAACGACAGGCTGCCCTCGACCCGCGCCAGCATCAGCAACTGCTCAAGGGTGCGATGCATGCGGTCGGCGCCCTGCTCGGCATGCGCCAGCGCCTGCTCGCGCACTGCGCCATCGGTCATCTGGGCCACCTGCAGGTGGGTCTTGATCGCAGTCAGCGGGCTGCGCAGCTCGTGGGCGGCATCGTCGGTCAGGCGCCGCTCGCGTTCGAGGGTCTGGGCGATGCGCAGGAACAGCTGGTTCTGGGTATCGAGCAAGGGCTGCAATTCGCTGGGCAAGCCCGCCACCCGCAGCGGCTCAACACTGTCGGCACGCCGCCTGCGCAGGGCGTCACGCATGCGATTGAGCGGCTCCAGGCCCTTGCCCAGGCCGATCCACAGCAGGCCCAGGCTACCCAGCAAGGCCATCAGCACCGGGGCCGAGGCGGCCAGCAGGATCGACTGGTTCAGCGCCTCACGCTCCAGGTGCCGGTCGGCGGTGGTGATGCGCACGTCGGCATGGTTGTAGGTGAAGGTGCGCCACAACGCGCCATCGATGGTCTGGTCGCCAAAGCCGCTGCGCTGGTCATCCATGGCGCCATCGTGCTTGTGGTTGCTGGCCAGGATTTCGCCGCGCAGTGAACTGACCTGGCAGGCCATGCCGTCAGGCACGCTCAGCTGGTCGGCAGCGATGTGCGCCTCTTCGCCCTTGGCCGTCAGCGGTTGCGGCAGCTGGTCGATCAACCCGGCCACCATGCGCGCCGACGCCACCAGGCGCTGGTCGAGGGAAAACATCATCTGTTGGCGCAGGTCGCGCAGCATCCACGCTGCCGCCAGGGCCCAGATGATGATGAACGCGCTGCCCAGGATCAGGCTCAGGCGTACCCGCAGGCTCATGGTGCTGAGTCCTGCTGGGCCTGCGCCGGCCCCAGCCGATAACCCAGGCCGCGCACGGTTTCGACGATGCCGTTGCCAAGCTTGCGCCGCAAGTGATGGATATGCACGTTGAGGGCGTTGCTTTCGACCTCGTCACTGAAGCCGTAGACGCAGTCTTTGAGTTGCTCGCTGGACAGCACGCGACCGGGGTTGTGCAGCAATGCCTGGAGCAGCGCCTGTTCACGCCGCGACAAATCCACGGTTTGCCCTGCCAGAGTCGCTTCGCAGCTGCTCGGGTCGTAGCGCAGCGGACCGTGTTCGATCACGTTGACGGCCCGTCCTGCCACGCGGCGCAGCAAGGTGTGCAGCCGCGCTGCCAGTTCGCGCAGGTCGAAGGGTTTGAGCAAATAGTCGTCGGCACCGGCCTGCAGGCCGTCGACCCGGTCGGTGACCGCATCGCGTGCGGTGAGCACCAGCACGGGCAGGTCGATACCTTGCTGGCGCAGGCGGCGCAGCAGCTTGAGGCCGTCTTCATCGGGCAGGCCCAGGTCGAGAATCATTACGTCGAAGCGCGCTGCCTGCAGCAATGCCCGGGCACTGGCGGCGTTGGCCACGCGATCGACGATCAGGCCTTGGGCAGTGAGGCCTGCACAGATGCCGCTGGCGATCAGGTCGTCGTCCTCGCAGAGCAGAACGTGCATGGTGAGGCTCCCGGAGTGGTGTGGCTGGTATTGCACTATGGGGGGATTAAGGGGGAATTATGGACCTTTTTGTGGCCGCCTTGATGCTTTCAGCGCCTGGGAGATCGAGCGCCGCCCGCGCGGCGCATCGCGAGCTCTGCTCGCTCCTACGTTTGTTTCGGGCCAATTATTCCTGTGGCGTTTGCGCGCGTACGCCTTGGCGCACGGCGCGCTATCGCGTCGCACCAACAAAGCGGTCGCGCGCGCCTGTCACAAACGTTATTGGCCCGAAACAACCGTAGGAGCGAGCGCAGCTCGCGATGCGCCGCGCGGGCGGCGCTCGATCTCAAGGACGACAACACCCTCCCGCCCTACCCATTACAGAAAAAACCGAATCCCCACACCCCCGGGACGGGCATCAGCGTTGGGGAGATCGAGCGCCGCTCGCGCGGCGCATCGCGAGCTGCGCTCGCTCCTACGTTTGGGGTTATGCGCGCGTACGCCTTGGCGCACGGCGCGCTATCGCGTCGCACCAACAAGGCGGTCGCGCGCGCCTGTCACAAACGTTATTGGCCCGAAACAAACGTAGGAGCGAGCAGAGCTCGCGATGCGCCGCGCGGGCGGCGCTCGATCTCAAGGACGACAACACCCTTCCGCCCTACCCATTACAGCAAAACCCGGATCCCCACACCCCCGGGACGGGCATCAGCGTTGGGGAGATCGAGCGCCGCTCGCGCGGCGCATCGCGAGCTGCGCTCGCTCCTACGTTTGGGGATTTGCGCGCGTACGCCTTGGCGCATGGCGCGATATCGCGTCTCGTACCAAAAGGCGGTCGCGCACGCCTGTCACAAACGTTACTGGCCCGAAACAACCGTAGGAGCGAGCGCAGCTCGCGATGCGCCGCGCGGGCGGCGCTCGATCTCAAGGACGACACCACCCTCCCGCCCAACCCTTGCGACAGCAGCGTTCACTGGCGCAGTGCATCAGGCGTATCGACATCGCGCAGCACTCCGGCATCTTCGACGGCCAGCCTGATGCAACGGTCCGGATGCGCCTTCACTACCGAACGCGCTCCCTCATCGCCCGTCAGCTGCGTAAGCGCGGGCCAGAACTCCCGTCCGAACAACACCGGATGGCCCTGCTGCCCGGCAAGACAAGGCAGCACGATCGTCGACACGCAGGCCTCGCGCGCAAGCAGATCGAGGGTACCGAGTTCCACCCAGGGCATGTCGCCCAGCACAATCGCCACCGCCTGCGCGTCGCTGTCCACCAGCGACGCGGCGCCCGCCGCCAGACTATGGCCTAAGCCCTGCGCGTGATCCGCGCTGCAGATGACCCGGCACGCCGATGGCAAGCCGAGGGCCTCGCCCCGCTCGCCGTCACGCAGCACCACCCGCACATCATCGAACACGGCACAGGCACGTTCGACGCTGTGTACCAGCAAGCTGCGCCCATCGGCCATCAGGGCCCGGCGCTTGTCAGCACCGAAACGCACGCTGCTGCCAGCCGCCAATACCAACGCCACCACACTCACAGCGCCGTCCGCCCGATGCCATTACGCAGGCGCAGAATATCGGCAAGTACCGCCAGGGCGATCTCGGCCGGGGTCTTGCTGCCCAGGTTCAGGCCTATCGGGGCGTGGATCCGCGCCAGCGCGTCGGGGTCCAGGCCGCCGATGCGCTGCAAGCGTTCGCGACGCTTGTCGGAGGTGGCCTTGGAGCCCATCACGCCAATGTAAAACGCTTCGGTACGCACCGCTTCAAGCATGGCCAGGTCATCGATTTTCGGATCATGGGTCAATGCAACCACTGCCGTGTCGGCATGGCAACCGCCATTGGCGATAAACGCTGACGGCAGCTCGCGGCGCACCTCGATGCCGTCCAGCACCAGGCCTTCCAGCACTTCGTCGCGCGGGTCGCAGAGGATGACTTCAAAGCCCATGGCTTTACCGAATTCGGCACAAAAATGCGCGACGCTCGAGTAGCCTGCCAGCAGCAGCCGCTGGGCAGCGCCAACCCGCAAGCGCACGCGACCACTTTCGCGCTCCACACGCGAACCCTGGCTGGGGTCGTCGCGCAAGTGGCGTTCCCCATTCGGCAGGCTCACCTCGCGCAACAATCGGCGTTGGCCCCGCAGCGCGCCTTCCAGCTCGCGCAGGTGCGCCTGTACGTCACAGTCGGCCGGCAGGTTTTCCACCAGCACCTCGAGCACACCGCCGCAGGGCAGGCGAATGCTGGTGCGCGGGTCGCTGCCATCGCCGTAGCGCACGATGGCAACGGGCTCGGGGAATTCGCCGTGGGCCACGCGCTCGAGAAAGTCATCCTCGACGCACCCGCCCGACAACGACCCCAGCCACTGGCCGCTGTCGTTGACCGCCAGCAGCGAACCCGGCGCGCGCGGCGCCGAGCCGTAGGTGGCAAGAACGCTGCACAACCACACGCGCTGGCCGTTGCACGACCACTGCAAAGCCTGGCGGATCACCTGCAGATCCAGATGCTGCATGGCTTACTCCGCTTTCAGCGCCGCGACCTGTTGCGGCTGCAGATCACCCGGCAAGCCACCCCAGGCCTGACGCAGGTAATTGACCATGTCGGCGACCTGGGCGTCGCTGAGCTTGTCGGCAAAGCCTGGCATCGGTTGCATGCGCTCGAAGCCGGTGAATTGCTGCTCACGAATGCCGTCGACGATCGCCTTGACCAGGTTACGCGAGTCGCCCTGGCGCAGCACGGTGTTGCCGCGCATGGCCACGGCGATATGCGGCTTGCCCTCGCCCTCGACCCCATGGCAGCCGGCGCAGACGTTCAGGTACTGCTGGCGGCCACGTCGGGCGCTGTCGCTCATTCCGGTCAGCGCTACCGCCTCGATGACCTTGGCCGCGGGCGGCTGGTCCCCCAGCAGGTAGGTGGCCATGGCGCCCAGGTCGTCGTCGCTCAGGTGCTGGGTGCTGTGGTGCACGACCGGGTACATCTCGTTGAACATGCTGCCCTGGGCGCTGATGCCGTGCTTGAGGAAGGTGGTCAGGTCCGGCTGGCTCCAGCCGCGCTCGGCCAAATCATGAGCCAACAGGCTCGGCGCCAGGTAGCCCAGCAGCAGGCCACCGCTGAGGCGCTGGTCCTGCTGCAGCGCGCCGATGGCGTTGCGCGGGGTATGGCACTCGCCGCAATGGCCCATCACTTCGACCAGATACTGACCCCGCTGCCAGGCCGGGCTGTTGCCCTCGCTGGGCTGCAACTGCACGCTCTTGCCGTAGAGCATGTTCCAGCCGGTCAGGCCCAGGCGTACATTGAACGGAAAGCTCAGCTGGGTGCGCGGCGCCGGGCGGCTGATCGGCGCGGTGGTCATCAGGTAAGCCAGGATGGCATCTGAATCTTCGCGCTTGATCAGGTGGTACGAGGTGTATGGCATGGCCGGGTAGAGATTGGCGCCATCCTTGCGCTTGCCTTCAGTCACGGCAGCGAAGAATTCATCGGCGCTATAGGTACCGATGCCGTACTGCTTGTCCGAGGTGATGTTGCTGCCATAGATGGTGCCGAACGGCGAGTGGATCGGCAGCCCACCGGCATAGGGGGCGCCGCCTTCGGCAGTGTGGCAGGCCATGCAGTCGGCCGCGCGGGCCAGGTATTCACCGCGTTTGACCTGATCCTGATCGGCCGCCTGGGCAGCCGCAGCCAAGGTCAGCCCCAAGGCCAGCGCCAGGGCGTTACGAACGAAGCCCATGCTCAACCCTCCTTGACCAGGCCGAGATCGTTGAGCACGGTGCGCGTCGCTTCGTAATACCGCACATAGCCGGTGCAGCGGCAGATGTGATGCCCCAGACTCGTTTCGATGTGCTGTTCCACTTCACTTTGCTTCAACGGCTGACGCTGGGCGCTTTCCACCAGGACCGTGGCGGCATTGACGAAGCCCGGCGCGCAGTAGCTGCACTGGAAGGCGAACAGATCGACGAACTTCTGCTGGATCGGGTTCAGCGTCAGGTTACCGGCTTCATCGACCTGGGCATGGCCTTCGATGGTGCGCACGGTCTTGCCTTCGAAGTAATGCGCGCCGGTGATGCAGGTGCGCACTTCCTCGCTGGTGCCGTCGGGATGGTCGACGATCACCACGCAGGCGTGGCAGATGCCCTGGCCGCAGCCCAGGCGTGAGCCGGTCAGGTTCTGGTGCTCGTGCAGGTAGTCGATCATTGCCAGGTCGTCAGGGACCTCGACCGGGCCGACCGGTTGACCGTTGAGGGTCAGTTGCAGTGGACGGTTAGCCATTGAGGGCCTCCTTGATACGGGCTGGGGTGATGGGAAGGTCGCGCACGCGCTTGCCAATGGCATGTGCCACGGCATTGCCGATGGCACCGACGACCGGAATCATCACCACTTCGGCGATGCCCTTGGACGGGTCGGTCGATGACAGCGGCGGGAGAATTTCGCTGGTCTGTGTCCACACCGCGACATCCCGCGCATGCGGCAGGCGGTAGCGGTTGAAGTTCCAGTCGCCCTCCCCTGGCCCGCCCTCGTACAACGGCATTTCTTCGGTCAAGGCGTGACCGATGCCCATGGCGATGCCGCCTTCGAGCTGGCCCTTGACCAGCTCCGGCACCAGCACCCGGCCACACTCGATCCAGCTGTGGTGATTGAGCACCTGCACGGCGTGGGTGCCCTTGTTGACCTTGACCTCGACCAAGGTCGCCACCGGGCTGTAATAGGTCACCATGGCGTTGTTCAACTGAGTGACCGGATAGGCAGCGTTCTGCCGGTCGAGCAGGTGATAGCCGTGGCTGTTCATCTGCGCTTTCTTGGCATTCACCGCGCCGTCGCCGTATTTCACCGCCAGTGCATCGAGCGGGAAGCGCTCGCGCACACCGTCGATGACGAAGTCGGCCTCGGCCCAGCTCCAGCGGTTGAAACCATGCACGCTGACGCCGGTTACCAGGCCCATGTCATGGGCTTTCTGCGCAAGCTGGGCGAACGGAATCGGCGCCATGCCATTGCCAGTCAGTTCGCCGTTGACCCACCGCGCATTTTCGCGGCGCACCACCAGCGGGTTGGCCGAACCACCATGCGGCCCCTGACTCCAGATGGCCATCGCGGCTGGCCACAGCCCATGATGGAACAGCACCCGCGCCGCTTCACGCGTGGCATGGCTGAAATAGAAAGCCGAGTTGGTCGCCGACGACGGCGAAGCCAGCTTGCCGACCCAACGCGGATTGCGCAGTGCGCCATCCTGGTCGGCCTGGCTGATCAGGTAGGGATTGCCGCTGGTGGCCAGTTGCAGTTCCGGCCATTCGGTGACCGCGGTCTTCACTTCATCGGCCGAGCGGCCGAGGAAATCGCTGACCACCAGCGCCTGCGAGGTGGACATGCCGGTGCCCAGCTCGGTACCGATGTGACGCAGGCTGATGCGCCCATCGCGGCTGAACTCGACGCTGGCCATCGGCGCTTCGGCGCCGGTGCCGAAGTCTTTCTGACAGATGGCGAAGCCCACCCCGTACCAGTGATCCTGATCCTGCGCATCCATTTGACGCTTGCGCGCGTCGCGGTTGCGCCAACGCTCGTCGACGGCGGCTTTGTCGAGAATCTCGTACAAGCGCAAGGCCCCGGCAGGCACCGCGCCCTGGGTATTTTTCATGCCCGACTTCAGCGCGTTGGCGCGACGCAGGTCGATGGCATCGACACCCAGGCGACCGGCGATCTCATCGACCATCATTTCCGTGGCCGCCATGCTCTGCAACGTGCCGTACCCGCGCATGGAGCCGGCCTCGACAGCGCGCGAATGGTAGGCGGTGACCGCGAGGTCGTTTTGCGGCATGTAGTAGATCGACTGCGCCGCCGTCGCTCCCACTGCGGCCACCGACGGGCTGTAGTTGATGCGCCCGCCGCCGTCGCAACTCATGTCGGCGCGGAAGATCTTGAAGCTGTTGTCCTTCTTGTCCACGGCCAGTTGGTAGCGGATATCGAAGGCGTGGCGCTTGATACCGCTTTGGAACTGCTCGTAGCGGTCGTTGGCCAGGCGAATCGGTATCCCGGCGCCGTACAGCGCCGCCACGGCGGCATAGAAAACGAAGATGTTGTTGTCCTTGGAGCCGTAGCCAACGGTGTAGCCAGGATGCATGTTCAGCGACTTCAAGGCGAAGCGCGACGGCTTGATCATGTGCACGCATTCTTGCGCTGCCTCGAACGGGCACTGCGTCGCGACCACAAAATGCAGGGTGCCGCTGGCGGCGTCGTACCAGCCATTGCCGTTGTCCGGTTCGAGCGCCGCCGGCTCGATGGACGGCGTCTTGTAGCGCTCATCGAAGACCAGCCAGTCTTCTGGCGGGTTTTCCAGCTGCTCGGCCATGCGCTTGGCGTAGAACAGCCCTTGCTCGGTCAGATCGCCATGCTGGTTGGGCGCCTTGGACCACACCGGCTTGCGGTTGAGGATGGTGGGGAACAGCATGGAATTCTTCAGGCTGGAAAATTCATCCTCGTCGAACGGCGTGGCGCCGCCGACCCGCACGAAGCGGAAGCTGCCATACGGGTCGCGCTGGTACAACGCCGCCTGGGCGCCATAGCGGATCGCCTGGTCGTTGAACTGCAACTTGCGCTTGGCCTGGCGGAAGCGCTCGAAGTCGTGCCAGATCAAGATCGCCACCGGGTGGCCGATGAACATCGGCACCTTGCCAGGCGGCAGCAGCGGATCAGGCGAATGCGCCTCGGGCCAGGCGATGCCGTCGTTTTCCAGGTCCGCTGCCGTGACGATGCGGTCGGGCTGCAGATCGGCGCCCAGCAGGCTCAGGTCATGCCCGGCATAAATGCGGTCGGCCTTGGTGGTCTTGAGCAACAGGGCGTGACCTTGCTGGGTCGGCCAGCCGGGCATGTCCTTGGCGCGAATGTCGCGGGCGAACACCTTGTTGCCGCACACCTTGGACAACGCGTCATTGCGAAAACGCGCCTTGCCATCATGGTTCATCCATTTTTGCGGCGAAGTGGTGACGCGCTCCTCCATCAGAGCGGCGAAGGCCTGGCTGCCAAGCGGCGCCATGGTCACGCCGACACCAGCGATCAGGCCGCCCTGCAAGAAGGCGCGCCGGGAAATATCACGGTTGGACATGCTTGTTCCTCTGGGCAGAGAGGGTCTGCCCACTTTTTTTCTGATTCTTGTGCGGGGACTCGGAAGGGTGCGAATCTTGTCACGCGGGTCAGTAAAATCTGACTTGTGCGTCAACTTTAACGCAAGTGGGGGGCGATAAGCAAAGTCAAGTCGACATTATGTCGCGGTGTGTCTGCAGCACCGCTCTTGCACTCGATGTCCATGGTTAACCATGGGTTAATCGATGCCCGCCAGCATGGCCAGCATTCAAGAACTGCCAAGGCGAAGACATGCGCATTTTCCTGCTGTTGCTGACGTTGTTCGTGATCGGCCCGTTGCAGGCCAATCCGTTCGAGACCAAGCCTGATTTCCTGCCCGTGGAACAGGCCTTCATGCTGACTCACGACCGTCAGGCCGACGGCCAGATGCGCGTGTATTTCCAGATCAAGCCCGGTTACTACCTGTACCAAAAACGCCTGAAATTCGACGGCCTGTCAGCCGATCAACAGCCGCAGTTGCCCCCTGCCTTGAACCATAACGACGAATTCTTCGGCGACAGCGCCGTATACCGCGAGCAGCTCGAGCTGGTGATTCCGGCCAATGCTCAAGGCCAGCTGCGCCTGGGCTGGCAGGGCTGCGCCGACGCCGGGCTGTGCTATCCGCCGCAGACCACGGTGATCGACCTGGGCGGTAAGCCGGCTGCGGTGGCCGAGCAGGCCAGTGACCAGGCGCTGGCCAGCGACCTGCAACGGGCGAGCCTGGCCTGGAGCCTGCTGGCCTTCTTCGGCCTGGGCCTGCTGCTGGCCTTCACACCCTGTTCGCTGCCGATGCTGCCGATCCTGGCCGGGCTGGTACTGGGCAATGGCGCCAGTGCCCGGCGCGGCTGGCTGCTGGCGGGTGTCTATGTGCTGAGCATGGCCCTGGTCTATGCAGGCCTGGGTGTAGTGGCCGCGCTGCTCGGCGCCAGCCTGCAGGCATGGCTGCAGCAACCGTGGCTGCTCGGCAGCCTGGCGGCGCTGTTCATCCTGCTTGCCTTGCCGATGTTCGGCGCCTTCGAGTTGCAACTGCCGGCTGCCCTGCGCGATCGGCTCGACCGTGCCGGGCAAGGCACCCGCGGCGGCAATTTGTACGGCGCAGCGCTGCTCGGTGCGCTGTCTGGCCTGCTGCTCGGGCCGTGCATGACCGCACCGTTGGCAGGGGCACTGCTGTATATCGCCCAGAGCGGCGACGTCCTACAAGGTGCCTTGGTGCTGTTCAGCCTGGGGCTGGGCATGGGCGTGCCGCTGCTGCTGTTGGTGACGTTGGGTAATCGATATCTGCCGCGCCCGGGCGCGTGGATGAACCGGGTCAAGGGCGTGTTCGGCTTCGTGTTCCTCGCCATGGCGCTGTACACCGTGCGCAGCCTGCTTGCTGAACCGTTGGTACTGGCCTTGAGCGGCGCCTGGCTGATCGCCCTGGCCTGGGCGATGTGGCCAGCGCTGCAGCGGCTGCCAGCGTTACGCGCGCTGCCCGTGCTGGCCGGCTTGTGGGGCAGCTTGCTGTTGGTTGGCGCAGCGGCTGGGGGTGACAACCTCTGGCAACCGCTGCAACCCTTTGCCGGGGGGCCGTCCCCGGTTGCACGCACGCCTGGCGAGCACGGTTTCGTCACCCTCGACAGCCCCGAGGCGCTGCAACGCGAACTCGATGCCGCCCAAGCCGCCGGGCAATGGGTCATGGTCGATTACTACGCAGACTGGTGCGTATCCTGCAAAGTCATGGAAAAGCAGGTGTTCAGCCGCGCGGACGTACAGGCCAGCCTCACCGGCGTGCGCTTGCTGCGCCTGGACGTCACCGCCGACTCTGCCGCCAGCCGCGCCCTGCTGCAGCGTTATCAAGTACCCGGCCCACCCAGCATCGTCTGGCTGGGCCCGGAAGGCGATGAACGTCGCGCTCGACGCATCACCGGGGAAGTCGATGCCGATGCATTCCTGCAACACTGGACCGCCACCCGGAGCCAAGGCTGATGCTCACCGTAACCCTCGGGCCGCTGACCCTGGCCCTCAATCATCTGCTGATGCTCAGCGCCCTGCTGGTCGCGACCCTGGTGGGCTGGCGGGTCGCCCGGCGCGGCGGGCAAAGCCCTGAGTCGGCCCTGTTCAACCTGTTCGTGATCGGTGTGCTGTGCGCTCGCCTGGGCTTTGTGCTGGCCTACTGGCCGATGTACCGCAACGATCCGCTGCAGATGATCGACATCCGCGACGGTGGCTTCCTGCTGTGGTCCGGGTTGCTCGGCATCGTCCTGGCCAGCCTGTGGCAAGGCTGGCGCCAGCCCGGCCTGCGCCGCCCGCTGGCCTGGGCGCTGTTCAGCGGAGCGTTGTTCTGGGGCATGACCAGCCTGGGCAGCCACCTGTACAGCAAGGGTACCGAGCTGCCGGCGCTGAGCCTGCGCGACGCTGCCGGCCAATCGGTGGCGCTGCACAATTACCGCGGCAAGCCGTTGGTGATCAATATCTGGGCCACCTGGTGCCCGCCCTGCCGACGGGAAATGCCGGTGCTGCAGCAAGCCCAGGGCGAATACCCCCACGTCACGTTCATCTTCGTCAACCAGGGCGAAACCCCGGAAAACGTCAGCACCTTCCTCGCCACCACCGGCCTGAGCCTGACCCATGTGCTGTTCGACGGCACGGGCTCTCTGGCCCAGCGGGTGGGTTCGATGGCCTTGCCAACCACCTTGTTCTACGACGCCGATGGCCGCCTGATCGGCAGCCATCTCGGCGAGCTGTCCCGGGCCAGCCTGCGCCATGCCCTGGAACCTTTCGACCGGGCCAAGTCGCCCGCCTCTGCCGCACAAGGAAACTGACATGCGATTGACTGCTCTGCTGCCCCTGACCTTGGCCCTGCTGGCCGCTCCGCTGGTGCAGGCCGAAGACCTGCCCAAGGCTATCCAGCAACTGCAAGCCAAGGGTGCCGAGATCAAAGGCAGCTTCGATGCCCCCAACGGCCTGCGTGGCTACGCCGCGCAATACCACAACAACGCCCTGGCGCTGTACCTCACCGCCGACGGCAAGCACGTGCTGGTGGGTAATCTGTTCGATGAACAGGGCAAGGACCTGAGCGCCGAACCGCTGCAAAAGCTGGTCTATGCGCCGATGAGCAAGGAAATCTGGGCCAAGATGGAAAAGACCGCCTGGATCGCCGACGGCAAGGACAGCGCCCCACGCAAGGTCTATCTGTTCAGTGACCCCAATTGCCCGTACTGCAACATGTTCTGGGAACAGGCCCGCCCGTGGGTCGAGTCGGGCAAGGTGCAGCTGCGCCACATCATGGTCGGCATCATTCGCGAGGACAGCCCTGGCAAATCCGCCGCCTTGCTGGCCGCCAAAGATCCCGCCAAGGCCCTGCACGAGCATGAAAAGGCGGGCAAGGCGAGCAGCCTCAAGGCGCTGCAGCAAGTGCCGCCCGCCGTACAAGCAAAGCTGGCGGCGAACATGGCGTTGATGCAGGAGATGGGCTTGCAGGCTACCCCCGCCATTTTCTACCAGGATGAGCAGGGCAACCTGCAGAGCCAGCAAGGCGCGCCGCGGCCTGAGGCCCTGGAGAAGATTCTCGGTAAGCGGTGAGCTGCCAATCGCCAGCTCAAGCCTGACATCGAGCAGCAACGCTCGCCGGCACTGGGGCGCTAAGCGCCCCTACGTGTTTAAAGCCCCTCCAACTCGGCCATCAAGTCACTGAGCCGATCCGCCTTGGCTTCATCCAGCCCGGCGCCCTGCATGCCGCGCACATACTCGGCCAGCTCCTGCACGCTGCTGCATTCGAACATCGCCCGCAGCGGCACATTCAGTTGCAGCTGTTTCTGCACGCGCGAGGCGATCTGCGTGGCCAGCAGCGAATGCCCGCCCAGTTCGAAGAAATTGTCGTGCACCCCGACCCGCTCGACCTTGAGCACTTCTGCCCAGATTTCGGCCAGGGTCTGTTCGAGCTCATCACGTGGGGCCAGATAAGCCTGGCCGTGCTGAGCGCCAATGGCGAGTGCGGGCAGCGCCTTGCGGTCGAGCTTGCCGTTGGCGTTGCGCGGCAGAGCGGGCAACCAGCCCCAATGCAGCGGCACCATGTACTCCGGCAGCTCGGCGCGCAGGCGTTGCTTGATCTGCTCCAGCAACACGGGCTGCTCGCCCGCCGCGCAATGAGCGACCAGATAGCCGACCAGGTGCTTGCCATTGGCGCCCTCCTGCACGCCCACCGCGGCGTCGCGGACTTGCGCATGCTCATGCAGGCGCGCCTCGATCTCGCCCAGCTCGATGCGATAGCCGCGAATCTTCACCTGATGGTCGATGCGACCGACGTACTCGAACACCCCGTCCGGACGCTGACGCGCCAAGTCGCCGGTGCGATACAGACGCTCGCCCGGGGCACCGTGCGGGTGCGGCACAAAGGCCAGGGCGGTGCGCACCGGGTCGCCGACATAGCCACGGCCCACGCCGGTGCCTGCCACGCACAGCTCACCCACCGCACCCAGCGGGACCAGCGTCTGCGCCTCGCTGAACAGGTACAGGCGGTTGTTGTCGGTCGGCGTGCCGATCGGCAGGTAGCTGCCCTGGGTCGAGGCCTGGTCGACACGGAAGAAAGCCACGTCGTCCGAGCATTCGGCCGGGCCATAGGCGTTGACCAAGCCGACCTGCGGGTATCGCTGCAGCCACTGGCCGGCGAGCTCAGGCGGCATCGCTTCGCCGGTCGGCAGCATCCAGCGCAGGCCCCCCAGCGCCTGGTGATCGCTGGCCAGCATGCCTTGAATCAACGACGGCACGCTTTCGAGCACGGTGATGCCGGTGGCCTGCACATGCGCCAGCAGGCCTTGCGGGTCGTGGGCGATGGCATTCGGCACGATCTCGATCCGCGCACCGAACAACGGTGCGGCCAGGAACTGCCAGACCGAGATGTCGAAGCTTTGCGAAGCGGTCTGGGCGATCACGTCGTGCTCGCTCAGGGCCAGGTACGGCACTTTGCTCAGTTGGTTGTTGAGCATGCCGCGCTGCTCGACCATCACGCCCTTGGGCAACCCGGTCGATCCGGAGGTGTAGATCACATAGGCGAGGTTTTCCGGCCCGCTGTAGATGCCGGGGTCATGGCTGGCGACCGTGCTTGCCTGGACGTCTTCCCAGACCAGCAACTGCGGCCTGGCTACCCCGGCCAGCTCATCGAGCAACGACCGCGCCTGCTCGGCACAAGCGGCACTGCACACCAGAACCGGTGTGCGGCTCAGTTCGACGATGCGTTGCAGGCGCGCTGACGGCAGCCCAGGGTCGAGCGGCAGGTAGCCGGCGCCGGCCTTGAAGCTGCCGACGATCATGCCCAGCAACGACAGACCGCGCTCGGCCAGCAGCGCCACCGGTTGATCGATAGCGACGCCCGCTGCCAGCAGGGCATGACCCAGACGGTTGGCGGCCAGGTTCAACCCAGCGTAATCGTAGGCACCTTCCAGGCAGCGGGCCACGGTGCGCTGCGGATGCGCCGCGACCTGCGCTTCGAACAGCGCGGCGTAGCTCTGCGTCAGGGGGTAGACGCGCTCGGTGCGGTTGCAGTGTTCGAGCACAAAGCGCTGTTCCGCCTCGCCAAGCAGTGGCAAGGCACTGACCTGGCCGTCAAAGCCGTGCACCAGCGCCAGCAGCAGGCGCTTGAACTCAGCCAGCAGGCGCTCGACCGTCGGGTAGTCGAAATAGCGCTGGTCGAACGACAGGTGCAGGCCCAAGTCGTCGCCTGGGTAGCACACGGCGGTCAAGGGGAAATTGGTGTGCGTGCGCCCTGAATCGGAGCTGGCGTTCAGGTGCTGGGCATGGTCGAGCACGGCGGTTTCCACCGGGGCGTTCTCGAACACGAACAGGCTGTTGAACAGCGGCTGGCCTTTGGGCAGTTCGCTGCAATCCTGGATCGCCACCAGCGGCAGGTACTCGTACTCGCGCAGCTCCATGTTGCGCTCCAGCAGTTCTTGCAGCCATTGCCGGACGCTGCACAGCTGGCCCGGCTGCGGCAGTTGCACACGCAGGGCGATGCTGTTGATGAACAAGCCGACAGTACGCTGCAGGTGCGGCATGCTGACCGGTCGTCCGGCCACGGTCACCCCAAAGGCCACGTCGCGCTCGCCGCTGTAGCGCGCCAGGACCAAGGCCCAAGCGGCCTGGGCGAAGGTGTTGACGGTCAGCTGGTGCGCCTGGGCCAGTTCCCGCAGGCGCACACCATCGCTGACCTCCAGGCGGGTGTAGCAGTCGCCGACGCGCATGCCGTCACCGGCGTGGTCGTGGCGCAGCGGACGGTCACTGGGCAGCGCCGTGGCCCGCTCGAAGCCGGCCAGGTTGGTTTGCCACCAGTGGCGCGCCTCAGCCAGATCCTGGCGTTGCAGCCAGCCGATGTAGTCGCGGTAGCGTGGCGGCGCCGGCAGTTGCGCCGCACGGCCCTCGCCCAGGGCCTGGTAGAGTTCGAAGAAATCGTTCATCAACAGCGAGCGGCACCAGGCATCGATGAGGATGTGGTGGTTGCTCATCATGAACCAGTAGCGTGCGTCGGCAACACGTATCAGGCGCAGGTGGAAGGGCGCTTCGCGCAGCAAGTCGAAACCGGCTTCGCGCTCTTGCTGGTGCAGCGCTTGCAAACGCGCTTCCTGCGCAGCGTCGTCCAGCTCACGCCAGTCCTGATAATCCACCTCGGTATGGCCTGGCTTGTGGATGATCTGCAGCATGGTCTGCCCGGCGTTCCAGCTGAACGAGGCGCGCAAGGCTTCGTGACGCGCCACCACGGCCTGCCAGGCCTGGGCAAAACGTGCAGGGTCCAGGGCGCTGTTGATGCGATAACGGTCCTGCATGTAGTACAGGCCTGTGCCGGGTTCGAGCAGGGTGTGCAGCAGCATGCCCTCTTGCATGGGCGTCAGCGGATAGACATCTTCGATGCAGGCCGACGCTACCGGCAGTTGATCGATCTGCTCCTGGGTCAGGTGCGCCAGGGGGAAGTCCGAGGGCGTGAAACTGCCATTGCCATCGGCCAGGCAATGCTCGATCAACGCCAGCAACTCCAGGCGGTAGGCGTCGGCCAAGCCTGCGATGGTGCTGTGTTCGTAGCGTTCGCCACTGTAGGTCCAGCGCAGTTGCAACGCCCCGCCATAGACCTGGCCGTCGACGCTCAGCCAGTTGGGCAGCGCAGCATCCGCATCATGGGCAAGCCCGGCGGGGGCGTCCAACGGCAGCAGCAAGGCATCCTCGGCGAACTGCTGGTCGAACTGCCCGAGGTAGTTGAAGGTGATACGCGCCTGGGGCAGCGCCGCCATCTGCTCACGTACCGGGGCCTCGGCCAGGTAGCGCAACACGCCATAGCCCAGGCCCTTGTGCGGGACCTGGCGCAATTGCTCCTTGATCGCCTTGATCGAGCTGGCACGTGCGCCATCGTCGTCGCCGGCCTGGGGGCTCAAGCGCAGGGGATAGGCATTGGTGAACCAGCCAACGCTGCGGGTCAGGTCCATGTCTTCGAACAGACCGTCGCGGCCGTGGCCTTCGAGCTGCACCAGCACCTGCGAATGCCCGCTCCAGCGGCACAGGGTGCGCGCCAGTGCGGTCAGCAGCAGGTCGTTGACCTGGGTGTGATACGCCGCAGGCGCCTGTTGCAACAGTTGCCGGGTCTGCTCGGCATCCAGGCCGATGCTCAGGGTCTGGGCATGACGCTGCAGATTACCGCCCTGGGGGTGGTCGCACGGTAGCTCGAAACCGACCTCGGCGAGCTGCGTTTGCCACCACCGCGCCTCGTCGCGCAGCGAATCGCTGCCCGCATAGCTGTGCAGGCGCGCGGCCCAGTCGGCCATGGCGTGACTCTTGGCCGCCAACGCCTGGCCACGGTACAGCGCCTGCACATCCTCGAGCAGTACCCGCCAGGAAACCCCATCGACCAGCAAGTGGTGAATCGCCAACAGCAAGCGCTGGGCGCCGCTGGCGTCGCTCACCAGCAACGCGCGCAGCAGCGGGCCGCGCTGCAGATCGAGGCTGCGCTGCACATCGGTGTACAGCGCCTGGCAACTGTCGAAGTCGCTCACCGTCGCGCTCCACAGTAATTGCTCGGTGGCAGCCTGGGTGAAGGTCGCCTGACGGCCGTGGAAGCGCAGGCGCAGGCTGTCGTGATGCGTCACCAGCGCGTCCAGCGCGCGCTCCAGGGTCGCCGCGTCCAGTGGCTGCACGGCTTGCAGCAGCACGGCTTGGTTCCAGTGCTGCGGCTGCACCACATCACTGTCGAAGAACCAGTGTTGAATCGGTGTCAATGCGCTGCTGCCGACCCGCAGGCCCTGGTCGATGCTGCTGGGCGCCGCGCTGACGCTGACCACCGCCGCCAAGGCCTGGATGGTCTGGTGCTGGAACAGGTCGCGGGGCGTGAACTGCAAGCCCAGTTGACGGGCACGGCTGACCACCTGGATCGACAGGATCGAATCGCCGCCCAACTCGAAGAAGTTGTCCTGCACACCCACCCGCGGCAGATTCAGCACCTCGGCCCAGACGTGGGCCAGCTGGCGCTCAAGCTCGCTGGTCGGGGCCTGGTAATGCCAGCGCGCCTGTTCCAGGTCAGGCATTGGCAAGGCCCGGCGATCAAGCTTGCCGTTGCCCATCAGCGGCAGGCTGTCGAGCAGCACCAAGTGCGCGGGCACCATGTAGTCGGGCAAATGCAAGCGGGCCTCGGCCTTCACCGCTTCACGCAGCTGCGCTTGCCGCTCGCTTGCGGCGTTGGCGTGCCGACACACCAGATAGCCCACCAGCTGCTTGCCGCCCGGCAGATCCAAGGCCAGAACCACGGCTTCATCGACCTCGGCATGGGCCTGCAAGCGGCTTTCGATTTCCCCCAGCTCGATCCGGAAACCGCGAATCTTCACCTGCTGGTCGGCGCGGCCGATGTATTCGACCAGGCCATCGCTGCGCAGGCGCACCAGATCACCGGTGCGGTACAGCCGCCCGCCGTCGCGGCTGAACGGGTCGGCAATGAAACGCTCGGCGCTCAGGCCAGGCCGCTGGTGATAACCCTGGGCCAGGCCTGCACCGCCAATGTACAGCTCGCCGATGCCGCCTTGCGCCAGCAAGGCCAGGTCGTCATCGAGGACGTAGGCGCTGCGCGCGCCGATCACCCGGCCGATCGGCACGCTGCCAGCGTCGCCAGCCAGGGTCGGCGGGGCCAGGCAGGCCAGCGGCATGACCACGGTTTCAGTGGGGCCGTAGGCATTGAACACCTGCTGCGGGGCAAAGGCCTGGCGGATCCGCTGCAGGTGCTCGCCGGTCAATGCTTCGCCACCGGTGATCACCAGCCGCACCGCCAACTGCTCGCCCTGACTGGCCAGGTACTGCGCCAACTGGCTGCCGTAGCTTGGGGTGAAACCAAGAATGCTCACCTGCTGCTCGCGCACCAGCTGGCAGATTTCCTCGGCGCCCCACTGGCCCTGGCCGCGCAGCACGACCCGCGCACCGCACAGCAGCGGCGTCAGCAGGCGCTCACTGGCGGCATCGAAGTTGATCGAATAGAAATGCAATTCGCAGTCATCGCTGCGCATGCCGAATGCCTTGATCACCGCCTGGCAGTGCATGGCGATTTCACCGTGGCTGACCATCACGCCCTTGGGCTGGCCAGTCGAGCCTGAGGTGTAGATCAGGTACGCCTGATGCTGTGCAAGGTTGGTGTTATCCAGCGGCGCTGCGCTGTAGGCCTCAAGCGCTGGCGCATCGTCTTCCAGGCTCCAGCGGGTCACGCCGGACGGCAACTCGCCCAAAGCCTGCAGCAGCCCGCGCTGGCTCAACAGCAGGCCGATGCCGCTGTCCTCGATCATGTAGCGCAAGCGGTCGAGCGGGTACTCGGGGTCGAGCGGCACGTAGGCACCGCCGGCCTTGAGGATCGCCAGCAGGCCCACCACCATCGACAACGAGCGCTCGAGCGCCAAGCCCACCCGTACCTGCGGGCCGACACCACGCTCGCGCAGGGCGCGGGCCAGGCGGTTGGCCTGCTGATCGAGCTCGGCATAGCTCATGTGCTGCCCGGCGAAGGTCAGCGCCTGGGCATGCGGGGTACGTGCAGCCTGGGCGGCGAACAGCCCATGCACGGTGTGTTCGAGGGACAGGCCCTGCTCGCCTTGCAGCTGACCGATCAGCACGTGCCGTTCGGCCTCGCTGAGCATCGGCAACTCGCACAGGCGTCGCTGCGGATCATCGAGCAGCCCCACCAACAGCTGCTGCCAGTGTTCGGCCATGCGCGCAATGCGGGGTGCGTCGAACAAGTCGCGGCTGTAGGTCAGGCAGCAACCCAGACGGCCATCCAGATCGGTGACTTCCAGGTACAGGTCGAACTTGGTCGCACTGGCATCGTTGACCAGGTAATCGACCTGCATGCCGGCCAGCGTGCGGCTTTGCTGGAAAGCCCAGCGCTGCACGTTGCACATCACCTGGAACAGCGGATTGTAGGCGCTGCTGCGCGGTGGCTGCAGGGCTTCGACCAGTTGTTCGAAGGGCAGGTCCTGGTGCGACTGGCCTTCGATGGCGGCCTGGCGTACTTGCTCGAGCAAGGCAGCGGCGCTCATCTGCCCGTCCAGCTCGCAGCGCAGCACCTGGGTGTTGAGGAAGGCGCCGATCAGGCCTTCGCTCTCCGGGCGAATGCGGTTGGCCACCGGCGCACCGATGCGCAGGTCGCGCTGGCCGCTGTAGCGGTGCAGCAGCGCGGCCAAGGTGGCGGTCATGGTCATGAACAAGGTGAGCCCGTGCTGCTGGTTGAACGCGTGCACGCGGGCCACCAGCGCCGGATCCAGATCGAAGCGGTACAGCTCGCCTTGGTGGCTCTGCACCGCTGGACGCGGGCGGTCGGCAGGCAGTGCCAGCACCGGGTGCTCATCGCCCAGGCGCGCCTGCCAGTAGGCCAACTGCCGTGCGCCCTCGCCGCCCTCCAGCCACTGCCGTTGCCACACGCTGTAGTCCAGGTACTGCACGGGCAGCGGCAGCAAAGGCGACTCGCGGTCGTCGACGAAGGCCTCATACAGCTCGCCCAACTCGCGCGCGAAGATGTCCATGGCCCAGCCTTCGGTGACGATGTGATGCAGGGTCAGGACAAAGTAGTGCTCGCGCTCCTGCGCCTTGACCAGGCAGGCGCGCAGCAGCGGGCCACGCTCCAGGTCGAAAGGCTGGTGCGCCTGGTCGTCGGCCAGCTGCTGCAAACGCTGCTGGCGATGCGCGTCGGACAAGGCGGTGAAGTCCTCCCAGTGCAGCTGCAGGCCGGCGTCGCTGGCCACACACTGATAGGGCACCCCGTCGATGCTCGGGAAGGTGGTGCGCAGGGTCTCGTGGCGCATTATCAACGCCTGCAACGCGCGTTCGAAGGCATCCACATGCAGTGCCCCGCGCAGCCGCGCCATGCCACCGACGTTGTAGGCGGGACTGTCCGGCTCCATCTGCCAGAGGAACCACATGCGCTGCTGGGAATACGACAGCGGCACCGCCTGGCGGCGGTCGACGATGGCGATCGGGCCTTGCCGATCGTGTTCACCTGCCGCGCGTATGCGTTCGACCTGGGCACAGAATGCGCCCAGCTCGCTGGCCTCGAACAGCACCTTCAGCGGCAGCTCCACATCGCACGCCTGGCGGGTCCGCGAGACAATCTGGGTAGCGAGCAACGAATGTCCACCGAGGGCGAAGAAGTCATCATTCAGGCCGATCTCGTTGAGGCCCAGCACCTCGCGCCAAATGCCGGCGACCTGCTGCTGCAGCGCGGTCTGCGGCGCGACATGCGCCCGCTGCTGCCAGACTGGCGCCGGCAAGGCGTTGCGGTCGAGCTTGCCGTTGGGTCCGAGCGGCATCTGTGCGAGGCTGATCAGCTGCGCCGGTACCATGTAGGCCGGGAGCTGCTCGGCCAGGGCCGCCAGCAGCGTCTGCGCCTGGGCAACGCCACTGAAATAGCCGACCAGCTGCGCCGCGAGCGCATCCTGATGAACCAGCACCACAGCGTGCTCCACACCCGGCTGGGCCAGCAGGCACGCTTGCACTTCTTCGGGCTCGACCCGGAAACCACGCACTTTCACCTGCTGGTCAAGACGACCCAGGTACTCCAAGGCCTGACTTGACACCAGCCAGCGAGCGCGGTCGCCACTGCGGTACACGCGGGCGCCGTTGCCATCGGTCTGCGGTACGAAGCGTTCGGCGGTCAAGCCGGGGCGCCCCAGGTAACCGCGGGCCAAGCCGGCGCCACCCAGGTAAAGCTCGCCGGGCACACCCGGCGCGCTCAGTTGCAGTTCATCGTCCAGCACCCGGCACAGCACGTTGCCCAGCGGGCGGCCAATCGGCGCGCGCGCGCCATCTTCAGCGCGGCTGTGCCAGTGGGTGACGTTGATGGCGGTTTCGGTCGGCCCGTAGCGGTTGTGCAATTGCACCTGCGGCAGCAGCTGCAGCACACGGTCGCGCAGTGGCGCCGACAGTGCCTCGCCGCCACTGAACAGGCGGCGCAGGCTGGTACAAGCAGCGGCCTGGGGCTCCTGCACGAACACCTGCAACAGCGGCGGCACGAAGTGCAGCGTGGTCACGCCGTGGGCTTGCACCAGGGCGGCGATTCGCTGGGGATCACGGTGCTCGCCAGGGCCGGCCAGCACCAGCTTGCAGCCGCTGAGCAACGGCCAGAAGCATTCCCACACCGACACGTCGAAGCTGATCGGCGCTTTTTGCATCAGCACATCACTGGCATCCAGCGCATAGGTGGCCTGCATCCATTGCAGGCGTTCGGCCAGCGCCGCATGGGTGTTACCCACGCCCTTGGGCTGGCCGGTGGAGCCGGAGGTATAGATCACATAAGCCAGGTTTTCGCCGTGCAAGCGCAGGCCTGGCGCATGGCTGGGCCAGCTGTCCAGGTGCAACTGGTCCAGGGCGATGGCACTGACCCCGTCCACCTGCGGCAACGTGCCGAGCAAGCTGCTGTGACTGAGCAGCAGCGCGGCCTGGCAGTCACCGAGCATGTAGGCCAGGCGCTCTGCCGGGTAGTCGACGTCCAATGGCACGTAGGCGCCGCCGGCCTTGAGAATGGCCAGCACGCCGACCAACAACTGCGGCGAGCGTTCGAGGGCGATCGCCACACAGGTGTCGGGGCCGACGCCTTTATCGCGCAGGTAATGGGCCAGGCGGTTGGCCTGTTGGTGCAGGCTGGCATAATCGAGGCTGCCCCCGTCCCAGACCAGCGCCGTGCGCTGCGGGGTCAGGCGCGCTTGCTCGTTGAGTTGCTCCACCAGCAAGCGCGGCGCGCCAGGCATCGGCGCCTGGCCCCAGTCGAGCAACTGCGCACGGCTTTGCTCATCGAGCAATTGCACTTCAGCCAGGGGTAATTGCGCCTGCGTGCTGACTTGCTCGAGCAGTGCCAGCAGCTGCTGGGCCAGACGCTCGATGGTGGCGCGGTCGAACAGTTCGGCGGCGTAGTCGAACGACAGGCGCAAACGGCCCTGGTGGTCTTCCTCACTGTGCAGTTGCAGGTCGAACTTGGCTTCGCGGCTGTGCCAAGGCAGCTCTTCAGCCAACAGCCCGGGCAAGCGGCGCAGCGCCGACAGGTCACGCTGCTGGTGGTTGAACATGACCTGGAACAGGCCCTGCTCACGGGCCTCGGGCAGCGCTTCGAGCAGTTGCTCGAACGGCAGGTCCTGGTGGGCCTGGGCATCGAGCGTGGTTTCGCGCACCTGGCTAAGCAATTGGGCGAACGGCATGCGCCCGTGCAACTGCGCGCGCAGGACCTGGGTATTGATGAAGAAGCCGACCAGGCCCTGGGTTTGCTGGCGCGGGCGGTTGGCGTTGGGCACCCCGACACGGATGTCCTGCTGGCCCGTGTGGCGATGCAGCAATGCCTGCCAACCGGCCAGCAGCACCATGAACAGGCTGGCATTTTGCTCGCGGGCCAGGGCCTTGAGGGCATCGGCCAGTCTGCCGGGCACCTTCACGCTCAGTCGGGCAGCGCGGTGGCTGCGTTGGCTGGCGCGCGGCTGGTCGGTGTGCAGGTCCAGTACCGGCAAGCTGTCGCCGAGCGCCGCTTGCCAGTAGGCCAGTTGCCGTGCGCGCTCGCCCTCGGCCAGCCACTGGCGCTGCCAGCTGCCGTAGTCGGCGTAGCCCAGGACCAGCGGCGCCAGCTTGGCATCCGTGCCTTGGCAATGGGCGGCATACAGCTGGGCGAATTCCTCGAGCAGGATGTTCAGCGACCAGCCGTCGGCGACGATGTGGTGCAGGGTCAGCCACAGTTGGTGCTCTTCATCGTCCAGGCGTGCCAGGGTTACACGCAGCAGCGGGCCTTGGATCAGGTCGAACGGTTGCTGCGCCTCCTGCTCACGGCGCGCAGCCACGTGCTGCGCATCCAGGCCATGCAGATCCAGGCGCTGCACGTGCAGCGCCTGGGCCGGCAGTATGTGCTGCAGCGCCTGGCCATCCACTTCGCTGAAGCGCGTGCGCAACGACTCATGGCGCGCCACCAAGGCCTGCAAGGCGCCTTCCAAGGCGGCCTGGTCCAACTCGCCGCGCAAGTGCAGGCCAGCCGGAATGTTGTAGGCGGCAGACTGCGGTTGCAGTTGCCAGGTCAGCCATAAACGGTTCTGCGCCAATGACTGCGGCAGGGCCTGATCGCGGCTGTGCAGCGCGATGGCTGCCGCTTCGCCGCCGCCTTGCGCAACGCTGGCGGCGACCGCCGCGCTGTATTCGGCCAAGGTCGGGGCTTCGAACAGGGTGCGCAGGCTCAGCGCCACCCCAAGGGTTTCGCCCAGCTGCGCCGTGACCTGGGTGGCGGCGATCGAGTTCCCCCCCAACAACAGGAAATGATCGTCCGCAGCGACCGTTTCGAGCTTGAGCACTTCGCACCAAGTGGCGGCGACCAGGGCCTGCAGGTCATCACCAGCCGCTGCGGGCACCGCGCGCGAGGCAGCCGTCGGGAAGCGCGCATAGCAATCCAGGCTGCCGTCTTCCAGGCGCAGGCGGCAGGCCGAGCGTTGCAGTTTGCCGCTGGAGGTCTTGGGCAAGGCGCCAGGGTTGAGCAGCAGCACGACCGCCGGCGCCTGCCGGCAGGCCTCGGCGATGACCTGACGCAGGCGCTTGATCAGCTCGTCAGGCAGCACCGACTTCTGCACATTGCGGCTGATTTCCACCGCCACGCCGATGCCCTCCTCGCCCTGATCGTCGACGGCGAACACCGCCACGCGGCCCTTACGCAGGACCTCGACCTCGCGCTCCAGGGTCTTTTCCAGATCCTGCGGGTAGAGGTTCTGGCCACGGACGATGAGCATGTCTTTCAAGCGCCCGGTGACGAACACCTCACCGCCGCGCATGAAGCCCAGATCGCCAGTGCGCAGCCAGGTCTGGCCGTCGCTTTCGACGAAGGTGCGCGCCGTGGCTTGCGGGTTGCGCCAGTAACCCAGGGCGATACTGGGGCCTGCGGCCCAGATTTCGCCGATGCAGTTGTCCGCCACCGGCTGCAACTGCTGCGGCTCGACGATACGCACGCGGTGGCCAGGTTGCGGATAGCCGCAGCTCATCAGCACGCTGCCGGATCCAGGCTCGGCACGATTGGCCGCCAGCGCCAGGGCGTCCACTTCCAAGGCCGGGATGCCTTGACCGCGGCGACTGCCGCTGACGAACAAGGTCGCCTCGGCCAGGCCGTAACTGGCGAAGAAACTGTTTGGCTGGAAACCGCAGGCCGCGAATTTGTCGGCGAAGCTGCTCAAGCTGTCCTGACGAATCGGCTCAGAGCCCGAGTAGGCCACGCGCCAGCGGCTCAGGTCGAGGCCGGCCATGGCTGCCTGGCTGATGCGCTCGCTGCACAGGCGGTAGGCGAAGTCCGGCCCGCCGCTGATGGTGCCACCGTATTCGCTGATGGCCTGCAACCAGCGCTGCGGACGCGCCAGGAAGTAGCCCGGCGACATCAGCACGCAGGGCACGCCGCTGAAGATCGGCTGCAGCAACCCGCCGATCAAGCCCATGTCGTGGTACAGCGGCAACCAACTGACGATCACATCATCCGGGTTCAGGTCGATCCCAAAGCCTGCGCGGATCAGTTGCTCGTTGGCCACCAGGTTGCCATGGCTGACCTGCACGCCCTTGGGCAGCGCGGTCGAGCCTGAGGTGTACTGCAGGAAGGCGATGTCGTCGGGCATCAGCGCAGGTTCGCGCCAATCCGCCGCCAGGCTCGGGTCGAGCAGGTCCACGGCGAGCAACTGTGGGGCGTCAGCGCCGTTGAGGGCCTCCAACTCGCGTAGGCTGTCGGTCAGCGCCGCAACGGTCAGCAGCAGACGCGGCTCGGCATCGTCGATGATCGATAGCAGACGCTCCTGGTGATGACGACGGGCCGATTCCGGCGGATAGGCTGGCACGGCGATGATACCGGCGTACAGGCAACCGAAGAACGCCGCGACATAGTCAGGCCCACTGGGAAACAGCAGCACTGCCCGCTCGGCGAACCCGGCACGCGCTTGCAAGGCTGCGGCGATGGTGCGCGCACGCGCGTCCAGGTCGCGATAGCTAAGCACGGCCTGCTCGCCCGGCGCATCTGCCAGAAAGCGCAGGGCGATGCGGTGCGGAGTCGAGGCGGCGCGTTGCGCCAGGGCCTGGACCAGCGAGAGCGGGAGTTCGAAGGCGTCCGTCATGGGGGGTTCCTGCCAGTGTCTGGATGGGGCGGGCTGCTGTCCGACGCCGGGTCGGAGCAGTGGCTGCAGCCGGATGTACACAGGGGAACGGATGGAGGTGACAAGAAATTACCGGCACGCCTGAGCCCCAGCGGCCTGGCGCGGCGGCGCAGGGTCGGTCGCAGTGGCTTAGAACTGAAACCAATGGAAACTCATTAACTTTCGTATTTGACAATCATTATCATTCTGAATAGTTTGTCGCACGTCGTAGGAAGCTTCATCAATCGCTGAGCTTTCTTCCCCTTTCGTGACAAGGTGATTTCCATGGCGGAACAACTATCCACAAGTAAGTGCGATTCACCGTTACTCCAGGCGTTCGTCGACAATCGCAACATTCTGGTCAAGATCGCGGCGCGCATCACCGGCTGCCGCTCGCGTGCCGAGGATGTGGTGCAGGACGCTTTCTTCCGGCTCAGTGCCGCCCCGCAGATCACCTCGTCGTTCAAGGCGCAGCTCAGCTATCTGTTCCAGATCGTGCGCAACCTGGCCATCGATCACTACCGCAAGCAGGCGATGGAGCTCAAGTACTCGGGCAGCGAGGAGGAAGGCCTGAACGTGGTCATCCCCAACGCGTCCCCGGAAGCCACGCACATCAACCTGGCGGCGCTCGAGCACATTGCCCAGGCCCTCAACGAGCTGCCGCAACGCACCCGCTACGCCTTCGAGATGTACCGCCTGCATGGCGTGCCGCAAAAAGACATCGCCAAGGAGCTGGGGGTATCGCCGACCTTGGTCAACTTCATGATCCGCGACGCCCTGATTCATTGCCGCAAGCGCTCGGGAGCCTAAGGGGTGCGGGAGCCTCTGGCTCCCTCCAGCTGCAACTGCAAGCTGCCTCAACCCAGGCGGCAGTGGTCGAAGAAGCGTTCGCGGCCCAGCAGCATGAGTGCCGCGCGCTTGTGCGGGAAGTCGAATTCCTTTTCGCAGTGGAAGCACTGGTTGTGCATGTAGCCGATCATCTTGGCATTGTCGGCGCGCGGCTCGGCAACCACCTGCTGGGTGCGCGGATCGTCCAGGAACAGATAGTGCACCAGCGCTGATAGCCAGCTGGCGACCTTGTGCGGGCCGCGGTGGGCCTCTTCACCGACCAGCATGTGGATGCCGCGGTCGTAATCACCGGCCGGATAGAACGGTGCGATGCGGTCTTCCTTGGCCCAGTAGGCCTCGAAGTAGGCGAACGGCTGGTCATCGAAGCAGCCGATCAACGTTACGGTGTGCGGGTCGGCTTCAAGCTTGCTCAAGTAGGCGCGGTGCTGGTCGAGCGAGCCTCCCTCCTGCCAGAACTGCTCGACCCGAGGGTTGTTCTGCCAACGACTGAAACGCTCGAGGTCGTGCTCGACATCCAAGGTGCGCAACGACACCCAGGCGCCCAGGCGGGCATCGAAACGGCGGTACACCTCACCCAGGGGTTTCGGCGCCCGGCGCGGGTGGCGCTTGCCCTCGCTCATCACCATCTGCTGCGGGTAGACAGGAGCAGCCGGCTGGCTCAGCCACGGTTGCGGCAGTTGCCAGAACAGCGCACGTTCGCACAGGTACACCCGCGCCTGCTCGGTGGCCACCAGCAAGCCACTGCCCACGGCCTGCGGTGCAGGTTCGCTCAGCTCTACCTGCAGGCGCTGGCGCGACGGTTCGCGGGCCAGCAACCAGTAGCACAACGCCCACAGCGCCTGCTGCACGCGCTCCGGGCACACGTGCTGGACCTGGACGCGCAAGGGGTCATCAGCTATCACCTGAGCCTGCGCCAACGCTCGATCGTCCAGCGTCAGGTTCAACCTGCCCTCGGCTTCCTCGGCGCACAGGCCCGGCCAGCGGGGTAAGGACAGGGGCGGCGAAGCGGCATCGAACGGCATGGTCTGGGCTCACGTTAGGGAGGAAAGGCTCACTGGTGAAGACGTGCCCCTACTGGCGCAATTTAGTCGCTCGGCACCGCGACGCTGATCCGATAAGGCTGGAAGATCCGCGTCAGCTCGCCCGACTCGCGCAGTTGCCCCAACAGCTTGGCGAACTCGCGCCCGCTGATCGGCGCTGCCGGGCGCAGCAAGGCATAGTGATGATAGACCTGGTCGATGCGCTGCGAGGCGATCAGCTGGTTGCGGCTGTCGGGATGGCGGGTGAGAAAGTCGCTCAGGTACGAGCGGGTGACCAGGGCGATGTCGGCACGCCCGGCCTGCACCATCAGCAGATTGCTGTCGTGGGAGTAGGTCAATGTCGCGCTGTACACCTGGCGCAGGTAACCAGGGTCGGAATTGAACCCGGCAAAGGCATAGTGGTAACCGTTGAACAGCGCCAGGCGCTTGCCGCCGAGGCTGTCGAAATAACCGGGCGTGCGGCCATTGGCCCGGCGCGCGACGAAAACCTCGGCGTCCTCCAGGCCCATGTCCACCTGCTGGTGAGGGATTTGTTGCCAGCCCCACTGGGGGTTTTCGAAGATCGCCATGTCGGTGCGGCCTTGCTGGAAATCGCCGAAGCGCCGCTGGATGGACGTGGGCACCAGAATGAAACGGTAATCGGTCTGCAGGCGATTCAAGGCCTCTGCCAACTGCGGCAGCAAGCCGGTGTCGGCGCCCTGCTCGGGGCGCACGGTATAGGGCGGGAAATGCGCAGCACCGATCTTGACGTCAATGGCGTCGGCGGCCCACGCTGGCACTCCCAGCCAGGCTGCTGTCAGCATCGACAAAGTGAAAATGGCCTTGCGGCCCGGCGCTGGAGTCAAAACGGATGCTCATACGGTCATACCTGGATGCGCTTAAGCTAGGCGTTTTCCGGGCGGTGCACAACTGCTGCTTAAGTCCAAGTGACGGCATTTTGCCACAGGATGCCGTATGGCTGCGGATTGACTACGCTGCTTGAGCAGACATGGCGAGGAGCCTGGTATGGGCCACTGGTTGGTGATCGACCTGGAAGCCACCACCGATGACGGTGGCTGGCCGGTCACGGAAATGGAAATCATCGAAATCGGCGCCAGTCTGGTGACCCGCGAAGGACGCGAGGTGGACCACTTCCAGCGCTTTGTGCGGCCGCGCCGGCGACCACAGTTGACGCCGTTCTGCCGTGAGCTGACCCATATCACTCAGGCCGACGTGGACGGCGCGGCGGTGTTCCCCGAGGTATGGGCGCGCTTCGAGCGCTGGCTCGGGCACCACCGTGGGCAATTGCAGGCGTGGGTGAGCTGGGGCGACTACGACCGCCAGCAATTGCTGCAGGAGTGGCGGCAGCACACCCTCGACAGCCTGCTGCTGCACGTGCCGCACATCAATCTCAAGCAGCGCTTTGCCAAGGCGCGTCACCTGCAGCGCCCGACCGGCCTCAACGGCGCCCTGCAACTGGCGGGCATGCACTTTTGCGGGCAACAGCACCGGGCCCTGGAAGATGCCCGCAACACAGCACGCCTGTTGCCCTTGAGCCTGCCTGCCGCGGGCACCTGAAAGCAGATGACGCAGACAATGGGCTTGGGCATACTGGCCAGCCCATTTTTCCACCTGCTTTGTTTCAGGAGTCGCGCATGTTCCAGGTCAACGAGTACTTCAACGGCAGCGTCAAATCGATCGCCTTCGCAGGCGAGCAAGGCCCTGCCACGGTCGGTGTCATGGCCCCGGGCGAATACGAGTTCGGTACCGCCAAGCGCGAAATCATGCACGTTGTGGCCGGTGCGCTGACCGTCAAGCTGCCAGGCAGCGACAGCTGGGAAACCTTCACCAGCGGCGCCTCGTTCAATGTCCCGGCCGAGAGCAAGTTCCAGCTGCAGGTGAAGGTCGACACCGCCTACCTGTGCGAGTACGTCGACTAAGCACCGGCGTTAGCGGCTTCTTCGCCGCACGCGCCTTGCGAAGAAGCCGGCATCATTGCCCAAGAAACCGCGCGACCTGCTCAGCCGCCGCCTGCAGATGCTGCTCATGGCTGAACCCCGAGGCCTTCAACGGCTTCAGATCGTGATCTCCCGCCACCAACCAGCTGACCTCGATGGACGCCGACAGCGCATACTGCTGCACGGTTTCGCGGTTACCCAGCGGGTCGCGCTCGCCCTGAACGATCAGCGTGGGGGTGCGCAGCTCAGCCAGGTGTTCGACCCGCGGCTTCTCGGGTTTGCCCGCGGCGTAGAACGGATAGCCCAGGCACACCAGGGCATCGGCCTGCAACGTGTCGGCCAGCAGACTGGCCATGCGCCCGCCCATGGACTTGCCGCCAATGGCCAGCTTGCCCGTGACCAATGGTCGCACCTGGGCATACACCTCACGCCAGCATTCGAGCAGCACCTGCTGCGGATTCGGCGGGCGCTTGCCGCCGCCATGGCGCCGCTGGGCCATGTATGGAAACTCGAAGCGCACCACGCCAACCCCAAGCGCCGCCAGCCTTAGCGCCATTTCCGCCATGAACCCGCTGTCCATCGGCGCACCCGCGCCATGGGCCAGGATCAGGCACGGTTGCGCGCCATTGGCTGCCGGTGCGGCAGGCGGATCGCAATGCAAGCCTGGGACATTTCCGACTTGCGCCCATTGATCCCCGTCAATACCGGCACTTTGCCCTTCTCTCATTCTTGCCTCGCTTCAAAGCCTGCCAAATAACCGTGGATGGGAACCCATACATGAACACAACCAGCAGTACCGCCTATAACTACAAGGTGGTCCGCCAATTCGCCATCATGACGGTGGTGTGGGGAATCGTCGGGATGGGGCTCGGCGTCTTCATCGCCGCCCAGCTCGCCTGGCCGTCCCTCAACTTCGACCTGCCGTGGACCAGCTTCGGCCGCCTGCGACCGCTGCACACCAATGCGGTGATCTTCGCGTTCGGCGGCTGCGCGCTGTTCGCCACCTCCTATTATTCGGTGCAACGCACCTGCCAGACCACCCTCTTCGCCCCGCGCCTGGCCGCATTCACCTTCTGGGGCTGGCAACTGGTGATCCTCCTGGCCGCCGTCACCCTGCCGCTGGGCTACACCAGTTCGAAGGAATACGCCGAGCTGGAATGGCCGATCGACATCCTCATCACCATCGTCTGGGTGAGCTACGCCGTGGTGTTCTTCGGCACGTTGATCAAGCGCAACACCAGGCATATCTACGTAGGCAACTGGTTCTTCGGCGGTTTCATTCTGACCGTGGCGATGCTGCACGTGGTCAACAATCTGGAACTGCCGGTCAGCCTGACCAAGTCGTACTCGATCTATGCCGGCGCGACCGATGCCATGGTGCAGTGGTGGTACGGCCACAACGCCGTGGGCTTTTTCCTCACCGCAGGCTTTTTGGGCATGATGTACTACTACGTGCCCAAGCAAGCCGAACGGCCGGTGTATTCCTATCGCCTGTCGATCGTGCACTTCTGGGCCTTGATCACCCTGTACATCTGGGCCGGCCCGCACCACCTGCACTACACCGCCCTGCCAGACTGGGCACAGTCGCTGGGCATGGTGATGTCGCTGATTCTCCTGGCACCGAGCTGGGGCGGCATGATCAACGGCATGATGACCCTCTCCGGCGCCTGGCACAAACTGCGCAGCGACCCGATCCTGCGTTTCCTGGTGGTATCGCTGGCGTTCTACGGCATGTCCACCTTCGAAGGCCCGATGATGGCCATCAAGACCGTCAACGCCCTCTCCCACTACACCGACTGGACCATCGGCCACGTGCACGCCGGCGCCCTGGGCTGGGTAGCGATGATTTCCATCGGCGCGCTGTACCACACCATCCCGAAGGTGTTCGGCAAGCAGCAGATGCACAGCATCGGCCTGATCAACGCGCACTTCTGGCTGGCGACCATCGGCACCGTGCTGTACATCGCCTCGATGTGGGTCAACGGCATCGCCCAGGGCCTGATGTGGCGCGCAGTCAACAGCGACGGCACGCTCACCTACTCGTTCGTGGAAACCCTGGTGGCCAGCCACCCAGGCTTCATCGTGCGCTTCGTCGGCGGCGCGATCTTCCTCGCCGGCATGCTCCTGATGGCCTGGAACACCTGGCGCACGGTGCGTTCGCCGGCGCTCGACGCCGTCCCTGCGAACGCCCAGTTGGCTTGAGGAGATCCGCCTGATGAAACATGAAGTCATCGAGAAGAACGTCGGCCTGCTGGCCTTGCTGATGGTGTTGGCCGTCAGCATCGGCGGCCTGACGCAGATCGTCCCGCTGTTTTTCCAGGACGTCACCAACACGCCCGTCGAGGGCATGAAGCCCTACACCGCGCTGCAACTCGAAGGCCGCGATATCTACATCCGCGAAGGCTGCGTGGGCTGCCACTCGCAGATGATCCGCCCGTTCCGCGCCGAGACCGAGCGCTATGGCCATTACTCGGTGGCCGGCGAAAGCGTCTGGGACCACCCGTTCCTGTGGGGCTCCAAACGCACCGGGCCAGACCTGGCACGGGTGGGCGGGCGTTACTCGGACGACTGGCACCGTGCGCACCTGTACAACCCGCGCAACGTAGTGCCCGAGTCGAAGATGCCGGCCTACCCCTGGCTGGTGGCGGACAAAGTCGACAACAGCCATACCGACGCCAAGATGCGCGCGCTGCGCACGCTGGGCGTGCCGTACAGCGACGAGGACATCGCCGGCGCCCGCGAGGCGGTCAGCGGCAAGACCGAGATGGACGCCCTGGTCGCCTATCTGCAGGTGCTCGGCACCGCGATCAAGAACAAGAGGTAACTGACGATGGAACTGGACATCGGCATGATCCGCGGCCTCGGCACCCTGGTGGTACTGGTCGCGTTCATCGGCCTCTCACTGTGGGTGTGCAACCGTCGCCGCGACAATGACTTCGCTGAGGCACGGCTGCTGCCGTTCGTCGACGATCGCCTGCCCCCCGCCGGGGAGGATCCTGCTGGGATGACTGCTGCTGTTAGGAGCGACGCACCATGACCACCTTCTGGAGTATCTATATCAGCGTGCTGACCATCGGCAGCCTGATCGGCCTGACCTGGCTGCTGCTGTCGACGCGCAAGGGCCAGAGCCACAGCACCACCGATCAGACCATGGGCCATAGCTTCGACGGCATCGAGGAATACGACAACCCGCTGCCAAAGTGGTGGTTCTGGCTGTTCGTCGGCACCTTGGTATTCGGCGCGGGTTACCTGGTGCTGTACCCCGGCCTGGGTAACTGGAAGGGCCTGCTGCCCGGTTATGAGAACGGCTGGACCGGCGCCAACGAATGGCAGAAGGAAATGGACAAGGCCGAGGCCAAGTTCGGCCCGATCTTCGCCAAGTACGCGGCCATGCCTGTCGAAGAGGTGGCCAAGGACCCGCAGGCGCTGAAGATGGGCAGCCGTCTGTTCGCCTCCAACTGCGCGGTCTGTCACGGCTCCGACGCCAAGGGCGCCTACGGCTTTCCCAACCTGACCGACCGGGACTGGCGCTGGGGTGGCGAACCGGAAACGATCAAGGCCTCGATCATGAACGGCCGCCATGGCGTGATGCCGGCATGGGCCGACGTGATCGGCGAGCAAGGGGTTTCTGACGTCGCGGCCTACCTGCTGGTCAACCTCGATGGCCGCAGCCTGCCCGAGGGCGCCAAGGCCGACGCCGAGCACGGCAGGGCGATCTTCGCCAGCAACTGCGTAGCCTGTCACGGCCCTGAAGGCAAAGGCACGCCCGCCATGGGTGCACCCGACCTGACCCACCCGGGCGCCTTCATCTACGGCTCGAGCTTCGCCCAGTTGCAGCAGACCATCCGCTACGGCCGCCAGGGGCAGATGCCAGCCCAGGCCGAGATTCAAGGCAACGACAAGGTGCATCTGCTGGCCGCTTACGTGTACAGCCTTTCGCAGGAGGCCGACACCCGCAACGTTCAGCGTTAACCCCGCCGGGGCCGCCTCGCGGCCCCGCTTTGCTGCCCGCCCCTAACCGCCCCTTCTTGCCTCCCCTGCGAACCTAACTAAGCTTGTTGCCACAGTGCGCCTGCCAGCGGCGAGGCGTAGCCGTGTTGGTGTATCGCTCGTCGCCAGCGGCAAAAAAAAGCTTGACCGATCGATCAGAAAAAGGCGAAAAACGGTACACATAACAAATATTTATTTGTGTACAATCGCGACAGCCAAACCAACAAGAACATAAAACCGTGGAACCTTAGCATGAGCACAGCTATCAGTCCGACTGCTTATAACTATAAGGTCGTCCGCCAGTTCGCCATCATGACGGTGGTCTGGGGGATCCTTGGCATGGGCCTGGGCGTCTTCATCGCCTCGCAGCTGGTGTGGCCGCAACTGAACCTGGACCTGCCCTGGACCAGCTTCGGTCGCCTGCGTCCGCTGCACACCAACCTGGTGATCTTCGCCTTCGGCGGCTGTGCGCTGTTCGGCACCAGCTACTACGTGGTCCAGCGCACCTGTCAGACACGGCTGATTTCCGACAGCATGGCGGCGTTCACCTTCTGGGGCTGGCAAGCGGTGATCGTCGGTGCCTTGATCACCCTGCCGATGGGTTACACCACCACCAAGGAGTACGCCGAGCTGGAATGGCCGCTGGCGATCCTGCTGGCCATCGTCTGGATCACCTACGCCATGGTGTTCTTCGGCACCATCGTCAAGCGCAAGACCAAGCACATCTATGTCGGCAACTGGTTCTACGGCGCTTTCATCGTGGTGACCGCGATGCTGCACATCGTCAACCATATCTCGTTGCCGGTGAGCCTGTTCAAGTCCTATTCGGCCTACGCCGGCGCCACCGACGCGATGATCCAGTGGTGGTACGGCCACAACGCCGTGGGCTTCTTCCTGACCACGGGCTTCCTGGGCATGATGTACTACTTCGTGCCCAAGCAGGCCGAGCGGCCGATCTACTCCTATCGGCTGTCGATCGTGCATTTCTGGGCGCTGATCACCCTGTACATCTGGGCCGGCCCCCACCACCTGCACTACACCGCCCTGCCCGACTGGGCCCAGTCGTTGGGCATGGTGATGTCGATCATCCTTCTGGCACCGAGCTGGGGCGGCATGATCAACGGCATGATGACCCTCTCCGGTGCCTGGCACAAACTGCGCACCGACCCGATCCTGCGCTTTCTGGTGGTGTCGCTGGCCTTCTACGGCATGTCCACCTTCGAAGGCCCGATGATGGCCATCAAGACGGTCAACGCCCTCTCCCACTACACCGACTGGACCATCGGCCACGTGCACGCAGGCGCCCTGGGCTGGGTGGCGATGATCTCGATCGGTGCGGTGTACCACATGATCCCGCGCCTGTATGGCCGCGAGCAGATGCACAGCATCGGCCTGATCAACGCACACTTCTGGCTGGCGACCATCGGCACCGTGCTGTACATCGCTTCGATGTGGGTCAATGGCATCACCCAAGGCCTGATGTGGCGCGCCATCAACGATGACGGCACGCTCACCTACTCCTTCGTCGAGGCGCTGCAGGCCAGCCATCCTGGCTATATCGTGCGCGCCGTCGGCGGTGCGTTCTTTGCCAGCGGCATGCTGCTGATGGCCTACAACGTTTTGCGCACGGTGCGTGCCGCCAACCCGCAAGAGGCTGAACAAGCCGCCAAGATCGTCGTCGTGGGAGCGCACTGATGAAGCATGAAGCCGTCGAGAAGAACATCGGCCTGCTGGCCTTCTTCATGGTCATCGCCGTCAGCATCGGCGGCCTGACCCAGATCGTCCCGCTGTTTTTCCAGGACGTGACCAACAAACCGGTCGAAGGCATGAAGCCGCGCACCGCACTGGAGGTCGAAGGCCGCGACATCTATATCCGCGAAGGCTGCGTGGGCTGCCACTCGCAGATGATCCGCCCGTTCCGCGCCGAAACCGAGCGCTACGGGCATTACTCGGTCGCTGGTGAAAGCGTCTGGGATCACCCGTTCCTGTGGGGCTCCAAACGTACAGGGCCAGACCTTGCCCGGGTCGGCGGACGCTATTCGGACGACTGGCACCGGGCGCACCTGTACAACCCGCGCAATGTCGTGCCGGAGTCGAAGATGCCGGCCTACCCCTGGTTGGTCGAGAACACCCTCGATGGCAAGGACACGGCGAAAAAGCTCGAAGTGCTGCGCACCCTCGGCACCCCCTATACCGATGCCGACATCGCCGGCGCGCGGGACGCGGTCAAGGGCAAGACCGAGATGGACGCCCTGGTGGCGTACTTGCAGGGTCTAGGCACCCTCATCAAGAGCAAACGGTGACGCTGATGGATATCGGGATGATTCGCGGCCTCGGCACCGTGGTGGTGATGGTGGCCTTCGTGGGCCTGGCCCTGTGGGTGTTCAGCCCGCGGCGCAAGAAAGACTTCGACGAAGCGACCCAGCTGCCTTTCGCGGATGATCCGCAGGACCGCAAGCACGTCGACAAAGCCAAAGCGTCTGGGAGCAAACAACAATGACAATCTTCTGGAGTCTGTACGTCACCGTCCTGACCCTGGGCACCATCTTCGCCCTGACCTGGCTGCTGCTGTCGACCCGCAAGGGCCAGCGTGAAGAGGCCACGGACGAAACCGTCGGGCATGCCTTCGACGGCATCGAGGAATACGACAACCCACTGCCAAAGTGGTGGTTCTGGCTGTTCATCGGCACCATCGTGTTCGCCCTGGGCTACCTGGTGCTGTACCCGGGCCTGGGTAACTGGAAGGGTATTTTGCCCGGCTACAGCTATGTCGATAACGACAAGCAGACCGAGTTCGGTGATGGCCAGGCCGGCTGGACCGGTGTCCACGAATGGGAAAAGGAAATGGCCAAGGCCCAGGCGCGCTTCGGCCCGATCTTCGCCAAGTTCGCCGCCATGCCCATCGAAGAGGTGGCCAAGGATCCGCAGGCGCTGAAAATGGGCTCACGGCTGTTCGCCTCCAACTGCTCGGTGTGCCACGGCTCCGACGCCAAGGGCGCCTACGGCTTCCCTAACCTGACCGACAATGATTGGCGCTGGGGCGGTGAGCCGGAAACCATCAAGGCCTCGATCATGGGCGGCCGCCACGGCGTGATGCCGGCCTGGGGCGAAGTGCTGGGCGAACAAGGCGTGGCCGACGTGGCAGCCTTCGTCGTCAGTCAGCTCGATGGCCGCAGCCTGCCGGAGAACGCCAAAGCCGATGCAGCCAATGGCCAGAAGCTGTTCGCGGCCAACTGCGTGGCCTGCCATGGCCCCGAGGGCAAAGGTACACCCGCGATGGGTGCGCCGAACCTGACCCACCCACAGGCGTTCATCTACGGTTCGAGCTTCGCCCAGCTGCAACAAACCATCCGCTACGGCCGCCAGGGCCAAATGCCGGCCCAGGAGCAGTTGCAAGGCAACGACAAAGTGCATTTGCTCGCCGCCTACGTCTACAGCCTGTCGCAGCAGCCGGCAGCCACCACCGCAGGCCAGTGATTGATCAGCAACGGCTACGCTGGCGAGTGGGCAGGCCGTTGTCCGCTTACCCAGACTGGAAGCAGTGCAGCGTGTCGCGCGCGCAGTCCTTCGGCAATGCTCCGTGAACAGGCAGCCCGCCTGTTCATGGAGACACTCGAAGCGATGACTACCTCTAACTATCCCGATGCCCTGCCCGCCAAACAGCCCGGACATTTCGGTAATCGAGGCACTCCCAGAGCCTTTGTATTCGCATCAGATCCGCAGTACCCGTGGACGCCTGCCAGCGACGATGGCCTGGAACAAACCAGCGCCGAGCGTGACCGTGAGTCGCGGCAGTTGATCGAGCAGCAGTACGCGAGCATTGCGCAATACCGTGCCAGCCGAGGCGGCAACGCCATCCCGGTGATGATCAACGGCGACATGACCGCCTTTGGCCACGACTGGCAACGCAAGGTGTTATACCCGATCCTGCGCGAGCATCTGCAGGAAAACTACTACTTCGGCTTGGGCAATCATGACTACAAGAACAACATCAACGACACCTTGAACGATGGCGCCGCCCGCGACAGCGTGCTCGCCCTGATCGATCATCACAAGGAGCGGGCCGATGCGATGCAACTACACATCGCCCGGGGCGCCGATGAAATCCGCTATGAGGGCTCTCTGGCCTACAGCGTCAGCTTTGGCAGGGTGCGGCTGATTCAGCTGAACAACGAGCCGACCTACCGCGTGACGTTCAACAGCGGTCTGCTCGCACAGCGCGCCCGCTTCGTCATCACAGATGCGCTGGACTGGCTGGAATCGCAGCTCCAGGAAAGCTACGAACATGGCCAGGTGCTGCTGCTGAATCTGCATCAACATGATCAGTGGCACGGTAGCAAGGAGCAGCAGCAGCGTTTCAAGGCCATGGTCGAGCATTACCAGGTCAATGCCGTGTTTGCCGGTCATTATCACAAGGAAGCGGGCCGCTGTTCCTTCGCTGTCGGCCACTACGGCAACGTGCCGGTGTACCTGAGCGGGTCTGCCTCACAGCGCACCTACCTGCTGGCCGAGCTGGACGACCACGCCGAATTTCTCAGCATCAAGCTGGCCAGCGACAATGACTGGGCCGCCGCGCCGCAAATAGGCCGAATCAAGCTTTACTGAGCGCGCTGGCCGCTGCCTGACAGGCGCTGAGCGGCCTGTCAATTGACCTGCGTCAAGGCGCACGCGCTTACAGCAAAATGCATTCGGCACCAATGCGACTGAATGCCGCACTGCAACTTGGAGCGACCTGACAGGCGTATCATGCCCACAGGCGCCAGCTTGATACGACCGCGGCCGGCATGTACTGGCCGCGGCAGTTTTTCCACTGCCGTGGGACTTGATGATGAGCAAACACATTCCGGTACATGACGTTACCCCGCCTGCCAGCAATGGGAAGGAATCCGTCGATCTCTACGCCTCGCGCGAGAAAATCTATACCCGGGCTTTTACCGGCCTGTTCCGCCGCCTGCGCATGGTCGGCGGCGCGCTGCTATTTCTGTTGTATTTCGGCACCGTGTGGCTGAACTGGGGTGGCCATCAGGCGGTGTGGTGGAACCTGCCGGAGCGCAAGTTCTACATCTTCGGCACCACCATCTGGCCGCAGGATTTCATTTTGCTGTCGGGCCTGTTGATCGTCGCCGCCTTCGGCTTGTTCTTCATCACCGTGTTCGCCGGGCGCGTGTGGTGTGGTTACACCTGCCCGCAAAGCGTGTGGACCTGGATTTTCATGTGGTGCGAGAAAATCACCGAGGGTGATCGCAACCAACGCATCAAGCTCGACCGCGGCCCCATGAGCGGCAACAAGTTCGTGCGCAAGTTCGCCAAGCACAGCCTGTGGCTGCTGATTGGTTTCGTCACCGGCATGACCTTCGTCGGCTACTTCTCGCCGATTCGCGAGCTGGTCATCGAGTTCTTCACCGGCCAAGCCGATGGCTGGGCGTACTTCTGGGTCGGCTTCTTCACCCTGGCCACCTATGGCAATGCCGGTTGGCTGCGCGAACAAGTGTGCGTGCACATGTGCCCCTACGCGCGTTTTCAAAGCGTGATGTTCGACAAGGACACCTTGATCGTCTCCTACGACCCGCGCCGCGGTGAGGTGCGCGGGCCGCGCAAGAAAGGCGCCGACTACAAGGCTCAGGGCCTGGGTGACTGCATCGATTGCACCCTGTGCGTGCAGGTCTGCCCCACCGGTATCGACATCCGCGATGGCTTGCAGATCGAGTGCATCGGCTGCGCCGCCTGCATCGATGCCTGTGACAACGTCATGGACAAGATGCATTACCCCAAGGGCCTGATCAGCTACACCACCGAGCATAACCTCTCGGGGCAGAAGACCCACATGCTGCGGCCGCGCCTGATCGGCTACGCCGTGGTGCTGCTGGTGATGATCATCGCCCTGGCCACGGCCTTCGCTACCCGCTCGCTGGTCGGCTTCGACGTCAGCAAGGATCGCGTGCTGTACCGTGAGAACGCTCAAGGCTGGATCGAAAACGTCTACAGCCTCAAGGTCATGAACAAGGACCAGCGCGACCACGTCTACGTGCTCGACGCCAGCGGCTTGCCGGGCTTGCGCCTCGACGGTCAGCGCGAGATCCGCGTCGCCGCCGGCGATATCGTCAGCCTGCCGGTACAGCTCTCGGTTGCACCCGAGCAGCTGCCCTCGACCACCAACGACATCACCTTCACCCTCAAGAGCGCGGACGACAGCGCTGCCGAGGTGCAAGCCCAGAGCCGTTTCATCGGCCCCCAGATCCGCTGACAGAGAGAAACCCTGAACATGCCTGCCGCTACCGCCGCCAGCCCCTGGTACAAGCACCTCTGGCCCTGGATCATCATCGCCATCCTCACCACCTCGGTGTGCCTGAGCCTGACCATGGTGAGCATTGCCGTGCACAACCCGGATAATCTGGTGAACGACAACTATTACGAGGCCGGCAAGGGCATCAACCGCTCCCTGGACCGCGAATGGCTGGCCCAGAGCCTTGGCCTGAAAGCCAGCGTGCACCTGGACGAAGTGACTGGCGAGGTGCAACTGCGCCTGACTGGCGCCAGCGACCCGCAGCAGTTGGAACTGAACCTGATTTCGCCGACCCAGCCGGACAAGGACCGCAAGGTGTCGTTGAACCGGATCGAAGCCGGGCGCTACGTCGGGCAGCTGGACGACCAGGTCGAAGGACGGCGTTTCGTCGAGCTGCTGGGCAACCAGGACGGTCAGGTCTGGCGCCTGTTCGAGGAAGAGAAGGTCGCGCATGGCGTCACGTTGCAGCTTGGCGATGAAGCGCTGCAAGGTGCCGAACATCAGCCATGAAGCCTGTGATGATTCAGGGCGCCTCGCGAGCCTCGCGCGCCGTCACGATATGAGAGCGCTGCAAAATGACCCAACCCACCCCCTGCTACCATTGCGCCTTGCCGGTCCCGGCCGGCAGCCGCTTCAGTGCCGTGGTGCTCGGCCAACCGCGGGCGCTGTGCTGCCCTGGCTGCCAGGCGGTGGCCGAATCGATCGTCGCCAGTGGGCTGGAGCATTACTACCAGCACCGTAGCCAAAGCAGCACCAACCCTGAAGCGCTGCCTAAGCAGCTGCGCGACGAACTGGCGCTGTATGACCGCCATGACGTGCAGCAACGCTTCGTGCGCCACGCCGACACGCTGGCCGAAGCCACCCTGCTGGTTGAGGGCATCAGTTGCGCCGCCTGTGGCTGGCTGATCGAAAAGCACCTGCGCAACCTGCCCGGTGTGGCCGAGGCGTGCCTGAACCTGTCCAACCACCGTTTGCGGCTCAAGTGGGACGACCAGCAAGTGCCGCTTTCGCAGCTGCTCGACGAGCTCCGCCAGATCGGCTATGTCGCCCACCCTTACCAACCCGACCAGGCCACCGAACAGCTGGCCAAGGAGAATCGCAGCGCCTTGCGCCGATTGGGTGTCGCCGGGCTGTTGTGGTTCCAGGCGATGATGGCAACCATGGCCACCTGGCCTGAATTCAACATCGACCTGTCACCACAGCTGCACACCATCCTGCGCTGGGTTGCGCTGTTTCTGACCATCCCCATCGTGTTCTACAGCTGTGCGCCCTTCTTCAAAGGTGCCGCCCGTGATCTGCGCACCCGCCACCTGACCATGGACGTGTCGGTTTCGCTGGCCATCGCCCTGGCCTTCGCTGCCGGCATCTGGACCGCCGTCACCGGTAGCGGTGAGCTGTACTTCGACACCGTGGGCATGTTCGCCCTGTTCCTGCTCAGCGGTCGCTACCTGGAGCGGCGCGCACGCGAACGCACCGCCGCCGCCACTGCGCAGTTGGTCAACCTGCTGCCGGCATCGTGCCTGCGCCTGGACAGTCACGGTCAGACCGAACGCATCCTGCTCAGTGAATTGCAGTGCGGCGACACCGTGCAAGTGCTGCCCGGGGCAGTGATACCGGCGGATGGACGTGTCGTCGAAGGTCGCTCCAGCGTCGATGAATCGCTGCTGACCGGCGAATACCTGCCGCAACCGCGACAGAGGGGCGAGCGCGTCACGGGCGGTACGTTGAATGTCGAAAGTACCCTGAACGTGAGCGTCGAGGCCCTGGGCCCCGACTCGCGCCTGTCGGCCATCGTGCGCTTGCTGGAACGAGCGCAGACGGAAAAACCGCGCTTGGCGCAAATCGCCGACCGCGCGTCGCAATGGTTCTTGCTCTTCTCGCTGTTGGCTGCCGTGGCGATTGGCCTGTGGTGGTGGCACCTGGACCC
Organism: Pseudomonas sp. SMSB3; assembly: GCF_052041965.1. Lineage (NCBI taxonomy): Bacteria > Pseudomonadati > Pseudomonadota > Gammaproteobacteria > Pseudomonadales > Pseudomonadaceae > Pseudomonas > Pseudomonas sp. SMSB3. Next base: position 126,317 of record NZ_JBKGGV010000007.1, on the reverse strand, counting down.
GGCACGGGCCTTCTGGATCGTCCTCGCCATGCTGGTGGCGACCTGCCCGTGCGCCCTGTCGCTGGCCACGCCGACCGCACTGACCGCCGCCACCGGCACCTTGCACAAGCTCGGCCTGCTGGTGACCCGCGGCCACGTGCTCGAAGGCCTCGACCAGATCGATACGGTGGTCTTCGACAAGACCGGCACTCTGACCGAAGGCCGCCTGACCTTGCGCAGCATCCGTCCACTGGCAACCCTACCCGCCGACCGCTGCCTGGCCCTGGCCGCCGCCCTCGAGCAGCGCTCAGAGCACCCCATCGCCCGCGCCTTCGGCCGTACAGCTGCGCAGGCCGGGCAGGTACAGAACGTGCCAGGGCTGGGGCTGCAAGGTGAGGTTGAGGGGCAATCGCTGCGTATCGGCCAAGCCACCTTCGTCTGCGCCCTGAGCGGCGCCGCGGCGCCCGCTGCGCCCGAGCCACGCGGCCAATGGCTGTTGCTCGGCGACGCTGATGGCCCTTTGGCCTGGTTCGGCCTGGACGACCGCCTGCGCGATGACGCCCCCGCCCTGCTTGCAGCCTGCCAGGCACGCGGCTGGCGTACCCTGCTGTTGTCCGGCGACAGCTCGCCGATGGTCACCGAAGTGGCTGTGCAACTGGGCATCGACCAAGCCATTGGCGGTCTGCGCCCGGATGACAAGCTGGAGCATCTGCGTACCCTGCAGTCGTCCGGTTGCAAGGTGCTGATGCTGGGCGACGGGGTCAACGACGTGCCAGTGCTGGCGGCGGCCGATATCAGCATCGCCATGGGCAGCGCCACCGACCTGGCCAAGACCTGCGCCGATGCCGTGCTGCTGTCCAACCGCTTGCAGGCTCTGATACAGGCCTTCGTCCTGGCCCGCCGCACCCGCCGCACCATCCACCAGAACCTGCTCTGGGCAACCCTGTACAATGGCCTGATGCTGCCGTTCGCCGCCCTGGGCTGGGTCACCCCGGTGTGGGCAGCCATCGGCATGTCGGTCAGTTCGCTGATCGTGGTACTCAATGCCCTGCGTCTGACCCGCCTGCCCAAGGCGGCAAGCACGCGGTTACCCGCGCGCGATCCGGCGCCCTTTGCGAGGAAATCACCATGCCCGCCCTCTATGTGATGATCCCGGCCGCCCTGCTGCTGGTCGGCGTGGCTGTGTATATCTTCTTCTGGGCGGTCGACAGCGGCCAATACGACGACCTCGAGAGCCCTGCCCACAGCATCCTGTTCGATGACCAGGATCCGCGGCATCAGGCTGCGGTCAAAAACGACGAAACTGTCTCGACCGACGAACAGGAACGACCGCCCCGTGCATGACCTGCTGCCTTTGCTGGGCTCAGCGCTGATCCTTGGCCTGCTGGGCAGCGGCCATTGCCTGGGCATGTGCGGCGGGCTGATGGGCGCCCTGACCCTGGCTATTCCGCCCGAACAACGCGCTCGGCGTTGGCGCCTGCTGCTGGCGTACAACCTGGGACGGGTATTGAGCTATGCCGGCGCCGGCCTGCTGCTGGGCATGGCCGGGGTGGCGCTGGCCAACAGCCCGGGCGCCATGCTCCTGCGGGTGATCGCCGCACTCTTGCTGATCGCCATGGGCCTGTACCTGGCGGGATGGTGGAGCGGCTTGACCCGTATCGAAGCCCTGGGCCGGGGGCTGTGGCGGCACATTCAGCCACAGGCCTCGCGCCTGCTCCCGGTATCGAGCGTGCCGCGCGCAGTGTTGCTGGGTGCATTGTGGGGCTGGCTGCCCTGCGGCCTGGTGTACAGCACCTTGCTGTGGGCGGCCAGCCAAGGCAACGCCGGCTACAGCGCAGCGTTGATGCTGGCCTTTGGTGTGGGGACCTGGCCGCTGCTGTTGCTCACCGGGCTCGCCGCCCAGCGGCTAAACACGCTGTTGAGGCAACGCCGGGTACGGGTCGTCAGTGGCGTGCTGATCATCCTGTTTGGCCTGTGGACGTTACCCGGCCCGCACCAGCATTGGCTAATGGGGCATTGATCGGCACGCCATCCTCGCCCCTGCGCGCCTTGATACAAATCAACACAGTTTCCTACAGACATCCCTAGACTGCGGCTACCGCTGCATTCTCCGGGGAACGCCCACATGCTCGACGACCTACGCTGGGATGCCGACCTGATCCGTCGCTACGATCTGGCCGGCCCGCGCTACACCTCCTACCCGACCGCGGTGCAACTGCACAGCGAGGTAGGCTCGTTCGACCTGCTGCATGCCTTGCGCGAGAGCCGCCGCGCAGTGCGGCCGCTGTCGCTGTACGTGCACGTGCCGTTCTGCGCCAACATCTGCTACTACTGCGCCTGCAACAAGGTCATCACCAAGGACCGTGGCCGCGCCGCACCTTACCTGCAACGCCTGGAGCAGGAGATCCAGCTGATCGCCTGTCACCTGGACCCTAAACAGCGTGTCGAGCAGCTGCATTTCGGGGGGGGCACCCCCACCTTCCTCAGTCACGTCGAGCTGCGCCAATTGATGGCCACCCTGCGTCATCATTTCACCTTGCTGGATGACGATTCCGGCGACTACGGCATCGAGCTGGACCCGCGCGAGGCTGACTGGTCGACCATGGGGCTGTTGCGCGAGCTGGGCTTCAACCGCGTCAGCCTTGGCGTGCAGGACCTGGACCCGGCCGTGCAGCGGGCGGTCAACCGTCTGCAAAGCCTGGAGCAGACCCGCAACCTGATCGACGCGGCACGCACGCTGCAGTTTCGCTCGATCAACCTCGATCTGATCTACGGCCTGCCGAAACAGAGCGTCGAAGGCTTCGCACGTACTGTCGATGAAGTGATCCGCCTGCAGCCCGACCGCCTGTCGGTGTTCAACTACGCCCACTTGCCCGAGCGCTTCATGCCCCAGCGGCGCATTGATAGCCAGGACCTGCCGCCACCCGCACAAAAACTGGAAATGCTGCACAACACCATCGAGCAGTTGACCGCCGCGGGCTACCGCTACATCGGCATGGACCACTTCGCCCTGCCCGATGACGAGTTGGCGATGGCTCAGGAAGAAGGCACGCTACAGCGCAATTTCCAGGGCTACACCACCCATGGCCATTGTGACCTGATCGGCCTGGGGGTTTCCGCAATCAGCCAGATCGGCGACCTGTACTGTCAGAACAGCAGCGACCTCAACACGTACCAGGAAAGCCTGAGCAATGCCCAACTGGCCACCCAGCGCGGGCTTATCTGCAGCCATGACGACCGTCTGCGCCGCGCGGTGATTCAGCAGCTGATCTGCCATTTCCAGCTGGATTTCGAGCCGATCGAAGAGGCCTTTACCGTCGATTTTCGTGGCTACTTCAGCGACCTGTGGCCGCAATTGCAGACCCTGCAGCGCGACGGCCTGATCAGCCTCGATCACCAGGGCATCCGCATTCTCCCGGCCGGCCGCCTGTTGGCCCGCTCGGTGTGCATGGTGTTCGATGCCTATCTGACGCTGCACAACCAACAGCGTTTCTCGCGGGTGATCTGATCACGCGCCATACTGCCCTTGGCCGTTGACGCCTGCCAGGCACCCAAGGCCCTTTGAGCACCCCGGCAACCATCCTGCCGGGGCTTTGTCGATTCGCACACGTCTAGCGGACGCTGGCCTACACCCTATGTCGTGGGTTACCCTTACGACTTATGTGTGCTTTCCCACAAGGATCGATCCAAATGTCCGAGCCAGTCAAACTGCGCACCCATGCCCAGGCCCATTGCAAGGATTGCAGCCTGGCGCCCCTGTGCCTGCCTCTTTCACTCAATCTGGAAGACATGGATGCACTGGATGAAATCGTCAAACGCGGTCGACCGCTGAAAAAAGGCGAGTTCCTGTTCCGCCAGGGTGACAATTTCGGCTCGGTCTACGCAGTACGCTCCGGCGCCCTCAAGACCTTCAGCCTGAGCGACAGCGGCGAGGAGCAGATCACCGGCTTCCACCTGCCCAGCGAGCTGGTCGGCCTCTCCGGCATGGACACCGAAACTTACCCGGTGTCGGCCCAAGCCCAGGAAACCACGTCAGTCTGCGAAATTCCCTTCGAGCGCCTCGATGAACTGTCGGTCCAGCTGCCGCAGCTGCGTCGCCAGCTGATGCGAGTCATGAGCCGCGAGATTCGCGATGACCAGCAGATGATGCTGCTGCTGTCGAAAAAAACCGCCGATGAGCGCATCGCGACGTTCCTGGTCAACCTCTCGGCACGCTTCCGCGCCCGCGGCTATTCGGCGAACCAGTTCCGCCTGAGCATGTCGCGCAACGAAATCGGCAATTACCTGGGGCTGGCAGTCGAAACCGTCTCGCGCGTGTTCACCCGCTTCCAGCAGAACGGCCTGCTGCATGCCGAGGGCAAAGAAGTGCACATTCTCGACCCCATCCAGCTGTGCGCGCTGGCCGGTGGGGCAATGGAGGCCTGACAGCTGGCATTAGCAGGTATACTGGCGCATTCGTTACTCCAGGATACCCGCAATAATGCACAGCGACGCCTTCGACCTCAAAGCCCTGATCCGCCCGGTAGTGGATTTCCCCAAGCCGGGTGTGATCTTTCGCGACATCACGCCGCTGTTCCAGTCGCCGCGGGGGCTGCGCTACGTGGCCGACCAGTTCATCGAGCGTTATGTCGAGGCGCAGTTCAGCCATATCGGCGCCATGGACGCGCGGGGCTTTCTGATCGGCTCGATCATCGCCCACCAACTGAACAAGCCGCTGATCCTGTTCCGCAAGCAGGGCAAGCTGCCGGCTGACGTGCTGAGCGAAGGTTACCAGACCGAATATGGTGAAGCGTTCCTCGAGGTGCACGCCGACAGCCTCTGCGAGGGCGACTCGGTGCTGATCTTCGACGACCTGATCGCCACCGGCGGTACCCTGCTGGCTGCCGCCAACCTGGTGCGCCGCACAGGCGCTGAGGTCTTCGAGGCCGCCGCGATCATCGACCTGCCCGAACTCGACGGCTCACGCCGCCTGCAAGCGGCCGGCGTGCCCACCTTCTGCCTCACCGCGTTTTCCCTCAGCGAGCGCTGAGAGAAGCAGCTGCGAGCGGCGAGACAAAGCAGATTTGCTTTGGCTTGCAGCTTGCAGCTCAGAGCGCGATGGGCTTGCGACCTGCGAAGGCATGGGCCAGGGTGCCGCCGTCTACCAGTTCCAGCTCGCCGCCCAGGGGTACGCCGTGGGCGATGCGGGAGGCGACCAGGCCTTTCTCGGCCAGCAGCTGCGCGATGTAGTGCGCGGTGGCTTCACCCTCGACCGTAGGGTTGGTCGCCAGGATCACCTCCGTGAAGCTGCCCTGCTCTTCGATGCGTGCCATCAATTGCGGCACACCGATCGCCTCTGGCCCCAGCCCGTCAAGGGGAGACAAGTGCCCCTTGAGCACGAAGTAGCGGCCGCGATAACCGGTCTGCTCCACGGCATACACGTCCATCGGCCCCTCCACCACGCACAACTGGGTGTCGTCGCGGCGCGGGTCACTGCACTGCGGGCACAGCTCCTGCTCGGTCAACGTGCGGCACTGACGGCAATGGCCAACGCCCTCCATCGCCTGGCCCAGCGCCTGGGCCAGGCGCAGACCACCACTGCGGTCGCGCTCGAGCAGCTGCAGGGCCATGCGCTGGGCGGTTTTCTGGCCCACGCCTGGGAGGGTGCGCAAGGCGTCGATCAGTTGGCGGATCAGGGGGCTGAAGCTCATGGGTATGGCCTGAAAATCAATGAGGGGCGGTTTATACCCAGCACAGGCATGGGCGTCAAATCGGTAGACCTTGGCGCAACGCAATGTGCACAGGCGAAAAAAACCGCCGCTGTGGGGCAGCGGCGGTTCGGTGCAGGCCGATGCCTTAGAACGGCATCTTGAAGCCTGGGGGCAATTGCATGCCTGCGGTCATGTTGCCCATCTTGTCCTGGCTGTTCTGTTCGATCTTGCGCACGGCATCGTTCAATGCGGCGGCGATCAGGTCTTCGAGCACTTCCTTGTCGTCTTCCTCGGTCGACATCAGGCTCTGGTCGATGCTGACGCGCTTGACGTCGTGACGACCGGTCATCACCACGCTCACCAGGCCGCCACCGGACTGGCCGGTGACTTCGGCGTTGGCCAGTTCTTCCTGCATCTTCTGCATTTTTTCCTGCATCTGCTGGGCCTGCTTCATCAGGCCGGCCATGCCACCTTTCATCATGGGGTATACCTCGATTGGGTCATGTGCTGCGCCACGGCACGGGTCCGGGCGCATGGTTATCGATTACTGGCCCTGGCTGACCAGGGCGTCTACAGGCTCAATAGTATCCTGTCGCACCGTGGCGCCGAACAGCTTGATCATCTGCTGGATCAACGGGTCGTGCTCGATCGACGACACCGCATCCTGCTGACGCTCGGCACGCTTGCGCGACGCCGCCTGGGCAGGGGTTTCCTGCTCCGGGCGGATCAGCTCGATACGCAGGTTCAGGGTACGCCCCAAATGCTGATTGAGCGCCTCGTTCAAACGCCGTTGCTGTGTGGTATTGAACAGCGCGCCCTGCCCCGGATCCAGGTGCAGCAACCAGTCGTCACCGTCAGCGGCTATCAACGTACAGTTTGCAGCGATGTTGCCTGTCATCCCGGAGATAGGCAATTGTGGGAATAATTCCAGCCATTGCAAGGCCAGGCCCGTGGCTGGCTGCGCGGCTGGCAGCGGCTCGGGGGCCGCCGCAGGTTGCTCCTGCACATGCTCGGCCAGTTCGTCCAGGTAGGTGAAGCCCACCGGGTCGCTTTCGCCGCCGTAGTAGTCCTCGTCCAACGGTGGTTCGTCGTCACGTTCCATGCCGGCGCTGACGTAGGCGGTCGGGTCGAACGGCGGCTCGTCGTGCACTGCCGGTGCCGCTGCGGGTGCCGCAGCAGGGGCTGGCAACGGGGTCGGTTGCGGTGCCGTGGCAGCGGCTGGCAACGGCGCAGGCGCGCCTTGCGGCTCGTCCCAGGGCAGGTCGATGACGTCGGCAGCCGGTTCGGGCACCGAAATGGCCTCGATCTCGGCCTTGAGCTGCACGTCAGCCTTGGTTTCCGGCTCATGGTCGGCAGTCGCCGGAGGCGGCACTTCCAGCGGCGCAGCATCAGCCAGCGGCGCCTCGGGCGCAGGCGCCTGGGCCGCAACCGGCTCAACCTGAACTGCTGGGGCCACCGGCTTTACTGGGTCAGCTGTGGCCTGGCTGATCCCCGCTGGCTTTAGCACAGGGGTTGGCGCGTCCTCGGCATCAGCTGGGCGGAACGCCAGCATGCGCAGCAGCACCATCTCGAAGCCACCGCGCGGGTCTGGGGCCAATGGCAGATCGCGCCGGCCTATCAGGCCCATCTGGTAATAGAACTGCACATCTTCTGCCGGCAGCGCCGCTGCCAGCGCAAGCACGCGATCACGGTCGCCCTGGCCGTTGTCCACCGCTTCAGGCAGTGCCTGGGCAATCGCCACACGGTGCAGCACATTGAGCATTTCAGCCAGCACACCGCTCCAGTCGGGCCCCTGCTCGGCAAGGTTGCGCACCGCCTCGAGCAAGGCCCGCGCATCGCCTTCGAGCAGCGCTTGCAGAACGCCGTAGACCTGGCCGTGATCGAGGCTGCCAAGCATGGCGCGCACGTCGGCGGCCAGCACCTTGCCTTCGCCAAAGGCGATCGCCTGGTCGGTCAGGCTCATGGCATCGCGCATCGACCCGTCCGCCGCGCGACCCAGCAGCCACAGCGCGTCGGCCTCGAACGGCACGTTTTCGGCTTGCAGCACATGGCTCAGGTGCTCGACCACCCGCTCAGGGCTCATGTTCTTCAGCGAGAACTGCAGGCAGCGCGACAGGATGGTGGCCGGCAGTTTCTGCGGGTCGGTGGTGGCGAGGATGAACTTGACGTAGGGCGGCGGCTCTTCCAAGGTCTTGAGCAGCGCGTTGAACGAGTGCGTGGACAGCATGTGCACTTCGTCGATCAGATAAACCTTGAAGCGCCCACGGCTGGGTGCGTACTGCACGTTGTCGAGCAGTTCGCGGGTGTCTTCGACCTTGGTGCGGCTGGCGGCGTCGATCTCGATCAGGTCGACGAAGCGGCCCTCGTCGATCTCGCGGCACACCGAGCAGGTGCCACAGGGGGTCGAGGTGATGCCGGTTTCGCAGTTCAGGCACTTGGCGATGATACGGGCAATGGTGGTCTTGCCGACCCCACGCGTGCCGGTGAACAGGTAGGCGTGGTGCAGGCGCTGATTGTCCAAGGCATTGATCAAGGCCTTGAGCACATGGGTCTGGCCGACCATTTCGCGGAACGAGCGTGGACGCCATTTACGTGCAAGAACCTGATAACTCATCGAAAAACCATCGCAGCCTGATCCAGCCCAAAGATCGCTAATGCTAGCGGAGCGAGGGCAAAATTGCACCCTGCGTGGCTCGTCTACGCTATGCAAAGAGCGCGCTGATCAGGGAGGATGCGCATTGCGACGATTGTTGACCGCACTGATGCTGTACTGCACCTGGGCGCAGGCCGAGCAACCGGTGCTGCGTTTCTCCGTGGCCGAGAGCTGGAGCATGCCGCTGGTGCGGGTGGTAGACGACCAGCCCGTTGAAGGCCTGCTGTTCGATCTGATGCAGGCCCTGGCCCGCGAGGCCGAGGTGCGTCCGCAATACCACGTGCTGGCCCGGCTGCGCCTGCAACAGGCGATGGATGACGGTGACATCGACGTGCGCTGCTATGTGAGCACACGCTGGTTCAATGATCGCCCCGGCAATTTCGTCTGGAGCATTCCGCTGATCGCACAGCGCGATGTGCTGGTCGGCCGGCCGGGTGATACCCAGCCTGTGGTTGCCGCGCAATTGCCCACGCAGGCGATCGGCACGGTGCTGGGGTATGCCTACGACACCCTCGAGCCGTTGTTCGACCAAGGCCGATTGCTGCGCGAAGACAGCCGCAGCCAGCAACTGGCATTGCAGAAACTGCAGGCCGGGCGCTATCAGCATGCGGTGAGCAACGAGCTGTCGCTGCGCTGGTTCAACCAGCAAGTGCCGCCCGGCCAACGTCTGACCCAGCAAGCCGTGCTCGAGGAACAGGCATTGGGCTGCCTGGTGCGCAATGACCCGGCGGTGCCGACCCAGCGGCTTCTGCGGGCCTTGGTGCGGATGAAGGAATCGGGGCAGATCGACCGCATCGTGCAGCGGTATGGGGCGGCCGACTACACGGCGGCGGGTGCCCGGTGATGACAGGCTGCGTCGTGCAGCGGACGTCTGACCGCGGCGACTGTCATAGCGAAGGCAGGCCGAAAAGATTTCCGAGGAGTGTCCCATGAACCGCTTCAACCCCGCCAAACTCAAGCTGTCGAAATGGACCGCGACGCAGCCGCAGAACCGCGAAAAGCACTTCTTGGTGACTGACCTCGAGCATGATGAGCACAGCGGCGAATTGCTGCGCGTGGAATTGCAGGCGGTATACAGCAAGCGCAGCGAATGGCTGGACTGGCGAGTGTTGCGCGATGCGCACGTGTGGGCAATGGGATGGCGATGACGGATCGCGAAATGGAGGCGGCCCCACCAGCCACACCCCGGCACTCGATGTTCCCGCTATGGCTGCTCCCTTCCGGGCCTGACCAGGTTAACGGGTAATCAATGCGGGGGGACCGATGGGGCCACCACTACAGAGCTCGCTGAGCAGCGAGTGGCGCCATTGTACCGGTCCTGAACGCAGATACAACCTCTGAAGCAGAAAAAGTCATCATTTCTCAATGACTTGTCTGGCCAGGGCGGTTTCTGGCCATCGCCCCCCGCCCCAGCCAGGCCATCTTCAAGCGTCCACGGCAATGCCATGCTCGCCCAGGAAGGCGACGAAGGCGTCTTCATCGAGCACCTTGACCCCCAGCTCACTGGCCTTGGCCAGTTTCGAGCCAGCGCCCGGCCCGGCTACCACGCAGTGAGTCTTGCCGGAGACGGAGCCGGCCACCTTGGCGCCAAGGCTTTCCAGCTTGTCCTTGGCGATGTCGCGGCTCATGCGCTCCAGCGAGCCGGTCAGGACCCAGGTCTGGCCGGCCAGCGGCAGGCCTTCGGCGACTTTCTTCTCGCTGTGCCAGTGCATGCCGAACGCCAGCAGTTGCGCCTCGATATTGCGCGCCAACTGCTGGTTGGCAGGGTCCTTGAAAAATTCACGCACCGCATCGGCCTGCTTGGCCGCCAGGGCCTGGCGCAAGTCGATGCCATCGGCAGCGATGATCTTGTCCAGGCTGTCGAGCTTGGCCACCAGTTTTTCCGCGCCAGTCGGGCCGACCGAGGCAATATCGAGCTTGGCGATCACGCCGGCGAGGCTGGTGCTGGCGGCGAATTCGGCCGCCAGCTCGCCTTCGTCCTGCAGTTGCATGCCGCTGCCCAGCAACTGCTCGATGACCTTCTGGTTGTGCTCGTCTTCAAAGAAGTTGTGGATCTCGTAGGCCACCTCCAGACCGATGTCCGGCAGGTACGTCAGTACCTGCGGCAGCGCCTGCTGCACGCGCGCCAGGCTGCCCAGCGAGCGAGCCAGGACCTTGGCGGTTTCCTCGCCGACGTCCGGGATACCCAAGGCATAGATGAACCGCGCCAGGCTTGGCCGCTTGCTCGCCTCGATGGCATCGAGCAGTTTTTTGCTCGACACCTCGGCGAAGCCTTCCAGCCCGACCACCTGCTCGAATTGCAGCTTGTACAGGTCTGCGGGCGAAGCGATCAGGCCCTCGTCCACCAACTGCTCGACGCTCTTCTCACCCAGGCCATCGATGTCCATGGCGCGACGCGACACGTAGTGAATGATCGCCTGCTTGAGCTGGGCACCACAGGCCAGGCGGCCAACGCAGCGGTAGACCGCGCCGTCGCTGGTGGTTTCCCTGCCCTTGCTGCGCTTGACCAGCTGGGTCCGTTCGACTTGCGAGCCGCACACCGGGCACTGGCTGGGCACCTCGACCTGGCGTGCATGTTCGGGACGGCGCTCGAGCACTACCTGCATCACCTGTGGTATCACATCGCCAGCCCGGCGAATGATCACTGTATCGCCAATGCGTAATCCCAGGCGGGCGATCTCGTCCATGTTGTGCAACGTGGCATTGGACACCGTCACCCCCGCCACCTTGACCGGCTTCAAGCGCGCCACCGGCGTCACCGCACCGGTGCGGCCGACCTGGAACTCAACGTCGAGCACTTCGGTGAGCTCTTCCATGGCCGGAAACTTGTGGGCGATGGCCCAGCGTGGCTCGCGGGCACGGAAACCCAATTCACGCTGAGAAGCCAGGCTATTGACCTTGAACACCACGCCATCGATCTCGTAGGGCAGGTTGTTACGCCGCTCGCCGATATCGCGGTAGTAGGCCAGGCACTCTTCGATCCCGGCAGCATGCCTGAGCTCGCGGCTGATCGGCAGGCCCCACTGCTTGAGCTGCTCGAGGGTGGCGATGTGGCTGTCGCCGATGCTCGCCGACACCTGCCCGACACCGTAGCAGCAGAACTCCAGCGGGCGGCTGGCCGTGATCTTCGAGTCCAGCTGGCGCAAGCTGCCGGCAGCGGCGTTGCGTGGGTTGGCGAAGGTCTTGCCCCCGGCTTCAGCCTGGGCGGCATTGAGACGGTCGAAGCCGGCCTTGCTCATGAACACCTCGCCACGCACTTCAAGCACAGCTGGCCAGCCCGTACCTTGCAGCTTCAGCGGGATATTACGCACCGTGCGCACATTGGCGCTGATGTCTTCGCCCGTTGTGCCGTCGCCACGGGTAGCGCCCTGCACCAGTTGGCCGTCGCGGTACAGCAAGCTGACCGCCAGGCCGTCGAGCTTCGGCTCACAGCTGAAATCCACGGTCCCCGGCTGATCGAGCCCATCGGTAACGCGCCTGCCGAACTCACGCAGGTCGGCCTCTTCGAAGGCATTGCCCAGGCTCAGCATCGGCACTTCGTGACGCACCTGGCTGAAGGCAGCCAAGGCACTGCCACCGACACGCTGGGTCGGTGAATCGGGGGTGACCAGGTGCGGGTTTTGCGCTTCGAGCGCCTTGAGCTCATTGAACAGGCGGTCGTATTCAGCATCGGGCACGCTCGGCTCGTCGAGCACGTAGTAGCGGTAGTTGTGCTGGTCGAGTTCGGCGCGCAGTGCGTGGATTCGGGTTTCGGCGGTCATGGTTCAGGTTCTCTGGCAAAGCAAAAAAGCAGCCCCTGGACTGCCTGGGGTTTGGGCAGACCTCGCCCCGAACCCACCAGCACACCCCAGAGGCTGCTCTTTGGTCTGGATCTATCAGCGTTTCTGCGTCAGCGCACGGCGCTCGAACTCGACGATGCGCTGGCGATAATGTTCGATGGTCTGGGCAGTCAGGACACTGCGTTGATCATCCTTCAATTCGCCGTTGAGCTCATGGGCCAGCTTGCGCGCTGCCGCCACCATCACATCGAAGGCCTGCTTCGGGTGACGCGGGCCAGGCAGGCCGAGGAAGAAGCTCACCGCACGGGTGCTGAAGTGGTCGATATCGTCCAGGTCGAAGATGCCGGGCTTGACCGCGTTGGCCATGGAGAACAGCACCTCGCCGTGACCCGCCATGCTTTCGTGGCGATGGAAGATATCCATCTCGCCGAAGCGCAGGCCGCTTTCGAGGATGTTCTGCAACAGCGCCGGGCCTTTGAAACCACCCTCATCACGGGAAATGACGCTGATCACCAGCACTTCGTCAACCGGTGGCAGTTCCTTGGCAGCGTTGCCGCTGGCGGCAAAACCACTGTTGCGGGTATTGTCGGCGGCGAAGTCTTCCTCGGCCTCGACATACAGCTGCGCTTCGCGCGGTTCGGCGGCCAGGCCCAGGTCGGCGGCTGGCGGCACGTCACGCTTGGTGCGCTTGTTGACCTTGGCCGGTTTAGGCTCGCGCTCGCGTTCGCGATCACGTGCTGGCGCACTCATCGAAGGCAGGTCGGCTTCATCCAACTCAGGTTCCTTCTGGCCTTCCAGCACTCGCGACGGGCCGAGCACTTCGGCGCTGCCCTCTTCATCAGGCAGGTTGGAGTAGCTGCGATCCAGACGGAATTTCAACTTGCCCTTGCCGCCGCGCATGCGGCGCCAGCCGTCGAAAAGAATCCCGGCGATGACAATGATGCCGATGACGATCAGCCACTCGCGCAGACCGATTTCCATGTAATCCCGTGCCTCTATAAAAATATGCTTGAAAACAAAGGCTTCAAAGCCCTTTAACACGTGGCGCCAACTCTATGTTCTGACAGGCGTTTTATCCACGTTAGAAACGAGTGACATTAAGCTAGCACGACCAAAGACAACTTTACACCGTCTGTCGCACATGACAGGGGCATTTACCTACAGTTTTCACCCTCTCTTCCCGCATCAGGCATCGACCATGGCCAGTGCCTGCTCCACATCCACCGCCACCAGCCGCGAGCAACCCGGCTCATGCATGGTGACCCCCATCAACTGATCGGCCATTTCCATGGCGATCTTGTTGTGGGTGATGTAGATGAACTGCACGCTTTCACTCATTTCCTTGACCAGGCGTGCATAGCGTCCGACGTTGGCATCGTCCAGCGGCGCATCGACTTCGTCGAGCATGCAGAACGGTGCCGGGTTCAACTTGAAAATGGCAAACACCAGCGCCAATGCGGTCAATGCTTTCTCGCCACCGGACAGCAAATGGATGGTGCTGTTCTTCTTACCCGGTGGACGCGCCATGATTGTCACCCCTGTATCGAGTAAATCTTCGCCCGTCAGTTCCAGATAAGCGCTGCCGCCACCGAAAACTTTTGGAAAAAGTGCCTGTAATCCGGCATTTATCTGATCAAAGGTATCTTTGAAGCGGCTGCGGGTTTCCTTGTCGATCTTGCGGATGACGTTTTCCAGGGTATCCAAGGCCTCGACCAGGTCGTCGTTCTGGGCATCCAGGTAGCGCTTGCGCTCGGACTGCTGTTCATACTCTTCGATGGCCGCCAGGTTGATGGCGCCCAGGCGCTGGATACGCGCTTCCAATTGCTCGAGGGCCTGCTCGGTGCTCTGCTCGCTGGCATCGGCGGCGACCGTGGCCAGCACACCCTGCAAGTCGTAACCATCAGCCAGCAGTTGTTCCTGCAGGGTCTTGCGGCGAATATCCAGCCCCTGGCTTTCCAGACGCATCTGCTCGAGCTGGCCGCGCAGCATCTGCGCCTGCTGTTCGGCCTGGGTACGGCGCTTCTCGGCATCGCGCAGCTCACGGTCGGCCTCGTCCATGTGCAGGCGGGCCAAGCGCATTTCTTCATCGACGCCCATGCGCCGCTCGAGCAACTCTTCAAGCTTCAGGCGCAGCTCTTCCTGCGGGGCCTCACCCTCCTCCAGGTTCAAGTTCAACTGCTCCTGACGCTCGCTGAGCCGCGCAGCCTGCAGCTCCAGGCGTTCGAGCGCCTGGCGGGTGGAGTCGTGCTGGGCACGTAGCGACCCCAGACGCACAGCCAGTTGATGGGCGTGGTCCTTGTGCTGACGGGCCTCCTGGCGGATGCGGTCGAGGCCTTCGCGCAAGGTGTCGCGGCGCGCCATCAGTTGCTCACGCTGCTCGGTGTCCTGCGCCATCAGTTCCAAAGCGTCTTGCAACAGTAGACGGGCTTCGCCGAGCTGTTCTTGCTCCAGCGCCTGTTGCTGTTCGAGTTCGCCGAGCTCTTCCTGCAAGCGCCGATGGCGCAGCTCGAGTTGTTCGGTGCGGGCACGGCTGGCGCTGAGGCTGGCCTTGAGCTCGGCCTGCCGGCGGGCTTCTTCCTGAGCCTGACGGCGCAGTTGCTCACGCTGCTCTTCAAGCTCCAGCTGCTGTTCGCGTGTCGCCTGCAGGTGCTGTTCGACCTGCTCCAGCGCCGCTTCGGACTCCAGCTGCTGCTGGCCAAGGCGTTCGATTTCCTGGCTGCGGGCGAGTACCCCGCCCTGGGCATCACCCGCGCGGCTGACGCGCAGAAAGTGCTTGCCGACCCAGAAGCCATCGCGGCTGACCAGGCTCTGCCCATCACCCAGCGCAGCGCGCCCGGCCAGCGCCTGGGCGAGGTCTTCTACCGGATACACCTGGCCCAGCCAGGGCGCGAGGTCTGCCTGGCCTTCGACCTTGTCGAGCAGACTGCCGGGGCGGTTCGCCGCACCGCCGCCGGCCACCACCAGACACACCTCGCCTTGCGCCAGCCCGTCGAACTCCAGCCCCGCCAGATCATCGAGCAGCACAGCCTGCAGGTCGGCGCCCAGCACGGTTTCCACCGCCAGTTCCCAACCCGGCTCCACGCGCAGGCCTTCAGCCAGGCGCGGACGCTGCTCCAATCCTTGCTCACGCAGCCATTGCGCAGCCCCCGCGCCAGGCTCCAGCGCCGCTTGCTGCAACGCCTCGAGCGAGGCCAGTCGACCACCGAGGCGTTGCAGCTCGCCCTGCTGACATTGCTGGGCAGCGCTGGCTTGCTGCAATTGCTCGCGCACACCGTCCAGGCGCTCGACCACCTGCTGCTCGGACAGCTGCAATTGTTCGAGCTGCAGCTCGCTGCTGGCCAGGTTTTCAACCAGCTCGTCGAAACCGGCATCGTGCGCCTGTGCGGCCAACTGCGCGTGCTCTTGCGCCAGCTTGCGCTGACGTTCGGCCAGGCGCTGCAGGCTGGTTTCCAGCTGCTGCAGGCGCGATTGCTGCACCTCGGCCTGGCGCCGTGGCTCGGCCGAGCGGGTGTTGAAGCTGTCCCACTGCTCTTGCCAGCCGTGCATGCCGACTTCGGCTTCCTCCAGCACCGCTGCCGCTTCTTCGGCAGCAGCCAGGATCAGTTCCTGTTCAGGCTCAAGCTCGGCGAGCTCTTCACCGAGCGTGGCCACCAAGGTACGGTCATGACCCAGGTGCGATTCGGTTTCCAGGCGGGTGCGCTCCGCTTCCTTGAGGTCGTCCTGCAACTGACGCAGGCGCTGTTGACCATGCTGAATGCTCTGCTCGACCCGGGCGATGTCACCTGCCACGGAGTAGAAGCGCGCCTGCACCTGATTGAAACGCTCTGACAGTTCATGGTGCCCGTCGCGCAGGCGCTCGATACTGGCATCGGCATTGCGCTGCTCGGCCACCAGGGCCTCATGGGCAATGTCCTGATCGCCGATCACCGCCTGGCGCTGGCGCACGCGCTCGTCCAGCTCGCGCCAGCGCAGGGCCGCCAGGCACGCCTTGAGTTGGCGCTCCTGGGCTTTGTACTCGCGAAACTTTTCCGCAGCCTGGGCCTGACGATGCAGGCGTTCGAGCTGGCGCTCGAGCTCTTCGCGCAGGTCGGTCAGGCGCGCCAGGTTCTCCTGGGTGCGGCGAATGCGGTTTTCGGTTTCGCGGCGGCGTTCCTTGTACTTGGAGATGCCAGCGGCTTCTTCGATGAAATTGCGCAGCTCTTCCGGCTTGGCTTCGATCAGCTTGGAGATCATGCCCTGCTCGATGATCGAGTAACTGCGCGGGCCAAGCCCGGTGCCCAGGAAGATATCGGTGATGTCGCGGCGCCGGCACTTGGTACCGTTGAGGTAGTAGCTGTTCTGCCCGTCGCGGGTAACCTTGCGGCGGATCGAGATTTCGGCATAGGCCGCATACTCGCCGAGCAAGGTGGTTTCGCTGTTATCGAAGACCAGCTCGATGCTGGCCTGGCTCACCGGCTTGCGGCTGGTCGAGCCGTTGAAGATGACGTCGGTCATCGACTCGCCGCGCAGGTTTTTCGCCGAGCTCTCGCCCATCACCCAGCGCACTGCATCGATGATGTTGGACTTGCCGCAGCCATTCGGGCCGACCACGGCCGCCATGTTGCTGGGGAAGTTGACTGTGGTCGGGTCGACGAACGACTTGAAGCCGGCCAGGCGGATGCACTTCAGGCGCATCGATCAGCCCCGCGCCAATGCCGCCAGCACCAGTTCGCAGCTGCGCCGGCCATAGGCGGCGAGCACCTCGCGAATGCGCGCCAGGTCACGGGCCACGACCGCTTCGAGCAGGCGCGCGAAGAGGTCGAGGTAGTCATCCATGTTGGCCTGGCGCTGGTCCAGGGCCAGGTAATAGGCGCGGCTCATGGCCGGTTGCAGGTTCTCGACCGTCTCCTGCAAGTAGGGGTTGTCGGCGAACGGATAGGCGGCGCGCATCACGGCGAAGCTCTCGGCGACGAAGACCTTGATATCCTGCTGCTCGCAGGCCTGGCGCAGACGCTGCTGAATGTCCAGAAACGGGCGCAGATCGGCTTCCAGGCGCCATTGTTGGGCAACCGCGTTGCCCAGCAGGATGTAGAACTCGCTCATCAAGGTGCACAGGCTGCGCACGCCGCGTTCATCCAGCTCGGTGACGTGGGCGCCGCGACGCGGCAGGATCGCCACCAGGTGACGCCGCTCCAGGATCAACAAGGCCTCGCGCACCGAACCACGGCTGACGCCCAAGGCCACGGTGACCTTCTGCTCCTGGATGCGTTCGCCAGGCGCTAGCTCGCCACGAATGATGCGCTCGGCCAGGTAGTCGGCAATCTGCTCGGAGAGGCTGTCCGGCGCCTTGAACGTCATGGTTTTCCTTCAGAATCATTGAACTGGGCACAAGCGGGCGATTGTAGCGCACTTGCCTGGCCGTCGCGCAGAGGGGCACTGCGCTTTATTTGACCGCCCAGACAGCCCCTCAGGCGGCGCGATCTATGCTTGATGAACAGGCAGCGATTCCAGGCGAGCGTCGACATGCGCATTTTCCTGACCTTTGAGTCAGAAAATCATTGACCACCGTGATCGGTCTGCTTATTGTCCGCTCAACAACAATAAAACCATTGCGAGGCCATCCCCGTGATCCAGTTTCTCGTCAACCAGGCACTGCACAGCGAGCATGCCCTGGACCCGAACATGACGGTGCTGCAGTACCTGCGTGAGCACCTGGGCAAACCCGGCACCAAGGAAGGCTGCGCCAGCGGCGACTGCGGCGCCTGTACCGTGGTGGTCGGCGAGCTGGTGCAGGACGATCAAGGCCAGGACAGCCTGCGCTATCGCAGCCTCAACTCATGCCTGACCTTCGTCTCGTCCCTGCATGGCAAGCAGCTGATCAGCGTCGAAGGCCTCAAGCACAACGGGCAACTGCACAGCGTGCAGCAGGCCATGGCCGACTGTCATGGCTCGCAATGCGGCTTCTGCACCCCAGGCTTCGTCATGTCGTTGTTCGCCCTGCAGAAGAACAGCCAAGGTGCCGACCTGCACCAGGCCCAGGAAGCACTGGCAGGCAACCTGTGCCGCTGTACCGGCTATCGGCCGATCCTCGACGCCGCCGAGCAGAGCTGCCGGCAGCCCTGCCGCGACCAGTTCGACGCCCAGCAGGCGCAAACCATCGCGCGCCTGAAAGCCATCGCCCCCACGCAAACCGGCGAGCTCAACAGCGGCGACAAACGCTGCCTGGTGCCGCTGACCGTGGCCGATCTGGCCGACCTGTACAGCTCGCACCCCGAAGCCCGCCTGCTCGCCGGCGGCACCGACCTGGCGCTGGAAGTGACCCAGTTCCACAAGACCCTGCCGGTGATGATCTACGTCGGTCATGTCGCCGAACTCAAGCGCATCGACAAGACCGCCAGTCACCTGGAGATCGGCGCTGCCACGCCGCTGACCGACTGCTACAGCGCGCTCAACGACGAATACCCGGATTTTGGCGACTTGCTGCACCGCTTCGCCTCGCTGCAGATCCGCAACCAGGGCACCCTGGGTGGCAATATCGGCAATGCGTCGCCGATCGGTGACTCGCCGCCCCTGCTGATCGCCCTGGATGCCCAGGTGGTGCTGCGCCAAGGTCAGCGCCAGCGGGTCATGCCACTGGAAGACTATTTCATCGACTACCGGATCACGGCCCGCCAGGACAGCGAGTTCATCGAGAAGATCATCGTGCCGCGCGCCAGCAACGACTGGGCGTTTCGTGCCTACAAGGTCTCCAAGCGCCTGGACGATGACATCTCGGCAGTGTGCGCTGCGTTCAACCTGAGCATCGAGAACGGCGTGGTCAGCGGTGTGCGCATCGCCTTCGGCGGCATGGCGGCGATTCCCAAGCGCGCCCGCGCCTGCGAAGCGGCCTTGCGCGGCAAGCCATGGAGCCAAGCCACGATCGAGCGCGCCTGCCAGGCCTTGGCCGAAGACTTCACGCCGCTGAGCGATTTTCGCGCGAGCAAGGAATACCGCTTGCTGACCGCGCAGAACCTGCTGCGCAAATACTTCATCGAACAGCAAACGCCTCACATCGAGACCCGGGTGACCGACTATGTCTAACCACCACGTAGCCAAGAGCCAGGCTGAAATGGCCGAACTGTTCAGCCAGGACCTCACCACCGGCGTCGGGCGCAGCGTCAAGCACGACAGCGCCGACAAGCATGTGACTGGCGAGGCGGTGTACATCGATGACCGCCTGGAGTTTCCCAACCAGCTGCATGTCTATGCGCGCACCGCCGACCGCGCCCACGCACGCATCCTGCGCATCGACACCGCGCCCTGCTACGCCTTCGAAGGCGTGCGCATCGCCATCACCCATGAAGACATCCCTGGCCTGAAGGACATCGGCCCGGTGGTCGCCGGCGACCCGTTGCTGGCTATCGACAAGGTCGAATTCTTCGGCCAGCCAGTGCTCGCCGTGGCCGCGCGCGACCTGGAGACCGCGCGCCGCGCGGCCATGGCGGCGATCGTCGAGTACGAAGACCTGGAACCTGTGCTCGATGTGGTCGAGGCCCTGCGCAAGAAGCACTTCGTGCTCGACAGCCACACGCATCAACGCGGTGACTCGGGGGCGGCACTGGCCAGCGCGCCGCACCGTATCCAAGGCACCCTGCATATCGGTGGGCAGGAACATTTCTACCTGGAAACCCAGATCTCCTCGGTGATGCCCACCGAAGACGGCGGCATGATCGTCTACTGCTCCACGCAGAACCCTACCGAAGTGCAGAAGCTGGTCGCCGAAGTGCTCGATGTGCCGATGAACAAGGTGGTGCTGGACATGCGCCGCATGGGCGGCGGCTTCGGCGGCAAGGAAACCCAGGCGGCCAGCCCCGCCTGCCTGTGCGCGGTGGTCGCGCGCCTGACCGGTCAGCCGACCAAGATGCGCCTGCCGCGCGTCGAGGACATGGCCATGACCGGCAAGCGCCACCCGTTCTATGTGGAATACGACGTCGGCTTCGACGACCAGGGTCGCCTGCATGGGATCAATTTCGACCTGGCCGGCAACTGTGGCTACTCGCCTGATCTGTCCGGCTCGATCGTCGACCGTGCCATGTTCCACTCCGACAATGCCTACTACCTGGGCGATGCCACCGTGCATGGCCATCGCTGCAAGACCAACACTGCCTCCAACACCGCCTACCGCGGCTTCGGCGGACCGCAAGGCATGGTCGCCATCGAACAGGTGATGGACCACATCGCCCGTCACCTGGGCCGTGATCCGCTGGCGGTGCGCAAGGCCAACTACTACGGCAAGACCGAGCGCAACGTCACCCACTACTACCAGACGGTCGAGCACAACATGCTCGAAGAAATGACCGCTGAACTGGAAGCCAGCAGCGATTACGCCGAACGCCGCGAGTCGATCCGCCGCTTCAACGCCAACAGCCCGGTGCTCAAGAAAGGCCTGGCGCTGACGCCAGTCAAGTTCGGCATCTCGTTCACCGCCACCTTCCTCAACCAGGCCGGTGCGCTGATCCACATCTACACCGACGGCAGCATTCACCTGAACCATGGCGGCACGGAGATGGGCCAGGGCCTGAACATCAAGGTGGCGCAGGTGGTGGCGCAGATCTTCCAGGTCGATATCAGCCGTATCCAGATCACCGCCACCAACACTGACAAGGTGCCCAACACCTCGCCAACGGCGGCCTCCAGTGGCGCCGACCTGAACGGCAAGGCGGCGCAGAACGCCGCCGAAATTCTCAAGAAACGCCTCACCGAGTTCGCCGCACGGCATTACCACGTGACCGAGGAGGACGTCGAGTTCCGCAATGGCCATGTGCGCGTACGCGAACAGATCGTCAGCTTCGAGCAACTGGTACAGCAGGCTTATTTCGCCCAGGTGTCGCTGTCGAGTACAGGCTTCTATCGCACACCGAAGATCTTCTACGACCGTAGCCAGGCGCGCGGGCGGCCGTTCTACTACTTCGCCTTTGGCGCTGCCTGCGTGGAGGTGATCGTCGATACCCTGACCGGCGAGTACAAGATGCTGCGCGCCGACATCCTGCACGATGTGGGCGACTCGCTGAACCCGGCCATCGACATCGGCCAGGTCGAGGGCGGCTTCATCCAGGGCATGGGCTGGTTGACCACCGAGGAGCTGGTATGGAATGCCAAGGGCAAGTTGATGACCAACGGCCCTGCCAGCTACAAGATTCCGGCCGTGGCCGACATGCCGCTGGATCTGCGGGTGAAGCTGGTGGAAAACCGCAAGAATCCGGAAGACACCGTGTTCCATTCCAAAGCCGTGGGCGAGCCGCCGTTCATGCTGGGCATCGCTGCCTGGTGCGCGATCAAGGACGCCGTGGCCAGCCTTGCCGACTACCGCCTGCAGCCGCACGTGGATGCACCCGCGACGCCGGAGCGGGTGTTGTGGGGCTGCGAGCAGATGCGCAAGGCGGTGGCTGCGGCGCAGCCTGCCGAATCGGCGCGCGAACCCGTTACCCATTGACACGCTGGGGCCGCTTCGCGCCCCTTTCGCGACGCAAGGCCGCCCCCACAAAAAAGCAGGCCATGTTGATCTGAAGAGGATCTGAATCATGCACCAATGGATCAACGCCCTTGCCGATCACCAGAGCCGTGGCCAGGCCTGCGTGCTGGTGACCATCATCGAGGAGCGCGGTTCTACGCCGCGCAATGCCGGCTCGAAGATGGTCGTTAGCCAAGCGGGCCTGTTCGACACCATCGGCGGTGGGCACCTGGAGTACAAGGCGCTGCATATCGCCCGGCAGATGCTCGAAGAGCAGCGCACCACGCCGCACCTGGAGCGCTTCAGCCTGGGCGCAAGCCTGGGACAGTGCTGCGGTGGCGCCACTGTGCTGCTGTTCGAGCCGATGCCCGCGGTGCAGGCGCAGATCGCCGTATTCGGCGCAGGCCATGTCGGCCGGGCTCTGGTACCCTTGCTCTCCGCGCTGCCCTGCAGGGTGCGCTGGATCGATTCGCGCGAGCAGGAATTCCCCGAAGCGATGCCCAACGGGGTGACCAAAGTGCTCAGCGAAGAGCCGGTCGATGAAGTCGATGGGCTGCCTGCCGGCAGCTATTGCATCGTCATGACCCACAATCATCAGCTCGACCTGGAACTGACCGCCGCCATCCTCAAACGCAACGATTTCACCTGGTTCGGCCTGATCGGCTCGAAGACCAAGCGAGTCAAGTTCGAGCATCGCCTGCGCGAACGCGGCTACGACGACGCCGTACTGGCGCGCATGCGTTGCCCCATGGGCTTGCCCGAGGTCAAGGGCAAGCTGCCGATCGAGATCGCCGTGTCCATCGCAGGCGAAATCATTGCCACCTACAACGCCTGCTTCGGCCAGCATGACGCTGCTGCCAATGCCGGCCCCATCGCCCAATTGCTGCCGCCCTCGCGGCGCAGCCAAGCCATTTGACGAGTGTGTTATGACCCTTACCCGCAAAGCCTACCGTGCCGCCATCCTGCACAGCATCGCCGACCCGGCCGAGGTCGGCCTGGACGCCTCCCACGAATACTTCGAAGACGGCCTGCTGGTGATCGACGATGGCCGCATCAGCGCCGTGGGCCATGCCAGCGAGCTGCTGCCCAGCCTGCCCGCCGATATCGAGGTGGTGCATTACCAGGATGCGCTGATTACCCCGGGCTTCATCGATACCCACATCCACTTCCCGCAGACCGGCATGATCGGCTCGTATGGCGAGCAACTGCTGGATTGGCTCAACACCTACACCTTCCCCTGCGAAAAGCAGTTCGCCGACAAGGCGCATGCCGACAAGGTGGCGAAGATCTTCGTCAACGAACTGCTGCGCAATGGCACCACCACTGCCTTGGTGTTCGGCAGCGTGCACCCCGAATCGGTCAACGCCCTGTTCGAGGAGGCCGAACGCCTGGACCTGCGCATGATCGCCGGCAAGGTGATGATGGACCGAAACGCGCCCGACTACCTGACCGACACCGCCGAAAGCAGCTATAGCCAGAGCAAGGCGTTGATCGAGCGCTGGCACGGCAAGGGCCGCCTGCACTACGCCGTTACCCCGCGCTTCGCGCCGACCAGCACCCCCGAACAGCTGTCGGTGGCAGGTCAGCTGCTCAAGGAGCACCCAGGCGTGTACCTGCACACGCACCTGTCGGAAAACCTCAAGGAAATCGACTGGGTCAAGGAGCTCTTTCCCGAGCAGAACGGCTATCTGGATGTGTACGATCATTTCGAGCTGCTCGGCGAGCGCTCGGTGTTCGCCCATGGCGTGCACCTGTGCGATGCCGAATGCCAGCGCCTGGCCGACACCGGCTCGGCGATTGCCTTCTGCCCGACCTCCAACCTGTTCCTGGGCAGCGGCCTGTTCAACCTGCCGCAGGCAGAACGCTTCAAGGTCAATGTCGGCCTGGGCACCGACGTGGGGGCCGGCACCAGCTTCTCGCTGCTCAGCACCTTGAACGAAGCCTACAAGGTGATGCAGCTGCAAGGCGCCCGCCTGCACCCCTACAAATCGCTGTACCTGGCCACCCTTGGCGGCGCGCGGGCCTTGCGCCTGGACGATCGCATCGGCAGCCTGCGCCCAGGCAATGATGCCGACTTCGTGGTACTCGACTACAAGGCCACGCCGTTACTGGACTACCGCATCGAGCAGTCCCAGAGCATCGAGGAAACCTTGTTCGTGCTGACCACCCTGGGGGATGACCGTACCGTGCGCGAAACCTACGCCGCCGGGCGCTGCGTGCATCAGCGCTGACTTGGCGAAAAGGGCCGCTGATCAGCGGCCCCTACGCACAGAGAGAAGCTCGGCGAACCTTCAGCCCTTG
The DNA here is from genome assembly GCF_052041965.1 of Pseudomonas sp. SMSB3. Lineage (NCBI taxonomy): Bacteria > Pseudomonadati > Pseudomonadota > Gammaproteobacteria > Pseudomonadales > Pseudomonadaceae > Pseudomonas > Pseudomonas sp. SMSB3. The sequence continues at coordinate 102,446 of NZ_JBKGGV010000007.1, read as the reverse complement.
GCCGAGACCTTGGGGCGCTTGAGCAGGTGAGAGAACACCGCATGCAGATCGTCCGAGGCGCTTTCCTCGTCCAGGTTGAGCTTGCTGTCGATGTGGTCCATGTGATGCATCATCAGGCTTACCGCCTGCTCGGCATCGCGCGCCTCGATGGCATCGATCAGTTGCATGTGCTCATCGTACGAGCAATGCGAACGGTTGCCGCTTTCATACTGGGCGATGATCAGCGAAGTCTGCGAAACCAGGCTGCGCTGGAAGCTGACCAACGGCGCGTTACCGGCAGCCTCGGCGAGCTTGAGGTGAAACTCGCCGGAAAGACGAATGCCGGCACCCCGGTCACCGCGCGAAAAGCTGTCGCGCTCTTCGCGCACCATGTGGCGCAACTCACCGAGCTGCTCGGCGGTAGCGTGCTGCACGGCAAGCTCGGTGATGGCCCGCTCGACCATGCGCCGCGAGAAGAACACCTGGCGCGCCTCCTCCACGGTAGGGCTAGCCACCACCGCACCGCGGTTGGGTCGCAGCAGCACCACGCTTTCATGGGCCAGGCGCGACAGGGCACGGCGGATGATGGTGCGGCTGACGCCGAAGATCTCGCCCAGCGCTTCCTCGCTCAACTTGGTGCCCGGCGCCAGACGCTGCTCGAGGATGGCCTCGAAGATGTGCGCATAGACGATGTCGTCCTGGGTACCACTGCGACCGGCCTTGCCAGTGCGCGCAGTTTTTTTCAGAGGTTGCAGCTGTTCGTTCATGGGCTCTCGAAGCACGAAGAGAAAGTATGGCGCCATTGTACACAGGCTGACGCGTTTGAGCAGGTACGCTTTCACCTATATAGCCGTTGTACGACACATTGCGCGCACAAAACATAAAACATTATTTGCATTCTTTGTACACAAAAGCATAATCCAACCAGCAACATCTTGACCTATGAGTCAACAAATCGGTCAGACGTCTGCCTTCCCTCGTGGAGCCGCCAAGTGCATCGCTCAGGATCTGGCTCCAACAACAACAAGAAAGACTTGAGGAGTACTTGCTGTGGAAACCCGCAAATCCGAAGCCCCTACGCTGGATCTTGCCCCGCCACCGGATACCGGTTGGCTGGAGCGGATTTTCAAACTCAAGCAACATGGCAGCACCGTCAAAACCGAAATGATCGCCGGGGTGACCACCTTCATCACCATGGCCTACATCATCTTCGTCAACCCCAACATCATGGCTGATGCCGGCATCGACCACGGCGCCGCCTTCGTCGCCACCTGCATCGCCGCTGCGCTGGGCTGCCTGTTGATGGGCCTCTACGCTAACTGGCCGGTGGGCCTGGCTCCAGGCATGGGGCTCAACGCCTTCTTTACCTACACCGTGGTCGGCACCATGGGCTACAACTGGGAAACGGCGCTGGGGGCGGTGTTCGTCTCAGGCGTGCTGTTCATGTTCCTGACCCTGTCGAAAGTGCGCGAGTGGTTGCTCAACAGCATCCCGGTCAGCCTGCGCCATGCCATGGGGGCTGGCGTCGGATTGTTCCTCGGGCTGATCGGCCTGAAGACCGCCGGCATCATCGTCGACAGCCCCGCTACCCTGATCAAGCTGGGCTCGTTGCACGAGCCAGGGCCATTGCTGGCTGCGGTATGTTTCCTGCTGATCGCCATTCTCAGCTACAAGCGCGTGTTCGGCGCCATCCTGATCAGCATCATCGGCGTCACCCTGGCCGGCTGGGGGCTGGACCTGGTGCAGTTCGGTGGCGTGATGTCGATGCCACCCAGCCTGGCCCCGACGTGGATGGCCATGGACGTGGCCGGCGTGTTCAATGTCAGCATGATCAGCGTGGTGCTGGCGTTCCTGTTCGTGCACATGTTCGATACCGCCGGCACGCTGATGGGCGTGGCGCAGCGCGCCAACCTGGTAGCGCCGGACGGCCGTATCGAAAACCTGTCGCGGGCGTTGAAGGCCGACAGCGCTTCAAGTGTGTTCGGCGCGGTGGTCGGCGTGCCGCCGGTAACCAGCTATGTGGAAAGTGCTGCCGGTGTGGCTGCAGGTGGGCGTACTGGCCTGACGGCGGTGGTAGTCGGCCTTTTGTTCATCGCGGCAATGTTCTTCGCGCCGTTGGCAGGGATGATTCCGGCTTACGCAACTGCCGGCGCCCTGATCTATGTAGCGATGCTGATGATGGGCAGCATGGCGCACATTCATTGGGATGAAGCCACCGACAGCATCCCGGCGATCGTCACGGTGATCATGATGCCGCTGACCTTCTCGGTGGCTGATGGCATTGCACTGGGCTTCATCAGCTATGTGGCGTTGAAGGCGGGTACCGGCAAATACAAGGAAATCTCCGCCAGCCTGTGGGTGCTGTGCGCGATTTTCATTGCCAAATTTGTTTTCCTCTAATCAGGAGGCATTACAAAGGGCGCTTCGGCGCCCTTTGTGAAAAACTAGCAATTTCATCGATAGCTTCTCAGGGCGTAAGATAGAAGTCACTACGCACGAGCTCTACTTCGACTCCGAGCTCATTCAGGTGTTGCTTCACAGGGTAGAGAGTCTCGAACCGCGGCTGAAAGTGACCAGAGTAGTTAGTTAAAGTAATGTCACCTGCCCTGCCTTTGACGATGTAACCTGCGCCGATAGCTGTCTCGCCCAGACCTTTTTTACCAAAGCCAAGCCCCGAGTATTCACCAAGGCTGCCATGACTCGGCATTTTGTATTCATCCATGCCGCTGAACACTACGAGCTTGCGCTCGTTCGTATATACGAACTTGTGAAACTTCAACGGATTTAGCTGGGCGATTCCTTCTGAACTTTGTATGACGCGGTAGGTGATCTCGCCGGCATTCACTGCTCGCTTGGCATACATCATCTCACTCGCAAGATTCCAAGACTGGTTATTCGTCAGCTTTCCATCCTGCACAAGCGATTGGAAACGACTGACTGCCTGAGTCGCCAAGCGATTGGCTGCCTGAACTGCATTCTTGAATAAAGGCCATCTCCCACTGGGATCCTGTCCATTGACAGGGTCATTCAGGCAGTACGCATAGGCATTGATACCGCCTAAGAGAAAAGGGCTCAAGGCGTCAGGGCAGAGAAATCGCATCAAGCGGGGGTTATACAGACGGTGCCCGTTCCCCAGTCCATAGCACTCCAACGCAGCATGGTAATGCTGACCATTGAAGCCCAAGGCTGCGCCCGGCGTTGTTGGTGGTTTTCGGTATCCATAAGGCAAAAACACAGTTCTGATGCTCATCAGGCGCGCCTCTTAAGGTACGACACGAAGCGCGAGCATGCCGAACGAGCTGGTCATTAGCTACTGACAAAAATGTCAGTGACACACCTGCGTTCCCCATGCTTACTGAACGCCAGACGAAAAAAAGCCCGCCAGTGTGAGAGCGGGCCAAAGGACCTACGAAGATTCTTCTAGCGACCAACTAGCTTCCACGATAGGTCGAATAACTGTACGGCGAGATCAACAGTGGCACATGGTAGTGTTCCTGTTGTTGATCGATACCGAAACGCAGCACCACGACATCCAGAAATGCCTGGGCCGGCAATTGCACGCCACGGGCGCGGTAATAGTCGCCAGCGCTGAACTGCAGCTGGTAGACGCCGCTGCGGTAATCATCGCCCTGCAGCAGCGGCGCATCGACACGGCCATCGCTGTTGGTCAGGGCAGTGGTGACCAGCTCCAGTTGCTGGCCTTCGACGCGGTACAGCTCGACTTTGATCGAACTGCCTGGGCAGCCATGCGCGGCGTCCAGTACGTGTGTGGTCAAACGTCCCATCTGCTTGTCGCCTCTTGTTCACTCTATGGGCAAAAAATACACAGCTGGCGCCCCAGCGTGGGGCTCGCGTTGTGCGGGAATGCGGTCATTAAGACATTTCACTCGCAGATTGTACACAATTTTTTAATCCCTTCTGCGGCACCTCGTGCCCAATCATCGAAATCCTGCAGATAGGCGCCCAGCCGATGCTCGCGAGCCATTAACTGACCGAACGGGCAAGTTTCTTGCAGTGTCTGACGCATCGGTTTCTCAGGCGACCATACGGAAGAAATGCGGAAAAACAGGCTTACAAATGATTTCAGAAGTTGTATACAATCAGCCCATCCGGTGGTGCGACATCCCGACGCGGCCCGCCACCCCTGCACAACGCACAAGAAGGAAGACTGCAGTGAGCGCTGACTATCCTCGCGACCTGATCGGTTACGGCAACAACCCTCCTCACCCGCAATGGCCGGGCAACGCGCGTATCGCGCTGTCCTTCGTGCTCAATTACGAAGAAGGCGGTGAACGCAACATTCTTCACGGTGACAAGGAATCCGAAGCCTTCCTGTCGGAAATGGTAGCGGCCCAGCCGTTGCAGGGCGTACGCAACATGAGCATGGAGTCGCTCTACGAATACGGCAGCCGCGCCGGCGTCTGGCGCTTGCTGAAACTGTTCAAGGACAGCGGTGTACCGCTGACCATCTTCGCCGTGGCCATGGCCGCCCAGCGTCACCCGGACGTGATCCGCGCCATGGCCGAGGCCGGTCACGAGATCTGCAGCCACGGCTACCGCTGGATCGACTACCAGTACATGGACGAGGCCCAAGAGCGCGAGCACATGCTCGAAGCCATCCGCATCCTCACCGAGATTACCGGCGAGCGCCCAGTCGGCTGGTACACCGGCCGCACCGGCCCCAACACCCGCCGCCTGGTGATGGAGGAAGGTGGCTTCCTGTATGACAGCGACACCTATGACGACGACCTGCCCTACTGGGAGCCGAACAACGCCACCGGCAAGCCGCACCTGGTGATTCCCTACACCCTGGACACCAACGACATGCGCTTCACCCAGGTCCAGGGCTTCAACTGTGGCGAGCAGTTCTTCCAATACCTCAAGGACGCCTTCGACGTGCTCTACGAAGAAGGCGCCGAGGCACCGAAGATGCTCTCGATCGGCCTGCACTGCCGGCTGGTCGGTCGCCCTGCCCGCCTGGCTGCGCTCAAGCGCTTCGTCGACTACGCCAAGAGCCACGAGCAGGTCTGGTTCGCCCGTCGCGTGGACATCGCCCGCCACTGGCACGCCACCCACCCGTACAAGAAAGAGAACGCCTGATGACCGCTTTCAAGACCCTGACGCCTTCGACCCTGGACCGTGACACCTTCGTCAAGGCCTTCGCCGACATCTATGAACACTCGCCGTGGGTCGCCGAACGCGCCTATGACCTGGGCCAGCTGGCCGAACTGGACCAGATCGAAGCGCTGCACCAGCGCATGAGCGATATTCTGCTCAGCGCCACGCATGCCGAGCAGTTGGCGCTGATCAACGCCCACCCGGACTTGGCCGGCAAGGCCGCGGTACGCGGCGAGCTGACCGAATCGAGCACCAACGAGCAAGCCGGCGCCGGTATCCATCAATGCACCGCCGAAGAGTTCGCGCGCTTCACCGAACTCAACGAAGCGTACAAGGCCAAGTTCCAGTTCCCCTTCATCATGGCGGTCAAAGGCAGCAACCGGCATCAGATTCTCGCCGCCTTCGAGCAACGCATCCATAACGACACCGATGCCGAGTTCAAGGAAGCCTTGGCGCAGATCAACCTGATTGCGCTGTTCCGGCTGTTGCAGCTGTAAGCGACAACCGCACCTCATTCAGAACAACGATTAATAGAAGAGATATCCGCATGCGCACCCTGATGATCGAGCCCCTGACCAAAGAAGCCTTCGCCCCGTTCGGAGACGTGATCGAAACCGACGGCAGCGACCACTTCATGATCAACAACGGCTCGACCATGCGTTTTCACAAGCTCGCCACGGTCGAGACCGCCGAGCCTGAGGACAAGGCGATCATCAGCATCTTCCGCGCCGACGCGCTGGAGATGCCGCTGACCGTGCGCATGCTGGAACGCCATCCGCTGGGCAGCCAGGCTTTCATCCCGCTGCTCGGCAACCCCTTTCTGATCGTGGTCGCGCCCGTTGGCGATGCACCTGTATCAGGTCTGGTCCGTGCCTTCCGCAGTAATGGCAGGCAGGGCGTTAATTACCATCGCGGCGTTTGGCACCACCCGGTGCTGACGATCGAAAAGCGGGATGACTTCCTGGTGGTTGATCGCAGCGGTTCTGGCAACAACTGCGACGAGCATTACTTCACCGAGGAACAGATGCTGATCCTCAATCCCCACCAATAAGAAAAGGTCGATCATCCCGGTGTCGAAGCCGGGCGGTGATCGGCAGAGGTACATACTGTGGAAGCACACCTTCACGAATGGCTGAACCTGAGCATTCGCTGGGTTCACATGATCACCGGTGTCGCCTGGATCGGTGCATCGTTCTACTTCGTCTGGCTGGAGAACCACCTGAATCGAAGCAATCCGCGCGATGGGTTGTCAGGTGACCTCTGGGCCATTCACGGCGGTGGTATCTACCACCTGGAGAAATACAAGCTCGCCCCACCGAAAATGCCGGAGAACCTGCACTGGTTCAAATGGGAAGCGTATTTCACCTGGATGTCCGGTATCGCCCTGCTGTGCGTGGTGTTCTACTGGAACCCAACGCTGTACCTGCTGGCACCTGGCAGCACCTTGACCGGTGCCGAGGGCGTGGCCATCGGTATCGGCTCGCTGGTGGCCGGCTGGTTCATCTACGACTTCCTGTGCGACTCGCCACTGGGCAAGCACCCGGCCCTGCTCGGTGCAGTGCTGTTCGTGCTGATCATCGCGGCGTGCTTCGGCTTCAGCCAAGTGTTCAGCGGCCGCGGCGCGTACCTGCATACCGGCGCGATCATCGGCACCATCATGGTCGGCAACGTGTTCCGCATCATCATGCCGGCCCAGCGCCAGCTGGTGGCGGCGATCGAGAACAACCAGACGCCTGACCCGGTACTGCCGGCCAAGGGCCTGCTGCGCTCGCGCCACAACAACTATTTCACCTTGCCGGTGCTGTTCATCATGATCAGCAACCACTTCCCGAGCACCTACGGTAGCCAGTACAACTGGCTGATCCTGGCCGGCATTGCAGTCGCAGCGGTGTTGATCCGCCATTACTTCAACACCCGCCACGACAGCAACAAGTACGCCTGGACCCTGCCGGTCGGCGCACTGGCGATGATCTGCCTGGCCTACGTCACCGGTCCCAAGCCGATGGCGACCAGCCCTGAGCAAGCCGCAGCGCAGGTCGAATACCAGCCACTGCCGGCAACCGCAGTCGGTGGCAAGACCGCCGCCGAGCATCGCGCCGAGCAAGCCGCACAGGCCGCCCAGGCACCTGCCGAGCCTGCACAAGCGCCAGCCCAGGCCTCGGCCCAGGCCGGTGGTGACAGCTTCGAGAAGATTCACAGCGTCATCCAGGAACGCTGCACCGTGTGCCATTCGTCCAAGCCGACCAGCCCACTGTTCAGCGCAGCGCCAGCCGGCGTGATGTTCGACACCCCGCAGCAGATCCAGGCCCAGGCCGCGCGCATTCAGGCGCAAGCGGTCGCCAGCCAGATCATGCCACTGGGCAACATCACGCAGATGACCGCCGAGGAGCGCAAGCTGGTCGGTGACTGGATCGCCAAAGGCGCCCAGGTCAACTGATCGAACTGCAAGCCTCTAGCTGTACGTAGTAGGAAGCAAGCATCGAGTGTCAGGCTCCAACGCGGGAACCACAGGCTTTTTCTTGAAGCTTGCCGCTTGGAGCTTGTCGCTTGGATCCGAGAATAAAAACAAAACTCGAGGTGCTGCATGTCCGAGTCCCGCAAGGCGTACATCCCAGTTGCGCCGCCGCGACAGCCTTTGCCCCTGTTCCAACTGTTCCTGGTTGGCCTGCAACACGTGTTGCTGATGTACGGAGGCGCGATTGCGGTGCCTCTGATCATCGGCCAGGCCGCCGGTCTGTCCCGTGAGGAAGTCGCCTTTCTGATCAACGCCGACCTGCTGGTCGCCGGCGTCGCCACCATCGTGCAATCGTTCGGCATCGGCCCGGTCGGGATCCGCATGCCGGTGATGATGGGTGCCAGCTTCGCTGCCGTCGGCAGCATGGTGGCCATGGCCGGCATGCCCGGCGTGGGTCTGCAAGGCATCTTCGGTGCAACCATCGCTGCCGGTTTCTTCGGCATGTTGATCGCGCCGTTCATGTCCAAGGTAGTGCGCTTCTTCCCCCCACTGGTCACCGGTACGGTGATCACCTCCATTGGCCTGTCGCTGTTCCCCGTGGCCGTCAACTGGGCCGGGGGCGGTCAGGAAGCCACCACCTTCGGTTCGCCCATCTATCTGCTGGTCGCAGGCCTGGTGTTGGCGGTGATCCTGCTGATCAACCGCTTCATGCGTGGCTTCTGGGTCAACGTGTCCGTGCTGGTGGGCATGGGCCTGGGCTACATCCTGGCGGGCTCGATCGGCATGGTCGACCTGTCGGGCTTGAGCGAAGCGCCGTGGCTGCAAGTGGTGACGCCCCTGCACTTCGGCATGCCGACCTTCAGCCTGGCCCCGATCCTGTCGATGTGCCTGGTGGTGGTGATCATCTTCGTCGAGTCCACCGGGATGTTCCTGGCCCTGGGCAAGGTCACCGAGCGTGAAGTCACCCCGGGGATGCTGCGTCGCGGCTTGCTGTGCGACGCTGGGGCATCGTTCGTCGCTGGGTTCTTCAACACCTTCACCCACTCCTCGTTCGCCCAGAACATCGGCCTGGTGCAGATGACCGGCGTGCGCTGCCGCTATGTCACGGTCACGGCCGGAGCGCTGCTGATTCTGCTCAGCCTGCTGCCCAAGGCGGCCTACCTGATCGCCTCGATTCCCCCTGCAGTGCTGGGCGGCGCGTCGATTGCCATGTTCGGCATGGTTACCGCCACCGGGATCAAGATTCTTCAGGAAGCTGACATCGGCGATCGTCGCAACCAGCTGTTGGTGGCGGTGAGCGTGGGCTTCGGCCTGATTCCCGTGGTGCGGCCGGAGTTCTTCGCACAGATGCCACAGTGGATGGAGCCAATCACCCACAGCGGTATCGCCATGGCCACGGTCAGTGCCCTGGTACTGAACGTGCTGTTCAACATCCTCGGTGGCGCCGAGCGCGCCGTGCACAACGACGCCTGCCACCAGCACTGAGCCAAGCGGGGCGGCGCAACTTGCCGCCCCTCGTCTTTCGCCTTCAACGCTTCACCGTCGGCCCGCCGGAATGGGCCGCTCGGGGCGCCTGCGCGCCAAAAAAACCGCCAACAAAAACAATAAGTCCGGGAAGCACACCATGAAGCGCATCACCCCGTCTCTGCTATTGGGCAGCAGCCTGCTGGCCACCCTCCCCGCGCATGCCGACGACTGGCTGCAATGGCACGGCGAGAGCCTGACCTACTTGTATGGCAAGGATTTCAAGGTCAACCCGAGCATCCAGCAGACCGTCACGTTCGAGCATGCCAACAAGTGGAAGTACGGCGACACCTTCCTGTTCGTCGACAAGATTTTCTACAACGGCAAGGCCGACGCCAGCAAAGGCGTGACCACCTACTACGGCGAATTCAGTCCGCGCTTGTCGCTGGGCAAGATCTTCGACCGCAAGTTGGCCTTCGGGCCGATCAAGGACGTGTTGCTGGCCATGACCTACGAGCGTGGCGAGGGCGATAACGAGGCCTACCTGATTGGTCCGGGCTTCGACCTGGCGGTGCCGGGCTTCAACTACTTCACCCTGAACTTCTATGTGCGCAACACCGAGGGCAGCCGCCCGGGCGACAATGTCTGGCAGATCACTCCGGCCTGGTCGTACACCATCCCGGTCGGCAAGTCGGACATTCTGTTCGACGGCTACATGGACTGGGTCACCGACAACGACCAGACCCGCCGCGGCACCTATCACGCCAACCTGCACTTCAATCCCCAGGTCAAGTACGACCTGGGCAAGACCCTGAACCTGGGGGTCAAACAGCTCTACGTCGGCTTCGAATACAGCTACTGGAAAGACAAGTACGGCATCGACAGCCGCGGCAATCTGGACAGCAACCAGAGTGTCGCCAGCGCGCTGATCAAGGTACATTTCTGAAAACCTGACCACGTGCCCAGCTTTGAATCACCGTGCGCCAGGAAGGAGCACTTGAGGCGCGGCGCGCAAGCCAGTAATCTGCGCGCCCCCTCGATCAGGGCAGGAAGGATTCTGCCCGCGTTTACTGACCGCTCAGTCAATGAATTCGGGCGGTTGGCCAACGTGTTGCCAGCCTGAAATACCCATTTTCATCCGTTGTGAACGAGTCGAGCAGGAAGGTTGTGGCTAACCCGGAAAGTTGGCGCAGCGCTTGCCAAACAGCTGTGGCCAATCGAAAAAAGCTGACTCAAAAGACAAAAAAGGCGCCAACACCGAGCGCTGACAACAGATCCACCAAGGGAGCGACACTCGCAATGCGTACCATCAATAGCCTGATTCTCGCGGGCGGCCTGCTGGCCTGCGGCACTACTTTCGCCGATGACCTGCTGCAGTGGCAGAGCAACAGCCTGACTTACCTGTGGGGCAAGAATTTCAAGGTCAACCCAGCGATTCAGCAAACCCTGACCTTCGAACACGCCGACGGCTGGAAGTACGGCGATAACTTCATCTTCGTCGACAAGATCTTCTACCAGGGGCAGAAAGACGCCGGTAACGGGCCGAACACCTACTACGGCGAGATCAGCCCGCGGCTGTCGTTCAACAAGATCTTCGACCAGAAACTGGAATTCGGCCCGGTCAAGGACGTGTTGCTGGCCATGACCTACGAGTTCGGCGAGGGTGACACCGAGGCCTACCTGATCGGCCCAGGCTTCGACCTGGCGATTCCAGGCTTCGATTACTTCCAGCTCAATTTCTACAACCGTACCACTGACGGCAGCCGCGCCGGCGACAACGTGTGGCAGATCACCCCGGTGTGGGCCTACACCATCCCCGTGGGCGATTCCGACGTGCTGATCGACGGCTTCATGGATTGGGTAGTGGACAACGACGAGAACCGTCGCGGCACCTACCACGCCAACCTGCACTTCAACCCGCAGATCAAGTACGACCTGGGCAAGGCTTTGCACCTGGGCGAAAAGCAGCTGTACGTCGGTGTCGAGTACGATTACTGGTCGAACAAGTATGGCATCAAGGACAGCGATGCCTTCACCACCGACCAGAACACCATGAGCTTCCTGGTCAAGGTGCACTTCTGACCTGAGCCAGACGCGCGCGCCCACCATCACGTGGGCGCGACGCCTATTCCGATGGCCGGGTCATCGCGCGACTCGACGGCGAACCTTCGAAACGCCACTGACCACCAGCGCGGTAAGCCATCCTGCCAGCGCCCCGACCACGCCAAAGGCCACCAGCTTGACCGCCGCGCTCCAGCCTCCAATCGCTGCTACCAGCGCCTCGACGGCGTGCTCGAGCGGGGCAATGCCTTCGGCGACGAACGTTCCGCCGACCAGGAACATGGCGACCGTGCCGATCCACGACAGCGCTTTCATCAGAAACGGTGCGGCCGAGACCAGCAGCTCGCCAGATGCCCTGAGCGCCCTGCCCCACACCCCTTGCGCCTTCGATTTGGCCAGCGCAAAGCCGGCGTCGTCCAGGCGCACGATGCCCGCGACCAAGCCGTAGACGCCGATGGTCATTACCACCGCAATCAAGGTCAGGGTCAAAATCTGCTGATACAGAGGCGCATCCGCGACAACGTTCAAGGTGATGACGATGATCTCTGCGCTGAGGATGAAGTCGGTCTTGATCGCACCTCTGATCTTGCGCTTTTCGTATTGGGCAAGTTCTTCTGCGGTCTTGGGGACGGCCTTTTTACCCTGCTCGGCAGAACCATGCCCTTTGCGGGAAAACTTGTCCTTGATCGCCTCGTAGCCTTCGTAGCACAGGTACAACCCGCCTGCCATGAGCAACCACTTGACTGCCGCAGGGAGCACGGCGCTGAGAATCAGCGCGCACGGCACCAGGATGGCCTTGTTCTTGAGCGAGCCCTTGAACACGGCCCAGACCACCGGCAGTTCGCGATCGGCTTTCATGCCGGTGACTTGCTCAGCGTTCACGGCCAGATCGTCGCTCAGGACGCTGGCCGATTTTTTCGCGGCGACCTTGCTCATCAGCGAGATGTCATCCAGCAGCGCCGCGATGTCATCGAGTAATGCAAAAAAGCTGCTGCCCGCCATGTCCGATTCTTCCTAAGTGAATACTTCGCTCTGAGGCACCAGACTGCCTGACTCACCCCCGGGTTCCCTGCCTTGAGCCGTCGTCGGGCACGGTGCTACCATGCCCGATCCCTCCGAGAGGCGGTCTAACACGAGGAAGAGCCCTGACATGAGCACCATTCGCGAGCGCAACAAGGAGCTGATCCTGCGCGCAGCCAGTGAAGAATTCGCCGACAAGGGCTTCGCCGCCACCAAGACCAGTGACATTGCCGCCAAGGCTGGGCTGCCCAAGCCGAACGTGTACTACTACTTCAAATCCAAGGACAACCTCTATCGCGAGGTCCTGGAAAGCATCATCGCACCCATCATGCAGGCGTCGACGCCGTTCAATGCCGACGGCGACCCCAAGCAGGTGCTCAGCGCCTACATTCGCTCGAAGATCCGCATTTCGCGTGACCTGCCCCATGCCTCAAAGGTGTTCGCCAGCGAAATCATGCACGGTGCGCCGCACCTCTCGGCCAACCAGGTGGAGCAATTGAACGAGCAGGCGCGGCACAACATCGAGTGCATTCAGCGCTGGATAGACCGCGGGCAGATCGCCCATGTCGATGCGCATCACCTGATGTTCAGCATCTGGGCGGCGACTCAGACGTATGCCGACTTCGATTGGCAGATCTCGGCGGTGACCGGCAAAGCCAAGCTCACCGACAGCGACTACGATGCAGCGGCGCAGACCATCATTCGCATGGTGCTCAAGGGCTGCGAGCCGGAAGTGGCCTGAATCAGTTTCGCCCAGACCTGCTCGCGGCCCTGGCAACGGCCTTGCCAGGAACCACGAGCAAACCTGGGCAGACAGGCAATGGCTAGGCTGCCACGCCCGCGTCGGCCTTCATTCCCGCCGCTTCGATCGCACTGATCGCGCATTGCTCATCGATATCCGAGGTATCGCCGCTGATACCGACCGCCCCCAGCACTTTACCCTCCTGATCGCGAATCAATACCCCACCTGGTGCCGGCACCACTGGCCGTTCACCTAGCCCGTTCAAGGCGGCGAAGAATGCAGGCCGTTGTTGCGCATCCAGCGCCAGCAGGCGCGAGCCTTTGCCGACGGCAATCGCACCCCAGGCTTTGCCAATGGCCACGTCCGGGCGAATCAGGCTGGCGCCGTCTTCGCGCTGCAGCGCCAACAGATGGCCGCCGGCGTCAAGCACGGCCACGGTCAATGGCGCGGCGTCGATCTTGCGCCCGGCAGCCAGCGCAGCATTCACCAGGCTGACCGCGATTTTCAGGTTTAAAGCGTTCATGACAGGTCCTCTTCTTGTTGTTGGAAGCCATAGGGCAAGTGAAAATCGGATAAGCCAATAGAACACAACTCGGTTGTTTTTTGTATACAATAAATTGAAACGATCGTATGCGATGGCGCAAACGATCATTTTCATGGGCGCTCGGCGCCAACGCACTCAGCCCGACGAAAACCCGTTGACCTGAAGCGCCAGCCGTGAATACACTCTGGCACAAAGAAAGTTGTATACAATTACAAAATCGATGAGGCACAAATCATGAGCAAAATGAGAGCAATCGATGCAGCCGTTCTGGTCATGCGCCGTGAAGGTGTAGAGACTGCGTTCGGCATCCCGGGGGCTGCCATCAACCCGCTGTACTCGGCCCTGAAGAAAGTGGGTGGCATCGATCACGTCCTCGCTCGTCACGTCGAAGGCGCCTCGCACATGGCCGAGGGTTACACCCGCGCCAATCCAGGCAACATCGGCGTGTGCATCGGTACCTCAGGTCCCGCCGGTACCGACATGGTCACAGGCCTGTACAGCGCCTCGGCCGACTCCATCCCGATCCTGTGCATTACCGGTCAGGCGCCACGTGCTCGCCTGCACAAGGAAGACTTCCAGGCCGTGGACATCACCAGCATCGTCAAGCCTGTCACCAAGTGGGCTACAACCGTGCTGGAACCCGGTCAGGTGCCTTATGCGTTCCAGAAAGCATTCTTCGAAATGCGCAGCGGCCGTCCGGGCCCGGTGCTGATCGACCTGCCGTTCGACGTGCAGATGGCCGAAATCGAGTTCGACATCGACGCCTACGAGCCGCTGCCGGTGCACAAGCCGGCCGCCAGCCGCGTGCAGGCGGAAAAAGCCCTGGCCATGCTCAATGACGCTGAGCGCCCACTGCTGGTGGCAGGCGGCGGTATCATCAATGCCGACGCCAGCGACAAGCTGGTCGAATTCGCAGAGCTGACCGGCGTGCCGGTGATCCCGACCCTGATGGGCTGGGGCACCATCCCGGACGACCACGCGTTGATGGTCGGCATGGTCGGCCTGCAGACCTCGCACCGCTACGGCAATGCCACCCTGCTCAAATCCGATCTGGTGTTCGGCATCGGCAACCGCTGGGCCAACCGTCATACCGGCTCGGTGGACGTCTACACCGAAGGCCGCAAATTCGTCCATGTGGACATCGAACCGACCCAGATCGGCCGCGTGTTCACCCCAGACCTGGGTATCGTTTCCGATGCAGGCCAGGCCCTCGATGCCTTCCTGGACGTGGCACGCGAGTGGAAAGCGGCCGGCAAGCTCAAGTGCCGCAAGGCCTGGCTGGAAGACTGCCAGCAACGCAAGGCCAGCCTGCAACGCAAGACCCACTTCGACAACGTGCCGGTCAAGCCGCAGCGCGTCTATGAAGAGATGAACCAGGTATTCGGCAAAGACACCTGCTATGTCAGCACCATCGGCCTGTCGCAGATCGCTGGCGCGCAGTTCCTGCACGTGTACAAGCCCCGTCATTGGATCAACTGCGGCCAGGCCGGCCCGCTGGGCTGGACCATTCCAGCGGCCCTGGGTGTGGTCAAGGCCGACCCGGCGCGCAAGGTGGTGGCACTGTCGGGCGACTATGACTTCCAGTTCATGATCGAAGAACTGGCAGTGGGCGCGCAGTTCAACCTGCCGTATGTCCACGTGCTGGTGAACAACGCCTACCTGGGCCTGATTCGCCAGGCGCAGCGTGGCTTCGACATGGATTACTGTGTACAACTGGCGTTCGAGAACATCAACTCGACCGACGCTGCCACCTACGGTGTCGACCATGTCGCCGTAGTCGAAGGCCTGGGTTGCAAGGCCATCCGCGTATTTGAACCGGCAGAGATCGCTCCGGCCTTGCTCAAGGCGCAGAAGATGGCCGAAGAGTTTCGCGTGCCGGTGGTGGTCGAAGTGATCCTCGAGCGTGTGACCAACATTTCCATGGGCACCGAGATCAACGCGGTCAACGAATTCGAAGACCTGGCCCTGGTCGGTAACGACGCGCCAACCGCCATCTCGCTGCTGGACTGACCGCCTGACGCCCCCGGCCGCGACCGGGGGCCCTCATCGCAAGGAGACACCCCATGCCTCGCTTTGCCGCCAACCTGTCCATGCTGTTCACCGAACAGGACTTCCTGGCCCGCTTCAAGGCTGCCGCCGACGCAGGTTTCAGCGGCGTCGAATACCTTTTCCCGTATGATTTCAGCGCCGCCGAAATCAAGCAGCAGCTCGACGCCAATGGCCTCACCCAAGTGCTGTTCAACCTGCCGGCCGGCGATTGGGCCAAAGGTGAGCGTGGCATCACCTGCCACCCTGACCGCGTGCAGGAATTCCGCGATGGCGTCGACAAGGCCATCGAGTACGCCAAGGTGCTGGGCAACACCCAGGTCAACGCCCTGGCCGGGATTCGCCCGCAAGGCCTGGCCTGCGCCGACGTGCGCAAGACCTTCGTCGACAACCTCAGGTATGCCGCCGACAAGCTCAAGGGCGCCGGGATCCGCCTGGTCATGGAAATGATCAACACCCGCGATATCCCGGGCTTCTACCTCAATACCACTGAGCAGGCCTTGGATATCCAGGCCGAAGTGGGCAGCGACAACCTGTTCCTGCAATACGACATCTATCACATGCAGATCATGGAAGGGGACCTGGCGCGCACCCTGCAAACCAACCTCGCCCTGATCAATCACGTCCAGCTCGCCGACAACCCAGGGCGCAACGAGCCAGGTACCGGTGAAATCAATTACCACTTCCTGTTCGAGCACCTGGACCGCATCGGCTATCAAGGCTGGGTGGGCGCCGAGTACAAGCCGCTGACCACCACCGAGGCGGGTCTGGGCTGGCTGAAAACCCATAACGCAATCTAAGACCGTACACGCAATCTGCAGGGGCGCACCGGCAACGCAGCCCACCCAGATTCAACAACTACAAGAGGCACATTCTCATGGCTAAAATCGGTTTCCTCGGCACTGGCATCATGGGCAAACCCATGGCGCAAAACCTGCAGAAAGCAGGCCACAGCATCTTCGTCTCCACCCACCACGATGCAGCACCTGCCGACCTGATCGCTGCCGGCGCCGTGGCCCTGGCCAACCCGAAGGAAGTGGCTCAGGAAGCTGAATTCATCATCGTCATGGTCCCCGACACTCCGCAGGTCGAGAGCGTGCTGTTCGGTGAAAACGGCGTCGCCGAAGGCGTAGGGCCGAACAAGGTGGTGATCGACATGAGCTCGATCTCCCCGACCGCCACCAAGGCCTTTGCCGAGAAGATCAAGGCCACCGGCGCTGCCTACCTGGATGCCCCGGTATCCGGCGGCGAAGTCGGCGCCAAGGCGGCGACCCTGAGCATCATGGTTGGTGGTTGCCCGAAAGCCTTCGAGCGCGCCCAGCCGCTGTTCGAGGCCATGGGCAAGAACATCACCCGTGTCGGTGGCAATGGTGACGGCCAGACCGCCAAGGTCGCCAACCAGATCATCGTCGCCCTGAACATCCAGGCGGTCGCCGAAGCGTTGCTGTTCGCCGCCAAGAATGGCGCGGATCCGGCCAAGGTGCGTGAAGCGCTGATGGGCGGTTTCGCCTCCTCGAAGATTCTCGAAGTGCACGCCGAGCGCATGATCAAGGGCACCTTCGACCCAGGCTTCCGCATCAACCTGCACCAGAAGGACCTCAACCTGGCCCTGCAAGGCGCCAAGGAACTGGGCATCAACCTGCCCAACACCTCCAACGCCCAGCAAGTGTTCAACACCTGCCAGGCCCTGGGGGGCGGCAACTGGGACCACTCGGCGCTGATCAAGGGCCTGGAGCACATGGCCAACTTCTCGATCCGCGACGAGCAATAAGTTGTAAGCCTCACTGGCCTCATCGCGAGCTGCGCTCGCTCCTACGGGATCAGCGCAAAGCCCGTAGGAGCGAGCATAGCTCGCGATAAAGCCCACGCCGCCTGACCTGCGACCACAGGCCAGGCAGCGACACCGAGCAACACCCGCCCCTGGTTCGGCCTGCACGGAGGCAGTTCCAGGGGCGTTTTCGATTTTGCAGAACAACAATAAATGGGAGCCTGCCATGTCGGTCGATCCGCAAAAAATTCTCCGCGAGCTGTTCGACACAGCCATCGCCGCCGCCCACCCGCGCCAGATTCTGGAACCTTACCTGCCCGCCGATCGCAGCGGCCGGGTCATCGTCATCGGGGCCGGCAAAGCTGCCGCCGCCATGGCCGAAGTGGTGGAAAAGAACTGGCAAGGCGAGGTCTCGGGCCTGGTCGTCACCCGTTACGGCCATGGCGCCAACTGCCAGAAGATCGAAGTGGTCGAAGCCGCGCATCCGGTACCCGACGCCGCCGGCCTTGCCGTGGCCAAGCGCGTGCTGGAGCTGGTCAGCGACCTGAACGAAGACGACCGCGTCATCTTCCTGCTGTCTGGCGGTGGTTCTGCCCTGCTGGCCTTGCCCGCCGAAGGCCTGACCCTGGCCGACAAGCAGCACATCAACAAGGCGCTGCTCAAATCCGGTGCGACCATCGGCGAGATGAACTGCGTGCGCAAGCACCTCTCGGCGATCAAAGGGGGTCGCCTGGCCAAGGCCTGCTGGCCGGCCACGGTGTACACCTATGCGATTTCCGACGTACCCGGCGACCTTGCCACCGTCATCGCCTCAGGCCCCACCGTGGCCGACCCCAGCACGTCCGCCGACGCCCTGGCGATCCTCAAGCGCTACGCCATCGACGCGCCTCAGGCGGTGATCGACTGGCTCAACAACCCCGCCTCCGAAACCGTCAAGGCGGGCGATCCGGCCTTGGCGCGCAGCCACTTCCAGCTGATCGCCAAGCCGCAGCAGTCGCTCGAAGCGGCCGCCGTACAAGCCCGCAAGGCCGGCTTCAGCCCGCTGATTCTGGGCGATCTGGAAGGCGAATCGCGCGAAGTGGCCAAGGTGCATGCCGGGATTGCCCGGCAGATCGTGCAGCATGGGCAGCCGCTCAAAGCGCCTTGCGTGATTCTCTCGGGCGGTGAAACCACCGTGACCGTACGCGGCGACGGCCGTGGCGGGCGCAACGCCGAATTCCTGCTCAGCCTGACCGAAAACCTCAAAGGTCTGCCAGGCGTCTACGCCCTGGCCGGCGATACCGACGGCATCGACGGTTCGGAAGAAAACGCCGGCGCCATCATGACCCCGGACAGCTACGTCCGCGCTGCGGCCTTGGGCCTGTCGGCCAGCGACGAGCTGGACAACAACAACGGTTATGGCTATTTCGCCGCGCTCGATGCGCTCATCGTCACCGAGCCGACCCGCACCAACGTCAACGACTTCCGCGCCATTCTGATCCTTGAGACTGCTCAATCATGACGCCTGATAAAAAAGTGAAGATCCTCGCCACCCTCGGCCCTGCGATCGAAGGCATCGACGATATCCGCCAGCTGGTCGAGGCCGGGGTGAATATCTTTCGCCTGAACTTCAGCCACGGCGAGCACGCCGACCACGCCCTGCGCTACCAGTGGATTCGCGAGGTCGAACAGCAGCTGAACTACCCACTGGGTATCTTGATGGACTTGCAAGGGCCGAAACTGCGGGTCGGCCGCTTTGCCGAGGGCAAGGTCCAGCTGCAACGCGGCCAGGCGCTGCGCCTGGACCTGGACAAGGCGCCAGGCGACAGCCAACGGGTCAACCTGCCCCACCCGGAAATCATCGCAGCCCTCGAGCCGGGCATGGACCTGCTGCTTGACGACGGCAAACTGCGTTTGCGCGTGACCGCCAAGCACAGCGATGCCATCGACACTGAAGTGCTCAACGGTGGCGAGCTGTCCGATCGCAAGGGCGTCAACGTGCCGCAGGCCGTGCTCGAGCTTTCGCCACTCACCGAAAAGGACCGCCGTGACCTGGCCTTCGGCCTGGATCTGGGCGTCGATTGGGTGGCCTTGTCGTTCGTCCAGCGCCCTGAAGACATCGTCGAAGCACGCCAGCTGATCGGTGACCGCGCTTACTTGATGGCCAAGATCGAAAAACCCTCGGCCGTCGAACACGTGCAGGCCATCGCCGAGCTGGCCGATGCAATCATGGTCGCCCGCGGCGACCTGGGCGTGGAAGTGCCGGCCGAGAGCGTGCCGCAGATCCAGAAGCGCATCATCGGCACCTGCCGCCAACTGGGCAAGCCGGTGGTGGTGGCCACGCAGATGCTTGAATCCATGCGCTTCTCGCCAGCGCCGACCCGCGCCGAAGTCACCGACGTGGCCAACGCCGTGGCCGAAGGTGCCGACGCGGTGATGCTGTCGGCCGAAACCGCCTCCGGCGACTACCCGCTGGAAGCGGTGCAGATGATGAGCAAGATCATCCGCCAGGTGGAAAACGGCCCGGACTATCAGGCGCAGCTCGACGTCGGCCGGCCCAAGGCCGAAGCCACCGTGTCGGACGCGATCAGCTGCGCGATCCGGCGTATCAGCGGCATCCTGCCGGTGGCGGTACTGGTCAACTACAGCGAGTCCGGCGCCTCGACCTTGCGCGCGGCGCGTGAACGGCCGCGCGCGCCGATCCTCAACCTGACGCCGAACCTGGCCGCTGCCCGTCGTCTGAGCGTGGCCTGGGGCGTGCATTCGGTGGTCAACGACCGCTTGCGCCAGGTCGACGAGGTGGTTTCGACTGCCTTGGAGATTGCCCAGGCGCAAGGCATGGCCAGCCGTGGCGACACGCTGCTGATCACCGCCGGGGTGCCGTTCGGCAAACCGGGTTCGACCAACACCTTGCGTATCGAGATCCTGGTCTAGCCCCCCTTGGGGCGCTTCGCGCCCCAAGTCGGTGCGGCCTTGCGTCATGCTGGGAGGGCGCAGCCCTCCCCCACACCGATACACCTGAACGGCGGATAACCGAGGCCCAAAGAGGCCCACCGCTTACCTTCTCACCTCACTGACTGCCCATGTACACCAAAAATTTCGTCAACCCGTGCCCTGACTGGGCCACGGCCTTGCTCAACGGCTTCAGCCAGGTGCTGCTGCTGCGCAGCCCCCTATGCGGCCTGTGCTGCCTGCTGGCCATCCTGCTGACCGCCCCGGACCTGGTCGGCGGCGCCCTGCTCGGCGCCCTCGCCGGCCTGCTTACTGCCCAGGCCAGGGGCTACGATCGCGCCGACCGCCAGGCCGGGCTGTATTGCTACAACGGCGTGCTGATCGGCATCCTCATCAGCGCCGTGCTGCCCTGGTCAGCCATGCTCCCGCCGCTGATCATCGCAGCCGGCGGCCTGTCGAGCATCATCACTCACCAGTGGCGCAAGCGTGGAGGCAAGCTGCTGGTCGCCTACACCGCACCCTTCGTGCTGCTCGGCTGGGTTGCCTTGCTATTCGCGAACCCCGCGCCCAGCGTGTTCGTCGAGGCAGAACTTGCCAATGCCGTGGCACGTGGCCTGGGGCAGATTTTTCTGCTCGACCAGCCGCTGGCCGGGCTGCTGATCATCATCGGGATACTCATTGCCAACCCCTATGCAGCCATGTGGGCCGTGCTCGGCTCGGCCATTGGCGGCGGTGTGGCAGTGCTCGCCGACCAGGCGCAAGCCGCATGGTTTGGCCTGTTCGGCTTCAATGCCGCGCTGGCAGCGCTGGCGTTCAGCCGACAAGGTGAAAAACCATGGGTAACATTGCTGGCCATCAGCCTAGCGATACTGCTGCAGTTGCTGGTCAACCAGCTCCCGGTGCCCGGCCTGACAGCACCTTTCGTCGCCGCCTGCTGGCTGATTCATGTGGCTGGTCATATAGGCTACAGGAAGCAGAAAATCGGCTCCCATCAATTCCGCAACTGAGTGTTCGATGCTTACACTGGCCCCTGTCGTATGTCATCTCGAGCGCTTGCTGAGGGACGAGTTCTTGGTGGAAGCGGAGGTGGAGGACCAAGATCAGTTCTTGGTGGGAGCGGAGGTGGAGGACCTAGATCAGTTCTTGGTGGGGGCGGAGGGGAACCCAGACCAACTCTTGGTGGAAGCGGAGGTGGAGTACCAAGATCATGAACCTGCGGAGACACATCACCCCACATGACCTCACCGCCCGAGAATAACTTGGGATGGACCAACGGGTGAAGCGTTTCAAAAACATTCATTGCCCTTAAGGTCTGGATGCTCTCCGATCGCTGTTCAATCGGCGCCGTCAGTCTCTTACTCTCTGGGTCGGGTCGCGCGATGGCAGAAAAGCGTCCACTGCTGTTCCTGTATACAGTAAAAATTCTGCCATCCGAATTGATGAATGTTTGCTCCTGAACGAGACGATCACTGACAGGGATCGCCGTGCCCCTCAGCGCTTGCTTAGCGTATCCTTTGTCTAGACGGTGTTTCTTAATCATTGCCGACAGCCCAGTACCTACGCGCCCTGACGGGTCAATTTTATTTATCGGGTCCCCCGAGCAATACGCATAGCAATTGATCCCGCCGTCTCCGAATGGGCTTAGGGCATCTGCGCTGTGGAAACGAAATAGTCGAGGCTGGTAGAGTCGATGCCCGTTGCCCAAAAGATATCCCTCACTGATCGCTTCATACCACTGGCCGTTGAACTTCAACAGGGTCTGCGCGTGATTTGGCGCCTGGTAACCATAAGGCTCATAACAGCAATGACTGTGCGGGCCTTGCGCACTAAAGGCTGCAGCCATTGATTCATTCTGCAAACGACTTTTGCGAGCTCCATCAGGGTTAGGCATTGCGGCTCTCCTATACCTGGCAAACAGAGGATTACATTGACAAATTCACAAGCACTTTAAAACTGGTAGTTTTATCAGGGCGATTACTCACGCAAGCTGTAGTATCAAGAAAAAACGCCCGTCTTAATGCTTTTGGAATCTCATACGATGCAATTATCACCCGCCCTACGCGAACGTCTCTACATCATGGTCTTCCAGACCGACACCGTAGCCGGCCGGCGTTTCGACAAGATCCTGCTGTTGATCATCCTGGCCAGCCTGGTAACCGTGATCCTCGACAGTATCGACCAGGTACACCAGGGCTATGCCAGCGTGCTCGCCGGTATCGAATGGGGCTTTACCGCGATTTTCCTCGCCGAATACCTGACCCGCCTGTATTGCTCGCCCAAGCCGTTGCGCTATGCGTTCAGCTTCTACGGCCTGGTCGACCTGCTGGCGATCGTGCCGGGGATCATCGCCCTGTATTACAGCGATGCGCAGTATCTGCTAATCATTCGCGTGATCCGCATGCTGCGCATCTTCCGCGTGCTCAAGCTCAGCCCCTACCTCAAGCAGGCCAATTATCTGCTCAGCGCGCTGGCCGGGAGCAAGCAGAAGATCATCGTCTTCCTGGTCAGCGTATCGACCTTGGTGACCGTGTTCGGCACCCTGATGTACGTCGTCGAAGGGCCTGAACATGGCTTCACCAGCATCCCCAAAGGCATCTACTGGGCCATCGTCACCCTGACCACGGTGGGTTTCGGCGACATCGTCCCCACCACCCCGCTGGGCCAGGTACTGTCTTCGCTGGTGATGATCACCGGTTATTCGATCATCGCCGTGCCGACCGGCATCTTCACTGCCGAGCTGGCCAATGCCATGCGCGGCGAACAGCTGCAGCACGCATGCCCCAGTTGCAGCAAAAATACGCACGAGCACGGGGCAGCCTTCTGTTCAAGATGCGGTAGTGCGCTGTTCGCTAAGAAAATTTGACTCACGAGGCGGCAGACCTTCACGGATTCGGGAAAGACTTTGATCGAAGATCTGCTGTTTCGCCTTTGTGAACCTGGCCTCTGCATCAGGCTGTCCACTCATCATGTCGCCCAACGCACCGATGGCTTGCGCAGCCAGGTACTCATAAAAGACTGACCTGATCTGTTCGGAACGGAGGGCATTTTCAAGGTCAGCGCTGTGATTTTTCGCGTCCGCAAAATCCATATCGAGCGCTCGATAATGGGTAGCTTTCGGCTGGCTTTTTCCCCTGTCATAGCTGAGGACGCTGAACTCTGAATGCAACGTCCGCCCCGTGCGTTTCATCAGCCCAACCGCTTTGAGCCCTCCTGTCAGCGAGAATTTATGCCCGGAGGGATCAATACGATTGACTGGATCCCCAGCGCAGTAGGCATAGGTATTCAATCCGCCCGTTCCAAAGGGGCTGCTTGAATCAGCAGAGAGAAATCTTCGCAGGATCGGTCTGTATAATCTGTAACCGTTGCCGAGCAAATAACCGTGACTGACGGGCGCCCAGCGCTCGCCATTGAAGCCTATCAAAACGCCTTTCTCCAGCGCCCTGTAACCATATGCACAGTAGGCAAGCATCCGTATCTTGCAGTGGGCCTGAGCCATCGGTAAGGATGAAGATAACGTCCTCCATTGCACCATCGCCCCGCTCCTTCTTGAAGGTCTTCCTTCACTGCACTACGAATACGCCAGCCACTCAACTGACAGAACTGATAGGCCGCGCAGCGCTAAGCGCATAAACAAAGAACCATTGGGTCTTTAAATGCCAAAGTACCAAACGCTATAGTCGCAGGCATTCTGCCCACTCCCATCGATAACAAGGACGCACCGTGAAAAAACTCTTCAGCGCCTCGCTGCTCGCCGCCGGCCTGGCGTTGGGCAACCTGGCCCAGGCTGCCCCAACGCTGCTCAACGTCTCCTATGACGTGATGCGCGACTTCTACAAGGACTACAACCCAGCCTTTCAAAAGCACTGGGAAGCGGAGCACCAGGAGAAGGTCAACGTACAGATGTCCTTCGGTGGCTCGAGCAAGCAGGCGCGTTCGGTGATCGATGGCCTGCCAGCCGACGTCATCACCATGAACATGGCCACCGACATCAACGCCTTGGCCGACAATGGCAAGCTGGTGCCGGACAACTGGGTCAGCCGCTTGCCGAACAACAGCGCGCCGTTCACCTCGGCGACCGTGTTCATCGTGCGCAAGGGCAACCCCAAGGCGCTCAAGGACTGGCCGGACCTGCTCAAGGATGGCGTACAGGTGATCGTGCCCAACCCCAAGACCTCGGGTAACGGCCGCTACACCTACCTGTCGGCCTGGGGCTATGTGCTCAAGCAGGGCGGCGACGAGAACAAGGCCAAGGATTTCGTCGGCAAGCTGTTCAAGCAGGCGCCGGTACTGGACACCGGCGGTCGCGCCGCGACCACCACGTTCATGACCAACCAGATCGGCGATGTGCTGGTGACCTTCGAGAACGAAGCCGAGATGATCGCCCGTGAATTCGGCCGTGATCAGTTCGAGGTGGTCTACCCGAGCGTGTCGGCCGAAGCCGAGCCACCGGTGAGCGTGGTCGACAAGGTCGTGGCCAAGAAAGGTACCCAGGCAGTGGCTGAGGAATACCTCAAGTACCTGTGGTCGCCAGCCGCCCAGGAAATCGCCGCACAGAACTACCTGCGCCCGCGTGACGCGACAGTGCTGGCCAAGTACACCGACCGCTTCCCGAAAGTCGACTTCCTGTCGGTCGAGAAAACCTTCGGCGATTGGCGCACCGTGCAGAAGACTCACTTCAACGACGGT
This sequence comes from Pseudomonas sp. SMSB3, assembly GCF_052041965.1. Taxonomy (NCBI): domain Bacteria; kingdom Pseudomonadati; phylum Pseudomonadota; class Gammaproteobacteria; order Pseudomonadales; family Pseudomonadaceae; genus Pseudomonas; species Pseudomonas sp. SMSB3. The sequence goes on along the minus strand of NZ_JBKGGV010000007.1, from coordinate 77,632 downwards.
GGCATCTTCGACCAGATCTACACCAATCAATGATCTACAGGCCTCTCGCGGTCACTCAGGACCGCGCGAGGCCTGTCTGCAACAGCCGATCCGTCAGGGTCTATCCATTACCGGTGCGCGCCGTCTCAGGCTGATGCCAGCGCTTGCTGGCGGAACACCAGCGCCTTCAGCCCGCCTGCCGGGTCGGCATCGGGAAACTCCGGCGGGTTGGCCAGGCGCTCGATGAACGCCAAGTTGGGCGCCTGCTCGGCCATGGCGTCGATCAGAAACGCCGGGGCAATGGCCGGGTCGTTCACGCAGGCCAACACCGTGCCGCCAGGGCTGAGCAAGTCGGGCAAGCGGCGCAGGATCTTGGCGTAGTCCTGGGTCAACACGAAGCTGCCGCGCTGGAAGGTCGGCGGGTCGATGATGATCAGGTCGTAGGGCCCATATTTGCGTACCTTGCCCCAGGACTTGAACAGTTCATGGCCCAGGTAGGCGACCCGCGAAGCATCGTGGCCATTGAGCCGATGATTATCACGGCCGCGCGCCAGCGCCGCCTTGGCCATGTCGAGGTTGACCACCTGTTCGGCGCCTCCGGCAATGGCGGCTACCGAGAAGCCACAGGTGTAAGCGAACAGGTTCAGCACCCGCTTGCCCGCAGCCTGCTCGCGCACCCAGCGACGGCCATAACGCATGTCCAGGAACAGGCCGTTGTTCTGCCGCACACCGAGGTCGAGCAGGTAACGCAGGCCGTCCTCGATCACCTCACGCTGCTGGCCCGCCTCGCCCAACAGCCACTCGCCCGGGCTGTCCGGCAGGTAGCGGTGCTGGATGAGCACAGCCTGAGCGCTCCATTGCGGGCGTTCGGCAAGACGACGCAGCATGCCCTCGAGTTCGGCCAGCTGCTCAGCGGACGGTTCACGAAACAGCGCAACCGACAGCACGCCCTGCAGCCAGTCCACCGTTACCTGCTCCAGGCCCTCCCAGCAGCGCCCGCGACCATGGAACAGACGGCGGGTCTCGTTGGGCGCGGGATCAAGGCCCGCCTGCAAAATCTGTTCGAGGGTGTGGATAGGCGAGGTCATGGTAGGCCGCAAGCGATTGAAGGGGGCGCATTCTAACGTTTTTGCCAAAGCTCAGCCCAGCGCCAGGAAACCTGACTATTTTTTGTACACACAAATGTCACCATAGGTGCCATTTTTGTGTGCACTTTGCGAAATTATGCCCCAACCCGTTACACACTTCGTGTAACTAATACTGACCAATCGATCAACTAATATTACTAGAAGCAAATTAAACTTGATCATTTGGTCAATTTATAAACGATGACTTTCAGCGAGTTATAGCCGGCTGAGCGAAGTCAGAAATCAGCAGAATCTAAAGTCCCTTGTTTCATGGCATGGAACTCGCTTTCCTGTGTTCGTGTTTTGTATACACGTTATCCAAAACATCAATACACAAGAACTCGCGACGCCGGCTCCATACCGGCCGCCGCGCCTAGAACCCAGTGATGCCAAGCTGCACCGACGAGATGGCGAGCCCGTGCGCATGCCCGCTCCTCGCAGTCCACACGCATCAGGAGCCTGCCGGAATGAGTACCAGCCTCGACCTTGCCCCTGAACTATCCGTCGCCAGCACACAACCTTCAGCCACCGTTGCCGGTGAACTTGCGCACCTTGAATTGAGCCCGCGCCTGCACAACCGCGACCTCGCCCCGACGCGCCTGGCTGGCCGCCGCTGGGGCCGCTACAGCATCTTTGCGCTGTGGACCAACGATGTGCACAACATTGCCAACTACTCATTCGCCATGGGCCTGTTCGCCTTGGGCCTGGGTGGCTGGCAGATCCTGCTGTCCCTGGCCATCGGCGCCGCCCTGGTGTATTTCTTCATGAACCTGTCCGGTTACATGGGGCAGAAGACCGGTGTGCCGTTTCCGGTGATCAGCCGCATCGCCTTCGGTATTCACGGCGCGCAGATTCCGGCGCTGATTCGCGCGGTCATCGCCATCGCCTGGTTCGGCATCCAGACCTACCTGGCTTCGGTGGTCCTGCGCGTGCTCTTGACGGCCGTCTGGCCAAGCGTGGCCAGCTACGATCACGACAGCATCCTGGGCCTGTCGAGCCTGGGCTGGGTGTGTTTCGTGGCGATCTGGCTGGTGCAACTGGTGATCCTCGCCTACGGCATGGAAATGGTGCGCCGCTATGAAGCCTTCGCCGGGCCGGTGATCCTGCTGACGGTCGCAAGCCTGGCGGTGTTCATGTATTTTCGCGCCGACGCGCGCATCGCCTGGTCGGTCGCAGAACCGCTGAGCGGCTACGAGATGTGGCGCAACATCTTCGCCGGAGGCGCGCTGTGGTTGGCCATCTATGGCACCCTGGTGCTGAATTTCTGCGACTTCGCCCGTTCCTCGCCGTGCCGCAAGACCATCCGCGTCGGCAATTTCTGGGGCCTGCCGGTGAACATTCTGGTGTTCGCCATGATCACCGTGGTGCTGTGCGGCGCGCAGTTCCAGATCAACGGCCAGATCATCGACAGCCCGACGCAGATCGTCGCCAGCATCCCCAGCACGCCGTTCCTGGTGCTGGGCTGCCTGGCCTTTCTGATCGTCACGGTGGCGGTGAACATCATGGCCAACTTCGTCGCCCCGGCCTTCGTGTTGAGCAACCTGGCACCGCGCCATCTGAACTTCCGCCGGGCCGGGCTGATCAGCGCGACGGTGGCAGTACTGATCCTGCCCTGGAACCTCTACAACAGCCCGCTGGTGATCGTGTACTTCCTGTCCGGCCTGGGCGCCCTGCTCGGCCCCCTGTACGGCGTGATCATGGCCGACTACTGGCTGCTGCGCAAAGGCTGCATCAACGTGCCGCAGCTGTATACCGAGCACCCGACCGGCGCCTACCACTACAGCAAAGGCATCAACCTGCGTGCGCTGGCCGCGTTCCTGCCGGCCGCGCTGCTGGCGATCGTCCTGGCGCTGGTGCCGCACTTCCATGGTATCGCGCCGTTTTCCTGGCTGATCGGCGCCGGCATCGCCGCTGCGCTGTACCTGCTGATCGCCCCGCGCAACCGTCACTATCACGATGTCAGCGGCGAGTGCATTGCCGTCGACCACAGCAGCCACTGACCAAGGAGGCCCTGTCATGCGTATTCTGATCGCAAACGTCAACACCACCGAGGCGATTACCCACGCCATCGCCGATCAGGCGCGCAGCGTCGCCGCCCCCGGCACCGAGATCATCGGCCTGACGCCCTGGTTCGGGGCCGAATCGGTAGAGGGGAACTTCGAGAGTTACCTGGCGGCGATTGCCGTGATGGACCGGGTCATGGCCTATGACGGCCCTTACGACGCCGTGATCCAGGCCGGCTACGGCGAACATGGCCGCGAGGGCCTGCAGGAATTGCTCGATGTGCCGGTGGTGGACATCACCGACGCTGCCGCCAGCACGGCAATGTACCTGGGCCACGCGTACTCGGTGGTCACCACCCTGGACCGTACCGTGCCGCTGATCGAAGACCGTCTGAGGCTCTCGGGCCTGTATGAACGCTGCGCCTCGGTGCGGGCCAGCGGCCTGGCGGTGCTGGAGCTCGAAGAAGATCCGCAGCGCGCCGTCCAGGCCATTGTCGAGCAAGCGGAACGGGCAGTGCGCGACGACAAGGCCGAGGTCATCTGCCTGGGCTGCGGTGGCATGGCCGGCCTGGACGAGCAGATCCGTCAACGCACAGGCGTACCGGTGGTGGATGGCGTGAGCGCGGCGGTGACCATTGCCGAGTCATTGGTACGCCTGGGGCTCACTACCTCGAAAGTGCGCACCTACGCCACACCACGGGCCAAGAAAGTGGTGGGCTGGCCGATGAGGTCAGGTCGCTGACAGCGGCTGTTGCCCGCTCAGCCATCGTGGCGGCGCCTCACGTCGGGCATTTGTGCGCGCCGCCGTCGAGACCTTGGCGCACGTTGCGGCTGAGCAGGCTGGCCTTGCCGTCGTGCCAGGTCAAGGTCAGGACGTAGAGGGTGTCGAAGTCGTCGCCGTTCCAATCCTCGGTGATGACCCGTTCGTCGCCCAGGGCCTTGGCCGCTACGGTGTTGATCAACTCAGGCAGGTAGCCATGCGACCACGCCGTGTAGACCGTCGCGTTGCGGTATTTCTCGCTGAGCAATTCGTCCGCCAGCGCGTCGGTGTCATTGGCACTGAAGTCGATATTGACCGGCAAGCCGAGGCGGATCGCACTCGGGCTGATGGTCATCAGTGGGCGAATGTAGCTGTAGCTTTGGTCGTCACTGCCTTCTTCGACGTGTCGCGAGGGGTTTGCGGCAAATACGTAATTGGCTTTGCCGAAGCGCTCGGGCAGTACGGTGGCCAGATCCAGCGCGCGGTTCAGGCCCTGGCAGTTCAATTGCCCAAGGCCCTCTCCGGGCTTTTCGGCATGACGCAGAAATACCAGGGTCTGGGTCCCGTCGACGGGCTCGGCACGGCTTTCCAGCACCTCCAGCGTCAACGGCACGGCAGCGGCAACCAGCGCCATACCCAACAGCAAGGAACGGCGGCGGCGCCAGAAAGCAGATAACTTGGCGAGAGCGAAGGGTGATGGCAAGCGAGGCATTCCTGGCAAAAGTACGCTACTGAGAGTGACTTATGCGCGTTTTGTTCCCATGCACCGCCCGATCAACCACGCACCTTCAGGCTCCCTCAATCATCGCGCGTCAGCACTTCCAGCAATTCGATCTCGAACGTCAGGTCCGAATGCGGCGGGATCTTTCCCACCGCGCGCTCACCGTAGCCAAGCTGCGCGGGCACTTGCAGCCGGCGCTTGCCGCCGACTCGCATGCCCTGCAAGCCCTGGTCCCAGCCCTTGATCACCCGCCCAGTGCCGATCACGCATTGAAAAGGCTTGCCCCGCGACCAGGATGAGTCGAACTCACTGCCGTCGGCCAGCCAGCCGGTGTATTGGGTGGTAATCAAGGCGCCTCTGACGACGGCCTTGCCGTCGCCTTCGATCAGGTCGGTGATCTGCACTTCGCCGCTCATGGGATGCTCCAAGGTAAGAATCAAGGCCGCCCTTTTATCAGATAAACACCGTGCCACGCATGTACAACGCCGCGCGGCCACTGATGATCACTCGCCCATTGCCCGGCACCTCGCAGTGCAGTTGTCCTTTGCGCGCCCCGCCCTGCTCGCAGGTCAACGCCTGCTTGCCCAGCCGCTGCGCCCACAGCGGCGCCAGCGACGTATGGGCAGAGCCTGTGACTGGGTCTTCGTTGACGCCGACCCGTGGGCCAAACCAGCGGGTGACGAAATCGAAGCCTCGGCCTGGGGCGGTCACAGCGATGCCGCGCACATCGAACGCCGACAGCGCGGCGAAGTCAGGCGTGAGCGGATCCAGCAATGCCGGGTCATCGATCATCACGATGTAGTCGTCCGAGCGATACACCGCCCGCACTGCGGGCAACGCCAGGGCCTCGAGCAAACCGGCTGGCATTTCGACCGCCTGCGGTTGCTTGGCAGGGAAGTCCATGGCCAGCAGGCCATCCTGCGCGCGGCTCACGCGCAATTCGCCACTGCGGGTGTTGAAGCGCAACACCTGCGCTTGCTCGGCCAACTGCTCGAACAAGACATAAGCCGCGGCCAGGGTGGCGTGGCCGCACAGATCGACCTCGACAGTGGGGGTGAACCAGCGCAAGTCGAAGCCATCACCATTGCGCACGAAATACGCGGTCTCGGACAGGTTGTTCTCTTCGGCGATACGCTGCAGCACGGCATCCGGTAACCAGCTTTGCAGGGCAATAACCGCTGCCGGGTTGCCACCGAAGGGCTCGGCACTGAAAGCATCGACCTGGAAAATTTCAAGTTGCATCAAACGCTCCTTGTGATCCGGCGAGGGCCGGCGACTGTCGAACAGATCATGGACGCACCGGGGTCAACACCGACTCACCGGCAAAGAAAGCCTGCAGATTGCGCAGCACCAGCTCTACGGTATCGCGCGCAGCTTCAGGCGACTGGCCCGCGACGTGTGGCGTGAGCACGGTGTTGCCCAGGACCTTGAGCGCATCGGGCACTGCCGGCTCGTCGTCGAAGACATCCAGCGCAGCGCCGGCCAGGCGCCCCTGTTGCAGGGCCGATACCAATGCCTGGGTATCCACCACGCTGGCCCGGGCAATGTTCACCAGGTATCCCTCGGCGCCGAGCGCATGCAGTACCTGCGCGTCCACCAAGTGGCGTGTCGCGGCACCGCCAGGCGTGGCAACGAGCAGAATGTCCACCGCGGCGGCCAACGCTACCGGGCTGTCGAACCAGGTATAAGGCAGTCCTTCGCGGGCAGTGCGGCTGTGGTAACTGATGGGCATGTCGAAGCCCAGGTTGGCGCGCTTGGCGATCGCCAGGCCAACCGCACCAAGCCCCAGAATGCCCAGGCGCTTACCGCTCACCGAGGGGCTGATGACCCGATTCCACTCGCCACGTCGCGTGCTGGCGTCGGCGCGCGGAATGTCGCGCAGCAGGGCCAGGAGCAACGCCAAGGCGTGATCGGCCACCGCTGCGGCATTGGCCCCCGCGCCATTGGTGACGGTAATGCCGCGAGCAGCGGCGGCGGCCAGATCGACCTGCTCGTAGCCTGCGCCGATCACGCAGATGATCTGCAGCGCGGGCAAGGCGGTTATTTCCGCTGCGCTCAAACCCAGAGGACCGCGCGTTAGTACGGCATCGATCGTGCCGGCATGGTGCTCAATGGCCTGGCTGCGCAGTTCTGGCGAAGGCGCACGGATCAGCCGGTAACCGGCCTGCTCAAGCAGAGGCAAGTAGGCGTCGACAGTTTCAACCAGAACCAGAATCGTTTTATGCATGCCGCCACCTTCGAGGATCGAAGCGGCATTATGCGGAGTGACCCGGCGGTACAGTCAAACGGAAAAACCAGGGCCAACTGTACTGTATGGGCAAACGGACACCCTTGCGGCGCCCGTGCCTCGATGTTCGGCATTATTGCCCGAATGCGCGTCCCAAGCCGCCGGGCACGCCGCTGCTATCGGTATCCTGCCAAGGGCCCTCGGGGCTCACTGACCAGCTCCAGCCATTGTCATAGCGATAATAGGTGCGCTGGCGATAGAACACATTGGTCTTCTTCTCGAGCACATAGACACCCAGTTTAGGGTCCCAGTGGCTCGCGCCGCCGGGCGGTGGCGCGAAGCTGGCGGAGGTGCGTGGCATCGGTTTGGGCGCTGGCGCCGGCTTGTCCACCGGGGTCGAGGGCTGGCCGCCTGGCAAGGGCTTGACCGCAGGTCCGGTTCGCGGCGGCACCGTTTCGATAGGCGGTGATGGCTCACGCGGCGGGTGCGAGGTGCACGCGGACAAGCCCACGGCCAAGGCAATCAAGGTCAGGCGGACGGTGCTGTGCATGGCATTGCTCTCTTACTGGTCGGGGCTGTCGATGGTCAGCTGCTGGGTGGCCGTGGTGGTCGTGGCCACAGGCGCTCCCTGACCGATCCACTCGCCGTGCGTGGGCTGGCCGGCGCGGGAGACGCGTGCAACCAGTTGGACTTCGGCGAATTGAGACAGTTTCATCTGCGCCAGCATGGCATCGGCATCGGTCAACGCCACTTCGATGGGTAACTGCGCCACCGTCACTCGCCTGGCCGCCAGCGGCATGGGCGGGCCATTGCTGGCACGGGCGAAGATGAACACGCTGTCGTCCGGTTTCACCTTGTCCTTGAGCGCAGGCGCCAGCGCGACCTGTACGGTGAGGCGTACCGGCGCCGTGGCCTGGGAACCGCCATTACCCAAGCGCTGCGCGGCCCGGTCGATGCCGCCTTGCAGCGCCGCGCGCGAGGCGTCGCCTGCGGGCAGTTGCGCCAGCAGGCGGTTCCAGTAATCGATCGCTTCCTGGTATCGCTCGCCTTCGAACGCGGCGATACCTCGCAGGCCCAGGCTGGTGACTTCATTGGCATCGGCGCGCAGCGCTTCATCGGTCAGCGCCTGCAACTGCGGGCTCCACTGTTTGTCAGCGGCAAAATACAGCGCCTGGGCCCATTGCCCCAGCAGCTCGGGCTGGCGACCGGCCAATGCCACGGCGCGCTCGTAGGTGCGCGCGGCATCGGCAGGGCGCTGTTCGGCCATGTAGGCGCGGCCGAGGAAATACAGGCCTTCGGCCGAGTCAGGCTGAGCCTGCACGGCCCGCTCCAGGCGTGTGGTCATCTCCTCGAGACTCTTGGGCGCGGCGGCAAACTCCTGCGTCAGCGCCACCTTGTCGGCAGCGCCAAAATGCACGTAAAGGCCCAGCGCTGCCAGCGGCACCAGCAGCGCGGCCAGCAGCGGCAGGGCCTTGCCCAGGTGGCCCTGGCGCGAAGGTTCGGCGTTTTCGGTGTCGGCCAGCAACTCGCGCGCCGCTTCGTCGCGCCCGCTGGCCAACTGCACCGGGTCGAGCACGCCTGCGGCCTGCTGCGCCGTCAACTCGGCGACCCGCTCCTGGTACAAGGCCACATTGAGCGCGGTACGGTCTTCTTCCTGCTGCTGGCGGCGGCCACGCAGGATCGGAATCAGCAAAAAACCAAGGGCGGCGAGCAGCAGCAGGCCCGCGCTAAGCCAGAATTCAGTCATGGGTAGGATCTTTTTCCAGCAGTTTGGCCAAACGTCGGCGTTCTTCGCCAGACAGCTCATCACGCACTTGCGCAGCCGCGCCACGGCGGCGGCGAACGATCACCGCCAGCACCACGAAGCCTGCGCCCAGAAGGATGCCGGGGCCGAACCAGAGCAACCAGGTACGGCCACTGAGCGCCGGTTTGTAGCGCACGAAATCACCGTAGCGGTCGACCATGAATTCGATGATCTGCTCATTGCTCTGGCCCTGGCCGAGCATGCGGAAGATTTCCCGGCGTAGATCGGCGGCGATCGGTGCATTGGAGTCGGCGATGTCCTGGTTCTGGCACTTGGGGCAGCGCAACTCCTTGGTCAGTTGCTGATAGCGCTCGCGCTCGGCGTCATCACGAAACTGATAGGTGTCGATGGCCGCCTTGGTCACGCCAGCCAGGCTCATGCCGAGTACGGCGGCTGCCAGCCAGCGCCTCATGGTTGGGCCTCATCGACCAGGCCCTGGTACAACGGTGCCAGTTGTTCGCGCCAGACGCTGGCGTCGACCACGCCCACATGCTTGTAGCGGATCACGCCCTGGGCATCGATCAGGAAGGTTTCCGGTGCGCCATACACGCCCAGGTCCAGCCCCAGGCTGCCCTGCTCGTCGCGGATATCCAGCTGGTAAGGGTTGTGGAATTCAGCCAGCCATTTCTGCGCAGCGGCGTTGTCATCCTTGTAGTTGATGCCGTAGATCACCACACCCTGCTGGGCCAACTGGTTCAAGTACGGGTGCTCGACCTTGCACGACGGGCACCAGGTCGCCCAGACGTTGACCAGCGCCGGCCGGCCCTGCAGGTCGGCCTGGGTCAGCATCCGCTCACCGTGGGTCGAGGCCAGCGAAAACGCCGGGAACGGCTTGCCGATCATCGCCGAGGGCAGCTCTTCGGGCTTGAGGAACAGCCCCTTGTAGAGAAACACCGCCATCAGCAGAAACAGCGCCAACGGCAGAATCATGATCCAACGCTTCATGCTGGCGCTCCAGACACGCCCAGGGCCTCACGCACCCGGGTCTTGACCTTGACGCGATAGCGTCGATCCAAGGCCGCCAGCAACCCGCCCAGGCCAGTCAGCAGACCGCCCAGCCAGATCCAGCGAACATAAGGCTTGATGTGCACGCGCACGGCCCAGGCACCGTTTTCCAGCGGCTCGCCCAATGCAACGTAGAGATCACGGGTGAAACCGGCATCGATCCCCGCTTCGGTCATCATCGACTGCTGCACGGTGTACAAACGTTTTTCCGGATGCAGAGTGGTCACGCCCCGCCCGTCTCGGGTCACCACAATGGTGCCTTTGTCGGAAATGAAGTTGGGCCCCTCGAAGTGCTTGGCCCCTTCGAAGAGGAAGCGGTACCCGCCCAACTCGACGCTCTCGCCGGGTGCCATGCGCAGGTCGCGCTCGGCGCTGTTGTTGCTCGACAGCACCACGCCCAAGGCGCACACCGCCAGGCCCAGGTGCGCCAGCTGCATGCCCCAGTAGCTGCGCGAAAGGCTGCGCAGGCCTTTGCCCAGGCCTTTGTGCCGAGTCTTGTCGAAAATATCGCGCAGACCCCCGAGCACCACCCAGGCGGCCAAGGCGAAGGCGCTCAAGGTCGGCCAGGCGAAATCATCGACGATCAGGCCGGCGACCGGCGCCAGTACGGCGCTGCCGATCAGTACCGGGGTCATCATGCCAAGCAGCCATTGGCCCGGCGTATCTTTCCAGCGCACCACCACGCCGAGGCTCAACACCACCATCAGCAGTGCCATCAGCGGCAGGAACAGGGCGTCGAAGTACGGTGGGCCGACTGACAGCTTGGCCCCGGTCAAGGCATCGAGCACCAAGGGATACAGGGTGCCGAGCAGGATCATCGAGGCCGCTACCACCAGCACCAGGTTATTGGCCAGCAGCAGCGTTTCCCGAGACCACAGGGCAAAGCCCACCTGGCTCTTGACCACCGGCGCGCGCAAGGCGAACAGCGTCAGCGAACCGCCGACGACGAACAGCAGGAAGATCAGGATGAACACACCACGGGCCGGGTCCGAGGCAAACGCATGCACCGAGGTCAGCACCCCGGAGCGCACCAGGAAGGTACCCAGCAGGCTCAGCGAAAAGGCGGCAATGGCCAGCAACACGGTCCAGCTCTTGAATACCCCGCGTTTTTCGGTGACTGCCAACGAGTGGATCAGCGCGGTGCCCACCAACCATGGCATGAACGAGGCGTTTTCCACCGGGTCCCAGAACCACCAGCCGCCCCAGCCCAACTCATAGTAGGCCCACCACGAGCCCAGGGTGATGCCCACCCCGAGAAAAGCCCAGGCGACGATGGTCCAGGGCCGCGACCAGCGCGCCCAGGCCGCATCCAGACGGCCGCCGAGCAACGCCGCGATGGCGAAGGCGAAGGCCACCGAAAAACCCACGTAACCCATGTACAGCATCGGCGGATGGACGATCAGGCCGAAGTCCTGCAGCAACGGGTTGAGGTCGCGCCCATCGGTGGGCACCTGCGGCAGCAGGCGCTGGAACGGGTTGGAGGTGATGATCAGGAAGCTCAGGAAGCCGACGCTGATCATGCCCATGACCGCCAGCACGCGCGCGAGCATGACCTGCGGCAGTTGCCGCGAGAACACCGAGACGGCGAAGGTCCAGCCGCCGAGGATCAAGGCCCAGAGCAGCAGCGAGCCTTCGTGCGCGCCCCACACGGCACTGAACTTGTAGTACCAGGGCAAGGCGCTGTTGGAATTACTGGCCACATAGGCAACCGAGAAATTGTCGGTCATGAAGGCGTGGGTCAGGCAGGCGAAGGCGAATGCGAGGAAGGCGAATTGGCCCCAGGCTGCCGGGCGCGCCAGGCTCATCCACAGGCTGTCGCCGCGCCAGGCGCCGACCAGCGGCAGGGTGGCCTGCACGCTGGCGAAGCAGATCGCCAGGATCATCGCCAACTGGCCCAGTTCAGGGATCACCAGGGCGGCATTCATGGCTGCACCTGCGCGCCGCTGGCTGCCTGGCCGCTTTCCTTGAGCGCTTTGGTCACCTCCGGCGGCATGTACTTTTCGTCGTGCTTGGCCAGCACCTCGTCGGCCACTACCACGCCTTGCGCATTGAGCTTGCCCAAGGCGACGATGCCCTGACCTTCACGGAACAGGTCGGGCAAGATGCCGCGGTAGGTGATCGGCACGGCCTTGTTGAAGTCGGTGACCACAAAGCGCACATCGAGCGAGTCGGAGGAACGCTGCACCGAGCCCTTTTCGACCATGCCGCCTGCGCGAATGCGCGTGTCCAGCGGTGCCTCGCCGTTGGCGATCTGCGTCGGGGTGTAAAACAGGTTGATGTTCTGTTGCAGGGCGCTCAAGGCGAAGGCAACGGCCACCGCGACCCCGGCCAGCAGGCCGAGGATCAGGAACAGGCGTTTCTTGCGCTGCGGTTTCACAGGTTGTTCTCCCGGCGCAGACGACGCGCCTCTTCTTGCAAGTAGCGACGCCGAGCGAGCCACGGAGCGGCAACGTTCAGCGCCAGGACCGCCAGGCAGATGCCGTAGGCCGACCAGACGTACAGGCCATGATGGCCCATGGCGAGAAACTCGCCGAAGGATGCGAAACTCATCGCGCGGCCCTCTGTTCCAGGCTGCTCGACACTTCGTCGCGCACCCAACTGGCGCGGGCCTCGCGCTTGAGCACTTCGAGGCGCATGCGCATCAGCAGCACGGCGCCGAAGAAGCAGTAGAAGCCGAGCGCCGTGCACAACAGTGGCAGCCACATTTCGGCAGGCATGGCCGGTTTCTCGGTCAGGGTGAAGGTGGCGCCCTGGTGCAGGGTGTTCCACCACTCCACCGAGTACTTGATGATCGGGATGTTGATCACCCCGACGATGGCCAGCACCGCACAGGCTTTACCCGCGCTGTCGCGATTGCTGATGGCCTGGCCCAGGGCGATGATGCCGAAGTACAGGAACAGCAAGATCAGCATCGACGTCAGCCGCGCGTCCCACACCCACCAGCTGCCCCAGGTCGGCTTGCCCCAGATTGCCCCGGTGACCAGCGCCAGCGCGGTCATCCAGGCGCCGATCGGCGCTGCGCATTGCAAGGCGACGTCAGCCAGTTTCATCTTCCATACCAGGCCCACTACCCCGGCCAGGGCCATCAGCACATAGCAGGACTGGGCGAGCATCGCCGCTGGCACATGGATATAGATGATGCGAAAACTGTTGCCCTGCTGGTAGTCCTGCGGCGCGAAGCCCAGGCCCCAGACCACGCCGACCGCCAGCAGCAGCGCAGCAGCGAACGCCAGCCACGGCAGCAGGCGAGCGCTGATGGCGTAGAACCATTTCGGCGAACCCAGTTTGTGAAACCACGTCCAGCTAATTTTCATCAGGTACATCCGGTGTTAGCCGAGCTTGGGCCCGGGACTCGTTATTCGCCGACGCTGATCTTCAGGCCGGCGGCTATCGCAAAAGGTGCCAAGGTCACGGCCAAGGCCGTCAGGCTGGCCAGCCAGAGCAGGTGGCCGGTGGCTGGCATATTCTGCAACGCCGCCTGCAGCGCACCACTGCCCAGGATCAATACAGGGATATACAACGGCAGAATCAGCAACGCCAGCAGCAGACCACCGCGCTTGAGCCCGACCGTCAGTGCCGCGCCCACGGCGCCCAGCAGGCTCAGCACCGGAGTGCCGAGCAACAAAGAGCCGAGCAGCACCGGCAGGCAATGGCTCGGCAGGCCCAGCATCAACGCCAGCAGCGGCGCCAGCACGACCAGCGCCAGCCCGGAAAATACCCAGTGCGCCAAGACCTTGGCCAGCACCAGCAGCGCCAGCGGATGCGGTGAGAGCACCCACTGCTCCAGCGAACCGTCCTCGAAATCGCTGCGAAACAGGCCGTCCAGCGACAGCAGCACCGCCAGCAAGGCAGCCACCCAGACCAATCCCGGTGACAAGGTTTGCAACAATTGGCTTTCCGGACCGACGGCCAGCGGAAACAGCGCCACCACGATGGCGAAGAACACCAGCGGGTTGGCCAGTTCTGCCGGACGGCGGAACAGCAAGCGCGCTTCGCGGCGCAGCAACAGAATGAATACGCTCATGCCGCCCATTGCCCCAGGTTCAGTTCACGGTAACCAGAAGGCTTGCGCGCAAGGCTGTGGTGGGTGGTCAAGACCACCGTCCCACCCTGCTCGCAATGGGTCGCCAGGTGCGCTTCGAGCTGCGCCACGCCCTGCTTGTCCAGAGCGGTGAACGGCTCGTCGAGAATCCACAGCGGTGGCCCCGGCAGATACAGGCGGGCCAAGGCCACGCGGCGCTGCTGGCCGGCCGACAGGGTATGGCAAGGCACGTCTTCGAAACCACGCAGGCCGATCGCCGCCAGTGCGGTCCAGATCGCCTCGCGGCTGGCTGGCTGGTGCAAGGCGCACAACCAGGCGAGGTTCTCTTCGGCGCTGAGCAGGTCCTTGATGCCTGCGGCATGGCCGATCCATAGCAGCAGGCTGGCCAGGGCCTGGCGTTGCTCGCCCAGCGCTCGACCATTGAGCAGGATTTGCCCGGCGGTCGGCTGCATCAGGCCCGCGAGCAAACGCAACAGGCTGGTCTTGCCGCTGCCGTTAGGGCCACTGATCTGCAGCATGTCGCCAGGGCGCAGGGCGACATCGAGCTGCTCGAAGAGCAGGCGCCAGTCGCGCTCGCAGGCCAGGCCTACGGCTTGGAGGTGAAGGGTCACGGGTTCGCCTTATGTGCTCGGCAGCCACGCTGGCATGGCCAGCGCACTGCCAATGTCTCAAGTCACTCGCCACCCTGCCGTTATACTGGCCAGTGAGGAGCGGTCGGCATTATACATGCCTGCCCCGGCAAGCAAGCTGACCGGTACGACAGGTTGTATACAATCATGACTGAAATCAATAGTCTCAGCGCACAAACCGCTTTCAACAGCCAAGTCCTCAAGGCCCAGCTCAGTGGCCAGTTGCTGCAATTGACCCAGGACCAGCCCGGTCTGCTCAAGCCCGGCGAAACCGCCCAGGCCCAAGTACTGGGCCTGCGCCAGACGGGTAGTACCTTCCAACTGTTGTTGCAGGTGGTGCAAGCCGACGGCAACCAGACCCACGTCCAAGCCAGCACCACCCAGCCGCTCGCCCCAGGCAGCCAGATCACCGTTACCCAGCCGCAGAGCAACAGCCTGGCATTGCTGGTGCCACAGGCCAATGCCAGCGCCATGGCAACCCTCACTCAGCTCGATACCAGTAAGATACCGCTGGGTAGCCTGCTGCAGGGCAAGGTACTGACCAATCAGGCGCTGCCTGCTGGACCAGGCCAGGCGGCCGGCTATCGCGCCCTGGTGACGCTGCTCAACACTGCCCAGGCCGGCGCTACGCTCACGCTCGACAGCCCTCGCCCGCTTGCCGTGGGCAGCCTGCTCAGCGCCGTCGTGCAAGGTGACCAGGCGCTGCGCTTGGTACCCTTGAGTGGCCGTCAGGAGCAGCTGAACATCGCCCAGCACCTGCAGGCCCAGCAACACCGCCAGGCGTCGCTGCCGAGCCTGCTCAATGCCTTGCAGCAACTGGCCAGCCGCCCGAGCGTCGACGGGGCGCTGCGCGTCAGCGCCAGCAGCCTGCTGGCCAGCCTGCCGGACGCTCGACAATTGAGCGACAGCAAGCTGCTTGCCCAAGCCCTCGACAACAGTGGCGCCTTCCTCGAACCGAAGTTGCTCACAGGCCAAGCTGCGGGGATGGCCAGTGACCTCAAGACCCAGCTGTTGCGCCTGATGGCTCAGGCCACGGTCAGCGCGCCGGGCAACCCAGCGATCGCTGCGACGAGCCTGGCGCAAGCACTGCCGGTGATGGCCCGTGGTGCCCTGGGCATGCTCGAACGGGTCAGCCCCAAGACGCCGCCGGGCGCGTTTCCCATCCCCTCGCGGCTGCTGCAAGCCCTGGAAGACGAAGGCGACGTACAGCAGCTGCTGCGCTTGGCCGCCGCCGCCATTTCGCGCTTGCAGAGCCATGCGCTGAGCAGCTTGCAGCAATCGGGCAGCTTGGAAAACGGCAACCTGCAGACCACCTGGCAAACCGAGATACCGGTACGTCACGGGCAAGACTTCATACCGTTGCAGGTCAAGCTGCAGCGCGAGGAGACCCCCGAACAACAGGCGCAACGCCAGCGCGATCCGGCCGATCCTGTGCAAGCGCTGTGGCGCATCGACCTGGCCTTCGACCTCGCGCCATTGGGGCCGCTGCAGGTCCAGGCGCAATTGAGCCAAGGTCGTTTGTCCGGGCAGCTATGGGCCGAGCACGAGCGCACGGCACGTTTGATCGACAGCCAGCTCGGCGCCCTGCGCGAACGGCTGCTGGCCCGCGGCCTGGATGTCGGCGACCTGGACTGCTACCAAGGCAGTCCGCCACAAGGACCGCAGACGCGGGTCGAACAGCGTTGGGTGGATGAAACAGCATGAACAGCAAAGCACCGCGCCAGGCCATCGCGCTCAATTACGACGGCCAGCAGGCGCCCACCGTGACCGCCAAGGGCGACGACGAACTGGCCGAAGCCATTCTGGCGCTGGCTCGGGAATATGAAGTCCCGATCTACGAGAACGCCGAACTGGTCGCCCTGCTGGCTCGCCTGGAGCTGGGCGAGCAGATTCCCGAAGCGTTGTACCTGAGCATCGCCGAGATCATCGCCTTCGCCTGGCAGCTGCGCGGCAAGGTCCCTGCAGGATTCGTCGACGAACCGCCGGGTGAGCGGGATATCACGCCCCATCCAGGCGTGCTGCTGCCTGCGCCAAACCAGCGTTAATTAGCACCTGCCTGGCTGCTAGCTGTTTACCTTGGCCCGCTTTGAATGGCCAAGGAACCTGCACATGCCTGCCCCAACCCCTCCCCGCTCCTCGCTCGCGCGCACTGCGCTGGTGGGCTTTCCACGCCCTGACACGCTTGCAGCGAAACTGCTCGAAGATTGGCTCAAGGCGCGCGGCGTCACTGTCTCGCCCGCTGCCATCGATGTCGTCACCTTGCATTATCAGTACACGCGCCTGGCCGCCAACCCGGATCGCTATACCCTCACAGCAGTGGTCAAGCAGCGGGCCAACCTGGTCGAAGCCATGCTCGGCAACTGGCAAGGAGAGCCCGCGGCCGGCTACACCGGCCTGCACTACGGTAATTGGGCGGGCCTGGCGCCGCTCGAGGCGGTGGTGGTGGTCAAGCGCCTGGACCCGCTGTCGGCCTGGTCCAATGCCTCGCCCTATCTCATTTTCAATGGCTTGTACCGGCACACCGCCAGCGGCGAATACAGCCCAGCCACACGCCTGAACATTCGTGCTGAAGATTTTCAGGCCTACCTGTGGGAAACGCATCTGCAGGCGCGCTTGAAGGTTCAGCTCGACAGCTATTGGACGGCCAGTCAGGCGCGTTACCGGCGTGCGCTGAAGATCGCTTTCATCAATGCCTGCAACCGCCAGGTGCGCGCAGGCGAATTGAGCGAAGCAGCCCGCGTGCTGGCCTGGCAAGCAGCTGCGATCGTTGCCCCGAGCCCGCGGCCGATCAAGTGCTGGATGTTGAACGTCTATGGCTACCGCAGTACGTCGTTGTTGTGCATCAAGCCAGACGACAATGCCCACGTGCTGCTGTATCTGCCGGGCAACGCGTCGCCGCTGCATGAGTTCAGCGACATGGCGGCGCTCAAGCAATGGTTCGCCCGGCAATGCCAGGAGCCGGCCAAGCGCGAGTGGCTGCAAAAGTGCTTCTCCCCCGCCGATTGGGAGGACGGCCTGGATTACAGCGGACTGCGCACGGCGCTCGAAGGACTTGGCGTCTATCCACGGGCGCACCACCTGCCGGTCAACTACACAGGCTTTGCTACCAGCGGCGTCTGGAGCCCGGAGGAAACCATCGATTTCGCACCCCAGACCAATAGCCGGCCGATTGCCGGCGACCTGTTCAGCCACCTGGCCGAGCGCCAGCGCCAGCGCAGTTATGACGAGGCTGACTACCTGGTGGTGACCAATCAACAGATCGACCGCAGACGTCTGGGCAACTACTTGAACATCGCCCTGGGCATGCTGGCGCCGATGGCATTGGTGGTGCCGGAACTGATACCGGTGCTGGTACTGGGCGGCTTGTCGCAATTCGGCATCGGCCTCGACCAGGCCGTCAATGGCCACTCCCTGGAAGAGAAGGCTCAAGGCGTCGAAAACCAGGTGTTCGGGCTGTTCAACGCGGCGCCGCTGACACTCGGGGTCGAGCGCGCCACCCAGGTTTTCCGTTATCTGCGGCCCGGCTTCAGCCGCCCGTCACAGCTGGCGCAATTGCTCGGTGAATCGACCCCTGCGACCGAAACGATCGAACTACTGCCTGCCGAGTGGGCGTTTCACCAGCCAGGGGAGGTGCCATCGGATTCCAGCTCACCGGTGTTGGACAGCATCGGTGAAGACCTGGCCCACCGCTTCGAGGGTGCGTTCGACAGCGATACTGGCGTGCACACCGAGCCTGTCGTGCTCGACCTGCGCGGCAACAGCTTCATCAAGGTTGCCGAACTCGCGCTACTCGCGCCTACGCGCTGGATCATCGCCAGCGGCAGCTCCCAGACCCTGACCCGACTGCTCGACCTGCAGCGCGCGGTGACCGATGCCCAGCGCACCATGACCCTGCAGCAATTGGGAATCGAACTGGAGTATCCACTGGACTACTCGCATTTCGACAGCCTGGTGCGCACCCCCATTCCACACATCGTCTCCAGCCTCTGGGTGGGGGACAAGGTCATTGCCGGTAGTTTTCTCGACGCACTGGTGCACAACGCCAGCGCCCTGCATGGCACGGGTTTTACCTATCAACTGTTCCTCTCGCGGCAGTACCCGAGCGTGTACCAGACCAACCTGCGACTGCTGCAGGCCAACGCCCCACACCTGAACGTCTTCCCCTTGGAAGATGAGGGTTTCTACCAGGCCTTTACCCGTTCGGCCTACTTCCCCCAGTACCAGGCGGCGATGGGCAGCGCTGGGGCCGAGGCGACCAACTTCAGCTCAGCCACCGATATCCTGCGCTACCGCCTGCTCAAGCACTTCGGCGGCCTGTACCTGGACGCCGACGATCGCCTGCTCAATGCCGCATCCCCGCCAGGCAGCCTGCCCTTGGCCAACCAGCCGCTGCGCACCACCGCCGATGGTCTGCTGCTCTCGCCACCGGTGTCCAACGAGCAACTGGGCATGGACATCAAGTACAACAGCAGCGCGATTGGCAGCCATCCGCACAATCCGACGCTGGACGCCATCTCCGACGAGATGCTCAGGCGTTACCAGCAGGACCCTACCTTCTACGCCAGCCGCCCCGATTGGCGGCTTGATCCAGTGGCATTCAATGCCTATGCCAGACGCCTGAACAAGCTCACAGGCCCTGGCGTGCTCAATGACGTGATCGATGCCCGCCTGCCCTGGCTCAAGCAACTGCGCGAAATGTGCAGGCTACTGGTATCGCCCGTGTACAACATCCACAGCACGTTGGACATGACCCGCTTGAGCCAACTGTTGCGCGAGCACGTGCCACTCGATCAATTCATAGAGGTTGGTCGGGCCCATAGCTGGCAGCACACCTGAGCCGTGGGTTGACGACTGCAATATGTACCGCCCGAAGGGTGTGCCACTTCGCCAGGCTGGCACGCCCTCACTTCGCGAGTCCCTCGGTATGCGCAAAGCCATCATCAACGCCACTGGCGTGCAGTACGTCCGCGATCACCTGACCACCCTGCCGCGTCCCGATCAACAGGCCATCGCCGCTTTGAAGCGCTGGAGCAGCGAACGCGGCCAACCGCTGGATCCGGACCAGGTCGAGGTCATCACCCTGCATTACCAACCCGACGGCGCACGCGGCTATCGCGCTGCCATCACCCAACGCATGACCCTGACCGAGGCGATCCTGGCCAACTGGCAAGGCGAGAGTGCCAGCAACCTGGCGGGTGCTCTGTTCGGCGAGCCTTGGGCCGGGACGTTTCCCCAGGGCCGGGTAACCTTCGTCGACCACCTGCCGGCGCCTGGGCAATGGCAAGCAGGCGCCGGCTATCAGGTATTCAATGGCCTGTTTCGCCGCCAACGCCCTCAGCGCATCGACGCCAGTACCCAGGTGCAGATACCCGCCGAGGCATTCGAAGCGTTCATCTGGAACCTCGACCTGCACAGCGCCTACCTGGCCACGCTGGACCGCTACTGGCAAAGCGCTTTTGAAAGCCATCGTCTGACGGCCAAGCTAGCCTTTATCAGCGCCTGCAACAAGCAGGTGCAGGAAGGCTCGCTGAGCGATGCCGGACGCAAGCTGGTGTGGCAGGCTGCGGGACTGATGGTGCCAGCACCCGGGCACCAGGCCTGCCTGCTCAATGTCTATGGCTACCTCGCCAACGATGCAGTGTGCATCAGCGCCGCCGATGCGCCGCTGACGGTGCTGTACCTGCCGGGCAACAGTTCGCCGCTGCTGGAATTCCCCAACCTCGATGCCCTGCGCGACTGGTTTGGCGAGCAATGCCAGGACGCCGACAAACGTCGCGCGCTCAAGCGCTATTTTGCCCAGGCCGACAGGCCCGATGGGCTGGACTTCAGTGGCCTGGATACCGCGCTGACCGGTCTTGGCGTCTATCCTGCCATTCACCACCGCTCGCCCAACCGCGCAGGGTTCACCACCGACGGGCCGTGGGCGCCACGCGACTATGTTCATTATCGCCCCGAGCACTACAGCCCGCCGATCACTGGCGAGCTGTTCCACGCGCTGACCGTGCACCAGAAAGCGCGCAGCTACAGCGAGGCGGATTTCATCGTTATCAGCCAGGCGCAGGTGAACAAAGGCAAGTGGCTGGGCTACCTGAACAACACATTGACGATCCTCGCGCCACTGGCCATTGTCGTGCCCGAGCTGGTGCCGCTGCTGGCGGCAGGTGGGGTCGCGCAGCTGGGTCTGGGCCTGGACCGCGCCATCCATGGCAAAGGCGTCGAGCAACAGGCGCAAGGCGTCGAACAGGCGCTGTACGGCGTGTTCAACGCAGTGCCCGTGCTCGCTGAAGGGCTGGCCAACGGCGCGCTGTTTCGGGTCAAAAGCGAAAACTTCGTCCCGCCTAGCCGAATCAACGAACAGTTGGGCTACCCACTGAGCCCAATGCACGCGCCGCAATTGCCCGCGCTGGACGTTGCCGAATACTTTCATATCCCCGACGACATCCCGCCGCTGCCCGGCGCGGATGAAACGACGGCCAATGCAGTGACCCGAACGCCACGCTACGACGGCAGTGCCGATCGGTTGCAGGCGGAGATCGGTGGCTACAACTGGGAGGTGCTGTACGACCTGCAAGCCGATGCGTTTATCATGGAGGAAGACGCTAACGAAGTCGCGCCACGTCACTACATCGCTCGACCTGGAGCGCGCGCCCTGAGGCCGATGCCACCTGGGCGGGTAGTAACCGATGAAATGCGCTGCGCGACCTTGCGCGCCCTGGGCGTTGACCTGCCACTGCCGCTGACCCTGGCGGAAAACTCGCTCGCCGCTGCTGCGCCGATCCCCAAAACGATTTCCAGCCTGTGGGTCGGCGACAAGGTCATCGATGCGCAGCTGATCGCCAACCTTGCGCGCAACGCCGACCTGCTGCAAACCAGCCAGTACAGCTACCGGGTGTTCGTGTCTGGCGCTTCGCCTGCAGCCTTCGAGGAAAACCTGCGCTTGCTTGGCGAGAAGGCCCCAGGCCTGCAAGCCTTGCACCTGGAACAGCAGCCGTTCTTCCAAGCCTTCATCAAAAGCAAGTACTACCGGCAATACCAGGCGGCGCTCGAGGGTAATGGCGGCGTCGCCAGCAACTTTGCCTCGGCCGCCGACGACCTGCGCTTCTTCATGCTCGACCATGACGGCGGGCTGTACCTGGATATGGACGACAGCCTGCGGCAAGCCGGCGAAAACGGCGACGGAGAGTTCATCGACCAGGTGCCGCTGCTGGCGAACCCAGACGGTTTGGTGCTGGCGCCACCGGTGTGCAACGAAAAGCTCGGCATGAACTTCGAGTTCAACACCAGCATGATCGGCAGCCATCCCGACAACCCCACCCTCAAGGCGATTCTCGAAGAGATGTACAGCCGCTACCAAGCGACACCAACGTTCTATGACAGCAAGCCCAGCCTTGCCAGCGACCCGGCGGCGTTCTATCACTACGCCAGCGAGCTCAGTCGCCTCACCGGCCCGCGGCTGATGACCGATGTGCTCGACCGCAGTCTGCCTGCGCTGTATCGGCTGCGCCAGCTGCACAACCTGTGCCGGGTACCGACCATCAATGCCTGGCTGGGCTTCGAATCCGCTGCATTCGAACAGGCGGTGCGCGATAACCTGCCGTTGAGCCGCGTGGCGAAGATGGGCGGTGCGAACTCGTGGGCCGATACCTGAGCGCCTGACCTTGATGCAGAAAGGGCCGCAATGCGGCCCTTTCTTCAGTCTGCGCGATGCAGCTTGCTCATCAGTTCGGCTTCAGCCTGGGTCAGACCGCAGGTTTCGGTCAACTCGGCGACGCTGGCGCCCATGCCCACCAGCTTGGCCGCCTGGGTAAAGGTCACGCTGTTGGGGTCGCGCTGCTCCAGCTGCTGCAGCTTTTCTGGCAATGGCGCCACGGTCGCCCGCAGTTCATGAATCGCCTCGCCCATGCGCACGGTGCCGTTCTGGTAGTCGTCCAGGCGTTTGGCCAGGTCCTTGATGCGCTGGTCACGCAGCGCATCGCCCACCGCCTGCTGCGCCGCCAGCTCGCGCTGACGCTTGCTGTAGTTGAGGAAGAACCACAGGCTCAGCGCCCACATCAGCGCCAGAAAAATTACCCCGACCTCGAAGATCAACTCAGATGTTCTCCAGCTCGGACCACTCTTCCTCGGTCATCATCTTGTCCAGCTCGACCAGGATCAGCAGCTCGCCATTCTTGTTGCACACGCCCTGGATGAACTTGGCCGATTCCTCGTTACCCACGTTCGGCGCGGTTTCGATTTCCGACTGACGCAGGTACACCACCTCGGCCACGCTGTCGACCAGGATGCCGACCACTTGCTTGTCAGCCTCGATGATGACGATACGAGTATTGTCACTGACATCCGACGGCATCAGGCCAAAGCGCTGACGGGTATCGATCACCGTCACCACGTTGCCACGCAAGTTGATGATGCCCAGCACGTAGCTCGGCGCACCTGGCACCGGCGCGATCTCGGTGTAGCGCAGCACTTCCTGCACTTGCATGACGTTGATGCCGTAGGACTCGTTGTCCAGCCGGAAGGTTACCCACTGCAGGATCGGATCTTCAGAACCTTGCGCAGACGACTTTTTCA
Organism: Pseudomonas sp. SMSB3; assembly: GCF_052041965.1. Lineage (NCBI taxonomy): Bacteria > Pseudomonadati > Pseudomonadota > Gammaproteobacteria > Pseudomonadales > Pseudomonadaceae > Pseudomonas > Pseudomonas sp. SMSB3. The sequence continues at coordinate 54,767 of NZ_JBKGGV010000007.1, read as the reverse complement.
TTGCCCTAGCCCTCTAAATCGCCGTTTGGCGGTTGTGTTCGGTGTTATTTCTGTTTGCCCTGCAACTGCTTGGCGGCGCCACTGGCGATCAGCTCGGCCAGCGCGGCCACATCCAGCAGTGCACACATGTGTTCGATGACCGTACCGGCCAGCCACGGACGCTGGCCGCGTTGGCTGCGCCACTTGATTTCTTCCGGGTCCAGGCGCAGCGAGCGGCTGACCTGGTGCACGGCCAAGCCCCATTCGTAGCCCTGCACGGAAATCACGTAGTTCAGGCCCTGGCGAAAGTCATCGCGGTAGCGGTCAGGCATGACCCAGCGCGCGGTGTCGAGCACCTTCAAGTTGCCTGCCTGGCAGGTCAGGATGCCCAGGAACCAGTCCGGCTGGCCAAACAGCGGCGTCAGTTCCTGACCTTCCAGGCTGTAGATCGAGCCCAGGCACACCAGCGGCACCGCCAGGGTCAACCCGGCCACGTCGAACAGCAGGCACTCGAATGGCTCGGCTGCCCAGGCCGGGCGGCCGTCGATGGCCCCCGGCGGCGGTGCCGCGGCCACACTGCCGGCGCCCGGCAAATGCACCTCCACCAGCGGCGCAACCGGCTCCGGGGCCTGCACCTGAGTCAACGGCGCAATCGAGGCCTGGGCCACGACTGCCGCCTCGACCACCGAAACTACCGGTTGCTCCGGCGCCAGCAGCTTGGGCATGACCTGCGCTGGCGGCTCGGCGAAGGGCTTGGGCACCGACAGCGTGGGCCGCGCATCACGCGCTTGCTCCTCGCGCACGGCCGCCGCAAATTCGTCAGCCACGGCAGGCGCCTCGGCCGGGCCAGGCAGATCGAGCAGATCCTCGGCCTCGGTGGCATCCTGCAGCAACCCGTCAAGATAAGACTGCAAGGCCAGTTGCGGCTTGGTCCCTACTGGCCGGTTCATGAGGCCACCTGCGCGACCGGTTTGTAGGTCAGCATGTGCTTGAGCAGCGCCCGGTAGGCGATCACGCCGCGGCTCTTGCCATCGAATTGCGAAGGTGTCAGGCCATTGCGGCTGGCATCGCGCAGGCGTGTATCGACCGGAATGTAGCCCTGCCAGACCTGTTGGTCGTAGGTGTCGCGCAGCACCTTGAGGGTACCGAGCGAGGCCTGGGTACGGCGGTCGAACAAGGTTGGGACGATCTGAAATGGCAGCGCCTGGCGCCGCGAACGGTTGATCATGGTCAAGGTGCCGATCATGCGCTCAAGGCCCTTGACCGCGAGAAATTCGGTTTGCACCGGGATCACCAGCTGCTGGCTGGCCGCGAGGGCGTTGACCATCAGCACACCGAGCAGCGGCGGGCTGTCGATCAGCGCAAAGTCGAAATCCTGCCACAGCTGCGCCAGACTCTTGGCGATCACCAGGCCCAGACCGTTCTGCCCCGGCGACTGGCGCTCCAGCACGGCAAGCGCGGTACTCGACGGCAACAACGAGATACGCTCGTCACTGGTTGGCAGCAACAACTGGCCGGGCAGGCCCTGGGGCACGCTGCCTTTGTGCAGGAACAGGTCGTAGCAGCTGTGCTCCAGAGCATCGGGGTTATGCCCGAAATAGCTGGTCATCGAGCCATGCGGGTCGAGGTCGACGACAACCACGCGCTTGCCCGCCTCGGCCAGCAGGCCGGCCAGGGCGATGGTGGTCGTGGTCTTACCGACGCCACCTTTTTGATTGGCTACTGCCCAGACTCTCATAGGACAACTCTTGACTCATTGATCGATCACCGCGCCGCCAGGCACCGCCCGTGCCTGCCACGGCGCCGACAGGGACGCGCCTGCGGTGACGGAGAATTGACTAATTAACGCTTGCGCCAGCCGGTGCACTTTGTGTGCCAGCCCGGCGCATGGCGGCGTCCGGCGTTGCATTCGCGCTGCCGGTGGCGGTCAGGCTGCGGCGCACTTCCAGGTTGCGCGAAATCACCAACACCACGCGGCGGTTACGTGCCCGGCCTTCCGCGCTGTCATTGCTGGCAACCGGCTGGTATTCGCCATAGCCCACCGAGGCCATGCGTGCCGGGTTCACCCCCTCCATCGCCAGCAGGCGCACGATGCTGGCCGCCCGCGCCGCCGACAATTCCCAGTTGGTCGGGTACTGCGCAGTGCGAATCGGCAGGTTGTCGGTAAAGCCCTCGACATGCACCGGGTTGGCGAACGGCTTGAGGATGTTGCCGACCTTCTCGATGATGTCGAACGCCTTGTCGCTGGGCATGGCATCGCCACTGCCGAACAGCAAGGCCGAGTTGAGCTCGATTTCCACCCACAGCTCGTTGCCGCGCACGGTCATCTGGTTGGAGCTGATCAGGTCGCCGAAGGCGGCGCGCACATCATCGCTGATGCGCTTGAGCGGGTCGACGCTGGCCTGCCCAAGGCCGGCATCGATCTGCTCGCTGTCGCGGATCAACGGCTCGGCGGGTTTGACGCTCAGCGGCTGCTCATCGCCGATGGGGATCGGCTTCATGCTGCGCTCAGGGTCGTTGAACACCCCGAGCAGGGCCTGGGAGATGACCTTGTACTTCCCCTCGTTGATCGAGGAAATCGAATACATGACCACGAAGAAGGCGAACAGCAAGGTGATGAAGTCGGCGTACGACACCAGCCAGCGTTCGTGGTTTTCATGCTCTTCGGTATGACGGCGGCGACGCATCGGTTACTCCATGAAGCCTTGCAGCTTCAACTCGATCGAGCGCGGATTCTCACCCTCGGCGATCGACAGCAGGCCCTCGAGCAGCATTTCGCGGTAGCGCGACTGGCGCAGCACGATGGCCTTGAGCTTGTTGGCCACCGGCAGCAGGATCAGGTTGGCACTGGCCACGCCATAGATCGTGGCGACGAACGCCACGGCGATGCCGTTACCCAGTTGCGACGGGTCGGCCAGGTTGCCCATGACATGGATCAGCCCCATCACCGCGCCGATGATGCCGATGGTCGGCGCATAACCGCCCATGCTTTCGTACACCTTGGCCGCTTGGATATCACGGTTTTCCTGGGTCAGCAGGTCTACTTCGAGAATGCTGCGAATCGATTCGGGCTCGGCGCCGTCGACCAGCAGCTGCAAGCCCTTGCGTGCATACGGGTCCGGCTCGCCATCGGCCACCCCTTCCAGGCCCAGCAAACCTTCCTTGCGCGCCACCAGGCTCCAGTTCACCACGCGGTCGATGCCGCCTGCCAGGTCGACGCGCGGCGGGAAGAAGATCCAGCGCAAGATCTGCAGCGCGCGCTTGAACGCCGACAGCGGCGACTGCAGCAAGGCGGCGGCCAGAGTACCGCCAAGCACGATCAGCCCGGCCGGGCCATTGAGCAAGGCGCCGACATGCCCGCCTTCGAGGAAATTGCCGCCTACGATGGCGACGAACGCCAGGATCAGGCCAATCAGGCTGAGCACATCCATCAGACACAGGCCTCGACCAGGTGCTTGCCGATTTCATCCAGGCTGTAGACCGCATCAGCCAGGTTGGCCTTGACGATGGCCATGGGCATGCCATAGATCACGCAACTGGCTTCATCCTGCGCCCACACGGTACTGCCGCCCTGCTTGAGCAGGCGCGCACCTTCGCGGCCATCGGCGCCCATGCCGGTGAGGACCACCGAAAGCACCTTGTCGCCATAAGACTTGGCCGCCGAGCCAAAGGTGATGTCCACGCAAGGCTTGTAGTTCAGGCGCTCGTCACCGGGCAGGATCTTCACCGCGCCGCGGCCGTCGATCATCATCTGCTTGCCGCCAGGCGCCAGCAATGCCAGGCCCGGGCGCAGCATGTCGCCGTCCTCGGCTTCCTTGACGCTGATCTTGCACAGCTTGTCCAGACGCTCGGCAAAGGCCTTGGTGAACGCGGCAGGCATGTGCTGGATCAACACGATCGGCGCCGGGAAGGCGGCCGGCAACTGTGTCAGTACACGCTGCAGCGCCACCGGGCCACCGGTCGAGGTGCCGATCGCCACCAGTTTGTAGGGCTTGCGCTTGGGTGCGGGCGCGTGCGCCGCAGCAGCAACCGGGGCACTGCTACGCGGCGGCAGCGCACTGCGCGTTGGCGCTGCACTGGCGGCGCTGCTGGCCGGGGCATGGCTGCTGGCTGGCGCGGTGACGGCTGGGGCATGGCTGGCGTAGCCGCCAAAGCGGCGATTGCTGCGTGAGATCGTGTGGACCTTCTCGCACAGCAACTGCTTGACCTTGTCGGGGTTGCGCGAAATGTCTTCGAAGTTCTTCGGCAGGTAATCGACGGCGCCGGCATCCAGGGCGTCGAGGGTCACGCGCGCGCCTTCGTGGGTCAGCGACGAGAACATCAACACCGGCGTCGGACAGCGCTGCATGATGTGCCGCACTGCGGTGATGCCGTCCATCATGGGCATTTCGTAGTCCATGGTGATGACATCTGGCTTGAGCGCCAGCGCCTGGTCGATCGCTTCCTTGCCATTGGTGGCAGTGCCGACCACCTGGATGGTCGGATCGGCCGAGAGGATTTCCGAAACGCGGCGGCGGAAGAAACCCGAATCATCCACCACCAGGACCTTGACTGCCATAAACACTCCATTAGACGGCGCACCCGGCCAGGGCATGCCGCCGAAAATCAGATACGCCGTGCCGCGTAACGCTTGAGCATGCTCGGCACGTCGAGAATCAGCGCGATGCGACCATCGCCAGTAATGGTGGCGCCGGACATGCCTGGGGTGCCTTGCAGCATCTTGCCCAGTGGCTTGATCACCACCTCTTCCTGACCGACCAACTGGTCGACCACGAAGCCGATGCGCTGGGTGCCCACCGACAGGATCACCACGTGACCCTCGTGCTGCTCTTCATGCACCTGCCCCTGCACCAGCCAGCGCTTGAGGTAGAACAGCGGCAAGGCCTTGTCACGCACGATCACCACTTCCTGGCCGTCGACCACGTTGGTGCGCGACAGGTCGAGGTGGAAGATCTCGTTGACGTTGACCAACGGGAAGGCGAAAGCCTGGTTGCCCAGCATCACCATCAGGGTCGGCATGATCGCCAGGGTCAGCGGCACCTTGATGACGATCTTCGAACCCTGGCCCTTGGCCGAGAAGATGTTGATCGAACCGTTGAGCTGGGAAATCTTGGTCTTCACCACGTCCATGCCGACGCCGCGGCCGGACACGTCGGAAATCTCGGTCTTGGTCGAGAAGCCCGGGGCGAAGATCAGGTTGTAGCAATCGGACTCGCTCAGGCGGTCGGCGGCGTCCTTGTCCATCAGGCCCTTTTCCACGGCTTTGGCCCGCAGGATGTTGGGGTCCATGCCCTTGCCGTCATCGGAGATCGACAGCAGGATATGGTCGCCCTCCTGCTCGGCCGACAACACCACGTGGCCGGTTCTGGCCTTGCCCGCGGCCTCACGCTCGTCGGGCATTTCCACACCGTGGTCGACAGCGTTGCGCACCAAGTGCACCAACGGGTCGGCCAGCGCTTCGACGAGGTTCTTGTCGAGGTCGGTTTCTTCGCCCACCAGCTCCAGGTTGATCTCTTTCTTGAGCTGGCGCGCCAGGTCGCGCACCAAGCGTGGGAAGCGGCCGAAGACCTTCTTGATCGGCTGCATGCGGGTTTTCATCACCGCCGTCTGCAGGTCGGCGGTGACCACGTCGAGGTTGGACACGGCCTTGGACATGGCCTCGTCACCGCTGTTCAGGCCCAGGCGCACCAGGCGGTTACGCACCAGCACCAGTTCGCCGACCATGTTCATGATCTCGTCCAGGCGTGCAGTGTCTACCCGAACCGTGGTTTCCGCCTCGCTGGCGTGTTTCTCAGGCGTCGGAGCGGCAGCGCGGGCAGGCGCGGCCGGCTTCGCCGCAGGGGCTGGAGCCGGTTGTGCCGCAGCCTTGGCCTGGGCTGGCGCCGCTACCGGCGCGGCGGCCGGCGCAGGCGCCTGGGCAACGGCGGTGTCGCCGGAAAACTTGCCTTTGCCATGCAGTTGATCGAGCAACGCTTCGAACTCGTGCTCGGAAATTTCATCACCGGCAGTGGGCGCAGGGGCAGCCTGTTGCGCGGCAGCTACCGCCGGCAGGGCATCGGCCTGGAAGGTGCCCTTGCCGTGCAGTTGATCGAGCAGCGATTCGAATTCGGCGTCGCTGATTTCGTCGCTGGCAGGTGCAGCCACGTCGCTTGCCGGCTCGGCAACGACTTCTGCACAAAACTGGCCCTTGCCGTGCAACTGGTCGAGCAGCGATTCGAATTCGGCGTCGGTGATGTCGTCACCTGCGCCGCTGACGGTCTCGCCCTGCAGCTGGACATCGAATGCCGCCGCTTCGGCCTTGACCGCATCGAGCGAGTCGAGCAGTTGCTCGAACTCGGTGTCGGTGACATCCGCCTCGGCCGCTGCCGGTGCCGGCGCAGCCTCTGGCAGCGCTGCTGGCGCATCGAGGCTGGCAGGCTCGGCCAGGCGTGACAACGCTGCCAGCAACTCGGGCGTGGCCGGGGTCACGGCGCTGCGCTCGCGCACCTGGCCGAACATGCTGTTGACCGTGTCCAGTGCTTCAAGCACCACGTCCATCAACTCGGCGTCGACCCGGCGCTCACCCTTGCGCAGGATGTCGAAGACGTTCTCGGCGATGTGGCAGCACTCCACCAGCTCGTTGAGCTGGAGGAAGCCGGCGCCCCCTTTTACAGTGTGGAAACCGCGAAAGATCGCATTGAGCAAGTCGGCATCGTCGGGTCGGCTTTCCAGCTCGACCAGTTGCTCGGACAGTTGCTCAAGAATTTCGCCGGCTTCTACCAGGAAATCCTGAAGGATTTCTTCATCGGCGCCGAAGCTCATTAAACGTGCTCCTTAAAAACCCAGACTGGACAGCAGATCGTCGACGTCGTCCTGACCGGACACAACGTCTTCTCGCTTATCGGCATGAATCTGCGGACCTTCACCCCGAGTCGGATGTTTTTCTTGATCTTTTTCAGCACGCAACTGCTGGTGGTCATGTTCGATGCCGGCAAAACGGTCGACTTGACTGGCCATCAGCACGAGCTTGAGCAGATTGCTTTCCACTTCGGTGACCAGCGCGGTCACGCGCTTGATCACCTGGCCGGTCAGGTCTTGGTAGTCCTGGGCCAGCAGAATATCGTTGAGGTGGCCGGCAACCTTGCGGTTACCCTCGGCGCTGTGCGTCAGAAAACTGTCGACGCGCTTGACCAGCTCGCGAAACTCCGGCGCTGCCACCTCGCGGCGCATGAAGCGCTGCCAATCGACACTCAGGCTCTGCGCCTCGGTGGCCAGATCGTTGAGCACCGGGGTGCTCTCTTCCACCAGGTCCATGGTGCGGTTGGCCGCACCTTCGGTGAGCTTGACCACGTAGGACAGGCGCTCGGTGGCGTCGGTGATCTGCGAGACTTCTTCGGCCTGCGGCATGTGCGGGTCGATCTGGAAACTGACGATGGCGCTATGCAGCTCGCGGGTAAGCTTGCCGACTTCCTGGTACAGGCCACGGTCGCGGGTCTGGTTGAGCTGGTGAATGAGTTGCACCGCGTCGCCGAAGCGCCCGCGTTCCAGGCTCTCGACCAGCTCCTGGGCATGTTTCTTCAGGGTCGACTCGAACTCCCCCAAAGACGTCTGTGATGATTGCATGGCGCCCCCTGACGTGGCTCAGCCGTTGACGCGCTCGAAGATCTTCTCGATCTTTTCCTTCAGCACCTGGGCAGTGAATGGCTTGACCACATAGCCGTTGACGCCCGCCTGGGCGGCTTCGATGATCTGGTCGCGCTTGGCCTCGGCGGTGACCATCAGCACCGGCATGGTTTTCAGGCGGTCGTGTGCGCGCACCTTGCGCAGCAGGTCGATTCCGGACATGCCGGGCATGTTCCAGTCGGTGACCAGGAAGTCGTAATGGCCGCTCTCGAGCATCGGCAACGCAGTGGTGCCGTCATCGGCTTCATCGGTGTTGGTGAAGCCCAGGTCACGCAACAGATTCTTGATGATCCGCCGCATCGTCGAGAAGTCGTCAACGATGAGGATTTTCATGTCTTTGTTCAAGTAGACCTCCAAGCAGTCTCAAACGCGCTCGGCCCCGAGCGCGCGCATTCATTCAATTCGGTACAACGTGGAAAACGACTGCAACGACCCTCGGGCTCAACGCGCCCGCCATTCCCCAAGGCGGCTGCGCAAGCGCGCGGCGCACTGGCTGTGCAGCTGGCTGACCCGCGATTCGCTGACCCCCAGCACCTCACCGATTTCCTTGAGGTTCAGCTCTTCGTCGTAGTACAGCGCCAGCACCAGCCGCTCACGCTCCGGCAGATTGGCGATCGCGTCGGTCAGGGCAGCCTGGAAGCGCTCGTCTTCCAGATCGCGCGACGGCTCGACCTGGCCACTGACGCCATCCTCATGCAGGCCTTCGTGCTCGCCGTCCTGCAACAGGTCGTCGAAACTGAACAGCCGGCTACCCAAGGTATCGTTCAAGATCCCGTAGTAATCATCGAGACTCAATTGGAGTTCGGCAGCAACTTCATGATCTTTAGCGTCGCGGCCAGTTCTTGCTTCCACAGCACGCATCGCATCGCTGACCATGCGCGTATTACGGTGCACCGAACGCGGCGCCCAGTCGCCCTTGCGCACCTCGTCGAGCATGGCGCCACGGATACGAATACCGGCATAGGTCTCGAAGCTCGCGCCCTTGCTGGCGTCGTACTTGTTGGCCACTTCCAGCAGGCCGATCATGCCGGCCTGGATCAGGTCCTCGACCTGGACGTTGGCCGGCAGGCGCGCCAGCAAGTGGTAGGCGATGCGCTTGACCAGCGGCGCATAGCGCTCGACCAGCTCGTACTGGGCATCCTTGGACGCCTTGCTGTACATCTTGAAGCCGCTTGCGCTCATAGGACCGGTCCTGCGCTGGTGGGCTGCACCAGACGCTCGACGAAGAACTCAAGATGACCGCGCGGGTTGGCCGGCAATGGCCAGCTGTCGACCTTCTGCGCAATGGCCTTGAAGGCCAGCGCGCACTTGGAACGCGGGAAGGCCTCGTACACCGCACGTTGTTTTTGTACGGCCTTGCGCACGCTCTCGTCGTAGGGCACGGCGCCGACGTATTGTAAGGCGACATCGAGGAAGCGATCGGTGACCTTGGTCAACTTGGCGAACAGGTTGCGCCCCTCCTGGGGGCTCTGCGCCATGTTGGCCAGAACGCGGAAACGGTTCATGCCGTAGTCGCGGTTGAGCAGCTTGATCAGTGCGTAGGCGTCGGTGATCGAGGTCGGCTCGTCGCAGACCACCAGCAACACCTCCTGGGCCGCGCGCACGAAGCTGACCACCGAGTCGCCGATCCCGGCTGCGGTGTCGATGACCAGCACGTCGAGGTTGTCGCCTACCTCGCTGAAGGCCTGGATCAAACCGGCGTGCTGGGCAGGGGCCAGGTGCACCATGCTCTGGGTGCCGGAGGCCGCCGGGACGATGCGCACCCCGCCCGGGCCCTGCAGAAGGACATCGCGCAGCTCGCAACGGCCTTCGATGACGTCGGCCAAGGTGCGCTTGGGCGTCAGGCCCAGCAACACATCGACGTTGGCCAGGCCCAGGTCGGCGTCCAGCAGCATCACCCGCCGGCCGAGTTCGGCCAGTGCCAGGGACAGGTTCACTGAAACGTTGGTCTTGCCCACGCCACCTTTACCACCGGTGACGGCAATTACCTGTACGGGATGCATGCTACCCATGTTGGTTGTTTACCTTGTCTCGCTTGGCCCCCTGCCACGCGCAACGCGCGATGACGGGTTCCGGAATGTAGGTACTGTGCATACGTTGGCTCCTCAACCCGCACGTCGCGGGTTGTGGTAGAGATCAGCGAACATGTCGGCCATGGCCTCTTCGCTGGGCTCGTCCTGCAATTGCACGTTGACTGCGCGGGTCACCAGCTGGTGCGGGCGCGGCAGGTGCAGATCATCAGGAATGCGCGGGCCATCGGTCAGGTAGGCCACGGGCAGTTCATGGGTGATGGCCAGGCTCAGCACGTCGCCGAGGCTCGCCGTTTCATCGAGTTTGCTCAGGATGCAACCGGCCAGCCCGCAGCGCTTGTAGCTATGATAGGCAGCGGTCAGCACCTGCTTCTGGCTGGTGGTGGCCAGCACCAGGTAATTCTTGGCGGCGATGCCACGCCCGGCCAGGGTTTCCAGCTGCATGCGCAGGGCCGGGTCGCTGGCCTGCAAACCTGCGGTGTCGATCAGCACCACGCGCTTGCGCAGCAGTGGCTCGAGCGCGGCCGCCAGCGACTGCCCAGGGTCGACATAGGTCACCGGCACGTTGAGGATGCGGCCCAGGGTCTTGAGCTGCTCCTGAGCGCCAATGCGGAAGCTGTCCATGCTCACCAGGGCCAGGTTGTGCGGGCCGTACTTGAGCACGTAGCGCGCCGCGAGCTTGGCCAGGGTGGTGGTCTTGCCCATGCCGGCCGGGCCGACCATGGCGATCACACCGCCCTCTTCGATCGGTTCTACCTGGGGCACCTGGATCATGCGGGCCAGATGCGCCAACAGCATGCGCCAGGCCTGGCGCGGTTCTTCGATTTCGCAGGTCAGATCAAGCAATTCGCGGGCGATCGGCCCGGACAGGCCAATGCGCTGCAAGCGCCGCCAAAGGTTGGCCTGCGCCGGTTTCTTGCCCTGCAGCTGGTTCCAGGCCAGCGAGCCGAGCTGCACCTCGAGCAGCTCGCGCAGCCCCGAGAGCTCCGAGCGCATGGCATCGAACAGGCGCGGGTCGACCGCCGCCTGGGCTGGCGCGGCAGGCGCCGCCGGCATGTCAACGTGCGGTTCGATCAACGGCTCGGCGGCGGTCAGGGACTGGCCGGCGAACAGCTGGCGGTTGCCTTCGCTGGCATCGCTGCGGCTGTCCAGCTCGGCCTGGGCGGTGGCGATACGCGATTGGGTCTTGCGCAGCTCTTCCTCGAGCTCGGCGTTGGGCACCCGCGGGGCCAGCGCAGACAGCTTGTAGTCCAGCGCAGCGGTCAGCTCGACCCCGCCGGCGATGCGGCGGTTACCGATGATGGCGGCATCGGAGCCCAGCTCATCACGAACCAGCTTCATGGCCTGACGCATATCGGCGGCGAAGAAACGCTTGACTTGCATAATCCACTACCTCAGCCGTTGGGGCCCACTGTGGCAACGATGGTGACTTGCTTGTTATCCGGTATTTCCTGATACGCCAGAACATGCAAATTCGGTACAGCCAGGCGGCCGAATCGCGACAGCATCGCGCGGATCGGGCCAGCCACCAGGAGGATGGCCGGCTGGCCTTGCATCTCCTGGCGCTGGCAGGCGTCGATCAGCGAGCGCTGCAGCTTCTCAGCCATGCTCGGCTCAAGAAGAACACCGTCTTCCTGACCTTGCCCGGCCCTTTGCAAACTATTGAGCAAGATCTGTTCCAACCTTGGCTCCAGGGTGATAACAGGCAGCTCCGACTCAACGCCGACAATGCTTTGCACGATGGCGCGACACAATCCGACGCGCACTGCGGCGACCAGCGCGGCGGTATCTTGACTCTTGCTGGCGTTGTTGGCGATCGCCTCGGCAATACTGCGGATATCGCGCACCGGTACCTGCTCTGACAACAAGGCTTGCAAGACCTTCAACAGGCCTGACAAGGAAATGACACCCGGTACCAGCTCTTCTGCAAGTTTAGGCGAAGCCTTGGACAGCACCTGCAGCAACTGCTGGACCTCCTCGTGACCGATCAGCTCATGGCAATGCTTCTGCAGGATCTGGTTGAGGTGGGTGGCGACCACAGTGCTGGCGTCGACCACGGTATAGCCCAGCGACTGCGCCTGGGCGCGCTGGGCGATGTCGATCCACACCGCTTCCAGGCCGAAAGCCGGGTCGCGGGCAGCGATGCCGTTCAGGGTGCCGAACACCTGGCCGGGGTTGATCGCAAGCTCACGGTCGGGGTAGATATCGGCTTCGGCGAGAATCACGCCCATCAAGGTCAAGCGGTAGGCGCTGGGCTGCAGGTCGAGGTTATCGCGAATGTGCACGGTAGGCATGAGGAAGCCCAGATCCTGCGAGAGCTTCTTGCGTACGCCCTTGATCCGCGCCAGCAGCTGTCCGCCCTGGTTGCGATCGACCAGTGGAATCAGCCGGTAGCCAACCTCCAGGCCGATCATGTCGATGGGCGTCACGTCGTCCCAACCCAGCTCCTTGGTTTCCATGGCCCGCTGTGGCGATGGCAACAGGTCCTGCTGGCGCTGCGCTTCCTGCTGCGCGGCGATCCTGCCCTTTTGCTGCTTTTTCCACACCAGGTAGGCGCCGCCAGCGGCGAGCAGGCCGAGGCTGATGAAGGCGATGTGCGGCATGCCCGGCACCAGGCCCATGATGATCATCAACGCGGCCGAAACCGCCAGCGCCTTGGGCGAATCGAACATCTGCCGGTTGATCAGCTTGCCCATGTCCTCGGAGCCCGAAGCACGGGTGACCATGATCGCGGCGGCGGTGGACAGCAGCAGCGATGGCAACTGCGCCACCAAACCGTCACCGATGGTCAGCAGTGCGTAGACCTTGCCGGCGTCGCTGAACGACATGTTGTGCTGCAGCATGCCGATCAGCATGCCGCCGATCAGGTTGATGAACAGGATCAACAGGCCGGCGATGGCGTCGCCGCGCACGAACTTGCTGGCACCGTCCATCGAACCATAGAACTCGGCCTCCTGCGCCACCTCGGCGCGACGGGCCTTGGCCTGTGCCTGGTCGATCAGGCCGGCGTTGAGATCGGCATCGATGGCCATCTGCTTGCCGGGCATGGCGTCGAGGGTGAAGCGCGCACTGACCTCGGAAATCCGCCCGGCACCTTTGGTCACGACCACGAAGTTGATGATCATGAGGATGGCGAACACCACCGCACCCACCACGTAATTGCCGCCGATCACCACCTCACCGAAAGCCTGGATGACCTTACCGGCAGCGCCGTGGCCCTCCTGGCCGTGGAGCATCACCACGCGCGTCGAGGCCACGTTCAGCGCCAGGCGCAGCAAGGTCGCGACCAGCAGGATGGTGGGGAATGCGGCGAAGTCCAGGGGCCGCAAGGCATACACGCAGACCAACAGGACCACGATCGACAAGGCGATGTTGAAGGTGAAGAACACGTCGAGCAGGAACGGCGGTATCGGCAACATCATCATTGCCAACATCACCAGCAGCAGCAGCGGCACGCCCAGGTTGCCCCGGCCGAGTCCGGCCAGGTTGTTGCGGGCGTTGCTGATTAACTGAGTGCGATCCACCGCGAGTCCTCTTGATGCAAAACTTTGACGCCCGAGGGGCGCTCGGGCGTGGCTTTGCAAGAAGCTTTCCAACTTCGTTGAACGCGGCGGATTTTGCGCTCGTGAGGTCGAGCGCCGAGGCGGGTGGCTGTCAGCTATCGCGCTGCAGGTCGCTTGGAATCGGCAGATCTTTTTTCAACGGCTCTGGCCGCTTGCCCTTCCCGGCATGGTACTGGCGGATCTGGAACACATAGGCCAACACCTGCGCCACCGCCAGGTACAACCCCGCCGGGATTTCCCCTTCAACCTCGGTGGAGTAGTAGATCGCCCGCGCCAAGGCGGGCGACTCGAGAATCTGCACCTGGTGCTCGACGGCGATCTCGCGAATTTTCAGGGCGACGAAGTCGGTGCCCTTGGCCACCAGCAAAGGCGCCACCCCACCCTTTTCCGGGTCGTACTGCAACGCCACCGCGTAATGAGTCGGGTTGGTAATGATCACATCGGCCTCGGGTACGGCCGCCATCATGCGCCGCTGCGACACTTCGCGCTGCAGCTGGCGAATGCGCTGTTTCACCTCGGGCTTGCCTTCGCTGTCCTTGTACTCGTCCTTGACCTCCTGCTTGGTCATCTTCAGCTTCTTGTGGGTCTGCCACAGCTGGAACGGTACGTCGGCGGCAGCGATCAGCAGCAGGCCTGCCGCCATCCACAGCGCGCTCCAGCCAACCACCTGGGCACTGTGAATGATCGCCTGTTCCATGGGCTCGTTGGCAATCGCCAGCAGCGCCTGGCGGTCGCTGTTGAGTACCACCAGCGCCACGATCAGGATCACCACGAACTTGGCCATCGCCTTGAGCAGTTCGGTCAGCGAGTTGATCGAGAACATGCGCTTGATCCCCGACAGCGGGTTCATGCGGCTGAATTTCGGTTGCAACAGGCTGCCGGAGAAGATGAAACCGCCCAGGGCTATGGGCGAGACGAAAGCGATGATGAACAACAGCATGAGCACCGGCTGTACGGCCCAGATCGCCATCTTGCCCGAGGCCAGCAGGAACATGCCCATCGAGCCCTCGTCGATCAGCACCTCGCGGCTCAAGGAAAAATTCATGCGCATCAAGGCCATGAGGGTTTGCGCCAGGTTACCGCCGAACGCCAGCAGCGCCCCGGCACCGGCCAGGGTCGTGGCGACGGTATTGAGCTCCTTGGAGCGGGCGATCTCACCTTTCTCTCGCGCGTCGCGCTTGCGCTTGTCGGTGGGGTCTTCCGTCTTGTCCTGACCGCTCTCGCTCTCTGCCATCGCTAGCGCGCCCTCGCCAGTTCACGCAGCCACTGCAGGGCTTCGCTGGCCAATGCCTGATAATGCGACAACACATCAGCCAGGCCGATCCAGAAGATCGCCATGCCCAGCACCAGGGTCAGCGGGAAGCCGATGGAAAAGATGTTCAACTGCGGCGCGGCGCGGGTCATCACGCCGAAGGCGATGTTGACCACCAGCAGCGCGGTGATCGCCGGCAGGATCAGCAGCAGCCCCGCACCGAACACCCAGCTCAGGCGCCCGGCCATGTCCCAGAAGTGACTGACCACCAATGCATTGCCCACCGGCAAGGTGCTGAAACTTTCGGTCAGCACTTCGAACACCACCAGGTGACCGTTCATCAACAGGAACAGCACGCTGACCAGCATGGTCATGAACTGGCTGACCACCGCCACATTGACGCCGTTGGCCGGGTCGACCATGGAGGCGAAGGCCATGCCCATCTGCACGGCGATGATCTGCCCGGCGATGACGAAGGCCTGAAACAGCAGTTGCAAGGAAAACCCGAACAGCGCGCCGACGATCACCTGCTCGGCGCACAGCAGCAAACCGCGCAGGCTCAGCGGCTCGAATTCGGGTAGCGGCGGCAACCCCGGCACGATCACCACGGTGATCGCCACCGCCACGTACAGACGGATGCGCGCCGGCAGCATGCGCGTGCCGAAAATCGGCATGGTCATCAGCACCGCGGTCACCCGGAACAGCGGCAGGATGAACGTGGCGACCCAGGTGCCTATCTGCGCATCGGTCAGTTCGAGCATGGCCGGCTCAACCGATCAGCTGCGGAATGCTGGTGTACAGGCTGGTGATGTACTCCATGAACTTCTGCACCAACCAAGGCCCGGCGACGATCAGCGTGACCAGCATCACCAGCAGACGCGGCAGGAAGCTCAAGGTCTGCTCGTTGATCTGCGTAGCGGCCTGGAACATCGCCACCACCAGGCCGACCAGCAGGCTGGGGACCACCAGCACGGCGACCATCAGGGTGGTCAGCCACAAGGCATCGCGGAACAGATCGACAGCGACTTCAGGTGTCATGCAAGGCTCTCCCTGGCAGCATCAGACGCCACCGAAACTGCCGGCCAAGGTACCCATGATCAGCGCCCAGCCATCGACCAGGACGAACAGCATGATCTTGAACGGCAGCGAGATGATCAACGGCGACAGCATCATCATACCCATGGCCATCAGCACACTGGCGACCACCATGTCGATGATCAGAAACGGAATGAAGATCATGAAGCCGATCTGGAAGGCGGTCTTGAGCTCCGAGGTGACGAACGCCGGCACCAGGATGGTCAACGGCACCTGTTCGGGCCCAGCGATGTCGGTGCGCTTGGACAAGCGCATGAACAGGTCCAGGTCGCTCTGCCGGGTCTGCGCCAGCATGAACTCCTTGAGTGGGCCCTGGGCTCTTTCCACCGCTTGCTGTGCGGTCATCTGCTCGTTCAGGTACGGCTGCAAGGCATCCTGGTTCACCCGGTCGAACACCGGCGCCATGATGAACAGGGTAAGGAACAGCGCCATGCCGGTCAGCACCTGGTTCGACGGCGTCTGCTGCAAGCCCAGCGCCTGGCGCAGGATCGAGAAGACGATGATGATACGGGTGAAGCTGGTCATCAGAATGACGAACGCGGGGATGAAACTCAGCGCCGTCATGATCAGCAAGATCTGCAGGCTGACCGAATACTCCTGCTGCCCGTCGGCGGTGTTGGACAGGGTGATGGCCGGAATCGACAACGGGTCGGCACCCAGCGCCAGCGGCGCGGCCAGCAGCAGCGCCAGGGTCAATACAATGCGCAGCGCGCCGCTCATCACGTGTTGTCCTTATGATCCTTGCCCATCAGCTCCATCAGGCGCTGGGCAAATTCCGGCGTGGCCTGGCGGGCACCGACCGGCACCTCGACGGGTTCGGCCATGACGTGCAGGGCTTCGATGCTGCCTGGGGTATGGCCGATCAAGATCTGCTCGCGACCGATCTGCACCAGCAGCAGACGGTCACGCGGGCCGATCGCGCGGCTGCCGACGATCTCGATCACCTGCCCGCCCTTGGGGGCGGCGCCTTGCATGCGCCGCAGCACCCAGGCCAGGAAGAAGATCAGGCCGACCACCAGCAGCAGGCCAAAGACCATCTGCGCCAGTTGCCCGCCGAGGCTGCCGGGGGCCGCCGTCGGGGTGACAGTGGGACTGGCCGCCGGCGTTGCGGCGAACGCCAGCTCGCTGACCAGCAGCGCACCCAGGGCGGCGAAGCGGCGTATTGAAGCCTTCACTCAGCGCAGCTTCTTGATGCGTTCGCTTGGGCTGATCACGTCGGTCAGGCGAATGCCGAACTTCTCGTTGACCACCACCACTTCGCCATGGGCGATCAGCGTGCCGTTGACCAGCACATCGAGCGGCTCGCCAGCCAGGCGATCGAGTTCGATCACCGAGCCCTGGTTGAGCTGCAGCAGGTTACGGATGTTGATCTCGGTGCTACCCACTTCCATGGAAATGTTCACTGGGATGTCCAGGATCACATCCAGGTTGGGGCCTTCGAGGCTGACGTTCTCGTTCGGCCGCGGCGAGCTGGCGAACTCTTCCATGGGCAGGCGCCCGGCGCCGGGCTTGCCGCGGTCGCCGGCCAGCAGCGCGTCAATGTCGGATTGCCCGGCATCACCGGTTTCTTCCAGCGCTGCTGCCCACTCGTCGGCCAGGGCCTGGTCTTCCGGGGAAGTGATCTCGTTTTCGTTAGCCATGATGTCCTCGACAGCATTCAATTCGTTGGGAGCGATCGGCGTGCCTTCAGCGGCGCTCGATCGGGTCGATGATCTGCAGGGCCAGGTTGCCCTTGTGCGAGCCCAGGCGCGCCTTGAACGACGGCACGCCGTTGGCGCGCAGCACCAGGTGCTCGGGCAGCTCCACCGGGATCACATCGCCGGCCTGCATGTGCAGGATGTCGCGCAGCTTGAGCTGGCGTCGGGCAACGGTGGCGGTCAGCGGCACCGAGACGTCGAGCACGTCTTCGCGCAGGGCCTTGACCCAGCGCTCGTCCTGGTCGTCCAGGTCCGACTGGAAACCGGCATCGAGCATTTCGCGCACCGGCTCGATCATCGAGTACGGCATGGTCACGTGCAGGTCGCCGCCGCCGCCGTCGAGCTCGATGTGGAAGGTCGACACCACCACCGCCTCGCTCGGGCCGACGATGTTGGCCATCGCCGGATTGACCTCGGAGTTCATGTACTCGAAGTTGACCGGCATGATCGCCTGCCAGGCTTCCTTGAGGTCGACGAAGCACTGGTCCAGCACCATGCGCACCACGCGCAATTCGGTCGGGGTGAATTCGCGGCCTTCGATCTTGGCGTGACGGCCGTCGCCGCCGAAGAAGTTGTCGACCAGCTTGAACACCAGCTTGGCGTCCAGGATGAACAGCGCAGTGCCGCGCAACGGCTTGATCTTGACCAGATTGAGGCTGGTCGGCACATACAGCGAATGCACGTATTCGCCGAACTTCATCACCTGCACGCCACCGACCGCCACGTCCGCCGAGCGGCGCAGCAGGTTGAACATGCTGATGCGGGTGTAGCGGGCGAAACGCTCGTTGATCATTTCCAGGGTCGGCATGCGACCGCGCACGATCCGATCCTGGCTGGTCAGGTCGTAGCTCTTGATGCTGCCAGGCTCGGCAACGCTCTCGGTCTGTACCAGCCCATCGTCGACGCCATGCAGCAGGGCATCGATCTCATCCTGGGACAGCAGGTCCTGTACGGCCATTGCGGACTCCTACTGCAATACGAAATTGGTGAACAGCAGCTGATCGATCACAGGCTTGCCGACTTCCTTCTGCGCCACTTCCTGGACCACGGCGGTGGCTTTCTGACGCAGCATTTCCTGGCCGACTGAACTGGCCGAGAGCGTGTCGAAACCCTGGCCCGAGAACATCATCACCAGGTTGTTGCGGATCACCGGCATGTGCACCGCCAGTGCATCGAGGTCAGCCTGGTTGCGGCCCTGCAGGGTAATGCTCAGCTGCATGTAGCGCTGGCGACCGTTCTGGTTGAAGTTGACCACGAAGGCCGGTGCCAGCGGCACATAGATGGCCGGCGCCTTGACGTTGCTGGCGGCCGCCTGCGGCGCCGGCGCCGATTCACTCTTGTGCATGATGAACCAGGTCGCGCCTACCGACAGGCCGACCGCCAGCAGCAGGGCCAGCACCAGCAGCAGGATCAGCTTGAGTTTGCCTTTTGCGGCGGGGTCTTTCACTGCGTCGCTCTTCGCCATGCCAATAATCCGTCGTCCAGCGGTTTTAAAAGTGGATGACGGGGCTTGAGCAAGTGTTATGCCAGGTTTGTCAGGAGCTGCCAGACGGGTCGCGACCGCTCAAGCGCTCATCAGGCGTAGTAGTCCACAGCGCTGTCGCCAATCACCACCTGTTGCTCGACAGGCCGCGCCGCGTCGGCCAACTCGCCCTGCTCGGCGCCCCCGCCCTGGCCACGCCGCGCCGCCACGCCGGACAACTCTGCCGCTTGCTGCTGCGCCTGCTGCTGTTGCTGGCGTGATTGATCGGCGACGTTGACGTCTGGCTGCGCCAGGCCCTGCTGGGCGAACAGCTCGCGCAAGCGGTGGACCTGGCTGTCCAGGGCATCACGGACACCGGCATGACCACTGATGAAGGTGACCTGGGTGGACTGGTCGGTGGCGACATTGACGCGAATATCCAGACGCCCGAGCTCAGCCGGCTCCAGCTGGATATCCGCCGACTTGAGATTCTGGCTCGACAGATACATCACGCGGTTGACCAGCCCCTCGGCCCAGGCGCCCTGGTTCATCATCAGCGGTTGTTGCAAGGGGTTGGCGTTGACCGGCGCGGCACTGGCGCCATTGACCGGCGTGGAAGTGACTGCCTGGGTCAGGTTGGCCAAGCGGTTGGCAAAGTCATCGACGCGGGTGTCGCCGGCAACACCCTTGGGCGTTTTCAGGCCGTCTTCGAGCAAAGCGCTGAAGGCTTTGTCGCCGCCTTGCCCCTGGCCTTTGTGGTCCTTGGCTTCGTCAACCAGGTTCGCCAATGGATTGACGGGCGCTTGGCCATCGGCTGAATCGCCGTTGGTGGTGTCGCCGGCGTGGGCCGAAGTGGTGCCCTTGGCCTGGGCATTGTGCTCCAGCGCCAGACGCAAGGTCGGCAGGTTGGCCAGCGGATCAGCTTGCGGATCGAAGCTTTCGCCCTCTGATGCCTGGGTCACTGGCTCGGCCACCGGCGTCGTGGGTGCTTGTCGCACTGCCGCCCGCAGCACCGGCGCCACTGCCTCTGCCTGGGCCTGCAGCAACTGGGCGCCAGGCTGGGCATCGGTGACCTGGCCGGCGACCAGGGTGGCGTCGACCGAGCCGGGGTCGTTGGCCAGCGCACTGTCGGCGGCAGGCGAAGAGGCATCGTCGCCTGGCAACGTTTTGCCGTCATCGGCAAGCGCCGACTTGTCAGCGGCATGCGTGTTGCCGCCATGAGCAGGCTCGGGTTTGTCATTCGGCTGCGCCTGCGGCGGCTTCGCCGGCATGGCGGGCGACTTGTCGCGGCCCTGGCGCGCCATGACCCGATCGAAGCCGCCCGCCTCGCCTGCCGCCTGCAGCGGTTTGTCCATCCGCGCAGCGGCCGTGTTCGACGGCTTGCCGACGGTGGTGGCTTGTATCAATGGGTTGGGTGCGACAGGCATTGACGGGTCTCCGCGCCAGAAACGAAATGACATCTGGCTTCAGAGAAGCAAAAGTCGAGCCAACTTGTAGTCAGCTGGCCGAAACGCGCTCGCGCTCACCGCGATAGAAACGCTGCACTTCAAGGTATTCCTGATCGATGCGGTTGATCAGGTCCTCGATGCCATACAGCGGCCGCGTTCTGACGCGCTCTTCGAGCTGCTGGCACAACCGGGCCAGGCCTACCGCGCCCATGTTGCTGCTGCTGCCTTTGAAGCTGTGCGCGGCCATGCCGAGCTCGTCGGCACTCTTGGCCTCGTGCAGCTGATGCAAACGCTGCGCGGAGTCTTCCAGAAAGGTCTCGAGCAACTGCAGATAGCCATCTTCCATGACCTCCTGCAAATCGCTGAGCACCTTCAAATCGATATGGATGTCGGTCACTTGCTCACTCCCTGATCAAGCTGGATTATGCCTGAGCTGCGGTGCGGGCCTCCAGAGCCATCACCAGTCGAACTGCACACGGGCACAGCGGCCTCCCTCGCACCATTGGGCACGGCTACCCAGGCGCTGCACCAGGTGCAGCCCGCGCCCGCTCAGCCCCTGCTGCGGGGCCGGTCGTGCCAGCACTTCTTGCACATCGAAACCAGCGCCGCTGTCGCGTACCTCAAGGGTAAGACGCCCGCCATTGCCCAGCGGTTCAACTTCCAGGTCGATGCGCACGAAACCCTCGGTCAGGCGTGCCAGGCGCCGGGCGCGCTCTTGATAGTAGTCGGCAAAACCCTGCACATCGCGCTTGAGCTGTGAATCCAGTGCCAGCACGCCGTGCTCCAGGGCGTTGGCGTACAGCTCGCTGAGCACGCTGTGCAGCGCCCCGGTGTGCGGGCGCAAGCCGTGGATCTCTTGCAACAGCTGCACCAGGTACGGAACGGGGTTGAAGCGCCGCAGGGTCTCCCCGCGCAGTACAAAGCCCAGCGACCAGTCCAGCGGGCTGGAGCGACCACTGTCGGAATACAGGGTCGGTGCCGGCACCCGCTCGCTGCTGGCGAACATGCGGATGTCGCACAGGCTGATGTCGTCGCGTGGGCGCCCACCGAAACGCGCCAGCGCCTGCATCAGCTCATCGAACAGCGCCGCCGGCTCACGGTTGGCGGCCAGTACCTGATGCAGGCGCTCGACGCCGAACAGGCGCTCTTGCTCGTCGGCGGTGTCGACCACGCCATCCGACAACAGCAATACCCGCTCGCCGGCCGCCAGTGGCAGCACCTCGGTGCTGTCATCGAAGCGTTCTGGCGCCAGAATGCCCAATGGCAAGTGACGTGACGGTAGCTGTCCCAGCACCTGGCCATCCGCCGAGAGCCGGTAGCCGTCCGGCATCCCGCCATTCCACACCTCGACAGCACCACGCTGGACCGACACATTGAGCAGCATGGCGCAGCAGAACATGTCCACCGGCAGGATGCGCTTGAGCTTGGCGTTCATCTCGCGCAGCATCTGCGCCAGGCCGTAGCCTTTGGCGGTCATGCCATAGAACACCTCGGCCAGGGGCATGGCGCCAACGGCAGCCGGCAGACCATGGCCGGTGAAATCGCCCAGCAGCACATGCATGTCGCCGGCCGGCGTGAACGCGGCCAGCAACAGGTCGCCATTGAACAGGGCATAAGGCGATTGCAGGTAACGGATGTTCGGTGCGGTGATGCAGCCGGAGTGGGCGATCTTGTCGAACACCGCCTTGGCCACGCGCTGCTCGTTGAGCAGATGGTGGTGGTGCCGGGTAATCTGGTCCCGCTGCTCGAGTACGGTGGCCTGCAAGCGCCGCAGGCGATCCATGGCACGGATCTTGGCGGCCAGGATCACCGCGCTGTAGGGCTTGGCCATGAAGTCATCACCACCGGCCTCCAGGCAACGCACCAGCGCCTGCTCCTCGTTCAGCGAGGTGAGGAAGATGATCGGCACCAGGGCTTCGCCGGCCAGGCGCTTGATCTGCCGCGCCGCCTCGAAACCGTCCATCACCGGCATCAGCGCATCGAGCAGCACCAGTTGCGGCCGTTTTTGCGCGAACAGCGCCACGGCTTGCTCGCCGTTCTGCGCGGTATACACGTGGTGGCCTTGGCGACGCACGATCTGCGCGAGCAGCAGACGATCGACCGCGCTGTCTTCAGCCACCAGTACGGTCAACGCGTGTTCGGCCGCCATGGACACGCTCAACTGATGTCGAAGAGTTTTTCGAAATTGGAGATGGCGAGGATCTTGCGCACGTCCGAGCTGGCATGCACCACCCGCACATCCGCCTCATCGCCACCGGCATGGTCACGCAGCAACAGCAGCATGCCCAGCGCCGAGCTGTCCAGGTAGGTGGTGTCCTTGAGGTCGACGACGATGAAGTCGGCCCGAGTGGGCTGGCGCTCGTAGGCATCGCGAAATTCCTGATGCTTACCGAAATCGAAGCGGCCCTTGATCTTGATCGTGAGCTTTTTCCCGTCCTGCGAAAAATCTGTCTCGACTGCCATGCTAGCGATCCCTTCGTTGATGGCGACTGACACAGGTGTAGCAGCTGCGTGGGGCAGCTGCAACCAGCTTCAGCTTTGCGCCTGCCCCTGGCGAGGCAGGCGCTGGGAAAGCTCGTCGAGCAGGCGCTGTTCGCGCTTGTCTTCGGCACGGCGGGCTTCGTCCAGGTAGCGTTGCACCAGCTTGCGCAGACCCTCGACCCGCGCGTAGGCCTGCTGCCAGGTGGCGCGAGCGTTCTTCAGGTTGTTCTCATGCCAGGCCAGACTCTGGCGCTGCTGGGTCATCGCCGTTTCCAGCTGGGCCAGAAAGCGTTGATAGTTGAGCAGCCAGCTGCCGTCCACGCCCTGGCTGCCACGGTTGATCCACTGCGCCTGGTAACCCTCGCGAAACGACTCGAGCTCCGCCAGCTTGGCCTGGGCCTGCGCCAGCTGTTGCTGAAACTGCCCGACCCGCTGGGCCGCCTTGCGCTCGGCCTCCTCGGCCATGTCGACCACCGGGGCCAGACGCGCGGCGCGACTGGGCAGGCTCATGGCTCATCAACCCTTGGCCGGGGGCGTGAATATCGCCCCCAGCTCGTCGCGGCTCTGCGCCATGCCGACATTTTCATCCAGGCCCTGGCGCAGGAAATCCACCAGCCTCGGCTGCAAGGCAATCGCCAGGTCAGTCTCCGGGTCGCCACCGGCCACATACGCGCCGACGCTGATCAGGTCGCGGCTCTGCGACAGGCGCGACCACAGCTGCTTGAACTTCTGCGCCTGGCGCAGGTGGTCGGCATCGACGACCTGCGGCATCACCCGGCTGATCGACGCTTCGATGTCGATGGCTGGATAATGGCCTTCCTCGGCAAGGCGCCGTGACAGCACAAAGTGACCGTCGAGCACGCCACGCGCGGAGTCGGCGATCGGATCCTGCTGATCGTCGCCCTCCGAGAGCACGGTATAGAAGGCGGTGATCGACCCTCCCCCAGGCTCGCCGTTACCCGCGCGCTCCACCAGCTTGGGCAGTTTGGCGAATACTGACGGCGGGTAGCCGCGGGTGGCCGGCGGCTCGCCAATGGCCAAGGCGATCTCGCGCTGGGCCTGGGCGAAGCGCGTCAGCGAATCCATCAGCAGCAGCACGTTCTTGCCCTTGTCGCGGAAATACTCAGCAATCCGCGTGCAGTACATGGCCGCGCGCAGGCGCATCAACGGCGCATCGTCAGCCGGTGACGCTACCACCACCGAACGCTTGAGCCCTTCTTCACCGAGAATGTGCTCGATGAACTCCTTGACCTCGCGGCCACGCTCGCCGATCAGCCCGACCACGATGATCTCGGCTTCGGTGAAGCGCGTCATCATGCCCAGCAGCACCGATTTACCCACCCCGGTCCCGGCGAACAGGCCCAGGCGCTGGCCACGGCCGACGGTCAACAGGCCATTGATGCTGCGGATGCCGACATCCAGCGGCTGGCTGATCGGGTCGCGGTTGAGCGGGTTGATGATCGGACCGTCCATCGGCACCCAGTCTTCGGCACGCATGCCGCCCTTGCCGTCAAGGGCGCGGCCGGCACCATCGAGCACCCGGCCGAGCATGCTCATGCCCATCGGCAGGCGGCCGCTGTCGTCCAGCGGCACCACCCGCGCGCCTGGGGCGATGCCGGCAATGCTGCCGACCGGCATCAGGAACACCTTGCTACCGGAGAACCCCATGACCTCGGCTTCGACCTGCACTGGGTGATAGCTGTCGTCGTTGATCACCAGGCAGCGCCCGCCTACCGCCGCGCGCAGGCCTTCGGCTTCAAGGGTCAAGCCGACCATGCGCAGCAGCCGGCCTTCGACCACCGGCTGCACCGGCAGCGTGATCGCCTCGGCATAACCGCCCATGCGCTTGCCGAAACTGGTGCGCTCAAGACGCATCGGCGCTGCTCAGCTCGACCGCCATGTCGGCGGCAGCCGGGTGCAGGGCCTGGTCGTGCAACTGGTCGAACAGCTGCGCGACGGCCTTCTCGATACGCGTTTCCATGGTCGCGTCGATCCGGCTGTGCAAGGTTTCGATGCGGCACCCTCCAGGCAACAGGGCTTCGTCCTCGAGCAGCTTCCAGTTCTCTTCATGGCGCTCGCGCAGGGCCTTGGCCAGCTCGAAGTCCTGGGGATTGAGGTGAATGCGGATGTTGTCGGCGCCCATGGGCAGCAACTTCAATGCCTCACGCAATACCTGGGTAATCTGGCTCGAGTCGCTCTTCAGTTCACGGCCCACCACCTGCCGCGCCATGTGCGCAACCAGGTGCACCAGGCTTCGCTCGATCTGCGTGTCCTGTTCGGCGATCGGCTCGAGCAGGTGGCCCATCAACTGTTCGAGGCTGGCCAACTTGGCCTCGAGCGCCTGTTCGGCCTCCTGGCGCACCTTGAGCTGAGTGGCATGAAAACCCTCGCGCTCGCCGGTGGCGAACCCTTCGTTGTAGGCCTCCTGGCGAATCGCCTCGAGTTCCTCGAGGGTCAGCGGCTGGACTTCCTCGAGCGGCACTTCCTCGACTTCTTCGGCGACCGCTTCAGGCTCAGGCTCAGGTTGCGGCTCAGGCTCAGGGTCGAAGCTTGGCAACGTCCAGACATCGACCCCCTCGAGGTCGCGGGCGCGAATCAGGTCGCTGGGATGGGATTCTCTGCTGGACATCGACGTGCCTACGGTTGAAAGCGTTGGAGAGCTAGAAGCTACAAGCTTGCGGCTTGAAGCTTAGATCATCTCTTCGGCGCCTTTGCCGCCGAGGACGATCTCGCCGGCTTCGGCCATGCGCCGGGCGATGGTGAGGATTTCCTTCTGCGCGGTTTCCACGTCGCTGACGCGTACCGGGCCCTTGGCCTCCAGGTCGTCGCGCAGCAGCTCCGAGGCACGCTTGGACATGTTCTTGAAGATCTTGTCCTTGACCCGCTCGTCAGCGCCTTTGAGCGACACCACCAGCACGTCCGAAGCCACTTCGCGCAGCAGCGCCTGGATGCCACGGTCGTCGACATCGGCCAGGTTGTTGAAGACGAACATCAAGTCTTCGATCTGCTCCGACAGGTCGTTGTCGATCTCGCGGATCGAGTCCATCAGCGCACCTTCCACGGAACTGTCGAGGAAGTTCATGATATCGGCAGCACGCTTGATACCGCCCAAGGTGGTGCGCGCAGCATTGGAGTTGCCCGAGAACTGCTTCTCGAGAATCTGGTTCAGCTCCTTGAGCGCCGCCGGCTGCACGGTGTTGAGCGAAGACACCCGCAAGATGATGTCCAGGCGCACCTTGTGGTCGAAGTTGCTCAGCACTTCACCGGCCTGGTCCGGGTCCAGGTAGGCGACCACGATGGCCTGGATCTGCGGGTGCTCGTAGCGGATCACGTCGGCCACGGCGCGCGGTTCCATCCACTTCAGGCTGTCCAGGCCGCTGGTGTTGCCGCCCAGCAGAATCCGGTCGATCAGGCCGTTGGCCTTATCTTCGCCCAGGGCCTGGTTGAGCATCTTGCGGATGTAGCCATCGGAGCCGACGCCCAGGCTGGTCTGGTCGCCGACGATCTCGACGAACTCGCTCATCACCTGCTCGACCTGCTCGCGGTGCACGTTGCCCATCTGCGCCATCGCCACACCGACCCGTTGCACTTCTTTCGGGCCCATGTGCCGCAGCACTTGCGCAGCATCGGTTTCACCGAGCGAAAGCAGCAGGATCGCTGCCTTGTCGACGCGGCTCAGCTTGGCGGTAATGGCTCGATTGTCACTCATCGGCGTTGATCCACTCTTTCACGACCTGGGCCACACGGCCCGGGTCTTCGGCCACCAGGCCCTTGATTGCGTTGAGCTGTGCTTCGTAACCCTCGCTGGGGCTCGGCAACAGAATGCTTGATGGGCCACCCAGGCTGACACGGTCGTTGGCCAGTTCGCCATCCATCCCGATCATCCCGCCCAACTCCATGTCGCTGTCAGCGGCAGCCTGCTTCCCACCCCCGGTGATGTTGTTGAGCACCGGGCGCAGCACTCCGAACACCAGCACCAGAATGAACAGCACGCCCAGCACCTGCTTGACGATGTCCCAGAACCACGGCTGCTGGTAGAACGCGATGTCGGCAATCTCTTCGCCACGGTCGGCGGCGAACGGCACGTTGATCACGGTCACGCTGTCGCCACGGCTGGCGTCGAAGCCCACGGCGTCCTGCACCAGGCGGGTAAAGCGCGCCAGATCTTCGGCACCCCAGGGCGCGCGCGTGGCTTCGCCGTTGGCACCGAGCTTGACCTGGTCATCGACCACCACCGCCACCGACAGGCGGGTCAGGCGACCCTGCTGCTGGCGGGTGTGGCTGATCGAGCGGTCCAGCTCGAAGTTCTTGGTGGTCTGCTCACGCTTGTCCGACGGGTACGGCGCCAGCATCGGCTGGCCGGTGGTCGGGTCCATGATCTGCTGACCGTTGGCGTCCACCAGCGGCTGGCCAGGCTGGATGGCGCCGGCAGCACCGGCTGCGCCGCCGGTGGTCTGCGGCGCAGAAGCAGGGCCTGGCGGCTGGTTGCTCAGCGCGCCCGGCACGCCCTGCGGGCCCTGGCTGCTGGCGCGCTGTTCGTTGACCGCCTGCTCGCTGCGCAGCGCTGGCTGGTCTGGGTTGAACTGCTCGGAAGTCGATTCCACCGCGCTGAAATCCAGGTCGGCCGACACTTCAGCCTTGTAGCGGTCGTTGCCCAGCACCGGTTGCAGGATGTTGTGCACACGCTGGGTCAGCATGCCCTCCATGCGCCGGCTGTAGTCGAACTGCTTGCCGGCCATGGTCAGGGCGGTGTCCTGCAGTTGCTCGGAGAGCAGGTTGCCGCGTTGATCGACCACCGTGACTTGCGACTTGTCCAGCTCGGGGACGCTGGTGGCGACCAGGTTGACGATCGCCATCACCTGCCCCGCTTCCAGTGCGCGACCTGGGTACAACTCGACCAGCACCGAAGCACTGGGCTTGCGCTCGTCACGCACGAATACCGAGCTTTTCGGGATGGCCAGGTGCACGCGCGCGGCCTTGACGTTGTTCAGGCTCGACACTGTCCGCGCCAACTCGCCTTCAAGGCTGCGGCGGTAGCGGGTAGCCTCCATGAACTGGCTGGTGCCCAGGCCCTGCTCCTTGTCGAGCAGTTCGAAGCCGACATTGCCGTCGCTTGGCGCCACCCCGGCCGCCGCCAGTTTCAGGCGCGCACGGGACAGGTCGTCGGCCTTGACCAGCAAGGCACCGGAGTTGGGCTCGACGCGGTACTGGATGTCTGCCGAGGCCAAGGTGTCCATGACCTGCTTGGTGTCCATGCCCGCCAGGCTGCCGTACAGCGGTCGATAGTCGGGCTGCTGCGACCACAACACCACGGCAAAGCCAATCGCCACGCTCGCGGCAAGACCGACCAGCAGGCCGACCTGACGCAGCATGGGCATCTGCGAGATGTTCTCCAGGAACGCCAGGTTCAGCAACGGCGGCTTGGGTGCTGGCGCACCGCTCTTGGCGGGGGCGTTATCGACGACTGCATCAGCCATGGTTTACTTCCGTCCTCACACTGGCATCTGCATGATGTCCTGATACGCCTGGACCAGCTTGTTGCGTACCTGGGTCAACGCCTGCATCGACACGCTGGCTTTCTGTGAAGCGATCATCACGTCGGTCAGGTCGACGCCGCTCTTGCCGATCTCGAACGCATTGGCGAGCTGGGTCGAGGCCTGCTGGGTTTGATTGACCTTGCCGATGGCCTGGCCGAGCATGTCGGCAAAGGTGCTTTGGCCAGGTGCCAACTCGGTAGCGGCAGTGGCTTTGGGCAGCGACATGGCGTCGGCCTGCATGGCCCGCATGTCCAGCATCAGACGATTGAATTCAACACCTTGGCTCATGACCTTCTCTCTCCGGCGGCCGCATTTTTTTGACACTCATGCGGCGGATAGCCGTGAACTAGCAACACGTGTGCCAGCCCGACCGCTAGCGCTGCAAATGACTGGCTCAGCCGAACAGGCTGGCTTCCACGTCGAGCCCGGCATCACGCATCTGCGCCAGCTTGTAGCGCAAGGTGCGTGGGCTGATGCCCAACTTTTCCGCCGCTTCCTTGCGTCGCCCGCGCTCGGCGCGCAGGGTGTCGATGATCATCTGATACTCATGCCGACGCAGGTCATCACCCAGGGCGGAAGCATCGGATGGCAGCTCCGCCAATGATGGCGATTTAATGGCCATAGAGCCCATTGACAAGGGAATGGCGCCGGCCAGACAGAAATCCGCCGCCTCAATGACCCCGCCCTGCTGCAGGATCAGCGCCCGCTGCAAGGCGTTGTCCAGCTCGCGCACATTGCCCGGCCAGGCGTGAGATTGCAGGCAGCTCCGAGCCTCGGCAGACAGGCGCACCGGCGCATGCTTCATTTTCGCTACATGGCGCGCCAATAGCCGCTCGGCCAATGGCAGTATGTCATCCCGGCGCTCGCGCAGCGGCTGCCAGGCCAAGGGGAAGACCGACAGGCGATAGTACAAGTCCTCGCGAAAGCGCCCCGCCGCCACTTCGCCCAGCAGGTCGCGATTGGTGGTAGCTAGCACGCGGATATCCAGGCTGATCGGCTTGCGCCCGCCCACCCGCTCCACTTCACGCTCCTGCAGCACGCGCAGCAGCTTGGCCTGCAGGCCCAACGGCATTTCGGAAATCTCGTCGAGCAACAGGGTGCCGCCATCGGCCTGCTCGAACTTGCCGGCCTGAGCGGCGATGGCACCAGTAAACGCGCCCTTTTCATGGCCGAACAGCGTGGCTTCGAGCATGTTGTCCGGGATCGCAGCGCAGTTGATCGCTACGAACGGCTGGGCCGCACGCGGCGATTGCTGATGAATGAAGCGCGCCAGTACTTCCTTGCCGGTGCCCGACTCGCCAGAGATCAGCACCGTCGAGTCGCTGCGCGCCACCCGCGCGGCCAGCTCCAGCAGTTGCCGGCTGGCCGCCTCGCAAGCCACCGGGCCATCCTCCTCGGCATCGGGCAAGCGTCCGGCAGCGTGGCGCTCGACCAACCCGAGCAGTGCATTGGGCTCGAACGGCTTGACCAGGTAATCGGCCGCACCTTGGCGCATGGCCTCCACTGCGCGCTCGATCGCAGCATGGGCGGTCATCAGCAACACCGGCAACTGCGGCTGCTGGCGACGCAACAACGCCAACAACTGGTGACCATCCATTCCCGGCATATTGACGTCGCTGACCACCAGGCTGTAGGCCTCTTGCGCCACGGCCTGCAACGCCTCCTCGGCACTGCCGACGGCATCGAAGGCAAAGCCCCCGAGCTCGAGGGTATCGCCGAGCGCTTGGCGCAAGACGCGGTCGTCCTCGACCAGCAGGACCTTGATGCTCATCACCGCGACTCCGCAGGCAGGCAGGCGAGCAGCGGTAGCTCGACCCTGACGCAGGTGCCGCGACCGACCTTCGAGCGTATGGCCAGCGTGCCATGGTGCGCCCGCACCACGGCCTTGACCACCGCCAGCCCCAGGCCTGTGCCGGTGGCCTTGGTGGTCAGGAAGGGTTCACCCAGGCGGCTCAGCAATTCGGCGTCGATACCACTGCCGGCATCGCTGATGGCCAGGTTCAGCGTGTCGCCACGGCGCCACAGATGCACCTTCACGCGCGCCGGGCCGCTACTGGCCTGCAAGGCGTTTTCGATCACATTGAGCAGCGCCCCGACCAGGGTGTCGCGGTTGCACAGCAGTTCGCCCAGGTGAGTGTCGCACTGCCAGCGTACGCCGTGCCCCTGCACGTGGGCCTGAGCAGCGTGTTGAAGCGCCTGAAACAAGGCCTTGGGCGTGAGTCGATCGGTAAGCGGCAACTCGCCGCGGGCGAACACCAGCATGTCGCGCACCTGATGCTCGAGCTCATGCAGTCGCTCTTTAAGACTGCCGGCGAAGCGTTGCCGAGTAGCCGGCGCCAGCTCGCGTTCGGCGTCGGCCAAATGACTGGCATAGAGCATGGCCGCAGTCAGCGGCGTACGGATCTGATGCGCAAGCGAGGCGACCATGCGCCCGAGCGACGACAAGCGCTCATGGCGCGCCAGCTGGTCTTGCAGACGGCGGGTTTCGGTCAGGTCGTTGAGCAGCACCAGTTGCCCCGGTTCGGCGTCGAGCGAGCGCGTGGCGATCGATAGGCGACGACCGTCACGCAGGGACACTTCATGACCGTCGTCCTTGCGCGGGGCGAAGCTGCGGGCGATCACTTCGCGCCACAGCTGACCGACCAACGGCTCGCCCAGCAGCTGACAGGCAGCCGGGTTGGCTTCGCGCACCCGGCCCTGGTCGTCGATCACGATCACGCCACCGGGCAGCAGGTCGAGCAGGTTCTGCAGACGATTGGCCAGGCGTTCCTTCTCGTTCAGCTCGGCCATGCGCTGCGCGCCCACTACCGCCAGCTCGCCCTTGAGCTCGCTGACCCGGGCTTCGAGCATGCTGTAGGACTGGTTGAGTTGGCTGGAGACCTGGTTGAACAAGGCAAAAGCCTGCTCCAGGCCCTGTCGAGACTCCTGTTCGACCGGGGTGCGCCCCTGCAGATCAGGGACTCGGGAAACGTGGGCGGCCTGGGGCATCGTGCTTTCTCGCGTGGCTGACCGTCATAAAAACGGTGTGATGCCAATGTGTAGCAATAGGCGTGCCGGGGATGAGGGGGGGGCCTGGGGCGAACGGTTCGAGGTCTGTGGCGTGACGCAGACCGAGCGCCGCCCGCGCGGCGCATCGCGAGCTGCGCTCGCTCCTACGTTTGTTTCGGGCCAATTATTCCTGGGGGATTTGCGCGCGGGCGCCTTGGTGCATGGCAAGGCGGTCGCGCACGCCTGCGACAGGCGATACTGGCCCGAAACAACGGCTGTCGCGCACGCTGCAACAGGCAATACTGGCCCGAAACAAACGGCTGTCGCGCACGCTGCAACGGGCGATACCGGCCCGAAACAAACGGCTGTCGCGCACGCTGCAACAGGCAATACTGGCCCGAAACAAACGTAGGAGCGAGCAGAGCTCGCGATGCGCCGCGCGGGCGGCGCTCGATCTTCGCCCCACCATCAAATCCAAGGCATGCAGCCCAAGGCAAAAATCAATTTCCGCCTGATCCTCGCCACCCTGCACCGTGCTTTCTCGCGTGGCTGACCGTCATAAAAACGGTGTAGCAATAGGCTGGCCGGGGATGTGAGATTGCCCTGGGGCGAACAGTTCGAGGTCTGTGGCGTGACGCAGACCGAGCGCCGCCCGCGCGGCGCATCGCGAGCTGCGCTCGCTCCTACGTTTGTTTCGGGCCAATTATTCCTGGGGGATTTGCGCGCGGGCGCATTGGTGCATGGCAAGGCGGTCGCGCACGCCTGCGACAGGCGATACTGGCCCGAAACAACGGCTGTCGCG
This sequence comes from Pseudomonas sp. SMSB3, assembly GCF_052041965.1. Taxonomy (NCBI): domain Bacteria; kingdom Pseudomonadati; phylum Pseudomonadota; class Gammaproteobacteria; order Pseudomonadales; family Pseudomonadaceae; genus Pseudomonas; species Pseudomonas sp. SMSB3. The sequence continues at coordinate 22,771 of NZ_JBKGGV010000007.1, read as the reverse complement.
CACGCTGCAACAGGCGATACCGGCCCGAAACAAACGGCGATCGCGCACGCTGCAACAGGCAATACTGGCCCGAAACAAACGGCGATCGCGCACGCTGCAACAGGCGATACCGGCCCGAAACAAACGGCGATCGCGCACGCTGCAACAGGCAATACTGGCCAGAAATAAACGTAGGAGCGAGCAGAGCTCGCGATGCGCCGCGCGGGCGGCGCTCGATCTTCTCCCCACCATCAAACCCAAGGCATGCAGCCCAAGGCAACAATCAATCTTCCGCCTGATCCTCACCACCCTGGCGACTCATGCCGTACTTGCGCATCTTCTCGACCAACGTAGTGCGGCGAATGCGCAGGCGCTCGGCGGCGCGCGCCACGATGCCGTTGGCATCGTCCAGCGCCTGCTGGATCAGGCCCTGCTCCAGGCTGCCCAGGTAGTCCTTCAGATCCAGGCCTTCAGGTGGCAACATCGCCGCGTTGCTGAAGTTCGGCGCGTGACCGTTGATCGCCACCCGCTCTTCCAGGTCGCTGCGCAGGCTGTCGACGAGTTGTTCGTCCTCATCGTCGATGTAGCGGAACTTCTTCGGCAGCTCCGACACCCCGATCACCCCGTACGGGTGCATGATCGCCATGCGTTCGACCAGGTTGGCCAGTTCACGCACGTTGCCCGGCCAGCCGTGACGGCACAGCGACATGATGGCCGCCGAGTTGAAGCGGATCGAGCCACGCTTCTCGTGCTCCATGCGCGAGATCAGCTCATTCATCAGCAGCGGAATGTCCTCGACCCGCTCACGCAGCGGCGCCATCTCGATCGGGAAGACGTTGAGGCGGTAGTACAGGTCCTCGCGGAAGGTCCCCTCCTCGATCATGCTCTCCAGGTTCTTGTGGGTCGCGGCGATGATGCGCACATCGATGCTCTGGGTCTTGTTGCTACCCACCCGCTCGAAGGTGCGCTCCTGCAATACCCGCAGCAGCTTGACCTGCATCGGCAACGGCATGTCGCCAATCTCGTCGAGGAACAACGTACCGCCATTGGCCAGCTCGAAGCGCCCGGCGCGGCTGGTGATCGCACCGGTGAACGCGCCTTTTTCATGGCCGAACAGCTCGCTCTCCAGCAGCTCGGCCGGAATCGCCCCGCAGTTGACCGGCACGAACGGCGCTTCACGGCGCTTGGAATGGTAGTGCAGGTTGCGCGCGACCACCTCCTTGCCGGTGCCGGACTCGCCCAGGATCAACACACTGGCATCGGTATCGGCGACCTGCTGCATCATCTGCCGCACATGCTGGATCGCGCGACTGGTGCCGACCAGGCTGCGGAACAGATTGGGTTCGCGTTGACGGCCGCGCTCACGCGCCTGGTCGTACATCTCGCGATAGACCTGGGCGCGGTGCAGCGAATCGAGCAGCTGGCTATAGCTGGGCGGCATTTCCAGGTTCGACAGCACCCGGCGACGCTGTTCGTCCGGGAACTCCGCCGAAGAAATTTCGCCAATCAGCAACACCGGAAGGAACTCATCCCACCCGGCCACTGTCTTAAGGAGCCCGAGGACACTGCCGGGGGCGTTGACGGTACCGATGAGCACGCAGAGCACTTCTCGGCTCGAAGACAGTCCGCCCACCATCTGCTGCCAGTCCTGGCTCGAGCAAGGCAGGTTTTCTTCGCCGAGAAAGTTCAGGACCACCGCCAGATCGCGGCGGCGGGCGCTGTCGTCATCGATCAGGAGAATCTTGGTTTCACGCCACATGCAATAGCAACTTCCCTAGTCATATCGGCGCCCGGGAGGGGCAAGCTCGACATCTCCGACTGAATGGTCAGTGTTCGGACGTCTGAAATTCGAAAACAGCCACTAGTAAAGTCAAAAAAACCTATACAGTCAAATTAATGGCGCACGGATTTTTGTACATCTGTGGTCAGGTGAACAGATGGTATACCTTAGCCGCATTTTTCGCCTGACGGATTTGTGTCATCTCGTCGACTATTGATTGACGTTCACCACTTGCAACATCAATCAATTGCCCGTATACCGCCAGCAGCGACTCCAGGCTCGAACGTACCTGCGCCTCATTGCTGAGCGCCTCGCTCAACACGTCTTCGACACAGACACGGCACGCCAGGTCGAGTTCGCCGACCGCCTGCCAGTCACGACTGGCCAATGCCGCCAGCAACTCATCCCGCGTGCGCTCAATGCGCTCGATCACCTGGCTCATGCTTGCTCCTGATATTCAGGGGACCATCGACGGCGCGCCGATCGCGTCCCAACCTTCCTTGACGGTGGTCAGCAAGTCCCGAACCTCGTCCAGGATCGCTGGGTCGTTCTTCATGTTGGCTTCGCTCAGGCGCCGGGTCATGTACAGGTAAAGATTGTCCAGACGCGTGAGCTCTGCGGTCATGTTGTCGCGGTCGAGGCCTTCGCGCAGGCCGCCGATGATACCGATCGCCTTGCCGATCGCGATGCCCTTGCCGGCGATGTCCTTGCGCTGCAGCGCACCGCTGGCCTGGGCGATACGGTCCAGGCCACCTTCCATCAGCATTTGCACCAGGCGATGCGGGCTCGCCTCGGAGGTCTGCGCCTGGGCGCCGATCTTCTGGTATTGCCGAAGGGCTAACATTGGATTCATAGGGTACCTCGTCACCACGGGGTTGCTGTATGACCGGGCTATCGGCGCGGCGTCAAAAAACTTTAGCGAGAATACGAAAAGCCCGACAGCACGTCACGCGCTGCCGGGCTTTTGGCACTGCCAGGGCCAGGCCTGATCAGGAATTCTTCTTCTGCGCCGCCATGGCCTCGAAGATCGACAACACGCTGTCGCGCTGGGCGTTCAACTGGCCCACCACGGTGTCCATGTTGTTGTACTTCTTGGTCAGCGAAGCTTCGAGATCCTTGATACGCGCATCCAGCGAACTCTGCTCGAGGTCCAGGCGTTTTTTTGCCACCTCCAGGGATTTGCTCCGCTCATCGAGCACGCCACCTGAGGCCGTGAATGGCTCCATGGCCTTGGTCATGCGATCGAGCAGTCCACCGTCGCCATTGAACAGGTTCTGCACCTCGCCGCCGAGCTTCTGCTCAGTGATCGCCTTGGTGAACTTGGTACTGTCGAACTCCAGCAGGCCGGTACCCTGAACGGTGTTGATGCCCAGCTGCGAGAGCACGCTGAGTTGCCCGGAACCATTGGTGCCCGGCACCACCAGCTCGTTGCGCAGCGACGTCAGCATGCTGCGTACGGCAGGATCACCCGCCAGTGCCGGCGACTTCCAGGAGCCGTCCGCAGCCTTGGTCGACACGCTCACGGTGTTGATCGCCCCAACCAACGCGTTATACGCATCGACGAACGACTGCACCGACTTCTTCAGCCCATCGGTGTTGGCCGTGACGGTGATGGCAACCGGCGACAGGGTTTCGGTCTTGGACAGCAGCTCGAAGGTCATGCCGCTGATGGCGTTGTCGACCTTGTTCGACTTGCTGGTGAGCTTCATGCCGTCGATTTCGAACTCGGCGTCCTTGGCCAGGTCGCCCACACGCCCTGCTCCACCGGCATCGCTCATCTGCGCTGTCGGGTCGATGGTCAGCGCGCCGGACACCGAGATGTCGGACCCTTTGCCCATGGTCTCGGAGCTCAGCACCAGGCGCGAGCCGGTGCCGTCATTGACGATGTTGGCGGTGAAGCCTTTGGCCGTGGCCTGCGCGTTGATCGCGTCACGGGTCTGCTGCAGCGTGGCATTGGCCGGCAAGTTCACATCGACGTTGACGCCGTTCTGCGTCAGCGTCAGGGTACCGCCGCTGGCCGAGACCACCGAATTGGCATCGGTGAAGCGCTGGCTGGCAACGCGTGAAGCGGTAGCCAACTGCGAAACCTGAATCGAATAGTTGCCGTTGACCGCCGCACTGCCGGCGGTGGCCTTGACGTATTTGTCGTTGGAGCTGGCAGCGGTCGAGCCGATGAAGGCCGGGTTGGCGCTGTCGTTGAGCTTGCCCAGTGCGGTCTTGTAGGCTGCCAGCGCACTCTTGAGGCTGCCGACGGCAGAGATCGACGCGGTGTTGGCTGAGGTACGGCGATCCAGCTGGCCCTGCTTGGGGGTTTTTTCGGCGTCAACCAGGGCCTTTACGATGGCCGTAGTGTCAAGGCCGGAACCCAGGCCCAAACTCGGTAGAATTGGACTTGCCATTACATCCTCCTTTTCTGGTTGGCGCCGAGCACCACGATCGCTCGGCAACACCGGTACTTCTGTTCTTATGAACGCGCAGCGTCACGCCTTGGCGTCGAACAGCAAGCTGTTGACGTCCTGCAGGCTGCGCGCGAGCTCCAGGGCGGTTTCCGACGGAATCTGCCGGATCACTTCGCCGCTGTCACGGGCGACGACCTTGACCACCCACGTACCGGTGGAGTCATCGACCGAAAATTCCAGGTTGCGTTGCAACGACTGGACGAAATCCTGAATGTCCTGCACGGCCGAATGCAACTCGGCCTCGCTCTTCGGAGCGTCTTGCTGCGATGCCTGGCGGTTCGGCGCTTGCGCCTTGTCCGTCGCCTCATCCTTGTAGATGTTGGCGGCTGCCGTAGCCATCTGATACGACGGGCTTGCCTTGACGCTGATGTCCATCGCACTTCACCTCTAAAAGTAAAAGGCGAGAGCGTGCACATGCACCCTCTCGCCACACTTCATCGCGCGATTACTGAAGCAGCTTCAGTACGGCCGATGGCAGCTGGTTGGCCTGAGCCAGTACTGCGGTCGACGCCTGCTGCAGGGTCTGCTGCTTGGTCAGCTGGGCAGTTTCTGCGGCGAAGTCGGTGTCCTGTACACGGCCCATGGCGGCAGCCGAGTTCTCGTTCATGCTCTGCAGGTTGTTGATGGTCGACTGGAAGCGGTTCTGGATGGCACCCAGGTCCGACTTCTTGTTGTCAACGGTTTGCAGGGCAGCGTCGATCGCGGTGATGGCAGCGTCAACCGAGGTGTGAACGGCCGAGTCCGAAGTACCCGAGATCGCCAGGGTGCCGGTGCCGACGCCCAGGGTCGAAGCAGCGAACGACGAAGTCATCGAAACGCTCAGGATCTGGCTGGTGCCGGTCATTGCGCCAACCTGGAACTCCATGGTGCCAGCGGTGCCGTTGAGCAGCTGCTTGGTGGTACCGTAGGTGGTCGAAGTGGCGATACGGGTCAGCTCGTCGGACTTGGCCGCGAACTCTTTGTTCAGCGCCGCACGTTCAGTGGTGCCGTTGGAATCGTTACGCGATTGCAGAGCCAGTTCACGCATACGCTGCAGGATGTTGGTCATCTCGCCCAGTGCGCCTTCAGCGGTCTGGGTGATCGAGTTACCGTCGTTGGCGTTCTTGATCGCAACGGTGGTACCGGTGACCATGGTCTGCAGCTTGTTGGCGATCTGCTGGCCAGCAGCGTCGTCTTTAGCGCTGTTGATGCGCAGGCCGGACGACAGACGGGTCATCGAGGTGCTCAGCGCGTCGGAAGCTTTGTTCAGGTTCTTCTGCACGCCCAGCGAAGTGGTGTTGGTGTTTACGGTTAAAGCCATGACGAATTCCTCGTTGGATGGATACTGCGGCTTCCGGCCCTGGCATCCGCCGGGTGTGGCCTAGAGAACCTTCGTAATGGTTATCGTCGGGTTTGCAGGTTGCTTTAGGGGCTTTTCCAAAAAAAAATGCCATCACCTCGCCACCCCTTGTAAATCGGGCCTTGCAGCCCTGAAGCAGCGGATGAGCGGCAAAAAGCCAATGTGACGGGCGTCACATTTCAGTGCCTCGCGGCTTGCTCGAGCAGCGCGGGCAGTTCGTGTTCGAGGTAGTCGGCCAGCGCCAGCCAATCCTGGCGCTGCTGCGCCTCGAGCATGGCTTGCAACAGCAGCATGCCGGACTGCGGCTCGACCGCTGCCAGCACGGCCTCGAACAGCTCGACCATGCGCAGTGCGCCCTGCACGTCCTGGCCTAGACGAAACAACGCAGCGCATTCGCGCGCTGCCACGCTGTGATTGACGGCATTCACGGGCAGAACTCCGGATCATAGTCGGTACCGGCGATCAGGGCCCCTGCCCGGCTGGTGTTGAAAAAACGCACCTCGGGGTGCCGGGCGATATAGCGCTCAAGATCGATCAGGTAACCGCGGAAATTCAGCTGCGTACGCACCCGTTGCCCATGCCCATCGAGCACCCAATGGCGCGCCGCCGACACCGTCGGGCCCAGCACGCCATCGTCCCAGCCGGTGTGGGTACGGTCGCCCGGGAACGCGAAGTCGGCGCCGAACAAGGTGATGGCGGTTGCGCCCATCTGCACTGCAAGATCGGTGGCTGGGTGGATCACGCTGCCGCCGACGAACAGCTCGGCGCGGGGGATCGCCTGGCGCACCGAGGCATACAAGGCGCTGGCTGAGTAGGCGCTGTAACGCGGCCCGCGCCAGTGGGCGAGCAATTCGACATCCAGCATCGGCATGTATACCAGCGCGGTCTGCGCCGAATGCTCAGGTGGCAGGTGGTGCAGGCGGATCTTGTGGTCGACGCTGACCACGATGTCGGGCTGGATGCCAGCGCGCAACAATGGCAGGTAGGCGGTGTCGACGCAGATGAACAACGGTCGCTGCGCCTGCGCGCGGATCCGCGCCAAGGCCGGCAGATGCGCCGCCAGGCTCGGCCCGGTGGCGATCACATAGCAGTCACGCCCAGGCTCGGTGCCGAACAGCGTGGCCACATCGAGGTCCTGGCGCAGCAACGGCAAGCTGTCGGCCAGCAGCTGCTGCAAGCCGGCATCGGCGCTGTCGAAGGCGCGGTTATTGAAACTCAGGTGAGTTTCGCTGATCAGCCGGTCGCGGATTTTCGCGTTGGTCTCATCGGCCAGCACCAGCTCGGCGGGCAGGGCAAAAAACGGCAGGGCGATTTCGCGGCTGTCGCCGGCATAGGCCAGCTCGACGCGCGGATCGGCCAGCCAGTCGCGCTGGTCGAGCAGCTGCAAGACCAGGCGCAATACCGCACCATTGAGCACGTAGACACGCAGCTGGCGCAGCGCACTGCGCTCGAGCAGCACCCGCTGCAGATCGCCCAGGCCCGTGCCGTAGACATGCAGCGTAGGGCTATCCAGCGGAAGGGATTGCGCCTGCAGGCGCGCCTCGGCAAGGCGATCATGACGGCTGCTCAGTTGAATGTTGCAGACGCTCAAGGTCGAACCCAGGCCCTCGACCCGTTGCACATCGAGGCGCTCGCTCGGTTCCTGCTGCAGGCGCTCGCACAGCGCCGGCCAGCGCTGCCGCAGCACCTGGAGGTTAGCCTGGAAAATCTCGCTCATCGCTGCGCATCCCGTCCCTGCGAAACGGCCAAGGGTAACCCAGCTGCAGGGTTTATTCAGCCTTGTACAGAATCGCCGAGCCCCACGACAGGCCCACGCCGAAGCCGCTGATGGCCACGCGCTTCCAGTTGCCGTCGAACATGTGCTTTTGCAGCAGCAGGGCAACGCTGGAGGACACGGTGTTGCCCGTCTCGAGCATGTCCTTGACGAACTTGTCGACCTGGGACTTCTCCGGGTCCTCTTCATAGCGCCGCGCCACGGCATCGACGATGGCCGCACTGCCCTGGTGAATGCAGAAGGCATCGATATCGTCGTTCTCCAGACCCGACTCTGCCAGCAGCTCATGCAGGTGTGCTGGCACCTTGATCAGGGCGAAGTTGAAGACCTGACGACCGTTCATGTAGAACTCGCCAGCGCTGACCTTCAGGTGCGGCGCACCGGAGCCATCGGTGCCGAACTTGGCTTTGCCCAACTGCCAGGTCGCGCCCTCACCCATCCAGGTGGCGGTGGCGGCGTCGCCGAACAGCATGGTGGTGTTACGGTCTTCTGGGTTGACGATCTTGGAGTACGGGTCGGCCGTCACCAGCAGGCCGTTCTTCAGGCCCGCCGCCTCCATGAAACCTTTGAGCGCATATAGGCCATAGACGTAACCCGAGCAGCCCAGCGAAACGTCGAAGGCGGCCACATGGGTCGGCAGGCCGAGCTTGTGCTGGACGATCGCGGAGGTGTGCGGCAAGCCTTCTTCGTCGCCGTTCTGGGTCACCACGATCAGCGCGTCGATCGCCTCGCGCTTGAGTTGCGGGTTAGCCGCGAACAGGTTGTTGACCGCTTCCACGCACAGGTCGGAGGTTTCCTGTTGCTGATCTTTACGCGGCAAGAAGCTCGCGCCGATCTTGCCGAACATGAACGCTTCGTCCTTGCCGAACTTGGCGCCTTGCACATAGTTGTCCAGGCCGGAAGCGGGCACATAGCTCGCGATGCTTTTGATGCCGATCATCTTGGCTTCCCAATAAATAACAGCGCAATACCGCCGCCCGGATGACTCGGGCAGCGCCTGAATGACGGGATCTGCCGCCGCTGATGCAGGCGACAGGCGGGGCCGGCAAGCGACAAAGGCGCGCCGCCCCCATTAACGGTTACAGAGGGAGATGCCCGCTCTGACCGATAGGTCACGAATATTTGGAAACAATCGCATATTTTGCCTGTCGTCGTCACCTTGGCAAAGGTCGTACACAGGTTGGCGGCACTGCGGCGCAGTCGCAGCCAGGGTCAGTCGAGCAGGCTCCACGCCAGCGGCGTTCCACGCTTGAGCGGTTGCCGCGCCTTGCGCCCGAGCACCGCTTCCAGATGGCCCGGCGCCAAGCCTGAACCTGGGCGGATGGCGCGTACGTTGTCACGGTCGAAGACCTCGCCTGCCGCCATGTCGCGCACCACGTACAACGAACGGCGAAAGCGCCGCGAGGCCTCCTCGGCCGCCGTTGCTCCGTAGTGCACGCGGCCCAAGGCTTGCCAGCCGCGCTCGGTTTCCGTCACCAGTGCGGCCAGTTCCTCGGGTTGCAGCGAGAACGCCGCATCCACGCCGCCCTCGCTGCGGTCCAGGGTGAAGTGTTTTTCCACCACCGTGGCCCCCAGCGCCACCGCCGCCACGGCCACCCCGACGCCCATCGAATGATCCGACAAGCCGACTTGGCAGCCGAACAGCTCGCGCATATGGGGGATGGTCAACAGGTTGCTGTTGTCGGGGCTTGCCGGGTAGGTGCTGGTGCACTTGAGCAGCACCAGGTCGCGGCAGCCGGCTGCGCGCGCGGTCTGCACGGTGCGCTCGAGCTCGGCGAGGCTGGCCATGCCGGTGGAGATGATCATTGGCTTGCCGGTGGCGGCCACCTTGCGGATCAACGGCAGGTCGGTGTTCTCGAAACTGGCGATCTTGTACGCCGGCACGTCCAGGCGCTGCAGAAAGTCCACGGAGCTTGCATCGAACGGTGTCGAGAACACCAGCAGGCCCCGTTGCCGCGCACGCTCGAAGATCGGCTGGTGCCACGCCCAGGGGGTATGGGCCTTGTGGTACAGCTCGTAGAGCGAAGAGCCGGCCCACAGGCTGTCGGGGTCGGCGATGAAGAACTCGCCTTCGGCCAGGTCCAGGGTCATGGTGTCGGCGGTGTAGGTCTGCAGTTTCAGGGCATGAGCCCCCGCCGCCGCCGCCGCATCGACGATGGCCAGCGCACGTTGCAGCGATTGGTTGTGGTTGCCGCTCATCTCCGCGATGACCAGTGGTGGCTGATCGGGGCCGACGCGGCGGTGGCCGATATTGAAACTGTGCATGGCTATTCCTGAAAGACCCGCTCGAAGGCACACGGCGACTGAAGGTAGCCGGCACCGGTGAATACGTGCAACGAGGCCAGGTTGTCCGGCAATACCTGTGCTTCGATGGCCAACAGATCGGGCCAGCGTTCGCGTACCCAGGCCTCGCCGCGTGCCAGCAGCACCGAGCCCCAGCCAAGGCCGAAACGCCCGGCGAACAGGTACAGCGACACCCGCGCCCGCTGACCGGGCAAGCGGTCGTAACGCAGACAGCCGACCGGCCCGTCCGCCGCCTCGGCGATCAGCAGCAGCCGCTGATGATCGGCCAGCACCGCGCCCAGCCAGGCTTGATGTTCGCCCCAGCGCAGCGCCTGATGCTGATGCGATCGACGCCGCACTTCGGGCGCGTTGCGCCCGTCGAACAACAGCTGGGCGTCGTCGCTGGTGGCCATGCGCAGGGTCAATTGCTCGCCACACAGGGCCACGGCCACTCGCTCGGCGCCACGGCCGTCGACCAAGGCCTGACTACGCTGGGCAAAGCTCTCGCGCAGGGCTTGATTGTCCAGTAGCAAGGCAATTGCCTCGCGCAAGGCGCTCACACCGACCTGCGCAGCCTCGCCCAGGTACAGGTGCATACCGGCCTGGGCCATGGCCAGGGCGCCGGCACGCTGGTTGTCCGCCACGCTCACGCACAGGCTCGGCAAGCCCATGGCAGCGCGCTCCCAGGTCGTGCCTCCGGCAGCCCCGATGAACAGCTGCGCCGCCGCCATGCGCTGCGCCAGGTCGTCCACGAAGCCGTGCCACTCCCACCCCGCGCGCTCGGCGCATAATCGGCGCAGCGCCTCGTTCGCAGTCGCTCCCAGCCCGGCGATGCAGGTCACCTGCACGTCGTCCAGCTCAGCCAGCGCCTGCAAGGTCCGCGGCAGCATGCCGGCGACATCGAAACCGCCGAAGCTGACCAGCACGCGCCGGCCCTGCACGGCAGGCTGGGCGGGGCGCTGGAACGCCGGGCGCACCAAGGCATAGCGCGGCCCCAGCAGCAGCCGGCATGGCGCGGCCAGATGCACTGCATAGGCAGAGGCACTGGCATGAAAATTCTGGTCCAGCAGCAGGTCGGCTGCATGGCCACGGTCGGCCAGGTCATCGATCACCGCGATACGCTGGGCGTGGGCGCGCGCTGCGTGTTCCCAGCGTGCATCCAGGCGGTAATGGTCGACGATCAGCCAATCGAAGCGGGACTCAGTGGGCAGCGCCTGGCCCATGCCGGCCAGGTCCTGGGACCACGGCTCGACACCTGCCAGGGAAGGCGGCGGTGCCCAGCCATGCACCGCGAAACCTTGCGCCTCGATGGCCGCGCGGTGGTGCCCCTCGAGCAGGCAACAGGCGAAGCTGACCTGCGCGCCCTGCGCACGCAACGCATGGGCCAAGGTCAGGCAGCGGGCGACATGGCCAACGCCCAAGGTCGCCGAAGCGTCGGCGCGGATCAATACCTTCATGGGTCGAGCTCGCCCCCGGCCTTGAGCGCCGCGTACAGGTACTGCGCGCGCAACCAGTCGTCTTCGGTGTCGATGTCCTGCACCAGGTGCCGGGGAATGATCACTGGCAAGCTACGCGCGGAGTACAGCACCTCGTTGTCCAGCCAGGCTTGCAGTCGCCCCCAATAAAACTGGCCGGCATCCTGATAGGCCGGCGCCAGGTCCTGGGAGCGGGTTTCGCGAAACTGCGGATTGAGCGGCACCAACGCACCCTGGGCATCCACGGTCAGCGCGCGCTGCACCGGGAAACCGAAGCCGCTCACCGAAAAGGCGAAACTGCGTTCGGGATGCGCCTGCAACAGGGCCAGCCCCTCATGCAAGTAACGCTGCTGCAGAAACGGCGCCGTGGCGTAGATGCAGCAGGCATGGCTCAACGCCATGCCCTGCCCAGTGAGCACCTCGAGGGCATGGTGGATCACGGCGTGGGTGGTGGCGTAGTCGTCGGCCAGATGCGCAGGCCGCATGAACGGCACCTGGGCACCGTGGGCCAAGGCTACCGCGGCGATATCGGCATCGTCGGTGCTGACCACCACGTGGTCGAACAGGCCACTGGCCAGGGCTACGCGAATCGAATGGACAATGATCGGCTGACCGGCGAAGGTCTTGAGGTTCTTGCTCGGGATCCGTTTACTGCCGCCGCGCGCTGGAATGATCGCCACGGTGCCGCGCACACGCTCACTCATCGGCATCGCCACCCAGCGTCTGCAGGGCCTGGCGCAGGCTGTCGAGCACGTGGTCCTGCTCGGCTTCGCTCAGGTCAGGGTAGAGCGGCAGGCTCAGGGCACTCGCATAGTAAGCCTCGGCCTCGGGGAAGTCGCCAGGCTTGAAGCCCAGTTCGCGGTAATACGGCTGCAGGTGGATGGGGATGTAATGCAGGTTCACCCCTACCCCTGCTGCACGCATGGCCTCGAAGATCTGCTTGTGCGCTCGCTGGGCACGCGCGCTGCGCAAACGCACCACGAACAGGTGCCAGGCAGACTGGGCCTCGGCCTGAGGCGCCTGCACATCCACCGGCAAATCTGCCAGTGAGCGCTGGTAGCGGGCCACCAGCTGGCGCCGCCGCGCCAGAAACTCATCCAGACGCGACAGCTGCGACAGGCCCAGGGCCGCGTGCAGGTCGCTGAGGCGATAGTTGAAGCCCAGCTCCAGTTGCTGGTAATACCACGGCCCGTGGCTGGCTTCGCTCATCTGGCCAGGGTCGCGGGTGACGCCGTGACTGCGCAGCAACTGCAAGCGCGCGGCCAACTGGGCATCGTTGGTCAGCACCATGCCGCCCTCGGCGGCCGTGATGATCTTCACCGGATGAAAGCTGAACACGGTCATGTCGGCGAATTCGCCATTGCCCACCGCCACGCCGGCATAACGCGCGCCAACGGCATGGGCGGCATCCTCGATCAGGGTGAAACCATACTGCCGAGCCAGGCCCTTGAGGCTGCGCATGTCAGCGCTTTGGCCCGCGAACGCGACCGCCACCACTACTTTCGGCAAGCGCCCAAGGCTTGCGGCCTCCTCCAGCTTGCGCGCCAGTGCAGTGGCGTCGAGGGTCCAGGTGTGCGGGTCGATGTCGACGAAATCCACATTGGCGCCGCAGTAGCGCGCGCAATTGGCCGAGGCGACGAAGCTGATCGGGCTGGTCCACAGCCAGTCACCCACGCCCAGCCCTGCCGCCAGGCACGCCAGATGCAGGCCGGCCGTGGCGTTGCTCACCGCCACCGCGTGCACGGCACCGCAGCGCTGAGCCAGTGCCTGCTCGAAGCGCTCGACCATGGGCCCCTGGGTCAACCAGTCGGACTGCAGCACTTGCAGTACTGCGTCGATGTCGCCCGCATCGATGTTCTGCCGCGCGTAAGGGATCACGCTGCAAGCCCTGCTGGCAACCGAGGCGACCCGACGCCCCCGAGCCAAGTGACGCTGGACTTCTCCAGGCACTGGATTTCTTCAGCAGAAGCGAACCCGGACGAGCCGATGCCTGCGGATATGAAAATGGACTTGTCGTCGAACATACGTCGATCCTACGGCTACACCAGCAGCGGCTGGGCGTGCCCGGTTACAGGGTCAGGCGGGCGCGCAGCGTCTACAAATTTCTGACTCGCGGCCCTGATTGCAGGCTGGAAGCAAGATACAGGCCATAGCGCCTTGGGAAGTTCCCAGGGGTTGCTGGCAAGCCGCGAGCCCAAGCAGGTGCGGGCATCGCCTGGTGGAAGCGTGGGGGCGCTTTGGCCCCCTGTTTGCTGATCAGCCGATCAGGCCGGACCAGTCCAGCGCCGCTTGGTCAGGTAGCAGCGACAGGGGCTGGGCCGATGCTTGCCATTGTGTCGACCATTTGGCGCGCAGCGCCGCCAGGACGCCCGGCTCCGCCGGCATCGCGCCGTGGTGGATGACCTGCACCTGCGGCGTCCAGACCGTCAGCAGACCGGCTGCGCCGGCTTTCAGGCACAGGTCGACATCGGCGAAGGCGTGGGCGAAGTGCTGTTCGTCCAGTCCCTCCAAGGCCTGGAACAGTTCTTTGCGAATCATCATGCAAACGCCGGAAACCGCTGCGCGGTTCTGTTCGACCGTCAGGCTGTTCAGGTAGCCCGGGGCGTCCGCCGGCTCGCCGGCGTTGGCCGCAACCACACCCGCTTGCGCATCCAGTACCAGCCCGGCCTGGCTGAGCTTGCCCTCGGCGCTGAGCAACTTGGCGCCGACCACGCCGACTTCCGGACGCTGCGCCTGGTTGAGCAGCGCCTCGAGCCAGTTGGCGTTGACCACCTCGGTATCGGTTGCCAGCAACACCAGGTAATCGCCCTCGGCCTGGGCCGCCGCGGCGTTGTACAGCGCCGCTGGGCTCAGCCGTTCGGTACTGTGCAGCACACGCACCTTACCGCCGCGCTGCTGTTGCTGGGCCAGCCAGGTGAGCTGCGCGGGCGACTGGCTGGCGTTGTCGACGATCACCACTTCAAAGCGCGCGTAGCGCGTGCGTTGCAGGATGCTGGTCAGGCAGCGCTGCACGGCGTCGAGATCGTCCTCGCTCGGCAGCACGATGCTCACCAGCGGGCGTGCCACGTGCCGGTAGTCGATGCGCAACGTGCCGGGCACGGGCGCGCTGACCTGCGCCTTGTAGCCGCGGCTGGCCAGATGCCGACTCAGTGCCTGACGCGCCTGCTCGCTGGCCTGCGCTTGCGGTGCCTGGGTGATCAGCAACGGCTCGTCGAGGTGCGCCAGGCCGTTCAAGCCGCCGCTTTCGATCAGCCGCAGCAGCAACTCGAACTCCAGCGCCTCGGGGTACAGCGGGTCGAAGCCGCCGGCAGCGACCAGCACTTCGCGGCGCAGCAGCCAGTGACGGGCCATCAGTGCAGGGTTGCTTTGCAGCAGGTCGAGGTTCACGCCTGGGCGCAGCAGCTCGCGCCAGACGCCATCGGCCTGCTGCTGGATTTCATCGACCGCCACTGCCCGGCACTCAGGGGCGTTGAGCAGTTCGAGGCCGGCGCGCAACAGGCCGGTGGCGGTGAAGCGATCACCTGCCTCGGCCAGCAGCAGCCAATCGCAGGACGACTGCCGGGCCAGCTGGTTGATGTGTTCGACATAGTCCTCGCGGCTGACCTTGATGAAATGCAAGGTGTTGTGCAGGGCCGTGGCCAAAGGCGGCTCACCAGTGGTGAACACGACAATGCGAAACGCCTTGCCGAGCCCGCCCAGCAAGCTGTCGAAGGTGTCCTGCAGCGCCGCCTGATCGTCATCCAGGTCCAGCAGCAGGATGCCGAACTGTGGCCCACCCTGATGCTGCGCCAAGTGCGCGTCGAGCGCGGCCTGCACTTGGGGATCCGGCTTGCGCGCTTGCAGCCAGTCGAGCAGACGCCCGGACGGCATGCTGCCGAGCAACTGTCGCCCGCTCTGCAGCGAGAGCGCTTCAAGCCGCGCCAGCCAGGCGAACAGCGCCTCGCTGTCCTGATGCTCGCCCTGCTCGCCCAAGTGCTCGGCCAGACGCCGCACCACATCACGATTGAATGCATTGAGTTCGAGCGCCGTCCATAGACGCGAGCCTACGGTGCCCGGGGTGTCGTTGACCTGCGCTTGCAGCAACTGCTCCTGACGCAGCAGCAACGGCTCCAGGCGCTGCAGTTGCAGGCGCCCGGCCGGCATGGCGTGAATGAGAAATTCAAACGCGCTGAGCTTGTCGAAGAATGCCTGGTTGTAGAACGGCATTTCCACATACTGCGCTGGCTCGAAGGTCCGCAGCGGCGGCTTCAGCGGGTCGGTCCACTTCGAGCCCCAGACCAGCTCCAGGGTCAGCGCCCGGCGCTGGAACAGGCTTTGCGCCATCGCCGCGAAACTGTCCAGGGCGTGCTGACGCAACTCGGCTCGATCGAGCCCTTCGATGGCGGTGGGCAAGCCAGCGAGGAACTCGGCGAACGCCTCGCGGCCCGCTACCGACTTGGCGTCGCTGAAGCTGAGCACATGGATGACTTCGGTCTTGTGTTCGGAGCTGCCGTAATTGGCTTCGCGCACCGCGTAAGGAATCGGCAGGATGCGCGCCTTGGCATTGGCCAGGAGGAAGTACACATGGCCGATCTCTTGCCACTCGAAGCTGGTGCCCTCTGGCAGCAGCTCGAACCAGCGGCGCAGTAACGCGGTGCGAGTCACGGCGAAGAACGGCGGAATGAACTCGTGCATGTAGTCCATCACCCGCCGCGCCGCGTTCGCATCGCCGTAGTCTTCACTGACTTTCTTGTCGCGCCGGTAGTAATTGACCTGCGTCGCTTCGGCCAGGTACATCATGCTGTAGCCGTGGCACATGCCGTAGTCGGGGTTGGCGTCGAGAAAATCCAGCGACTGGTTCAAACCGTCGTGCAGCAGGAAGTCGTCGTCGGCAGCGAAGGCCATGTACGGTGTGCGCACCAGGCTCACGCCGTGGCTGAGCTTGGCCTGAAAGCCCAGGTAGGAGAACTGCGGCAGGTGCAGGTATTGGACCTCTGGAAACTGCGCGGCAATGCTGGCGGCCGACTCGGTCGAGGAGTCGAGCACCAGGATCGAACACGGATAGCTGCTGTAGTACTGCAACGTGCGGCGCAGGAACGCCGGACGATTGTGCGTCATCAGCACCAGCGTGAATCGCTCGCGCAGCGCCATTGCCTGACCTGACTGGATATTGCCTTGCATACTCTTCCCCACCACCGGCGTTGCCGCCAACAAATTCAACTCAGTGAATGCTCAACGAACCCGGCGCAGGTAGCCGTCCGGCGCCACGGTGACCAACAGCTTGTGCTGCAACTGATAGTCGATCTCGAAGCTGTCATCGCCCTTGAGGTATTCCCAGACCGCGGTCTTCGGGTTGTCGCCATGGCCCCATGGGCGGTCCGGGAAGAAGTCCGCCGGCATGTCCTCGACCACGGTGTCCATCACCACGCAGTAGCTGCCCACGCTTACCAGCGGCGCATACAGCTGCAGCTCCTTGAGCACGTGAGCGTGGGTATGGTTGGAGTCGAGCACCACGATGACCTTCTTGCCCGCCGCCATGGCCTGGACCTGAGCGGCAATGCCGGCATCGATGCTCGAGCCTTCGATCATGCGCACACGCTTGCTCATCGGGTGCGCCTCGATGGCTTCGCGGTTGTGCGGGCGAATGTCGATGTCGATGCCCAGTACTTCGCCGTGCCCCTGCAGTTCCAGCAGCGAGGCGTAGTACAGGATCGAGCCGCCATGGGCGATGCCGCATTCGATGATCAGGTCCGGCTTGACCTGCCAGACGATCTCCTGCATGGCCATCATGTCCTGGGGCAGCTGAATGATCGGGCGGCCCATCCAGGAAAAGTGATAGGTGTATTTGTGCGCCGCGGACTGGTTGAAGAAGTCCCGGGCCACATGCTGCAGCGCCTGGTCTTCACCTTGGGCGGCGATTTGCGCGGAGCATTCGGCTTGGAAAGCCTGGATCGGCGAGTCGGTCATTGTGCGGTCTCGGTTGGCAGGTGGGTGAAATCGGCGCTGTCGACGGCGTGGTAGGTGAAACGCCCGTCGGTCATGCGGCGGATTTCCTCGAGGTAGTTGGAATTCATCACGAACAGGTGCGCGCCGGCCGGCAGAGCGTCGAGCGCCTGCTCGGGCGAGCTGACGCGGGCGCCGCTCAGCGGCAGGTAGCGGCCCTGCTTGGCCGGGTTGATGTCGATCACCCAGTCCACCGGCGCGCCGGCCCGTTGCAGGAACAGCGAATAGATGACGCCCTTGGACGAGGCGCCCCAGATCGCCGTGCCACGTTCGCCAGCACTGCGCACGATGGCCACGGCCTGCTCGAGGCTGGCGCTGAAGTCGTCTGGCAAGCTCAGTGCCGGCACCGGCTGCAAGGTGCTGCGCAGGCTGGACAGCTCGGCGACGACGTACAGGTACTGGCCGTCGAACAGGTGCCCGGCTTCGGCGACCTGGCCGAACATGCGGCGCAGGTCGTCCAGGCGGAAGTAATTGACGTGCTCGTAGAACAGGTCGAACCAGGCCTTGTGCGTGATGATCCAGTCCAGGCACGGCACCTCGATGTAGATCTGCCCGCTACCGCCGTTGGCATCGGCGATGGCGGCCAGAAACGCGAGCGGGTCCTGGATGTGCTCGAGCACATGGCGCAGCACGATAGCGTCGGCGCGCCGGTTCAACTGACGGGTGAACGGCGCCTTGATCACATCCGCGCGGTCGCCTTCATAGGCCGGGTCGATACCGGTGACGGCATAGCCACGGGCGCTGAGCAGCTCGAGGAACCAGCCCTTGCCGCAGCCCACCTCGATCAGTGCCTGACCCTTGAAGTGCCGGGCGATCACACCTTCGACGTCATCCAGATGGCGCTGGAAACGGCCTGAATGGCCCTGCTCGTTCTGATAATCGCTGTCATAGCTGAGCTTGGCGGGGTCGAAGGCATCGTTGTAGATCAGCCCGGTACGACTGTCTTGCACCAGACGCATGTCGGCGCTGGCCGAGGCGCGTGCACTGGCAGCGTCGGCGAAGGTACGGTTCTGCAACACCGGCAATCCGGTGGCGCGGTAGAGCTCACGCTTCATCAGACACTCCCAGCACAGCGCGCAAGCGGCGCGCGTCACCCCAGAACGCCATGGGTTCGTGGGCCGGATACGGGTAATGGCCCAGGTTCAGGTCGATTTGCGCACCACGCCTGGCGACATGCGCCTCGACCAGGCTGCGCACGGCAGTCGGCTGGCCGCTGCAGCAGTTGAGCACACCGCTGAAGTGGTCGCGCTCAAGCACCCTGACCAGGTAATCGGCAGCGGTTTCGATGGGCAGAAAATCGCGCAGTTGCTCGCCAGCGGACATGTCGAAGCGCCGCTGCCCAGCATCGATCGCCCGGTCCAGCGCCGCCAGCAGGCTGTTGCGGTTCTGTCCGGGGCCATACACATAGAACAAGCGCAGCCACTGCAAGGCGAAAGGCTGCTGGCGCGCCAGGCATTCGAGGAACAGTCGCAGGCTGTGCTTGGCCAGGCCGTAAGGGTTGCTCGGCTGGCACAGCCGCGATTCCTCCAGCGCGCCATCGAGCAGGCCATATTCCAGGCACGTGCCGCTGACCTGCACGCGCGCCACGCCGCTGCGCACCACCGCCTGGATGAAGCGGTAATCGGCCATCAGGTTGTGCTCAACGTGGAACAAGCCCTGGTAGTTGGGCAAACCGGGCCAAGCCAGGTGCACCAGCGCATCGATGCCGCGGCACAGCGCGGCGACGTTCAAGTCTGGGTCATGCACATCGGCGCTGACGAACTCGACCTGCGCGAACCAGGGCAGCGCCCGCGCCGCCTGCAGATCACGCGCCAGCGCCCGCACGCGATGCCCCCGGGCGAGCAAGGCGGCGACCAGGTGCCGACCGACGAACCCGGTGGCGCCGCTGACCAGTACGTGCAGGCCGTTCACAGGACGGTCAACTGTGGCACGGCGATGACGAAGCGCGCGCCCCATTCACGCACGTGTGCTTGTTGCTCACTGACCTCTGCAAGCAAGTTCCAGGGCAGCACCAGCACGTAATCAGGCCGCTCAGCGGCCAGCCGCTCGGGCGCCACCACCGGGATACGGCTGCCGGGCAGGAACTTGCCCTGCTTGTGCGGGTTGGCGTCAGCCACCCAGGCCAGCAGGTCAGGCTTGACCCCAGCGTAGTTGAACAGCGTGTTGCCCTTGGCGGCCGCACCGTAGCCGACCACGCGCTTGCCCTCGGCCTTGGCTTGCAGCAGGAAGCTCAGCAACTGCTGCTTGATGCGCTCGGCGGCTGGCGCCAGGCTGCGGTAAAACGCGGGCGTGCTCACCCCTGCCCGCTGCTCGCTGGCAAGCAGATCGGCGACGCTGGGGTGGCGCGCCTGCGGGCCGCCGGCGCATTGCACGAACACGCGCAGTGAGCCGCCGTGGGTCGGCAACTGACTGACATCGAAGATCTCCAGGCCGTTACGCCGGCACAGGGTGTCGACGGCGGTCAACGACAGGTAGGAGTAATGCTCGTGGTAGAGGGTGTCGAACTGGTGCTCGGCGATCAGCCGCAACAGGTGCGGAAACTCGAACGTAGCGACGCCGTCAGCCTTGAGCAGAGTACTGAAGCCGCGTAGAAAATCGTTGATGTCCGGTACGTGCGCCAACACGTTGTTGGCCACCATCAGATCAGCCGCCCAGCCTTCCTCGCGCAATGCTTCGGCGCTCTGCTGCCCAAAGAACGCTTCGCGGATCTGCAAGCCCTTGTCGCGCGCCGCCTGGGCGGTGCTGCGGGTGGGCTCGACGCCCAGGCACGGGATGCCGCGCTCGGCCACGTACTGCAGCAGGTAGCCGTCGTTGGCGGCGATCTCCACCACCCGGCTGGCGCCATCGAGACCGAAGCGCTCGACCATCTGCGCGACGTAATCGCGGGCATGGGCCAGCCATGAGCTGGAGTAGGAACTGAAATAGGCGTAGTCGGCGTCGAACAGCGCATCGGCGCGGGTGTAGTCCTCGGTCTGCACCAGCCAGCACTGCTCGCACACGGCCACTTTCAACGGTACCCAGGCCTCGGCCATGGCCAGTTGCTCGGGGCGCAGGTAGGCGTTGGAAGGCGGCGCGGTGCCCAAGTCGATCAAGGGCAGGCTCAGGCAGGTACCACAGCCACGGCAGTTCATGGACGCACTCCGGTAAACGAGGGTTCGAGCCAGGGATGCTGGGCGTCCCTGGCTGACAGATTCTTGACAGGCAGCGGCCAATCGATGGCCAGTCGCGGATCATGCGCCGACAAGCCGCCCTCGCGGCCGGGGGCATAATCGGCGCTGTGCAGGTAAAGCAGTTCGGCCTCGCTGCCGAGCACCTGGAAGCCGTGGGCGAAGCCTGCCGGGATCAACAGGCTGCGGCCATCGCCTGCGCGCAAGTGTTCGGCGTGCCAATGCAGAAAGGTCGGCGAACCCTCGCGCAGGTCAACCGCGACATCCCACACCTCACCGCGCAAGCAGGTGATCAGCTTGGCCTCCGGTGTATCCCCCAATTGATAGTGCAGACCGCGCACACTGCCTTGGCCGACGGTATGGGAATGGTTGATCTGGCGCACATGAAACGGCGCATCCAGCCCGCCCAGGCGGGTTTCGCAGAACAGCCGGGCGAACTGGCCGCGGGCATCGCCGTGGCGCTTGTGCTGCAGGCTGAACAGGCCAGCGAGGGGCAACGCGTGCAAAAGCAGATCGGTCACGAGCGCCCCACATACTGGTCCAGTTGCGCGAGGCTGAAGGCGCGCATGTCGTCGCCGCGCTGCCAGGCCAGGTGCCAGTCCAGGGTATGACGCAGGCAATCGTGCAGCGACCAGCGCGTGCGCCAGCCCAGCAACTGGCGAGCGCGAGCGCTGTCCAGGCGCAGCAAGCCGGCTTCATGCAGGGTGCTGGTTTCGACCTTGAGGCCGGCTGCGGCTGGCCAGAGCTCGGCCAGGTGCGCGACCACCTCGCCAACGCTGCACATGTCCTGCTCGCTGGGGCCGAAGTTCCACGCGCCGGCAAATGCCGGACCCTCGCGGTACAGGCGTTCAGCCAATTGCAGGTAACCGGCCAGCGGTTCCAGGGCGTGCTGCCAGGGGCGCACGGCCTGGGGCAAACGCAAGGTCACCGGTTCGCCGTGCGACCAGGCCTTGAGCACATCCGGAATCAACCGGTCAGGGGCGAAATCGCCGCCGCCCAACACGTTGCCGGCGCGGGCGGTGGCCAACGCCAGGCCGTGCTCGGCGTACGCGCTGGCAGGGAAGAACGAGGCCGCGTACGACTGCGCCAGCAGCTCGCAACAGGCCTTGGAACTGCTGTACGGGTCATGTCCGCCCAGTGCTTCGTTCTCACGGTAAGGCCAGGGCCACTCTTGGTTGGCGTAGACCTTGTCGGTGGTGACCAGCACGCAGGCTTTCACGCTGCCGACCTGGCGCAACGCTTCGAGCAGGTTGAGGGTGCCCATGACGTTGCTCGAATAGGTTCCCAGCGGATCGCGGTAGCCTTCGCGCACCAGCGGCTGCGCGGCCAGGTGCAGGACGATCTCGGGTTCGGCTTCGCTCACCGTGGCAAACAGCTCGCCCAGATCGCGCAAGTCGCCGCGCACGTCGTCGATGCCCTGTCCGGCCTGCGCCAGAGCAAAGAGACTGGGCTCGGTGCCGGGGTCCAGGGCGAAGCCGGTGACCTGCGCGCCCATGGCCTGCAACCACAAGGTCAGCCAACTGCCCTTGAATCCGGTGTGGCCGGTCAGCAGGACGCGTTTGCCCTGCCAGAACGCCGGGTTCACGCCCACTGCTTCCATGGCGCCTCCCCGCTGTGCCAGAGCTGCTCCAGGTGATTCTTGTCGCGCAGGGTGTCCATCGGGTGCCAGAAGCCATCATGCTGGAAGGCGTTGAGCTGCGACTCGGCCGCCAGGCGCGCGAGCGGCTCGGACTCCCAGGAGGTCTGGTCGTCGTCGATGTAGTCGAGCACCTTGGGCGACAACACGAAGAAGCCCCCATTGATCCAGCCGCCATCGCCACGCGGCTTTTCGATGAAGCCGCGCACCTGCTCGCCGTCGCGCTGCAGGGCCCCGTAGCGCCCAGGCGGCTGCACGGCAGTCACCGTGGCAAGCTTGCCGTGGGCCAGGTGAAAATCGACCAGGGCACCGATGTTGAGGTCGGCGACGCCATCGCCGTAGGTGAAGCAGAACGCCCGCTCGTCTTCCAGGTAGCGCGCAGCGCGGCGCAGGCGGCCGCCGGTCATGGTTTCCTCGCCGGTATCGACCAGGGTTACGCGCCATGGTTCGCTGTAGTTCTGGTGCACGTCCATGCGGTTGGCGCGCATGTCGAAGGTGACGTCGGAGGTGTGCAGGAAGTAATTGGCAAAGAAATCCTTGATCGCATAGCCCTTGTACCCCAGGCAGATCACGAAGTCGTGAATGCCGTGGGCGGAGTACTGCTTCATGATGTGCCAGAGAATTGGCTTGCCACCGATCTCGATCATGGGTTTGGGCTTGAGGTGCGACTCCTCGCTGATGCGCGTGCCCAGTCCACCGGCCAGAATTACCGCCTTCATGTTGTCCCCTCTTGTTCGTCACCGGCCACGGATCGTATGACTGCACGATTTATGGCGATATGACTGGGGGCTTGCAGGAAACGCGCCAGGTGGCGGTTTTTGTTTGGCGAGGGTTTTAGGGCGCCTGTGAGATCGAGCGCCGTTGGCGCGGCGCATCGCGAGCTGCGCTCGCTCCTAC